>CAISIK010000128.1 GCA_903885375.1 uncultured Pseudomonadota bacterium
GCCAGAATGCTGCAAAGTGAACGGCGCCGGCCATCATGGAAAATGATGGTTTTGGAATTGCCTGGCATCTTTGTTTGTGGGGCGGGCGCGGGCGGCTTGGCCGCGTAGGGGTCGGACGACGCGGTGGTGGTGAAGGGGTTGGCGCTGGACCACATGGCCTCGGCGCCGCCCACGGGCACGCGCATGAAGCTGGAGGCGGTGCCATCCTGGGTGGCCACGGACACCTTCACATCGCCGGAAGCGTTGGCCGGCACGGAGAAGCTGGCCTCGTAGAGCCCGCCGCCGAGGTCGGCCACGGTGCCCACGCTGCCCGCCGAAACGAGGAAGTCGAGCTGCTGGCCGGCCACGCCGCGGCCGCTCTCGTCGGTGAGGTTCACGCGGAGCTTGACCGTGCCGCCGGGGCTCACGGTGGCCGGATCGCTCGTCAGGGCCGCGCGGGTGGCGCGGGCCGCGCCGCTCATCGAGACCGCCACGGGGGCGGCGGCCACGGCCGCGGCGCCTTCACGCTCCACGCGGAGGCCGGGGAGCGTGGCGCGCCAGGCGCTCACGAGACCGGCGGTCTCCTTGGCGCCGGCGACCGGAAGCTCGGAGAGGGCGAGCGAGGAGGGCACCTGCGCGAGCGCGCCCATGCCCTGCAGGTCGCCAGCGGTGGCTTCGAAGGTGACGAGGCCCGGGGTGCGGCCGGCGGTGTAGAACACCGAGGCGATGCCCTCGGTGTTGGTGGTGGCCGACTGGGGGAGCGTGCCATCGCCGCCGGTGAGCTTGAGCGCCACCGGCACGTTGGGCACGGGGTAGCCGAACTCATCCACGGTGACCACGGTCACGCCGACCGCGCTCGTGCCGTCGTTCTTCACGCGGGTGGTCGCGGGGACGAGGAGCACGTGGCGGAGCGGGTTTCCGGTGACCGGGGCGGCCACGCTGGCGGTGATGTCGACCGCGGTCTTGCCCGTGGTGGTGAACAGCGCCTGATAGTCCCCGTTGCGGAGGTCCTTGACCTCCTTGAGGCGGGCGCCGGAGGCGTTGAACGACAGGGTCCGGGCGCCGAGGCCCATGCCGTCGGGGCCGGTCACCTTGGCGAAGACCTTGAAGCCTTCGGCCGTGGGGCTCAGCGTGACCGGCTCGGCGGTGAGCTCAACCTTCGCGGCGCGCACGCTGACGAAGTTCACGTCCATCACCGCGGTCTGCACCGCGGGACGATCGGCCAGCTTCGCGGTGATCGTGGCCTGCGCGGCGCTCGCGCCCGTGGGGGGCGTGAGGGTGGCGGTGTACACGCCATTGCCCACGTGCTTGGCCGGGGAGACGGTGCCGCCCGTGGTGGAGAAGACCACCTGGGCGGTGAGGTCGGGCTTGCCATCGGGGGTGACGACTGCGGCGTACACGGGAATCTGGGCGTGGGCATCGCCGGGGAGGGCGGCGGCCGTGGGGATCAGCGAGAGGCGCTTGGCCTCGGGCACCTTGAGGTCGAGCGGCTCGCTCACGCTCTTGCCATCGCTGCCGATGCTGATCTTCTCGGCCATCTGGGCGCCGGGCTCCACCAGCACGGGCACGCGGGCGCGGCCCTGGTTGTCGGCCTGTATGGGGCCGAACTGCTGCGCGCCGATCTTGAGGATCGCGCGCGCATCGGGCGCCACGACCACGGGGAACTCCACCTTGCCCCACAGCGGGATCGCGAGGCTGCCCACGGTGTGGGCGGGATCGCGCTTGTCGGCGAAGGTGAGGAGGGCCACGTGCGGGTAGTTCACGGCCGGCGCCGTGTAGAGCGCGGTGAACTGGCCGCCGCCGAGGTTGGTGATGTTCTCGACGGTGCCGCTGCTGGCCTGCACGACCAGATCGATCCCGGCGAGGGACTGGCGATCGCCGCCGGCGAGGTTGAAGGAGATGGTGGCCGTGCGGTCCTGGCCGAGCGTCATCTTGGGGGGGTTCGCGGCCGCGGTGAGCGCGGTGCTACGGGGCGGATTGACCGTGACTTCCCAAGACTTCTGGACGGTGTCCTTGCCGAGCTTGCCCTTCATCGTGAGCGTGGCGGTGGTCTTCCCGGCGGCCTTCGCCGGCGTGAACGGGATGCGGTACACGCCGCCGCCCGCATCCACCATCGCGCCCAGCGTGCCGCCGGTCACCGAAGGCTTCAACGCGAGTCCACCGAGTGGCGCGCCGGCGGGGTCGAGCGCGAGGACGTAGAGGTCGGTGGTCGTGGTGCCATCGCCGACCACCTCGTTCGCGGGGAGCATCTCGAGGAGCCCGGTGCCCGCGAAAACCGGCGCCGGCTGCGCATAAGCTGCGGTGGGTGCCAGAAGGACGGGCCCCGCTGCGAAGGCCAGGGTGAGTCCGAGGAGGAGGGGCAGCTTGGGGGTGGTCATGAGACTCCGGTTCGAGGCGCGCTATGGTACTTCGGCGCCGCCGCATGTCAACGCACCCACCCCCTTTGCCGGCGGAACCCTCACCAGCCTTTGACCGCGAGGCGGCGCACTATCGTCGCAACTGGGATTCGCGGCCGATCGTGCAGATATGGCGTGGGCGAGTGCTCTCTGCAGTTCTGGAGGGCGTAGGGGACCGCCTTCGGGTGCTCGACATCGGCGCGGGTTCGGGTGCGGACTCGGCTGCCCTCCGCGCCGCCGGCTGTGAAACACTGGCGATAGAACCCTCGGCTGGCATGCGTGCGGTCGCGCTCGAGCGTGGCGTGGTTGCGCTCGCAGGCGGACTGGAGCAGGCTGCGGAGCTGGCCGGCCCCGACTACGACGTCGTGCTCCTCAACTTCGGCGTACTCAACTGCGTGGCCCGCATCGACGAGCTGGGCGCCACGCTCGCCCGGGTCCTCCGGGTGGGCGGCCGGGTCGTGCTGGTCTGGATGTCGCGCCATTGCCCCGTGGAGTCCGTCGAGCGCCTCGCGCGGGGCCAGCGCCTCCGACGGGGCCGGGCCACGGCCATCGTGGCGGGGCAGGAGATCCCCGTTTCCTGGTGGAGCGTGGCGGCGGTCGAGGCCGCGCTGGGGTCGGCGTTCCGGGTGCGGAGGGTGGAGGCGCTCGGGCTGCTCGTGCCCGCGCCCGATCTCGGCGGCCGCCCCGGGTGGCGGAGCGAGTGGGACCCCTGGCTCTCCCGATGGCCCATCCTGCGGGAGTGGGGCGACCACACGCTCCTCGTGGCGGAGCGGGTGTCGTGAAGGTCGTCTGCTTCAACCCGAGGGCGCAGCTCGCGCACCGCCGCCTGCCGCTGTCGCTCCTCCACGTGGTGCGGGGCATCCCCGACGGCCACGAGGTCGTGATCGTGGATGGCAACGTGGAGCCGGACGCCGAGGCGCGCCTCCGCGCGCTCTGTGGGCACGGGCGGGTGCTGCTCCTGATCACGGTCATGCCGGGGCCGCAGCTGCGGGTGGCGGTGCCGATCACCCGCGCGCTCAAGGCGGCGAACCCGGAGCTGCTGGTGGTGTGGGGGGGGTACTTCGCGTCGGTGCATCCCGAGGTGGTGGCGCGCGAGCCGAGCATCGATGCCGTGGTGCTCGGGCAGGGGGAGGACACGCTGCGCGAGCTGGTGGGGGCGGTGGAGCGGGGCGACTCCCTCGCGATGGCGGGCACGGCGGTGTGGATGGACGGCGCGTTGGTTCGGGGCACGGGCCGCCCCCTGCGGGTGAGCAGCACGTACGGACCCACGCCGTTTCACCGTGTGGAAATGCAGCGCTACGCCGCGCGCAGCTTCCTCGGGCGCCGCACCTTCAACCTCCACACCAGCGTGGGCTGCCCCTACTTCTGCAACTTCTGCGCGGTGGTGAACCTGTACGCGGGCCGGTGGCTGCCCGACCCCGCCGAGGCGGTGATCGGCGAGGTCCACACGCTGGTCAGCACCCACGGCGCCGACGCCATCGAGTTCCACGACAACAACTTCTTCGCATGGGAGAAACGTTGCCGGGAGGTGGCCGACGGCATCGCCCACCTCGGCGTCGGCTGGTGGGGCGAAGGGCGCATCGACACGATGCTGGGCTTTTCGGGCGCCACCTGGGAGGCGATGGCGCGCGCGGGGCTCCGGATGGTCTTCTACGGCGCCGAGAGCGGCGACGACGAGGCGCTCGCCCGCATGGACAAGGGCGGCCTTCAGGTGGCCGACACCCTCGCGCTGAATCGGCTCGCCCGCCGCCATGGCGTGCGCCCCGAGTTCAGCTTCGTGCTCGGCAACGCGGGGGACCCCGAGCGCGACGTGCGCCGGAGCCTCGAGCTGGTGCGCCGCCTCAAGGCCGAGAACCCCGACTGCGAGATCATCCTCTACCTCTACACCCCGGTGCCCCTGCCGGGGCAGTGGGAGGAGGCCGAGCGGCTGGGCATGCGCTTTCCGGATGACCTCGACGGCTGGCTTTCCCCCCCGTGGACCGCCTTCGACCACCGCCGCACCGAGTCCACCCCCTGGGTCACCCCCGAGCTTCGGCGCACCATCTTCGACTTCGAGACGGTGCTCAACGCGCGGTTCCCCACCTACACCGATCTCAACCTCGGGCCGGGCCGGCGCCGGCTCCTTTCGGCCGCCGCGGCAGTTCGGTGGCGCCTCGGCCTGCACCGCTGGCCGCTGGAGCTGAAGGCGCTCCAGCGGGCGTGGGCCTACCGCAGGCCGGAAGAGATGGGTTTCTAGGCGTTCAGTTCAGGCTTCTACAGAAATATTTGAATTTTTCATATTCTGGACCGATGCCATTGTGTTTGTGACTTTTTCGTTTATGATCAAGGGGTGAAGACGGGCGCCCCCACCCATCCCCGCGTGACCGATCTCGACGCCCCGGAGCGCGTCGGGCAGGCGAACGCTGAGGGCGAGTTGGAGGCGGCCGCTGCGCTCCTCTCGCCGGACTTCCGCTACCAGGCGGGCCCGCACCAGATCGGGCCCCTCCTGGCGAGGACGATGCGGGGAGGGCTGTTCGCGGTGATGGAGGGCGGGGTGGCCCTCCCCCGGAAGGCGATCGAGGTCGGCGCCGCCGAGAGCGGCGACCTGGAAACCGCGGCGCTCTCGCACGCGAGCCCGGCGATGGCGCTGCATCCGGGCTTCGCGCGCATCCATGAGACGGGTGTGAGCGGCGCCGTACGGTGGAGCGTGGTGGAGCGGGTTCACGGGTGGCCGCTGCGCGCGCTCCTCGGCCGTCGCGGATTGGCCTTCTCCGGGCGGCGCCTCGCGGCGCTCGGGGCCGAGATCGCCGACGCCCTCGACTCCCTCCACCGGCTTCCGGGGCCCACCCGCTTCGTTCACGGCCGGCTGAGCGTCGGCCACCTGATGATCGACGTCACCGGGCGCGCGCGCGTCGTGGGTTCGATCGTGCCGGCCGGCGGGGTCGGCCTCGTGCCCGATGCGATCGGCCTCGGCGCGACCCTGGCCTGCGCCGCGCTCGCCAGCGCGCCCGGCCCCCGGGGGCTCACGCCGGCCGCGATCCGCGCGTTGGGGCCGGCCTTGGAGCGCCCGGAGAACGCGGGCCGGGTGCCGCTCGGGCTGCGGAGGCTCATCCAGGGCCTCCTGCACCTCGACGCCCGCGGTTTCCTGCCTGCGATGTCGGTGCTCCGCGGCGAGTTCGTGCGCCACATGGGCGGGCTCCCGATGGGCGTGCCGGATCCGGTGTGGGGGCGGGCGCTGAACGATGCGGTCGCCGGCCTCCCGCCGGAACACCGCCCCACGCTGTCCGACGCCCAGTGGGTGGTCCGCGCCTTCGCGCCGCGCCTGCCCGAGCTGCTCGCCGCCGCTGCGCCGACGCCGGCGGTCCCCCCGGTCGACGGCGGCCCGCCCCGGCTGCACCTCGTGCATGGCGCCGCGCTCCCCGAGCCTGTGGCCCCGGCGACGCGAGGCGCCTCGCGCGCGGCGCCGTTCCCCCTGCTGATCCAGCGATAGGGCTGCCGGGCTTCCCCGTTCCTCGAAGCAGGCACGCCTGCGCGCGTTCGGGTTAGCACCGGCCCCCTCCCGAGAGAGCCGTGAACCGCGAGCGCCTCACCTTCCAGGACCTCATCCTCCGCCTTCAGTCCTACTGGGCCGCGCAGGGTTGCGCGATCCTCCAGCCCTACGACCAGCCCATGGGCGCCGGCACCTTCCACCCCGCCACGTTCCTGCGTTCGCTGGACCCGGGCGCATGGCGCTGCGCCTACGTGCAGCCCTCCCGCCGCCCGGCCGATGGTCGTTACGGCGAGAACCCCAACCGGCTCGGCCACTATTACCAGTTCCAGGTGCTCATCAAGCCGAGCCCGCCGAACATCCAGGAGCTGTACGTGGGCTCGCTGGAGGCGCTCGGGCTCAACCTGAAGGAGCACGACCTGCGGTTCGTGGAGGATGACTGGGAGTCGCCCACGCTCGGCGCCTGGGGCCTCGGCTGGGAGGTGTGGCTCGATGGCATGGAGGTGACGCAGTTCACCTACTTCCAGCAGGTTGGCGGCGTGCAGTTGGAGGAGACTCCCGCCGAGCTCACCTACGGGCTCGAGCGGCTCGCCATGTACCTCCAGGGGGTCGACAACGTGTACGATCTCGTCTTCGTGGATGGTCCCGTACGCATCACCTACGGCGATGTGTTCCAGGCCAACGAGCTGGAGCAGGCCGCCGACAACTTCGACTCGGGGCCCGGCGAACACGGCGGCGCCAGCGATCTCTTCACCGCCTTCGAGGTGTGGGAGCGCGAGGCGAACCGGCTGGTGGCCGCGCGGCTGCCGCTGCCGGCCTACGAGTGCGTGATGGGCGCCTCGCACGCCTTCAACATGCTGCAGGCCCGCGGCGCGATCAGCGTGGCCGAGCGCGCCGGCTACATTCGCCGGGTGCGCGACCTCGCCTGCGCCTGTGCCGGTCTCTACAAGGAAACGTCTCGAATGAGCCTCGCGGAACGCCGCAAAGAGCTGGGGAGGTAGCGATGGCCGAGCTGTTCGTCGAGATCGGCACCGAAGAGTTGCCCGCCCGCTTCGTGGCTCCGGCGATGGAGGGCATCGCCGCCGCGCTCACCCGCCTGCTCGGGGGCCTCGCCGCGAGCGAGCCCCGCGTGTGGGGCACCCCGCGCCGCATCGCGGTGGCCTTCGCCAATGTGCACGCGCTCTCTCCGGTGGTGGAGAAGCTGGTCACGGGTCCGTCGGTCTCCGTGGCGTTCCGCGACGGGCAACCCACGCCGGCGGCGGCGGCCTTCGCGGCCAAGAACGGCGTGGCGGTCGAGGCGCTCGAGCGCGTCAGCGGCCCGAAGGGCGAGGTGATCGCGGCCCGCCGCTCCGAGGGCGGCGAGCGGCTCCTCGACCTCGTCGCGGCCGGGCTGGAAGCCGCCATCCTCGGCATCCCCTTCAAGAAGTCGATGCGCTGGGGCTCCCGGCGCGAGCAGTTCCCCCGCCGCATCCGGTACGTGTGTGCCGTGCTCGACGGCGAGCGCATCGACCTGACGGTGTGCGGCGAGCCCACGGTGAACACGAGCGTCGGCCACTGGCTCTGGCACCCCGAACCCTTCGTCGTACAGGACTCGGCGGGCTGGCTCGCCGAGCTGTCCCGGCGGCATGTGGACCCGGACCCTGCCTCCCGTCGCGCCCGCATCGAGGCGCAGCTCACGGAGGTGGCCGCGGCGGAAGGGGCGGAGCTGCGCCCCGACCTGGCGCTTGTGGACGAGGTGGCCAACCTCGTGGAGTGGCCGACGCCGCTCGTGGGTGAGTTCGAGGCCTCGCTCCTGGAGCTGCCCGAGCGGCTCCTCGTGGAGAGCATGAAGGTGAACCAGCGTTACTTCCCCCTGTACCGGGCCGGGAAGCTGCTCAACCGCTTCGTGGTCATCAGCAACAACCCGCACGGCAACGCCGAGCTCATCGCCACGGGCAACGCGCGGGTGCTCGCCGCACGCTTCCACGACGCCCGCTTCTTCTTCTCCGAGGATGCCCGGCGCCCGCTCGCCGAGCACGGGCTTCGGCTCGGCGGGATGGTGTGGCTGCGCGAGGTGAAGGGCCCCGATGGCCGCCCGCTCACCATGGCGGCCCGTCAGGCGGCCATCGCCGCCGCCGGCGCGGGGCTCGCGGCGCTCGTGGGCGCCGACGCCGCGCTCGTTCGCACCGCCGGCAACCTCTGCAAGTCCGACCTGCCCACGCTGATGGTCGGGGAGTTCCCCGAGCTGCAGGGCCACGTGGGCCGCAAGCTCCTCGAGGATGTGGAGCGTGCCCCGGCCGCGGTGGCGCTCGCGGTGGAGGAGCACTACCTCCCGCGCTTCCCGGGCGATGCCCTCCCGAGCTCTCCGGCCGGCCTTGCCCTCGCGCTGGCTGAGCGGCTCACGCTCCTCGACTCCGCGTTCGCCGCGGGCCTGCAGCCGAAGGGTGGCGCCGACCACCTCGGGCTGCGTCGCGCCGCCAACGGGGTCGTGGCGCTGGCGATGGGCGGCGGGGTGGCTTCGGTGCCCGTGGCCGCGCTCTTCGCGGCGGCAGGCTGTGCGGGCGGGGAGGATGTGTGCGAGTTCGTGGCCGCGCGCCTGCGGGCCTCGTTGATGGAGGAGGGCGTGCCCACCGACGTGGTGGAGGCCGTCTTCTCGGCAGGCGGCGAGTCGCTCGTGGACCGTTCGGCCCGCGCACGCGCGTTCGGGGCGCTGGCCGCCGATGGGCGGCTGGGCGCCATCCGCGCCACCTTCCGCCGCGTGGCGGGCCTCGTGAAGCAGAACCCGGGCGAGGCCGGCAGCCTCTCCGCGCTCGATGAATCCGCGCTCGAAGCGCCCGGTCGCGCCCTGCGGGATGCCGTCGCCGCCATCCCCCTCACCGACGACATCGATGGCCAGCTTTCCTCGCTGGTGGCGCTCCGCCCGCAGGTCGATGCCTACTTCGATGGCGTGATGGTGATGGCCGAGGACCCGGCCGTGCGTGCCACCCGCCTCGGGCTCCTGCGGGCCATCGTGGCGCGGTTCTCCACCCTCGCGGACTTCTCCCGGCTCAGCACGGGGTAGTTTGGGGGATGCCGCGCGACCGTCCGCTGGCCGATGAGCACCGCCCGGCATCCCGCGCCGAGGGGATGGGGTCCAATCCTGGTCAGGATGAGCTCCGGCCGCTCACGGCGCTCCGGGGCGTGGCCGCCGTTTGGGTGCTGGTCTACCACCTGCGCCACTCGTTGCAGGACTTCTTTCCCGGCGCCTGGCCGTGGATGAAACGAGCGAGCCTCTCGGGCACGTTTGGCGTGGACCTTTTTTCGTGCTCAGTGGCTTCGTGATCGCGCTGACCTCGCGCGAGCGTGTCCGGAGCTTCTCCGGCTACCGTGACTTTCTCGTTCGGCGCCTGGCCCGGATCTACCCCGCCTACCTCGCGATGCACCTCGTCTTCGCCCTGTACGTCGGGTCACGCGTGGCTCGCGGCTCCCCACCCCTGGATCGCTGTTCCACCGACGCCGCCAGCTTCGTCACGCACCTCCTGATGATCCAGGCGTGGACCTTCCCCATCGGCCGAGCGTGGAATCTCGTGGACTGGTCGGTCAGCGCGGAGTGGTTGGTGTACCTCTTGTTTCCTGCGTTTGCCTGGGTGAGCCGGCGGCGAGAGGTGTGGTTGGTGACCGCCGGGGCGGTCCTGCTCTTCGGAGGGGCGTTGGCCGACGTGGGGGACAGCACCAACATGGAGCTGGGCCTCCCAAGGGTGCTCTACGGGTTCGCGATGGGGGTGGCGGTACACAGGCTCTACGTCTGGCGCGGCGCCGCCGGGTCCGGTTGGGGGGCGATCGCGGTCGTGGTGCTCGCGGGCGCCGCGTACCAGGCGTCGAACCCCGATGCGGCGGTCGAGCCGATCGCCTGGGCGCCCCTGGCCTTCGCGGGCGTGGTGTACGCGCTGGCTCGGAGCTCCTGGCCCGTGCCGCGGGCGATGCTCTGGCTCGGCCACGTTTCCTACGCGGTGTATTTGAGCCACAGCCTCACGCTCATGCTGTTCGAAGAGGCCTTCGGCGAGCCACTCGGCAGGGCCGGCCTGATGTACCGGCTGACGTACACCGCCGGCCAGGTCGTTGTGGTCCTCGCCGTGGGTCACCTGCTCTACGCCGGCGTGGAGCGTCCCGCGCGCCCGCGGGTGATGGCGTGGCTGCGGCGAAGCCGGGGGTAGGCCGACGACGGCGGTCCCGGCCACGGGGGTTGGCGGCTGAATGGCGCGCGCAACGTGTGGCCGCGCCAAGCGAAGCCTCCCTCCACACGCTCGTCTGGTGGCCCTCCTCTCGGGTCTGGAACGCGGACTGGGAGAGCTCGTTCTGCACATCCGGCCCTTGGGCAATGGACGCGAGGTGCATCCCCCGGCGGGTGCCGCGCACGCAGGGACAACACTCCGTGGCCATCGCGATTGGCTGGTGGCCCGGTTTGCGGGTCCCGTGTCGAGCGTCGAGGCCGGCATGGCTGCCCGCGCGCCCCACGAGGCCGATCGACTCCTGACCAGGCTGGCGGTGCGGTGCGATGCCTTTCGCTGGGGCTGCGTTCCGCCGACGGCGGTCGGGTACGCCCGCACGCGGCTCACCGTTCCACCGGGCCCGGAGGCGCCGTGGGCTTGGCTCTGCGCCCGAAACGGGCATCCGCGCGTGGGCAACCTCGCCTCGATGGTGACCACGAACTGGCGCCTTCCCGGCTACGCCGGTGGCGCCCTCCCGAGCCTACCTCGGCTTGGCCTGCACGAGCACCGTGGCGGCCACGACGGCCATCTCCACGCGCAGCACGCGGGTGCCGAGGTGGTGCAGCGAGTAGCCCGCCGCCCGGAGCGCCGCGCGGTCCGTGGGGCCCCAGCCGCGTTCGGGGCCGATCGTGAGGGTCACGCGGCCCGGCCCACGGTCGCACACGGCGAGGTGGCTCCCGGCTTCGTAGTTGTCGAGGGCGAGTCGGGCGCCGGCGTCGTGGGAGGCGAGCGCCGCCTGCAGCCCGTGGCCCCAACTCACGGTGGGCAGCCGGGTGTCGAAGGCCTGCGCGGCCCCGAGGAGCAGGTGGCGGCGCCACTCTCCGCTCGTCCACAGGCTGCTCTGCGCGTAGCTGGCCTGGCTGCGCTCGCAGGCCACGAACTGCAGGGAGCGCACGCCGCAGGTGGTGGCGTCGCGGAGGATGTCGCGGGCGGTGGAGGGGCGCGGGAGGCCCACGATGAGATGGAGATCGGGGAGGGGAGGGGGCTCGCGTAGGGGCGAGAAGCGGAACCGCAGCCCCTCCGGCCCGAGGGACAGCACGGTGGCCTGTCCGATGGGGCCGTCCACCACGCCGGCATCGAAGGGGTCGCCCACCGCGCGGCGAAGGACATCGAGGACGTGGCGCGTGCGCACGTCGTCGGCGGCGAGCGGGCCCTCCAGCTCGTGGCGCTCGAAGAGGACGAGGTTCAAGCGCCGCCCTTCGCGGCGGCCTTGAGCACCGCCTCGTAGGCGCGCCAGGTATCGGCCCAGCAGTACCGTTCCACGAAGGCCCGCCCGCGCTCCCCGAGGCTTCGCCGCAGCTCCGGGTCGGCAGCGAGCCGCAGCATCTCTCCGCGCAGCGCCACCACGTCATCGCGGGGGACCACGATCGCGTGGCCGCCGGTGGCCTCGACCACGGCGGGGTCGTCGAACGCGATCACGGGGAGCCCGCACGCCATCGCCTCGACGGCGGCGTAGCCGAAGCCTTCGGGCATCCGGGTGGGGAAGAGCGCGATGTCGGCGGACTGGTAGTAGGGCACGACGTCGGGCACGTCGGTGTGCAGGGTGGCCGGGAGGTTCCAGGCCTGCACGCGAAGCTGCTCGGCGTAGGTGCTGTCGGCCACGGTGCCCACGAGCGCGAGGCGCATGCCCTTGCGCTGGTCGGGCCGCATCCGCCCGAACGCGTCGAGCGCACAATGCTGGCCCTTGCCGGGCAGGATGCGGCTCACCTGCACGAAGTGCACCTCGCCGTCTTCCGGCCGGGGTGCGGGCCGGAAACGCTGGAGGTCCACCCCGTTGGGCACGGTGACCACCCGCTCGGCGGGCACCCCCAGCCCGAGGAGCGCGCGGCGGGTGACCTCGGAGACGGCCACCACGCGCGCGAGGCCGCTCGCCTGCGCCCGGTAGAACAACCGCCTCGCGCCGGCGCCGAGCCCTTCCCCCGCCGCGCCGAAGTTCAGGTCGTGGACGATCGTGACCGTGGGCACGCCCCGCACGCGGACCTCGATGCTGTTGCTGAGCACGACGTCGGGCGAGAACGCGCGGGCCGCGCGGTCGGCGGCCAGCGCCATCGTGGCCCAGTCGCGCGGGCCCCCCCGGAGGGCGACGGCCTCCGTGCCGGCGGGGAAGCCCTCGGGCGAGCGCCGGTAGCCCACGAGGAGGCGCACCTCGTGGCCGGCCGCGAGGGCCTCGGCGTGCAGGCGCGCGAACACCGTTTCCGTGCCGCTCTGCACGTCGGGCGGAAAGCGGCGGGCGACGAGGAGCAGCTTCACGGGCGCGGTTCGGCGGGCTTGCTGCCGTCGTCGGTGTACCCGAGCGCCTTGAGCATCTCCTCGTTCACGTCGGTGCCCTGCTCGCCGAGGAACTGCAGCCGGGGCACGAGCGAGTCCCACTCGGCCACGCGGGGGCGTTCCGGCCAGACGTGGGCGCGGCCCGGCATCTGGTCGCTGGCGGGCAACCCGGCGCCGGCGAGGATGGTCGGCGCGGCATCGAGGAGCGGAACATCGCCGAGGCGGCTGCCCGGCTCCACGCCGGCGCCCCAAGCGAGGATGACGCCGTGCTCCTCGTGCATGCCGCTGTAGCTGGCGGTGAGGGTCACGTACTGGGCGATGGGCTCGCCGCCCACGGTGTCGGTGGCGAGGCGGTCGGCGCTGATCTGCTCGTCGACCAGCGTGAGCGCGAGGCTGCCTTCGTCGTCGGGGTAGTCGCCGATCTTGAAGAAGGGGTTGCCGGCGCGGTCGGTGAGGGCGGGAATCCAGGCCCGGACACGCTCGGCGTCGGCCTTCGAGGGGGTGCCCACCACGAGCTTGTGCCCGATGCGCGTCACGTCGGCGCTGCCGACCTCGGCGCGGATGCGGGCCGCGAGGCGGTCGGTGAGCGGCAGGAACTGGCCCGCGGTGCCCGCGCCCGTCATCGCCTGGAAGCCGTGGTCGCTGACCACGAGGAGGCGCCCTTCGGGGCCGAGCCGCGCGGCCAGCTCGCCGAAGATCTCGTCGGCCTGGCGGTAGGCGGCGCGCACCTCGGTTCCGCCCGCGGCGTAGCGATCCCAGTAGAGGTGCGCGAGGCCGTCGGTGGCGTAGTAGTTGAGGCTCGCGACGGTGGGCTTCTCCACGTAGAGCTGGGCGATGAAGACATCGCGGTCGAGCGCGCCTCGGATGAGCTGCATCTCGGTGTTGCGGGTGGCGTCGTCGGGGGGGCGGATCCGCTCGCGCACCCGCCAGACGGCCGCCCGGGTGAGCGTGGAGAGCCGGGCGCCGGCATCCACGAGGCGGCGCGCGAGCCCGAAGGAGGCCTCACGTTCGCCCACGGCTTTGCGCCGCAGACGGTTGGCGAGCTCGACCTCCTTCACCACCGACAGGCGCGCGGGCCAGGTGTCGGCCGCCGGCGCCAGCCAGCTCGGCACCCAGAAGCCGCCGTGGGCGAAGGCGCGCGGCGGGTAGTCCACCAGCCACTTGTAGAGCCCCACCGGCTGCCCCTCGGCTTCGGCGATGTCCCACCAGCGCGCCACCTTGCAATCGTCCGACTGCACGTGGAAGCCGCGCACGCCGTGCTCGTTCACGCTGCGGCCCGATGCGATGGTCGTCCACAGGAGCGGCGAGAACATCGGCTCCATCGAGATGAGGTCGCCCCGGGCTCCCCCGGCCACTGCGGACTGGAGGTTCGGGAGGGGCTCCTCGTCGATCACCCGCCATGTGGCGCCATCCACCCCGAACACGATGAGGCGCGCGGGCACGGGGCCGAGCCGGTCGGTCGCCGAAGCGGTCCACGCCAGCGCGGCGATGAGCCAGGCCAGCGCCGAGAGCCGGGCGGCCTTCGACCCCGACACGAAGGGCAGGTGGAGCACCGCGCACACCCCGAGCACCCCGCCCACCACCGGCACGTCGTTGAACATGGGGTGGGTAGCGTCGATCATCGCGACGGTGAGCGAACCGCCCAGCGCCAGGAGCGAAGCGCCGCGGAGGAGCGCACGGGGGAGGCGGGTCATGGGGTGATGAGCCTCCCGGGGCGGAACTCGTCCCAGAACAGCCAGGCTTCCGGGTGCCGGGAGAGCACGAGCTCCAGCCACTGCGACGTGAAGTCGGCGCCCGCCTCGAGCGCCTCGGCGAGCGGCAGGTCGCGGCGGACGGGCACCTCCGGGCCGATGAAGCTGGCGTGGCGACGAGGGTCGAGCGGGTCGCGGGCGGTGTAGAGCGTGTGCAGACGCGCGCCGCCCTGGTAGGCCAGCCAGAAGGGGGTGACGGGCGTGCCCACGGGCTGGCCGAAGAGGGTGCGCGGGAGCCGGCGGCCGAGCTCGCGGCCCCCGCCGGTGCCATCACAGGCGGTGAGCACCACCCCGTGGGCGGCCAGCGCGCGGAGGAGCCCGCGCAGGAACCCGGTGCCGTCGTGGAGCGTCACCTTCATGCGCGCTTCGAGGCGGGCGCGCTCGCCGCTCGCCCACTCGCCGACCTCGGACTTCTCCACCGCCACCTTGCCGCCCCCGACCTGGTGCACCGGCCGCCCCATGGCGCCGAGCGCCGCGAGCGGGAGCTGCGCGGGGCCCATGTGCGGGTGCATGAGCACCACGCCCACGCCATCCGCGGCGGCGCGGTCGAGGTGGTCGAGGCCTTCGAGGCGAAGCCACCGCTGCCAGTTTTCTGCGCCGAGCCGACCGAAGGCGAACGAGGCGTACTGGTTCTCGAAGTGGGCGCCGAAGGCTTCGATGGCGACCTCGCGCAGGTTGCCCCGGTCGGGGAAGGCGCGGGCGAGGTTGGCTTCCACATCGGCGAGCTTGGCCCGCGAAGCCCGACCGGCGAGCCGACCCACGCGGCGGCAGGCCCGGTAGTCCCAGCCGGGTGGGGCGGCCTCGAGCAGCTCACGCCATGGCCCCCAGGTGAGGCGGCGGTAGGCGTCCTTCAGCGGGGACTCGGCGAAGATCATAGGGGCTCGAGATACCCGAGCGCTTCGAGCTTCGCTCGCTCCTCTGCGCTGATGGCGGTCGCGGAGCGGCCGGTGTCGCCGGCGAAGAGCGCGGTGGCGAGGTCGCGGATGAGGGCGGCGCGGGCCACATGGGCAGGATCGGCGAGCGCCTCGCCCGCGGTGGGTGCGAGGCCGAGCGGGTCGGCCGCGAGGTCGTAGTGCTCCTGCGCGGAAGAGAATTCCTGCACCCCCCAGCGCTCCGTCTCGCCGCGGAACGACGCGAGCCGCCAGCGCGGCGCGGTAATCCGGCCCGCCTTGCGCTCCACGAGGTTGGTCTCCCGGTCAAAACACATCGCCGAGGCCGTTTCCCGGGGCTCGGTGAGCGCGTCGCGGCCGGTCATGCCTTCGCGGGGGAGCCCGAGCCGCGCGAGGATGGTCGGGGCGAGGTCGGTGCCCTCCACCGGCGCAGACACGACCGCGGGCGGGAGCTGGCCGCGCCAGCGCATCACGAAGGGAACGTGGAGGCTGGTCTCCTGCAGGTCGTCGCCGTGGTTGAACCACACGCCGTGCTCGCCGAGGCTCTCACCGTGGTCGCCGATGACCACCACGAGGGTGTCCTCCGGGATGCCGGCGAGGAGCCGCCCGAGCTGGGTGTCGGCGTAGCTCACCTCGCCGTCGTACTGCGCGAGCACGTACTGGAGGTCGGTGATGCCTTCGAGGCTGGGGAGCAGGTAGCTCGCCACGCCCGTCACGTTGGCCATGCTCGTGTGGGCGGGATCGCGCGGGTCGCCCGCGTAGTAGGCCGTGTCCCACGGCGGCGGCGGGGCGTAGGGACCGTGGGCATCGAAGAGGTGCACCCACGCGAACCACGGGCCCTCCTGCCGGTCGATCCAGGAGAGCGCATGGTCGACGGTGTCGGCCCCACGCCGTTCTAGCACCCAGTCGGGGTTCACGAAGCGGTGCGTCATGTCGACGATCCGGGGCACGAGCAGGTCGCGGAAGCCGGGGAGGAGCCCGAAGTCGTCGTCGTACACCGAGAAGCCGCGGTTGAAGCCGAGGTCGCCTTCGAGCACGTAGGCGCTCACGAAGGCCGCGGTCGACCACCCGCCCTCGTGCAGCCGCTCGGCGAGCAGCGGACGATCCTCGGGGAGCGGGATGCCGTTGAGCAGGACGCCGTTGAGCCAGGGCCCCGTCCCCGAGAACATGGCCACATGGCTCGGCCCGGTGACCGCCGCCACCGCGGAGGTGTTGCTGAAGCGCACGCCCTCGGCGGCGAGCGCATCGAGGTGGCGCGTATCCACCGTCGGGTTGCCCCAGGCCCCGATCCGGTCGGCGCGGGTGGTGTCTAGCGTGACGAGCAGCACCGGCGGCGAACCCCCGGGCGGCGCGGAAGGGGCGGGCGGCAGGGCGTGGTTGGAGGTGACCACCCAGCCGCCACCGAGCGAGAGGAGCCCGATGGCGGCCGTGGCCACGTTTCCCGCGCCGCGCACCACCTGGTAGAGCCCCAGCGCGACGACCCCGACGAGCACCGTGATGCCGGCAAAAGCCAGCGGGCTGCCATGCAGCGGAGGCAGGGGCTGGAAGGGGGGAGGGTCGGTGAAGCAGACGACGAAGAGCTGGGCGAGGAGCGCCACCGACGTGCCCGCCAGGAACGCGCCCCACCGCGTACGCCCGAGCGGCCGGGCGGGGAGCGGCGCCATCAGGAGGCCGGGCAGAAGGCCACCTGCCGCGGCCATCAGCGTGCCGACCGCGAGGACGGCCAGCGTGGCCGGCACCTGGAGGTCGAGCCGCCCGGCCACGAGGGCCCGCGCGGCATCGCAGAATCCGAACGCCCCGGCGCCGAGACACGCGAACCCGAGCCGATCGCGCACGAGCTCCAGGCGGGAAGGGACCGACGACATCGGGGGTTCGCCTAACCGGCCTCGACAAGCGAGGCGTTTCGTGCGAGTATCAACGGTCGCCGTTTCGAGGTTCCATGCGCCCATCCTCCCGTCTGCTCCCCATCGCCCTGCTGCTCGCCGTTCCCGGCGTTGCGTGGGCGGAAGGCAACGCGGTCGTCCTGCCCATGGTGGCCAACGGCGTGGACTCGAAGGTGAGCAACAACCTCACGAGCCTCCTCAGTAGCGAGCTGGACTTTTCGGGCGCGTTCGACACCGTGAACGACATTCCCGCGCCGGCCTCGCTCAACGCCTCGTGCCTCACCTCCACGAAGTGCCTCGCGGGCATCGCCAAGGACAACGACGCCAACGCGGTCGTCGCGGGCTCGGTCTCCACCGGCTCCGCGGGCCTGAAGGTCAGCCTCGTGCTCTACGATGCCGGCAAGAACGCCATCGTGCGCAAGAAGTCCTACGACATCGCCTCCGACGTGGCGTCGGTGGCCGGCGCCGCCCCGAAGATGGCCAAGGAGCTCATGGGCGAGGGCGGCGGCGCCGCCGCCGAAGCCGAGGCGGGCGCTTCCGAAGCCGCCTTCGCCGACGACGAGGACTTCGCCTTCGACAAGAGCTCCGACGTGAAGGGCAAGACGAAGTTCACGCCCGAAACGAAGAAGGGCAAGCTCGTGGACACGGCCGACGAGGAGGACGATGCCGCCGCGGAGGCCGCCGCCGAAGCCGCCGCCGCCAAGCGCCGCGCCGAGGCCGAGGCGAAGATGAAGGCCGAGGCGCGGGCCAGGGCCGAAGCCGAGGCGGTGGCGCGGGCGGAGGCCGAGAAGGCCGCCAAGGCGCGCGCGGAAGCCGAAGCGAAGGCGAAGGCGAAGGCGAAGGCCGACGCCGAGGCGAAGGCCAAGGCGGAAGCCGTGGCCCGCGCCAGGGCCGAGGCGGAAGCCGAAGCGGAAGCCGAGGAGCGGGCCGTCGCGAAGGCGTCCGCCTCGCGGAAGTCGGCCCCCGCCGAAGAGCCCACCGAAGAAGACCTCGAGGCCGAGCTGGCCGCCTTCAGCTTCGGCGGCGGCGGCAAGGTGGCGGCGGATGCCGAGCCGGAAGAGGAGGAGCCCGCGCCGAAGTCCTTCTCGGAGCGCTACAGCAGCACCTCGTCCAGCAAGACCACCAAGCCCACCGAGTCGAAGTCGTCCACGAAGACGACCGCCAGCCGGGCCCGCGTGGAGGAGGTCGAGGAGGAGGAAGAGCCCGATCAGGACCTCGCCGAAGCGGAGGAGGAGGCCCCCCGCGCCAGCTCCCGGTCCTCCAGCAGCCGCACGGTGGCCGAGGAGCTCGACGAGGAGGAGGAGGTCGTGCCCGCCCGTCGGAGCTCCCGCGAGGAAGACGAGGAGGACCTCGACAGCGACAGCCGGTCCCGCTCCAGCTCGTCGGCCTCCCGCCGCACGGTCGACGAGGAGGAGGAAGATACGCCCTCCCGCAGCCGCAGCCGGCTCTCCGAGGAGGAGGAGCCCGTCCGCCGCGCCGGCAACGACGGTGCCCGCGCCCGGTTCGGCGTGGCCGCGCGCGGCGGCTACGCCCGCTACGGCAGCCTCGACTTCGTGACCTACGGCGCGGAGCTGGACATCCCGGTGGCGAGCCGCGTGCTCCTGCTGCTCGGTGTGGAAGGCGCCTCCACCAACCGCAACTACACCGACGAGGAGCGCGCCGTGATCGCGAGCTCCGCGGGCATCCTCCCCGAGCAGGTGCAGGATTGGAACGCGATCCTGCCCATCAACGTCGGCGTGGTCTACAAGGTGCCGACCACCGCCATCCAGCCGTACATCGGCCTCGATGGGCTCGCGGTCGCCTACACCGCCACCCCCGACTTCGCCTTCGGCGCGCGCCTCCGCGGCGGGTGCGACTTCATGGTCAGCGAGAACTTCGGCTTCAACCTCGACGTGGGCCTCGGCGTCCTGTCGGGTGAGCAGTTCGACCTGATCCAGGCCGGTCTGGCCGATACGGGCTTCTACCCCGAGGTTTCGGGCGGAACGGTGCTCTCCTTCTGATCCCCGGGGGTCGGGCGGAGCACCCTCCGCTCCGGCTCACCAGGCCAGGAAGACGGCCAGGAGCACGAGCAGGAAGAAGAAGCCGCCGATGCCCACGGCGAGCAACAGCACCACGGACATGTTGCTGACCGACTTTTCCAGCCGGACTCTCGTGGTGGGGGCGGGAGCGAGCGCAGGGGGCGGGGCGGCCTTGCGTACGCCCACCCAGCCCGCGATGCGCCGGGTTCCTGCGTGGGCCGGGGGCTCCACCCCAAGGAGCGCGAAGATCTGGCCGAACCAGGGGTAGGCGTACACGGGCACGAGGTCGTTGCCGCCCACGTCGGGCCGGAGGCGCGCGGTGATGGGCACCGCGCCGGTGTAGATGGCCTCCCGCACCGCGTAGCTGCTGAGGCGCCGCAGCACGCTGCCGTCGGGGAAGTGCACGTCGTACCGCCGGGGGACCTGACTCGTGGCCGGTGCGACGAACGAGCACAGGCAGGCAGGGCAAACCACCTCCTCCCCGGGCTGGGCCTCGATGGGGGTGGTGCAGTCGGGGCAGGCAACGCGCACCTCGGCAACGTAGCGCGCCGGATACGTCGCGGGGATGTCAGATCTCGTGCTGGGGACCGCGGGCCACGTGGACCACGGAAAGACCTCGCTGGTGAAGGCCCTCACGGGCGTGGACCTCGACCGGCTCCCGGAGGAGAAGGCCCGTGGCATCACCATCGCGCTCGGCTTCGTGCCGCTGCGGCTGCCCGGCGGGCGGGTGGCCGGGCTCGTGGACGTGCCGGGCCACGAGCGGCTGGTGCGCACGATGGTGGCGGGCGCCAGCGGGCTCGACGCCGCGCTCCTCTGCGTGAGCGCCGTGGAGGGGGCGATGCCGCAAACGCGCGAGCACCTCGCGGTTCTGCGGCTCCTCGGCGTCCCCCACCTCGTCGTGGCCCAGACCATGGCCGACCTCGTGGACGCGGAGCTCCTCGAGCTCGCGGCCGACGAGGTTCGGGAGCTCCTCGCGGACAGCCCCTGGCCGGACGCGCCGATCGTGGCCACCAGCGCGGTGTCGGGCCGAGGGCTGCCGGAGCTCCTCGCGGCGCTCGATGCGCTCCCCACCAGCCGCCGCGATGCGGCGCGCCCCTTCCGCCTCCCGGTGGACCGCGCGTTCGTGCGCCGCGGCTTCGGCACCGTGGCCACGGGGACGGTCTGGAACGGAACGCTCCGCGATGGCGCGGAGGTCCAGCTCCTGCCCGGCGGCGAGCGCGCCCGCGTTCGGGGCATCCAGGTGCACGGGCTCGCCGTTTCGGAGGCGCAGGCCGGCTCGCGCGCGGCCCTCAACCTGACCGGTGTGGAGATCGACGACGTGGGGCGAGGCCTGTGGGTGGTGGCGCCGGACTGCATGCCCTCGTCCGGGGTAGTCGATGCCCGCTACGACCACCTCGCCGACGCGCCGCTCCTGCCCGGCGAGCCCGGCGTGGTCGTGCTCCACGGCACCCGCGAGGTGCCGGCCCGGGTGGTTCCGCTCGAAGCCGAGGGGCTCATCCCCGGCGAGCGCTGCCTCGTGCAGCTCCACCTCGCCGAGCCGCTGCCCTGCCTCCCCGGCGATCGTTTCGTGGTTCGGCGCGCCTCGCCGAGCGCCACGCTTGGCGGTGGCGTGATCCTCGACCCCTGGGCGCCGCTCTTCCGTCGCAAGCGGGCGGGGGTGGCCGCCGCGGAGGCCGCGCGCCTCGCGGCGGGCGAGGTGGAGGTCTTCCTCGAGCGGGCCGGCCCGTCGGGGCTCACGGAGGCCGACTGCATGCAGCGGATGGGCCGCGTGATGGGGGAGCGCATCGGCGACCGGCGGTACGCGCCCGGGGTGGCTGCAGGCTTCCGTCAGGCGCTGCAGGACACCCTCGCCGAGCGCCACGCCGCCGAGCCGCTTGCGCAGGCCGCCAACCGCAAGGCGGCCCACGCGGGCGCCCTGCGCGCGCTCGACGAGCGGGCCTTCATCGCGCTCCTGGAGGCCGAAGCCGCCGCCGGTCGAATCGTGCTCGAAGGGGGACGGGCGCGGTTGCCGGGCTGGGAAGTGAAGCTCGATCCCGCCCAGTCCGCGTGGTGCAAGGCGCTGCTCGAACGGGCGGGGGCGGCCGGCCTCGATGGCGCCGACCCGCCGGAGGAGTTCCCCGACCGGGATGCGCTCCTCTTCCTCCTGCGGGATCGGGGCGAGGTGCATCTCGTGGCGGGGCGTGTGTACGCCACCCCGGTGCTGGTTCAGCTCCGCGAGAAGGTGCGGGCCTGGTTCTCCGAGCACCTGCAGCTCGATCCGGGCGCCTTCAAGGAGCTCAGCGGGCAGTCCCGTCGCACGGCCATTCCGCTCCTGGAGTGGCTCGACGCCACCGGGGTCACGCGGCGGATGGGCGACGTTCGGGTGAAGGCGAACTGACCGCGGGCGTGGGGATCAGCGCTTCGGTACGAGGCGGTGGATGCGGTTGAGCGCGCGGTAGGTGGGCGAGCGGCGGACCTCGGCGAGCTCCGCGAGCGCACGGTCGCGCGCCAGCCAGGCCGTGGCGAGGGCCCCCGCGGCGGCTGCATGGGGCGTGCGGACGGGGTGGGCGGCCCAGGCGGCCAGCGGCTCTCCGAGGCGGGTGGCGCTGCGCTCGCCCAACCACGCGCGGCGGCGCTCTTCCGGTGGTGCGCCGCTACCGTTGAGGAGCGCGGCGGCGAGCGCATGGGCGGCCCCGCCCGGCGGCAGGGAATGGGCCGCGGGCGTGGCCTCCACGAGCCCGGCCTCCACGAGCTCGCGCACGATGGGGGAGCCCGGCGTGGCCAGCACCCGAAGGCCCCGGTGGAGGGCGTACAGCACCCGCGTGCGGGCGCCGAGCTCGGCTTCGGGGCCGGGCCGGTCGAGGCAGACGGTGACGTGACAGGAGGCCAGCTCGCCCGCGAGCGCTGCGTGGGGCGGCCAGGGGCTGAGCTGGAACCGGGCGGCGTGGGGCGAGGTGCGGACGCCTGCCACGAAGCGCTCCCATCCCCCGGTGTAGTGCCCGGGGATGGGGCCGCCGAGCACCTTCACGCGCACCGGCGCACGGTCCATCGCCAGCAGGAGGCCCGTGAGGAGGGTCTCGTCGTCGAGCCAGGTGTTGAACCCGCCGAGCAGCGCCACGTCGAGGCCCGGGGCGCGGGCGGGGCCGGGTTCGTCGGGAAAGTCCGTGGCGCAGGGGAGGACGTGGATCGGCTCACGGCCGGGAGGGAGCAAGGGGAGACGGCCCAGCGCGCCGAGGGCGCCGATGAGCGCGTGGCGCCCGGGCGCGCACACGGTGGAGAAGGCATCGGCGCGCGCGAGGGCGGCCGACCAGACGCTCACCGACTCGGCCGCGATGGCGGCGGGGTCGGCATCCCAGGCCGCACGGGCCTGCGCCTCGGCGAAGGGGTCGCCCGCCACATCGAGCCAGAACGCGGGGGAGGGGAGTCCGGCCGCTGACAACGCCTCCAGCGCAGCGAGCGCGGCCCGCGTGGGTCCATGGTTTCCGGCGGTGACGACGACTTCGGGGCGCAGGTCTACCGCCCGCTCCGCCACGCCCTCCCGCCAGTCCAGCACGGCCGCCCCGGGCAGGACCGCCGCGAAGTGCCGCGTGCGGAGGGGGGCGAAGCCGGCGTCGTGCGTGTCGCCCACGAGGAGGATGCGGCTCACCTCAGGCCGGTCTCGTCGTGGTGCACGATCATCCCCCACCGGTGCGGCAGACGCACGAGCCCGTGGTCGTCAACCTCCTGCTCGATCTCGAACTCGTAGAGCTGGTTGTGCCAGGCCATGGGGCTGATGTGGCCGCTGTCGTAGATGGCGACGCTCACCCGGTAGGAGCCCGCGAGGAGCGCGAGCGTCGGGTAGTGGATGTAGACGGTGTACACGCCGTGCCAGTGGCCCTGGAGGACCTCGTCGAAGCCCGTGTTGGGGCCGTAGACGTAGGTGCCGTCGTTACGAAACAGCGCCACGCCGAAGATCGGGTTCTCCACGGGCTCGGTGGTGCGGAAAGAAACGGCCACCACCACCGACTCCCCGCTCCGAAACCGCGTGTGTTCCACTCCCGCCGCATCGAGCAGCTGCACGCGGAGCACCCGGACCTCGCCCGTGCCGCTCACCAGCAGGTTCTCCCCCTCGGAAATGCGGGGGGCCTCGCCGGTGTCCTCGGCGAAGATCTCGGCGGCGTCGGGCAACTGGGTGGAACGGAGCAAGGTGGCGTGGAGCAGGGGGTCGGCCTCCAGCATCGGGTGCGTTGACCCCACGACGAGCCGCGTGGACTGCCGGGCGGCCCGCGGCGCCGGCTCCAGCGAGTCGCCCCTGGCCCGCGCGCCGCGGAGGCGGTCCTGATCGAGGTACGCCTCGACCACCTCGCGGGACGGTCCGCGCAAGCGCACCCGCCCCGCGTCGAACCAGAGCACCTCGTGGCACAGGGCGCGCACGGCGTGGAGGTCGTGGGTGACGAGCACCAGCGACGTGCCGCGCTCCAGCAGTGCGGAGATGCGGCGGATGCACTTCCGCTGGAAGTACTGGTCGCCGACGGCGAGCACCTCGTCGATGAGGAGCACGTCGGCGTCGACATGCACGGCTACCGCAAATCCGAGGCGGAGCGCCATGCCGCTCGAGTAGGTGCGCACGGGGTCGTCGATGAACTCGCCCAGCTCGGCGAAGCGGATCATCTCGGGCATCCGCTCCTCGATCAGGGCGGGGCTGAGGCCGAGGAGCTGGCAGCCGAACTCGATGTTCTCCCGCCCGGTGAAGCCGTCCTGGAAGCCGACGCCGAGGTCGAGCAGCGCGCTGAGCCGGCCTTTGAGCTCCACGGCGCCTTCGGTCGGCTCGGTGATGCCGGCGAGGAGCCGGAGGATGGTGCTCTTGCCCGCGCCGTTGTTGCCGATGATGCCGATGGCGCGGCCGCGCGCGACCTCCAGCTCCAGCCCGCGGACGGCCCAGTGTTCGCGATGGTGACTCCGGCTGCCGAGGAATTCGAAGAAACGCGAGCGATCGTTGGGGTAGATGTCGAAGCGCTTGCCCATGTTGGCGGCCCGCAGCACCACCGGGTCGGCCGGGGAGTCGGGAGCTTGCGGGGAGGAGACGATGACGTCGTGCACGGGCCGAACCTGCGCCCGCATGGTACCCTGTCCCGGTGCCCCGTGGGGCCGTCGCCATGCTCATCCTCGCCCTTGCCTGCTACACCCTCGACAGTGTCCCCATCGTGGAGGGGCCCCACTGTGCGCCGGATACGGTGGGGTACGTCGTGCGGGCGCTGGATGGCGACACGGTGGAGGTTCTGGTGAGCGCGGAGCTCGACGTCGGCACGCCCGCCGATGGCGACACGGGCGACCAGGGAACCACCACGGCCACCGACGGCGCGAGCAAGCTCCTCACGGTGCGGATGCTCGGCGTGGATGCGCCCGAGATCGCCCACAACGAGTCCGAGGTCGCCGACTGCTACGGCGACGAGTCCGCCAACTCCACGCGCGACAAGCTCGAGGGGCGGCAGGTGGTCCTCTCCTTCGATCAGTTGTGCACGGACAAGTACGACCGGACGCTCGCCTACATCTTCTACACGGACGAAGCGGCGTCGTTCGACCTGGGCGCATGCACCACGGGCTCGTGCGAATTCCCGAGCGACAGCTCGGCCAGCGTCGTGGCGCTCGTCAACGACATCGTGATCCGACTTGGTTACGCTCGGGTCTACGAGGAGTTCGACAACATCCGGCTTGCCGACCTGTTGTACGACGCCGAGGCCGCAGCGCAGAGTGGAAATCGTGGCCTCTGGGCCGAGTGTGAGTGAAGGAGAACCATGAGCGACGTTCCCAACCGTCCGGCCGTGATCGCGGTTCTCGAAGAGATCGCGCAATGGAAGTCTCGTGCCGACGCGGAGTTCGCGACCACGATGTCCGACGTCGACCGCGACGAGGCCGCCGCCCGCCGCGCCATCGATGAGGCCCAGCGGCAGCTCATCGCCCTCGCGGCGCTGCGGGCCGAGCTCAAGGACAAGCACGCGCTCGTCGGGCTCGGAGCCGAAGGGCGCGAGCGCGCCGCACTCCGGGAGGGCCTCGCCACCGACCGCAAGGCCATCGAAGGGCGTGCCGCCCTGCTCGACGCCGCCATCGCGGCCCAGGATGGCGAGCTGCAGCGGCAGCTTCAGGACCCGGAAGTCGCCTCGGCGGTGGAGGAGTACGAGAAGTTCGTGGAGGTCGAGTCCTCCCTCGCGGCGCTCCCGGTGGGCTACCGCAAGGCCATCCTCGATCACCACGAGCGCGTCCGTCGCCGGCTCGAACCGGTCATCGCCGCGAGCAACGCCGGGCCGCCCAACCTGGGCCTCGCCAACGTGGGCGTGGGCGTGCTCTTCGCGGTCGACCCCGCGGAGGGCCCCCCGGAGGCGCTGGTGGCGGTGCTCCCGGTGCCCTTCGCCGTGTGTCGCGACTGGGCCGACCGCAAGGAGGACCTCTCCTCCCGCTTCGCCTACCGGGTGGTGGCGGCGGTGTCGCGCCTCCTTGGCGCCGTCGGCGCGGGCGCGGCGCCCATCCAGTACACCGAGCTGTCCGGGTGCCTCGCCGTACAGGTGTGGCTCGGCGACTGCGAGGTGCAGGGCGACATCAAGGAGCGCGCCCTCGAGGAGATCGAGGCGCTCCGCGAGGAGGCCTCCGAGCTGGCCGCCGCGGGGATCGAGCTCTACGGACTTTGGGTGCGGGCAGCCATGCTCGCCGATGAGGAGGGGTAATGGCGGGCCTTGAACTCTTCCAGCGCATGAGCGTGGAGCAGGTGGCGAAGTGGTTGGAACTCCACCCCTTCGAGATCGTGCGCATCCTCGTGGCGGATGGCTCCTTGCCCTCCGACCTCCGGCTCGACGCCGCGAACGTCGAGCGCATCCGGGCGGCCGGCGGCCTCGAGACCTGGTGGGAAGGCCCCCCGGCGGCCGTTGCCGGCCAGACCTCCGCGCAGACCATCATCCGGCTCCTCCTCGCGAAGGTGCTGGAGAAGGACTACGTCGAGCCCCGGTCGGTGCGGGCGGACAACCTCTTCCGCGGGCTGGATGCCGAGCACCAGCGCGGCCTGCGCCGGGCGGTGAACGCGCTCATCCGCGAGGGTGTGCTGGTCAGCTCGATGTCGGCCACCGGGCTCACGCTCGGGATCGCTGCGGCGCGCCTCGCCGAGGTTCGCCAGTTCGCCACCTCGGGAGCCGGACCTGTCGCCCACCTCTGGGACCAGGAATAGCGCTTGTCCGACCCGTTGACCGGCGGGAAGAGCAGACTCTTTTCCCGTCCCTCTGCACTACTGGTAGACGATCGTTCGGGTCACATCGTGCTCCCGCCGCCGCCGCCGATCGCGATGAGCTTTCCGGCCGCGGAGGCTGAACCGACGGTCGTCCTCCCGACGCGTGGCATGCCGGTCCATGCGGCGCGCAGCGAGGCGGTGGAGCCGCCCCCCCCACCGCTGGACGAGGAGCCGGAGGCCGGGCCCGCGCGCCTCTTCATCGGCCCCCCGCGCGCTACCTCCCCCCGAGGCGTCAGCGCCGGGATCGAGGCCGCTCCCGATACGGGTGCGAGCGAGGCCGGCCCCCCCGGGGACTGGGAGGAGCGCCTCCGCTGGTCGGGGCTCGATCGGAGCGCCCGCACCGTGGCCGAGGATCGCGAAGGGCAGGCCGAGCGCATGCGCCCGCGAGGCGCCATTCCCGAGGCGGCGAGGCGCGCCGTCATGGGGCAGGCGTCACCCCGCCCGGCGGACGACACTGCGGTCCGCGCCGGCGATCCCGACGATGGGCACGCCGTCAGCCCCTTCCTGGCGCAGAACCCGGCCGAAGCGGCCCGGATGCGTCAGGCCGCCGGTGCCGCGCGTGTCGCTGCCGCCGCGGCTCCGGCGCCGGCCCCCACGCCGCCGCCCGCGCCGCCGAAGGAGGAGGCTCC
>CAISIK010000129.1 GCA_903885375.1 uncultured Pseudomonadota bacterium
AGTCCGTGCCGATCGCGGAGGTTCACGAAGACCACGCCGCCCATGTCGCGGGCGTTGTGGGCCCACCCCTGGAGCACCACGCGCTGGCCCACGTGGTCGGGACGCAGCTCACCGCAGGTATGGGTACGACGAACGGAGTGCAGCAAGGTTCACCTCGGAGGCGCGCGAGCTAACCCGCCCGAGGCCCCCTGCTCAGTACGCTTCGAGGTTGTCGTAGCCCGAACGGCACCCCGGATCTTCGGCGTCAGTGAAGCCGTCGGTGTCGTTGTCGACCACGTCGTTGCACTGGTACAGTCCCGAGTACCCGGACTTGTCGGTGGCGCAGTCCACGATGGTCTTCTCGGTGTCGGACACCGGGGAAGCACAGTCCGGGTCGAGGAGATCGGCCCAGCCATCGCAGTCGCTGTCCACCCCGTCGTTGCAGGACGTGGCGGGATCGACCTCGTCGGCGTCGCCGCCGTCGGTGCAGCCCCAGTCCTCGGCGTCCACGAGGCCATCGCCATCGTCGTCGAGCCCGTTGTTGCAGGCGGTCGCGCCGAGGCCATCGTCCTCGAAGACGTCGGTGGCGCTGGTGCAGACGGGGTCTTCGAGATCGCTCCAGCCGTCGCCGTCGTCGTCGAGTCCGTTTTCGCACTCGGGGGTGTGGGCTTCGTCGGCGTCGAGCGCGCTGGAGCAGCCGGGGTCGCCCGCGTCGATGAGGCCGTCGCCATCGGCGTCGGCGCTGTCGTTGCACACGAAGCCGCTGTCGTAGCCCGACTCCACGCCGAGCCAGGCGCAGTCCGGGTCGTCGCGGTCCACCCAGCCGTCCCCATCGTCGTCCGCGCCGTCTACGCAGCTCGAGCCGCCGGCCGCCGGGGAGAGCTCGGCGTTGTCGAGCCCATCGAGGCAGTCGGCGTCGGCGGCGTCCAGGCTGCCATCGCCGTCGTTGTCCAGGCCGTCGTTGCACTCGGCAGGACCCACGGCGCCACGCTCGGCGGTGGCGGCCACGCAGTCGGGGTCGTCGGCGTCGAGCCAGCCGTCGAGGTCGTTGTCGAGGGTGTCCTCGCAGGTGGCGGCCACGTCGGTCTCGACATCGTCGCCGCCTTCGGCACAGCCGGGGTCGTCGGCGTCGACCAGACCGTCACCATCATCGTCGAGGCCGTTGTTGCAGCCCACGCCGGAGTAGCCGGCTGCATCGCAGTCGACGTCGAGCGCGTCGGTCCAGCCATCACCATCCTCGTCGGCGCCGTCGGCGCAGTCGGAGGAGAGCGTCTCCTCGCTGTTGCCGAGACCCGTGGCACAGTCGAGATCGGCAGCATCCGCGACGCCGTCGGCATCATCGTCGAGGCCGTTGCTGCACGCGGAGGCGGCGTAACCATCGCCCTCGCTGTAGCCGAGGGCGCAATCGGCATCGTCGTCGTCGACCCAGCCATCGCCGTCGCCATCGAGGCCGTCGGCGCAGGTGGCGTCGACCGCGACCTCTGCGGGGTCCTGGGCGTCGAGGCAGTCGGCGTCGGCGGCATCGGCCGCACCATCGCCGTCGTCGTCCACGCCGTCGTTGCAGTCCAGGCCGGAGAAGCCGATCTCCTCGCCATCCACCACGCAGTCGGGGTCGTCGGCGTCGGCCCAGCCATCGCCATCGTCGTCGCGGCCGTTGTCGCAGTCGTCGGGGGTGGCGGCTTCGTCGTCGTCCCAACCGACGGCGCACTCGGGGTCGTCGGCGTCGGAGAGCCCGTCGCCATCGTCGTCGAGGCCGTTGTCGCAGGCGCGCGTGCCCCCGCCGGCCTCGTCGCCCGCGCCGGCACAGTCGACGTCGTCGGTGTCGGTCCACCCATCGAGGTCGTCGTCCGTCCCGTTGGCGCAGTCGTCGGCCGAGGCATCCTCCACGTCGTCGGAGGCGGCCTCGCAGCCGCTGTCGGCGCTGTCGATCTGCCGGTTGCCGTCGTTGTCGAGGCCGTCGTTGCACTCGCTCCGGCCGAAGCCGAGCTCGTCGTCCAGCGCGTCGCAGTCGGGGTCGTCGGCGTCGACCCAGCCGTCGGCATCGCTGTCCACGCCGTCGTAGCAGCTCCCGGTGGGGTCGGTCTCGTCGGAGTCACCCGCGCGGGAGCAGCCGGGGTCGTCCGCGTCGGTGGCGCCGTCGGCGTCGTCGTCGACCCCGTCGTTGCACACGCTCGTGCCGAAGCCCGACTCGACGCTTCCTGCATCGCAGTCCGGATCGGCGGCGTCCGTCCACCCGTCGCCATCCCCATCGCTGCCGTCGGTGCAGTCGCTCAGCGCGCTGTCTTCGAGGCGGTCAAAGCCGTCGGTGCAGTCGGCGTCGTCGGCGTCGGCATCCCCATCGCCGTCGTTGTCCACGTCGTCGTTGCAGTCGGCGCTGCCGAAGCCCGCCTCGGTGGTGCCGCTGGCACAATCGGGATCGTCGGCATCACTCCAGCCATCGCCGTCGTTGTCGAGCGCGTCGGAGCAGCCGGTGATCGGGTCGACCTCGCTGGAGTCGCTGCCGCTCGAGCAGCCGGGATCGAGGCTGTCGGCGAGGCCATCGCTGTCGTCGTCGGTGCCGTTGTTGCAGGCGTAGGCGCTCGAGGCCGGCGACTCGGAGGAGCCGGTGCTGGAGCCGCACGCCGGGTCGTCGGTGTCGGACCAGCCATCGCCGTCGTTGTCGAGGCCATCCGCGCACGCGTAGGACTCCTCGTAGTCATCGCCGGCGCTCTGGCAGTCGGGGTCGGCGGCATCCACGAGGCCGTCGGCCGTGCTCTCGTTGTCGAGGCCGTCATTGCACTCGGTCAGGCCGAAGCCCGCTTCGCTCGAGCCCGACACGCAGTCCGGGTCGGCGCCGTCGATCCACCCGTCACCATCGTCGTCGGCGCCATCCTCGCAGGAGGCGGCCTCGGCCGCCGTGGAGGCGGTGAGGCAGCGGCTGTCCGCGCTGTCGATGCTGAAGTCACCGTCGTTGTCGAGGCCGTCGTTGCAGTCCGTCGCCCCGAGGCCCAGCTCCGCCGTGCCGCCCGCGCAGTCGGGGTCGTCAGCGTCGGTCCAGCCATCACCATCCTCGTCGAGGCTGTCGTGGCAGCCGTCGGTCTCGGTGGTGCCCTCGGCGCTGGAGCAGGCGGTGTCGGCCGCGTCCTTCCGGCCATCGCCGTCGTTGTCGACGTTGTCGTTGCACTCGGTGGTCCCGAAGCTCCGCTCGGTGCCAAGACGGGCGCAGTCGGGATCGCCCCCATCGCTCCAGCCATCGCCGTCGTTGTCGTAGCCGTCGTCGCAGTCGCCCGCTTCGCTGGCATCCCAGGCGTTCACGCAGCCATCGTCGAACGAGTCGGCGAGCCCGTCGCCATCGTCGTCCACGCCGTTGCTGCAGTCCCCTTCGTTGTCGAGGCCGCCCTCCGAGTCGTCCGTCACGGCCGAGCAGCCCGGGTCGGCGAGGTCGGTCCAGCCGTCCCCATCGTCGTCCGAGCCGTTCGCGCACAGGTTCAGCTCGGAGTCGTCGGTGGCCGAGGCGCAGGCGCTGTCGTCCTTGTCGGTGCGGCCGTCGAGGTCGTCGTCGACCCCGTTGTTGCACAGGAAGTCGCCGTACCCCAGCTCGTCGCTGCCGGTGAGGCAGTCCGGGTCGCGATCGTCGGCCCAGCCGTCGGCGTCGTTGTCCACGCCGTCTTCACACGGGGGGCTCGCCTCGTCGCCGTCGCGTGCGGAGGAGCAGTCCTCGTCGGCGGCGTCAATGTCGCCGTCGCCATCGTCGTCGGTGCCGTTGTTGCAGGCTGCCCCACCCACGCCCAGCTCGTAGCCGAGGTCCGCGCAGTCGGGGTCCTCGCTGTCCAACCAGCCGTCGGCGTCGTTGTCGACGCCATCCTCGCAGGGAGGGGCCTCGCTGTCGCCGTAAGCATCGGCACAGTAGTCGTCGGCGGCATCCACCGCGCCATCCTGATCGTTGTCGACGCCGTCGTTGCAGGCCGAGGGGCCCGTTCCCACCTCGGTGTTGCCGGCGGAGCAGTCGGGATCGGCCACATCGGCCCAGCCATCCCCATCGTTGTCGGCGCCGTCGTTGCACCCATGCAGCGGCGTTTCGAGCGGGGCGAACGCGATCTCGATCTGCACCACCTCATCGGGGGTGAACGAAAACGGGCCGAAGGTGTCGGAGCTGACGGTCTGCACGTCGTCGCGCCAGCCCGCGCCACTGAGCTGGAAGGGGCTCGTGTTGCTGCCGGGCTGAAGCTCGACGAGGGCGAACTCGCCGTCCTGGATCGGCACGTTCACGCGGCATTCGGTGGCCGCATCGTCGAGCACCCAGTCGCCGAGGCAGTCATCCTCGCCCTCGTAGGGGGATTCGGGGTCGACGAAGAGCGCGAAGGTGTCGGCCGCCGACAACGCCGATTCGCCAGTGACCTTCACGACGATCGCCGTGCGACCATCGGAAGCGCCATCACAGGCCACGAGCGCGGCGAAGAGCAGGAAGGAAGAGCGAATCATGGGAGGGTGACCACCACGTCGCCTTCAGGCGCCGGCTCGGGTTGGTTCGCGGCCACGACGACGGCGGCGGTGGTGGCGACCGCAGCGGTGCCCCCGCCGATGGCCGCCCAGAAGGCCCATTGCTGGGTGATCGGCTTCTGCTCGACCACGGTGCTTCCCGAGAGGCGCACCGTGAGCGTGCCTTCGGAGGGGACGGTGAACTTGCCGGTGGCCTGCTTGCCGTCGGTGACCACGGTGACGTCGAGCCGCCCCTTCGCCACGGCGGGGATGCGGAGCGGGCCCTGACCCACCTCCACACCGTTGAAGAGGACGCTGGCGTCGGCCGGCGCCCCGTTCACCACGACCTCGGCGCCCGCCTTGGTGAGGGTGACATCCACCGCGCCGCGCCCGCCCTTCGACGTGTCGAGCTGGCGGTACACCGTGGCGTAGCCGGGCATCGACACCTGCACGCCGTGGGTGCCGCGGGCCACGCCCTTCTGGCGCGCGGGGGTCACGCCCACATCGGCGCCGTCGAGTCGGACCTGCGCACCGGCGGGGTTCGTGACGACGGCCACGACACCTTCGCTCGACTCGAGCTTCAGGGCGACGACGTAGTTTCGACCCTTCACCAGCGGCATCGTGGCCTCGGCCTCCTCGAAGCCCGGGGCGGCGGCCTTGTACGCGAGCGCAGAGGCGGACGGTGAAGGGATGCGGACGGGGACACCGTAGACCTGGCCACCGATCGAGACCGTGGCCCCCGGCGGACCGCTGAACTCGATCGAGCCGGGCCCGGCCGTGAGCACGGCCGAAACGTCGAGCGTCTTGTCGGCCTGCACCTCGATCCGGCGCACGTAGGGCTCGAAGTTGTCGGCCACCACGCGCAGGGTGTGGGGACCGGCGGGGATGTACTTCGTGAGCGGTGTGGTGCCGAGGAGCGCATCGTCCACATACACCTCCGCCCCCGGTGTGGTGCTGCTGAGGCGCAGCACCCCGGTGGAGTCGGCCGCGAACGCGGAAGGGAGCAGCCCAAGCACGAGGACGCCCAGCGAGACAGTCGGCATGGCCCGAAAGGTAGCACGACCGGGCGGCCGGGTGCATCGGTGCCGCCGGGTTCTACGCGCTACACTCGGCGGGTGGTTCGTGTCGTGTACGCGCTCGCCGCCGGCTTCACCATCGGGGCGGGCCTCCTGTCGCGCCAGCCGGGCCTCCCGGCCTGGGTGCACGCGTACGCCGGCGACGCGATGTATGCCGTGATGGTCGCGTGCCTGTTGCGCGTGCCCTGGCCGGCGCGGCGCGAAACACTCCCCGCCGCGCTCTCCGCCTGCTGGCTCGTGGAGCTCTCCCAGCTCTGGCACCCCGCCTGGCTCGACGCGATCCGGGCCACTCGCCTCGGGGCGCTGGTCCTCGGGCGGGGCTTTCTCGTGAGCGACCTCGTGGCCTACAGCGTGGGCGTGGGCCTCGTGGCGGTCGTCGAGCGGATCGTTCGGGCGCCCCGGGGCGGGCGGTAGCATGCTCACGCTGCTGCTCGCGTGCGCCGTGCCCGAGGCGGACCCTCCCGCGCCACGCGCGGTGGCGCTCACCTGGTACCGAAGCGAGGAGGCCGAGTCGTGGGAGCTGGCGCTCGCCGGTCTGGACTGGGCGCTCTCGCAGGCCGGCGCCACGCCCCCGCTCGACGGCAGCGCGCTGGAGGTCCGGGAGCAGCGCGCCGACCGCGTGGCCTTCACGCTCCATCTCGACCGCCTCGACCTTCCCGGAGAAGCGGAGGCGCTGCTGGCCGAGGTCGGCGCGGAGCTCGACGCCGCGGAGGGCAGCGGAAACGACGATCTGGGTCGGTTCCTGCTGCGCTCCCTGCACGAACCGTGGCGCTACTACGCCCTCACCGGCGCCTGCCCCACGCTGGAGGAGTGGCGCGCCGGGAGGCCGCCCCTACCCCTGGAGTACGCGGTCACCACCTCCCTGCTCGTGCCCGAGGAGCGCCTGATTCGCCTGCCCGCCGCCCAGGAGGGGCGCGACGACGTGGCCTTCGAGGCCGTGGAGGGTGCCGGCAGCCTGCTGGACGGGAGCTTCGCGCCCACCTCCTACGAGACCGTCGACCTGATGCCCAACGGGCAGTTCCGGTACGCGGTCTACTCCCTCGCCGGCGAGCTCCTCCCCACCGGCGAGTCCGAGGAGACGGGGATGCCGGGCAAGTGTGCGTGGTGCCACGAAGCGAGCGTTCACGCCGGCACCGCGAACAACGCTTCGGCGCCCGGCTACCTCACCTACACCGAATGGATGCAGCATCGGGAAGCCGCCCAGGCCGAAGTCGAGCGCCTCCGCGCCTCGCTCGACACGACCGTTCCTTACGCCACGCCCGCGGTTCACGGCGACGCGGAGCGCCTCGTGGAGGGCTTTCTCACGCCCGACACCGCCCGCGTGGCCAACGAGTGGGAGAGCTCCGAGGAGGCCGTCCTCGGGGTGCTCGGGCCGGGCACGGTGGACGTGGACGAGTTCGGTTGGACCGGCCGGTACACCCGCGAGGAGGTGGACGCCGCCGCGCCTGACCCCGGGGCCCTGCCCACGCTGCAAAGCGCCCGCGATCTGCCGGATGGCGCCGGGTTGGCGCCTGCGCCCACCCCGATGTGTCGTTGACCCCGGCGCCGCGATGCGCGGCGACCCGGCCGCACCCCTGCGGTGTGGACTCGCGCATCGCCCCGACCCGGCCCGAAACCTCGACACCGGGCCGGCATCCTTGAGGCGACCATGCACCACGTGATCATCGGGAACTCCATCGCGGGCGTTGAAGCTGCGCTCACCATTCGAAAGCGCGACGAGCGCGCGCGCATCACGGTGATCTCCAGCGAATCCGCCCACCCCTTCGCCCGTACGGCGATGATGTACGTCTTCTGCGGGCAGTTGCGGCAACAGGACACGGAGTTCGTGGAGCGCGGCACCTGGGAGCGCCTGCGGGTCAGCGCGGTGCACGACCGGGTGGTCCGTGTCGATGCGAGCGGGCATCGGGTCTTCCTCGAGGCCGGCGACCCCATCCAGTACGACCGGCTCCTGCTCGCCGTCGGAAGCGTGGCGCGGCGCCTGCCGTACCTCGCGGCCTACGAGGGCGAGGGTGTGCACCACTACGTGACCCTCGGCGACCACGAGCGGCTCGACCGGGCCGCCCGATCGGGCATGCGGGTGGCCGTGATCGGGGGGGGCCTCATCGGCGTGGAAGCCGCCGAGGTGCTCCACCTGCGTGGGCTGCGCACCCACTGGCTCGTCCGCGAAGCCTGGACCTGGCCGGTGGCGCTTGACCGCGGGGAGGCCGCCATGGTGGAGGCGCACGTCGCGCACCACGGGGTAGACGTTCGCACCGGCTTCCCGGTTGAAGGATTCGAGCGCAAGGGCGGCGCCGTCGCCCTCTCCTCGGGCAGCGAGTGGCTCGAGGTGGACCTGGTGGTGGGCGCGATCGGCGTTGTTCCGAACACGGCTTTCCTGGCGTCGAGCGGCGTGGAGCTCGGGAAGGAGGGCAGCGTCCAGACGCGCGACAACCTCGCGAGCGTGAGCGCGCCCGACGTGTTCGCCGCGGGCGACTGCGCCTGCGTGACCTGGGCCGATGGGAGCCGGCGACCGGAGACGCTCTGGTATACCGGGCGCGACCAGGGGCGCGCCGCCGGGGCGGCCATGCTGGGCGACGAGGTGCGCTACCGGCGGGGAACCTGGACCAATTCCGCCAAGTTCTTCGATCTCGAGTACACCACCGCCGGGTATGTGCCCATCGCCGAAGCCACGCGCCGCGCCCCCACTCCCGGCCGCTGGCAGACGTGGTTCCAGCGCCTTCCCGACGAGCCCGCCACCCTGCGCATCGTGGTCAAGGACGAGCGCGTGGTGGGCTTCAACGCGCTGGGACGCCGGTGGAGCACCGACGTTTGGTTGCGGTGGATCCAGGAACGCCGCGCCCTGCCCTGGGTGCTCGAACACCTCCGGGAGTCCACCTTCGACGAGGAGTTCACCCCGCGCTTCCCCGTTCTCCCCACCGCCACGCTCGAAGAGGGTGCCTGATGCAAGCCGGACTCCTCGACACCTGGAAGCGTCCGATGCGATCGCGGGGCGCGATCGCCTGGGTCGCCTCCCTCGCGCTCATCACGTTCTACCTGCTGCTGTACCTGCCCGGGAGCACGTTCTTCCCCAACTTCCCGGACGTGCTCACGCCGATTGCCACGGCCATGCACCTCCCCTCCAAGTGGTTCCTGTACGGCCTCCTGTACTCGACCGCGATGGTGATCGGCGGCTTCTTCATGCTTCGCAAGCATGGAAACAGCCGGTACCACCGGATCCGGACGATCACGGTCGTGGCCGTGCAGGTGGTGCTCGCGTTCAGCCTGCCGCTGGCGCTGAACATCGCCGGGAAGCCCGAGCTCTACCTCACCTACGTGTGGCCGCTCAGCTACGACAAGCTCTTCCCGTCCACGCTCGCGGGCCTGCCTCCCGCGGCGGCCCTCTGGTTCGTCTTCGCCTCGCTGGTGCTCTTCCCGGTGCTCGCTTTCCGGTACGGCAAGCGGTTCTACTGTTCGTGGGTATGCGGTTGCGGCGGGCTGGCGGAGACCTTTGGCGAACCCTGGCGCCACCTCTCCAACCGCAGCACCGGCGCGTGGCGCTTCGAACAGTGGAGCATCCACGGCGTGCTGGTACTGGTTCTCTTGACGACCGGTCTGGTGGTGGCCGACAGCGTGAGCCGGGCGGGCGTGGTGGGCGATGCTGGCGGGCCGAACGGGGCCGCATGGGCCTTGAGCACCGCCCTCGCGAAGGAGGCGGCTGACCTCGGCGACACCTCCCTGCCCCCCTCAAGCGCCGAGCTCAAGGCGCAGGCCGCCTCGGTGCGCGCTCGGGTGGAGGCGCTCGACCCGCCCGACTGGCTCCGCGAAAAGCTCGCCCCCGTCGAGGAGGCCGCCTCGCGCGGCGCCGCAGCGGAACAGGCCCAGCTGGTGCACGACCTCGCCTACAACGTGGTGCCCAGCGGTCCGCTGGGCAGGGCGGCGAGCAGCTTGAAGGGCGCCTACGCCTTCTTCATCGGCGCGGTGTTCTCCGGCGTGGCCGGGGTGGGGCTCTACCCGCTCATGGGCACGCGGGTGTGGTGCCGGTTCGGTTGCCCGATGGCCGCCATCCTCGGGCTGGTCCAGAAGCTGGGACGCTTCCGGATCGCCGTGAAGAAGGACATGTGCATCAGCTGCGGCAACTGCTCCGCCTACTGCGAGATGGGCATCGACGTGCGCGCCTACGCCCAGGCGAACCTCGACGTGCGCCGCGCGAGCTGCGTGGGCTGCGGTATGTGCGCCCACGTGTGTCCCCGCGGCGTGCTGCGCCTCACCAACGAAGCCGACGCCGGCCCCGGGGTGAACGCCGGCCAGTGGGTGCTCGACCTCTGAGGCCTAGAACGACTCTTCGGCGGGGGTGGTGGCCTTCACCACCTTGTCCCACTGGGCGAGCACGCGCGCGCTCAGCGCCATGCCCAGCGGCAAGGTGAGGAGCACGCCGACGTAGCAGAGGATGACACCGACCGAACCGATCATCCGAGCGATGAAGAGACCGAGCCACGTCATCACGAAGGCGCCGGGGTTCCGCTTGATCGCACCGAAGCTCGCACCGGGGGCGAACATCGGGAAGCTCTCGTCGTTGTAGAGGCGCCGGGTGAGGTCGACCGAGAGGACGCCGATGACGAGCGCCCCGAAGAGGAGTACGGCGTAGCCACCCAGCATGCCGACCAGCACCACGATGCCACCGAGCGCGCCGGGCTCGCCACTGTCCCCGCTCGTGGCGGCACCGAGGCCCGCCCCGCCAAACGCCGCGCCGAAGGAACAGCCCGCCCAGCAGCCCATCAGAAGGAGGACGGCGGGGAAGATGTTCAGGAAGGTGAGGAGCCAGGTCTTGAAGCCCGTGCCGATGTCCTCGCCGAGGGAGGGTTCGGGAAGGTCGGAATTGCCTGCCTGGACGTGCTGGTAGCAGCGCTTGCCGTACCCGAGCGTCTGGAAGATGCCGACGAGCGGGATGAGCGTGCACGCCCCCACGGTCCCGATCTTGCGCATCCACGCGGGGTCGGCGGAGAACAGATCGAACATCGAGCCGAGGGAAACGGTGGGCGTGTCCATGCAATTCCGGGGAGGAGGCGCGAGGCTATCGGGATGGTGGGGCCTCGTCCCGAAAAATCACCGGGAACGGCGGCGCGAATCGCTGGCGCCGGCTGCCGCGATCAACCCCTTCCGGGGCCGGGGATCGGCGTGGGCACGCCCTCCCACACGCAGATCCGGTTGCCCTCGGGGTCGAGCAGCTGGGCCACCCTCACCCCTCCGGGACCCGACCCCACGCGCGCGATGCGCGCCCCCCCGAGCTCGATGGCGCGGCGCACGACGGCTTCGATCGCCACCACCTCGACGTAGAGCTCGGGCCCCGCGCTCGAAGGCTCGCCGCCCAGCCAGAAGCTGCCCTCCAGACCACCGGGCGCCATGAACGAGAGTACGCCGGGCGCCGCGCCGGTGACCTGCCATCCGAAACAACGCTCATAGAAACGCGCGGCCCGCTCGAGGTCGAGCACGGCGAGGCGCAGGTGGGCAAGGCAACCGGGGGGCATACGTACCTGAACGCATATACCGGTATGCTGCCAAATGATGGCCGCCCGTGCGCCCCGGGCGGCGACACTCAGCTCCCGGCCGGGGCCTCAGGCTCATCTTCGAGGGCCATGCCGGTCCCGTCGGCGTCGGGCGCGGCGTCCACATCGCCCGGCATCCAGGCGCCGCCCGAGAAATCACCCTGCGGCAGCTCATCGAGCGTGGGGGTGTCGTCGTTCACGATACTCGATTCGTCGACAACCGGCGCCTGGGCGGCCTCCGCTTCGGCGGCGAGGCTGGCGGCGGCCGAGGCGGCGGCTGCGGCGAGCGCCGCGGCTTCGGCGCGGCTGGTGTGCTCCGCTTCGTCGTAGCAGCACTTCTTGTACTTCAGGCCGCTGCCACAGGGGCAGGGGTCGTTGCGACGCACGTCGTTCTGGAAGGCGAACAAGCGGGTTTCGGCGCCCTTCTCCGGCAACCGCGGCGGCGCGCGCATCGGCGCTTCGACGGGTGCGAACGTGGGCACCGCAGGAGCGGCCTCCTCGGCGAGCTGGCGCGCCCGCTGGGCGGCGAGCTGACGCTCGATGTCGGCGGGGGTGATGCGACGAGGCCGCGCGTTGTTCGCGAAGCGCTCGACCATGTCCGCATCCATGTGCACGACGCGGTTGATCACCGCCTCGTCGCGCAGGGACTGCATGAGCTGGAAGAGGTGGAAGCCCTCCTTCTTGTACTCCAGCAGCGGGTTCTTCTGCCCGTAGCCGCGCAGGGAAACGCCATCCCGGAGGCGATCCATGGCCAGGAGGTGGTCCTTCCAGAACTGGTCGGCGAACTGCAGGAGGACCTGGCGCGCGGCGAGCGCGAGGTTCTCGGCGCCGACGGTGGCCTCGTGGGCTTCGAACGCCGCCGTGGCATCACGGATGATGCGCTCCTCGAGGGCGGCGCGGGCCTCCTCCCGCAGGGACTCCGGCGTGTCGTTCCACTGCAGGCCAAAAATCTCGTTGACCCGCACGGACAGCTTGGCCGTGTTCCATTCCTCGGCCTTCGTACCGGGCGGCACGAGCTCGCCCATGAGGTCGCGCGTGAGCTCGCGGATGCTGTCCAGCAGCATCCCGCGGATGTTGTCGCCCGACAGCGCGCGGCGACGCAGCTCGTACACCGCCTTGCGCTGCAGGTTCATGACGTCGTCGTACTCGAGCAGGTTCTTGCGCATGTTGAAGTTGTTGCCTTCAACCTTCTTCTGCGCGTTCTCGATCGAGGCGGTGACCCAGCGGTGCTCGATGGCCTCGTCGGCCTTCATGCCCATGCGCTCCATCCACACCGCGGTGCGGTCGGAGCCGAAGAGGCGGAGCAGATCATCCTCAAGCGAGAGGTAGAACCGCGAGGAGCCGGGATCGCCCTGGCGGCCGGCACGGCCGCGGAGCTGGTTGTCGATGCGGCGCGACTCGTGGCGCTCCGTACCCAGGATGTGCAGGCCGCCGACGGCGAGCACCGCCTCCCGCTCGGCATCGCACTCGGCGCGATGCCGGGCCAGCACTTCGAGGTACACGGGATGGGTGGTGTCGGGACCGGGGGGCGGAGCGCCCTTGAGGCGGGCGGCCTCCTCCTCGGCGCGGGGCCAGAGGCCCTCGACCTCCTCGCCCGCTGCCCGCCGGTTGATCAGCTCGATGCGGGCGAGGCCCTCGGCATCGCCGCCGAGCTTGATGTCGGTACCACGACCCGCCATGTTGGTGGAGATGGTGACCGCGCCGCGGCGACCGGCCTGCGCCACGATGAGCGCCTCGCGGTCGTGCTGCTTGGCGTTGAGCACCTCGTGCGGGATGCCGTCCTTCTCGAGCAGGCGGTGCACCAGCTCGGACTTCTCCACGCTGGTCGTGCCCACCAGCACGGGCTGGCCGCGCGCGTGGCAGTCGCGGAGCTCGGCCATGACCTTCTTGAACTTCTCGGCCTGGGACTTGTAGACGATGTCGTGCTGGTCCTGACGGGCGATCGGGCGGTTGGTCGGGACCGGCACCACCTCGAGCTTGTAGATCTTGGCGAACTCCTCGGCTTCGGTCTCCGCCGTGCCGGTCATGCCACCGAGCTTGGTGTACATGCGGAAGTAGTTCTGGAAGGTGATGGTGGCGTAGGTCTGGCTTTCGGCCTCCACCTCCACCCGCTCCTTCGCCTCGACCGCCTGGTGCAGGCCGTCGGACCAGCGGCGGCCGTACATCAACCGGCCGGTGTGCTCGTCGACGATGATGACCTTGAGCTTGTTGCCCGAGCGGGGATCGGGCTGGACGACGTAGTCCTTGTCGCGCTTGAAGAGGTAGTGCGCCTTGAGCGCCTGGCTCACGTGGTGCAACACCTCCATGTTGTGCGGCTCGTAGAGGTTGTCGATGTGGAGGCGCGCCTCCAGCTTGTCCACGCCCTCGTCGGTGAGCGCCACCTGGCGCTGCTTTTCGTCGACCGTGAAGTCGACCTCCTTCTGCAGCACGCTGATCACCGAATCGACCAGCTCGTACTTGTCGACCGTGTCGTCGGTGGGGCCGGAGATGATGAGCGGGGTACGCGCCTCGTCGATCAGGATGCTGTCGACCTCGTCGACGATCGCGAAGTGGTGGCCGCGCTGAACGTAGGCCTCCAGCGCGAACTTCATGTTGTCGCGCAGGTAGTCGAAGCCGAATTCGTTGTTCGTGCCGTAGGTGATGTCGCACGCGTAGCCCGCGCGCTTCGAGTCCTCGTCGCGCACGGCGCTGAGCACGGTGCCCACCGACATGCCGAGGGCGCGGTAGAGCCGCCCCATCCACTCCGCGTCACGATTGGCGAGGTAGTCGTTCACGGTGACGACGTGCACGCCCTTGCCGGCGAGCGCGTTGAGGTACACCGGGAGCGTGGCGACGAGCGTCTTTCCCTCGCCCGTGCGCATCTCCGCGACCATGCCGCGATGGAGCACCTGGCCGCCGATGAGCTGCACGTCGAAGTGGCGCATCTCGAGCGTGCGCCGACCGGCCTCGCGGACGACCGCGAAGGCATCGACGAGGAGGTCATCCACCGTCTTGCCGTTGGCGATCTGCATCTTGAACTCGGCCGTGCAGTTGCGAAGCTGCTCGTCGGTGAGGGCGCGGTACTTCGGCTCCAGCTCGTTGATGCGCACCACGGCGGGCTGCATCTTCTTGATGAGGCGGGTCGCGGGCGAGCCGATGACACGGCGAAACAGATCGTTCAGCATGGGACCCCGAAAAGGAAGCGGCGGCGGTTAACGCCCCGGAGGGCTCACCGCAGCAGAAGACACGGCCGCTGCATGCTAAGCACCGACCCGCAAACGGCCCGGAATTCTGTCAAGGACCGAATTCCGCACGGACTACGGGGTGTTCCCCGCCGCCCGCACGGCCTCGGCCTGTGCGCCCAGCAACGGCTTGAGCAACTCCAGCTTCTCGCGCGACACGCTGCGACGGGGGTCGGCAGCGAGCACCTCCCGGAACGCCTCGGCCGCGCCGCGGTAGTCGCCGCGCCTCGCGAGGCAGAGGCCCAGACCCTCACGCGCATCGAGCAGCTTGCCGTTCCGATCGAGCGCCTTGCGGTACGAGGCCTCGGCCTCCGCCCACGCGCCGAGCTCGTACTGGGCTGCGCCCGACCAGAACGCCGAATCCGCGCCGGCCTCCTCCAGCTCGGCACGTCGCGCCTCCGCGAGGGCCAGCTCGGCGCGTGAGGTCTGCAGGTAGAGCCGGGCCAGCGCGAGGTGCGTCCGGCTTCGCCCCGCGTCTGTGGTCTGGCTGCCGAGGAACTCGGCGCGACGGAGCACGCGCTCGGCCTCGTCGAGCTTGCCGACCTGTCGCAGGAGGCTGCCGAGGTTGAGCTGGGTGGCCCAGTCATCCGGAGCGAGGCGGGCCGACTCACGCAGGGCCGTCTCCGCTTCGGGGAGCCGCCCGAGCGCCTTCTGCGCCGCGCCGACGCCCTGGAACGCCCGCGAGGACTGTGGATCACGCTCTGCACACTCCGAGTACCAGCGGAGCGCTTCATCCGCGCGACGCCGGGAGTAGGCGAGGTCTCCCCGGAGGCACCGGGCCGCCGCCGACCCGGGGTTCATCACGAGGGCCGCCTCGATGACCGAGTCGGCTTCCGCCCAGAGGTCGGAACGTTCGCCCTCCAGCGCCGCGCGCGCCGCGACGGACCGCGCGCGCTCCAACAGGGGTTCCACCATCGGGTCGATCGCCACGCCGGCGCCGGCCTCGGCGGCGAGCCCACGCGCCCGCTCGAGCGCGAGACGGATGTCTCCCCCCGCGCTCGCGCGGAGCACCTGAAGGGCGGCCCGGCGGGTGGACTGCCGTGCCGTGAGCTCCGCGGGGAGGGCGCCAACGAAGGCGTGCGCGCTCTCGGCGTCGGCCCCGAACAGCGAGGTGATCGGGAGCGCCTCGCCGGCCTCGGGAAGCCCGAGCGACGGGGCCTCCCCCTCCGCGAGCGCGGCCATGGCGTGGTGGTCGGCGATGGCGAGGCTCGCCAACTCCAGGGCGCTGCCCAGGCCCGCGAGGCGCAACCACGGGGCCGAGCGTACACACAGGGAGAGAGCATCCCAGGTGACGGGCTCTGCCGTGCCGACCACGACGAGCTCCTCCGCTCCTTCCGGCGGCACATAGACCGCCGCGACCGGCCAGACCGCGGCGAAGGCGCGAAGGGTGTCGCGTAGCGCGGCCACATCCACCCCCAGCCCCGGGAGAAGGAGCACGTGGGCGCCGCCATCCTCCACGTGCGCTGCGTGGCGCGCCAAGCGGGAGGAATCCGGCCAGATCGTCCGGGCATCACGCCACCCCACCCGGATCACCTCGACGACCGCGCTCGCCCGCCCCGACGCGCCGAGCAAGGCGCCGGGCGGTACCTGCAACAGCCGCACATCGGCCGAGAGCCACGTCGCGCGCGCCGCCTCGTCGGAGTCCGCCACCGCCCGAGCGATCGATCGGTCCGGGGAGGCCATGTCGATCCCCTCGAAACCAAAGCCCCGGACCACCTCGGCCACGCGCCCGAAATCATCTCCCACCACCCGAACGCGGCCACGCGCGCGGGCCGAACAGCCGGCCAGCGTACCCGCGAGTCGCTCGGAAGCCGCAGCGCGCGACGAGCTGCCGACCACCGAGCCGTCGAGCTCGACGAGCTTCAGCCCGCCCTTCTCCCACCATTGCGAGGCGCCCGTCCAGCTCCAGGAGGTGTGGGGCTCCGCTCCGTCACGGATGCGGTCGAGCCGCGCCGCAAGCGCCCCGCTGGTCGTGGAGACGGCCGACGCGCCGCGGGCCTGCCAGGCGATGGGGAGAGAGCGCGCCAGCGGAAGGGCCAGCGCGCTCGCGGCCAACGGTACGAGGAGCGCCGTGTGGCCCGGCGCCCAGCCGCGCACCAGGATGCCGCCGGCGAGAGCGAGGCCCCACATCGGGAGGGTGCGGCCGTCAGAGACGACCCCGGCGAGGGAAACGCCCGCCCAGCAAAGTGCCACCGCCGCTACGGCCAGGGCCCACGAGCGGCGGATCGGGAGCGCCAGCCCGGTGGCGATCGCGGCGACAACCGGGACGAAAAAGGCCGGTACAGGCCCCAATGACGCACGTTCCACCAGCAGCACGGCGAGACCAGCGCCCCACCACGCCGCCGCCAGCAGAAACCCACCCCACACAAAAGTAGACCGGCGCGCGCCATAATTCCTCAGTTCGGCCCCCGGACTGCCCGCAAGGAGGGTCCCGATCGCGCCAACGGCCACGCCGACAGCCAGCGGTGCGGCCATCAAACACAGCGCGCTGGCCAGTACGAGCACCACCGACGGGAGTGGCGCGCGAACTAACTCAACTTTGAAGTAGGCAACCGCCGCCCCCGCCGCAGCGCCCAGCACGACAGGAAACGCAAAAACCCAACGTTCGAGAGCTGGACCGGGCGGAAGCGCACACCCCGCCACGGCAATGAACGCCAGGCTGAGCGCAGCAATCGACAAGCCTGCCCGGCGCGGAAGGCCGGGCGTGACAGTGAACGCACCGAACATAGCTGAAATGCCGACTATCGCCGGAAACGGGGCCGCTCCCCACACCCGAACGACCGCAGCCAGCATCAGCGAAATGGTCGCGCCGACCACCGCCGCAGCCGCCGCCGACTGCACCCCGATACCCACCTGCCGCATGCATTCCTCTTAGCCCGGCTCACGCCACCGTTGACCGCCCCTGCGCCATTCTGGTAGAACACGGACGCCTCGCAGGAATCGACTTGGCTCTGCTCGCTCGCCCCCGAAGCGCTGTGGCGCTCGACATCGGCTCCAGCCACGTCAAAATGCTGGAGCTTGAAACAGACAAGTCGGGCAAACACCGACTGAAGCACTTCGGAACGGCCGCGTTGCCGCCGGAGGCCGTGGTGGATGGCCAGTTCATGAACACCGGTGCGGTGGTAGGGGCGCTCCGTGAGCTCCTCGCCCGCCACAAGGTGAAAACCCGCGATGCCTGCGTGGCAGTGTCGGGGAACTCGGTCATCATCAAGCGGATCTCGCTTCCCCACATGAAGCGCGACGAGCTCGAGGAGTCCATCAGCTGGGAAGCCGAGCAATACATCCCCTTCGATGTGAACGACGTGAACATCGACTTCCACATCCTCAGCGATCGCCCTGACGATGCTGGGCAGATGGATGTGCTCCTCGTCGCTGCCCGGAAGGACCTGATCAACGAGTACAGCGCGCTGCTGATCGAAGCGGGGCTTCGTCCCGCGGTGATCGATGTCGCCGCGTTCGCGTTGGAGAACATGTTCACCCTGAACTACGACGTGGGTCCCGACCCGGTGGCCCTGGTGAACGTCGGCGCCTCCACGGTGAACATCAACGTCCTACGGGCCGGTACCAGCGCCTTCACGCGCGATGTCGGCATGGGTGGGCGCTTCTACACGGAAGAAATCCAGCGGTCCTTGAACGTGAGCTTCGAGGAGGCCGAGGCGCTGAAGGTGGGCGGTTCCGAGACCGACCGCGCCGCGGTGGTTCCGGAGGAGGTGGAGCGCGTGCTCAGCACGGTGTCCGAGAACATCGCCACCGAAGTGCACCGTTCCCTCGACTTCTTCCTCTCCACGTCGGGCGGCGTTGCCCTCTCCGGCGTGTACCTCGCGGGAGGGGCCGCACCGACCCCGGGCCTCGCGGCCGCCATCGAGCGGGCCACCAACGCCCCGGTCACTCTCGTCGACCCGTTCCGTCGGATCGCCGTGGATGAGCGAGCGTTCAATCCCCGCTTCCTCAGGGATGTGGCCGGTCAGGCGGCCATCGCCGTCGGCCTCGGCCTCCGGCGCGGAGACGACAAATGATTCGCATCAATCTTCTGCCCGTCCGGCAGACGCGCAAGGCCGAAGCCCTCCGGCGGGAGACCATCCTCGCCGGCATGCTCGGCGCGGTCGTGCTGGGCGGCTGCCTCTTCATCTGGGGCGGCCTGAACATCCGGCTCTCCGCGGTCACCGCAGAGAACAAGAAGCTCGACGCCGAGATCGCCCGCCTCGCCGAGGATGTGAAGCGCGTCGAGGAGCTCGAGCTCAAGAAGGCCGATCTCGAGCGCAAGCTCTCCGTCATCGATCAGCTCCGCAGCCGCCGCAGCGGCCCGGCGCACATGCTCGACGAGTTGGCGCTCGCTGCCCCGGAAAAGCTGCAGCTGACCGACATCGCGGAGAAGAGCGACGCGATGGTGATCACCGGGTTGGCCGTCAGCAACGAGCTGATCAGCCAGTTCCTGCGCGCCCTGGAGGCGAGCGACTACTTCGAGCAGGTGTATCTGGAGAACATCGAGTCCTACGAGGCCAAGACCTCCGGTACGCCCGTGATGCTCAAGAAGTTCTCGCTCACCGCCCGCCGGGTCGACCCCAACGAAAAGAAGCCGGACCCGGAAGCAGGAAAGCCGGGAGCCGAAGCCAAGCCCGGTACCGACGCGAAGCCCGCTGCTCCCGGAGCGGCCGCTCCCGCGGAAGGCGCGGCGCCTGCGACGCCGGCGGCCGCAACGCCGGCCCCCGCCGCCCCTGAAGGCGCGGCCGCAACGCCGGCGCCGGAGGCTGCACCCACCACCCCGGCGGCACCGGCGGCTGAAGCGCCCGCCGCAGGAGCCACCCCATGAATCAACTGATGGATCGGCTCGCACGCCTTCCTCGCTCCCAGCGGCTGGTGTTCTACGGGCTGGGCTACTTGCTGCTCGTGGTGGCCCTGTTCTTCGCGCTCATCGGGCCCGCGATGGAGGACATCAGCTCGGCCACCTCCAAGCGCACGTCGCTCACGACGAAGCGCGACGAGGTGAAGGCGCGGGCCGAGAATCGCGGCCAGTTCGAGTCCGAGCTCGAGCAGCTCGAAGCCGACCTCAAGCAGGCGCTCAAGGAGCTCCCGGACGACCGGGAGATTCCCGGCCTGCTCAGCGAGATCGATGCGCTCGCGCGCAAGTCGGGTCTCGAGGTGCGGAAGTTCCAGCCGCTTCCCGAAGTGGCGCGAGAATACTATGCCGACGTTCCCGTGCAGGTCATCATGGCCGGGAGCTTCCACGAGATCGCGATCTTCTTCGACCGCGTCGGCAAGATGAGCCGAATCGTGTCGGTGGCCGACATCGCGCTGAAGCAGCCCGTCGAGACCGGAGCGGAGACCACCCTCACCGTGGAGGGCAAGGTGGTCACCTACCGGTTCCTCACCGAGGCGGAGATCAAGAAGAACAGCGAAGACCCCAAGAAGAAGAAGAAGAAGAAGGGGGGTGAGGAGTGAAACGCAGCCTGGCGATGCTGACCCTGGCCTTGTCAGCGTGCGGCGAGCCGCTCGACGCGCCGAAGACCGGCCCGAAGACGAAAGCCCCCGCTCCCGTCGTGAAGGCGGAGCCCGTGGAAGAGCAGGAGGCCTGGTTCTACAACCCGGCCGGCAAGCGCGATCCCTTCAGCAGCTTCCTGGCGCGGCCGCCGCGCCCGGAAGACAACCCCGACGCGCCGCCGTTGCAGCGTTGGGACACCGACCGCTTCGTCGTGACCGGAATCATCTGGAACGTCGATGCGCCCCGCGCCCTCCTGGTAGACCCCGAGGGCACCGGGCACGTGGTGCGGCACGGAACCTATGTTGGGCGTAACTGGGGCAAGGTCACCGCCATCTCGGAAGACGGCGTGATCGTGACCGAGGAGTACCGGATGATCGATGGGGAGCTGGTGGTGAATCCTGTGAGCATCCAATTCGGCGGAGCGGGGAAGAAGTGATGAACATTCTGAACGGAGCGGTGATGCGTTCTCCCCTTCTCTTCGGCGCCATCTGCGGCCTCACGCTCGTGGCGTCGCCGGCCTTCGCGGCTGCGCCCACCACCGTGGGAGCTGCGGCTGTGGCGGGAACCGCGGAGCGCACCGAAGTGCGTATTCCCCTGGTCGGGGAAAGCCCGGCGTACAGCGCCTTCAAGGCCTCGAACCCTGACCGCCTCGTGATCGACTTCCCCGCCAGCGCCATCGCTGAAGGGGCGACTGTCGGCGCCGGCGGCATGATCGCCCGCGGCGAGTTGACCACCTTCAACGACGGCTCCGACGTCGTCCGCCTCACGCTCTTCGTGAGCGGTCCCTTCTCGCACGAGCTCCGACAGGAAGGCGGCTCGCTCGTTGTGGAGCTGGTCCCCGGTGCCGCGGCCGACCCTCTGGCGGACGCCCTGGCTGGGAGTCGCCTCTCCGGCCCCGCCGCCACGCCGGAAGGCCCGGCGCTCACGACGCTCGATTTCGCGTTCGACGAGTCGACCAGCCGCGTGGTGATGGGGCTCAAGTCGGTGGAACCCGCGGTCTCGCAGCCGTCGGCGCGCCTCATCGTGGTCGACTTGCCGGGGGCCGTGATGCCCTCCTCCCTCTCCCGGGAGATCGACAGCAGCCGGTTCTTCAGCCCCGTGGAGAGCGTCAAGGCGCGGCCCACGCGCGCCGGCACCCGCGTGGAGATCGCCCTGCGCGAGCCCGCCGAGTACCAGGTAAAGCGCGATGGTCAGCTCTACTCCATCGAGATCACCAACCCGCCCAGCATGGCACAGGCCCGCTCCGAGCAGGCCCAGCGCGCTGCGCAGGCGGCGCCGTCCGGACCCGACACCAACGAGAAGGAAGGCCTCTCCAACGCCAACGGCGGTGAGGTCATCATCGGCTCGTCGGGGTTCACGGAAGACCCGCAGGCCAGCTTCGGCGCCGGCAACGGCTCTGACGACCCCAACGGGCTGTCCTTCGCCGAGGATGCACCCGGTTCGGGCAGCGCCCGCTACCGCGGCCGTCGCATGTCGATCGACCTTCAGGGCGCCGACATCCACGCCGTGTTCCGCTTCATCGCGGACACCGCCGATCTGAACATCGTCGCCAGTGACGAGGTCGACGGTACGGTCACCGTTCGGCTGAAGGACGTGCCCTGGGATCAGGCGCTCGCCGCCGTGCTTCAGGCCAAGGGCCTGGCCGCCCAGCGCTTCGGCAACATCATCCGCGTGGCCCACATCGAGACCATCAAGTCGGAACAGCAGGCGGCGGTCGAGAAGGACAAGGCCACCAAGCTGCTCGAGCCGCTTGAAATCTACGTGGCGCCGCTGGACTACAGTTCCGTGGCCGACGTGTCGGCGCAGCTCCAGCCCCTGCTCAGCGAGCGCGGCACGATCCAGACGGACACGCGTTCGAACCAGCTCATCATCAAGGACGTTCGCGCAAGCATCGCCATGATGCGTGAGCTGCTCAAGCGCGTCGACCAGCAGAACCGGGCGGTTTCCATCGAGGCTCGCTTCGTGGAAGCCACCAGCTCCAAGGTGAACTCCCTCGGCATCCAGTGGGGGAGCTCCGTCGATGCGTCCGGGGCTACCGGCTACCAGACGGGGGCGTTCTTCCCGAACTCGGTCGGCGTGTCCGGTGGACTTTCCCAGACCGGCGCGAGCCAGTTCTACTCGCCCGGCAGCGACAGCCTGCTCGTCGATCTGGGCTCCTCCGGCAGCTCGGGCGCAATCGCCTTCTCGCTCGGCAGCATCCCCGGCCTCATCGACCTCGACGCCCGTCTCTCGGCCCTCGAGTCCGAGGGTTGGGGACGTTTGGTGTCGAGCCCCCGCGTGAGCGTGATGGACAACGAGTCCGCCGAAGTCACACAGGGCGCCTCGATTCCCTACGAGAGCGTCAGCGCCCAGGGCACCACCGTGCAGTTCGTCGACGCGGTGCTGTTGTTCAAGATCACCCCGCACATCACCACCGACGGTCACGTCGCGATGGATGTGAAAATCAAGAACAACCGCCCCGACTTCAGCACCACGGTGCAGGGGCGCCCCTCGATCGCCAAGAAGGAGCTGAGCACCAAGGTGCTCGTCGTCGATGGCGATACCGCGGTGCTCGGCGGCGTGTACGCCACGGAAGAGTCCTGGAGCCAGGAGCGCGTCCCCGGGCTCGGCTCGATCCCGCTGCTGGGCTACCTGTTCAAGAACTCGACGACGTCCAGCCGCCAGAACGAGATGCTGGTCTTCATCACCCCGCGAATCGTCGCCAACGATTGAGCTTGCGCCTGGCGCTCGCCGGACCGATGGCCGTCGGCAAGACGACCACTGCCCGGTTCGTGGCGGCCCGCCTCGCGGTGCCCTTCGTGGACCTCGACGAGGCGCTGGGGTCCATTCCGGCGCGCTTCGCTGAGGGGGGCGAGGCCCTCTTCCGCATCGCGGAGAGTGAGAAACTGCGCGCGCTGGTGGCCGGGCACGGCGTGCTCGCGCTGGGCGGCGGCACGCTCCAGCGGGAAGAGAATCGCCGCGCGCTCGCGGACTGGAAGGTGGTGATCCTGATGGCGCGGGAGGAGACCCTCGAGCCCCGTCTGGCCGGGTCGACCGGACGGCCACTGGCCGATCGGTGGCGCGCGCTCCTCGCCGAACGGACGCCGGTGTGGCTCGACTACGGTGAGCCGGTGTGGGTGGACGGACTCGATTCCGACGCAGTAGCAGAGGCCGTGGTGGCACGATGCTGAGCGACACCCTGACGCTGACCCTCGGCTACGACGTGGTGCTGGCGCCTTCCCTTGCCGGGCTGCGCGCGCGATTGGAATCGCTCGGGCTCGTTCGCGCGGTGGTGGTGACCAATCCCGTGGTTCGGGCGCTGCACGGCGAGGCGCTCGCGAGCGAGCTCGGGCAGCTCGTTTCGGACTGGGTGGTGCTTCCCGATGGAGAGAGCTTCAAGACGCTCGCGTCGTGGCAGCTCGCGGTGGCCGGCATCCTGGCCGCACGCCCCGACCGGAACACGGCCGTGCTGGCCTTCGGAGGCGGCGTGGTGGGCGATGTGGCGGGATTTGCGGCCGCCGCGACGTTGCGCGGGCTGCCCCTCGTCCAGCTCCCCACGACGCTCCTCGCGATGGTGGACTCGTCCGTGGGCGGGAAGACCGGTGTGAACGTGCCGGAAGGCAAGAACCTGGTGGGAGCGTTCCACCAGCCTCGGCTGGTGTGGGCGGGCATGCACACGCTCGCCACGCTGCCGCCCCGCGAGCTGCGGTGCGGCTTCGGCGAAATCCTCAAGCACGCCGTGCTGGAGTCCGAATCGGCCATCGAAGCGCTGGAGCAGGCGGCCCCGATGATCAAAGCCGGCGATCCCGATGCCCTCCTGGCCGCCGTGGCGCGCTCCGTGCGGCTCAAGGCGGCCATCGTGGAGCAGGACCCCGAAGAACGCGGCGTCCGGGCCACGTTGAACCTCGGCCACACCCTCGGCCACGCCGTCGAGCGTGTGGCCGGCTACGGTGCGTGGAGCCACGGCGAGGCCGTCGCGCTCGGCGTGGTGGCCATCTGTCGATACGCCGAACGGCACGGTCACAGCACGATCGCCGGCCTCTCCGCCCGCGTCACCGCGCTCGCGCTGGAGCTCGGGTTGCCCACCCGCATGCCCGACGAGTTCGACAGCGCCGCGCTCGTGGAGGCGATGGGATTCGACAAGAAGCGCGAGCGTGGTATGGTCCGGTTGGTGATCCCTCAGTCTGCCGGCCACATCCAGCTCGTTCGTGTCGGCCACGCCGACCTGCTGGATTTGTGCGCTGCTGCCCGGGGTGATGCGTGATCGCGCTGCTGCTGGCGGCCTGCTCTGCGCCGGAAGCCGCTCCGGGCTCGACCGTGCTCACGCCCGATGATGTCACTGCCCCTTGGGATGAAGCCTACGCCGAGGCCGACGAGATCGGCGGCCTCTTCCCGATGGAAGCGCTCGTGCTGGGTCCCGAGGGCGATGCGCTCGAGGGCGTGCGCGTGTCGGTCCTCAGTGGATGGGATGGCGCCCTGGTGCTCGACCGTTCCGCTGCCGGCGCCCCGCGGCTGCTCGACGCTCGCACCGGCGAGGCTCGCGCGCTCGGCGCCTGCGGGGAATCCAGCGGCGCCGGCTGCAACTGGCTCGAAGGCGTCACCAGCGCCGACGGCTCGTTCCAGTTCGATGTTTTCCTCGATGTTGCTCCCGACAACGGCGCCAAGGTGCCGGTGTTCATCGCGTCGGGAGATGATGTCGTGAGCGTGGAGATCACTCTCGACACGGCCGTTGTGGTACACTGACGCGACTCGGAGTTGGCATGGTTCTGCTGTTTGGCTTCGTTGCATGCGCCGGTGGCCCCTACGAAGCGCCGTATTCGGCGACGATCTCGTCGCCGGTCACGTCACTCACGCTGACCAACACCGGCGGCCTCACCGATGAAGACGGCTTCGGCCTCGTGTTCTTCGATCAGGTCACCGTCACCAACGAGGACCGCTTCGGTCGCGCCCTCCCGCTCGAGAACGTCGTGGTCGACGTGAGCAGCGGCTGGGGCGGCACCTACATCCTCCCTGAGCGCGCCGTGAAGTCGGTCGATGACTTCCGGGAGGACTGCGCCGCCGGCGGGGGCGACGAAGAATACCAGGACCTCTGCGACGCGCTGCTGAACGATCCCGACAACGAGTACTACGAGCTGTCGGCCGAGTACCTCGCGGCCGAAGAGGATGAAGACGGCAACGCCGGCTTCCGCCCCAACTACCTCCGCGGTACGACCAACAACCAGGGCGTGGTCGAGTTCTACATCTTCGTCGACAGCACGCCGGGCTCGGGCACCGACTTCGGGATCTCGATGAGCATCCCCGCGGACTACACCTCGATGATCGTTTCGACCGTGGCGCAGGGCGAAGGCTGATCAAGCTTGAACGGGGAAATCTCCGAGCTTCGCCGGCGGCTCCGCGACGACCCCAGATCGCTTGTCTTCGTTCGACTCGCCGAGGCGCTTCGCAAGGAGGGTGAGCGGGCGCAAGCGTTGTCCGTGATCCGCTCGGGCCTGCGCCACCATCCCGACCTGCCTACCGCCCGGGTCGTTCTCGCGCGCATCCACCTCGAGGCCGGGGCTCGGCAACTGGCGCTGGCCATCCTCGAGGAGGTGGCGGCCGCCGACCCCGAGAACGTGGCGGCGGGCACGATGCTGGCCGGCCTCCTCGTCGAGGACGGCCGCCTGCGGGAGGCGCGAGCGCTGCTCGACCACCTCAAGCTCACCGCCGGTCAGGATGCGGTGGTCCAATCGCTCATCCTCCTGGCCACCCCGGAGCAGAAGCGGCTCCACGGCGACCCCGACGATCCCTTCGACACGCCGCGCTGGGCCGATCGGTTGGCGGGCCACGGCGACTACCCGCGGGCCACGCGCGCGTGGCAGCGCATCTTCCAGGCCAACCCCCGCGACCGGCGCGCCCGAGGCCGCCTCGTGGAGCTCTCCCGCGCGCTGGATGGCCTCGGCGATGGTGGCTCCGACATCGTCGCGCCTGGCGCCTTCCGCCACGCCATCCCCGGCGCGGGGGAAGCCGTTGCCGCCTTGCTGGACGACCACGCCGCCGCCCCCCCGCCCGAGGGCAGTTCCGCGCTCGCGGCCTGGGCCCGGCACTTCTGGACCTCCTGATGCGCATCCTCGTCCTGCACGGTCCGAACCTCAACCTCCTCGGCACCCGCGAGCCGGAAACCTACGGTCGTACGACGCTCCCCGAGATCGACGATCGCCTCCGGAGGCTGGCCGCGGAGCTGGGCGCCACCTGCGACACGCTGCAAAGCAACCATGAAGGCGTGCTGATCGACCACATCCAGGCGGCACGCGGGCGCTTCGACGGCATCCTGATCAACGCGGGCGGCCTCACCCACACGAGCGTGGCCCTTCGCGATGCCCTCCTCGCCGTGGCGATCCCCTTCGTGGAAGTGCACGTCAGCAACGTCCATGCGCGCGAGGCGTTCCGCCACCGGTCCTTGCTCTCCGACGTGGCCGCTGGCGTCGTCTTCGGCTTCGGCCCGCAGGGCTATGAGCTGGGCCTGCGGGGGCTCGTCGGTTAGACTTCGGCCCCCGGAGAGCGAGGATGGACAACAAGGAACTGGCCCAGTTGGTTCGGCTGATGAAAGCGCAGGGCGTGGCCGAGTTCAGCTACAGCCGAGAGGGCGTGGAGCTGGCCGTCAAGTTCGCCGGTGCGGGAACCTACGTGCTCGCCCCCGCGGCGGCCCCGGCGCCGATGGCCGTAGCCGCTCCCGCCGCGGCGCCCTCGTCCAGTCCCGCCGCCGGCCCGGCCAACGACCACAAGTCGATCAAGGCCTCCCTCGTGGGCACGTTCTACCGCTCCTCCGGTCCCGACGCCCCGGCCTACGTGAACGTGGGCGACAAGGTCCGCAAGGGCCAGGTGGTGTGCATCATCGAGGCGATGAAGCTGATGAACCAGATCGAGTCCGAGCTCGATGGCACCATCACCGAGGTCCTCGTCGAGAACGCGCAGCCGGTCCAGTTCGGACACGAGCTGTTCCGTGTTCGGCCGGGGTAGGCCGTGTTTCGCAAGATCCTCATCGCCAATCGCGGCGAAATCGCAATGCGAATCATCCGCGCCTGCCGCGAGATGGGCATCCGTACGGTGGCCGTGTACTCCGAGGCCGACCGCCACGCCCTCCACGTGCGCTTCGCCGATGAGAGCGTGTGCATCGGCCCCGCGCAGGCCCGCGCCAGCTACCTCAACGCGCCTGCGGTGATCTCGGCGGCCGACATCACCCGGGCCGACGCCGTGCACCCCGGCTACGGCTTCCTCGCGGAGAACGCCACATTTGCCGAGGCCGTCAACGCGCATGGCATGACCTTCATCGGGCCCTCACCGGAGCACCTGCGCCAGTTCGGCGACAAGCTCTCCGCCAAGGCAGCCGCTCGCGCGGCCGGGCTGCCGCTGCTCCCCGGAAGCCACGGCGCGGTCGACTCGCTCGATGAGTGCGTCGAGGTGGCGCGGTTGATCGGCTACCCCCTGATGCTCAAGGCCGCAGCCGGCGGAGGCGGCAAGGGCATGCGCGTGGTCGAGGACGAGGAGACCCTCCGGAAGGTCTTCGCGGTCACCTCTGCGGAGGCGCTGGCCGCCTTCGGATCGGGGGCGTGCTTCCTCGAGCGGTTCCTGCGCACGCCCCGGCACGTCGAAGTGCAGTTTGCCGGTGATCGCTTCGGCGCGGCGGTGCACGTGGGCGAGCGGGACTGCTCCATGCAGCGCCGCCACCAGAAGATCATCGAGGAGGCGCCCGCTCCCAACCTGCCGCCCGGCCTTGCCGACCGGCTCCGGGCCGCGGCGGCGAAGCTGGTGGCGTCTACCGGCTATGTCACCGTCGGCACCTGCGAGTTCCTCGTAGAAGGGGAGGAGTTCTTCTTCCTCGAGGTGAACCCGCGCATCCAGGTGGAGCACCCCGTCACCGAGATGGTCACGGGCATCGACCTGGTGCAGCTCCAGATCCGCCTCGCCGCGGGCGAGCCCATGCCCTTCGCCCAGAGCGAGGTCCGCATGCGCGGGCACGCCATCGAGGTCCGGGTGAACGCCGAGGACCCGTGGAAATTCACGCCCTCCCCCGGTCGCATCACCGGGTACCACGCCCCCGGCGGGCCAGGAATCCGGGTGGACAGCGCGGTCCACGAGGGCGCGATGGTGCAGCCCTACTACGATTCGCTCACGGCGAAGATCATCGCCTACGCGCCCGACCGCGAGGGCGCCATCCGCAAGCTTCTGGCCGCGCTCGACGAGGTGGTGGTCGAGGGCATTCGCACCTCGATCCCGCTGCAGAAACTGCTCCTCGCCGACCCGGTCTTCTCGAGCGTCGGATTCCACACCCGTTACATCGACGATTGGTTGAAGAGCCGCCCCAGTTGACTGGCCTCGCAACCCTGGGAGTAAGAGAATGAGCAACGAACGCCAGCAGCTTGAACAGGAGGCCTTGCAGCACCTGAATCGGGGCAGCGTCGACGGGGCGCTTCGCGCCTACGTGTCCATTCTTCGTCTCGATCCGAAGGACCGCCGCATCCGCCAGAAGGTCGGCGAGATCTACCTCAAGCAGGGGAAGACACAGGATGCGGAGCGCCACCTGCGCGAGGTCGCGGAGGGCCTGCTCAAGGAGTCGAGCCACCGCGCCGCCGTATCGGTGCTCAAGCAGCTGGTGGTAATCCGGCCCGACGATCCGCAGCTCCAGCTCGATCTCGGCGATTGTTACCTCGCGGGCTCGTACCAGCAGGATGCCCGGGCCGCGTTCGACTTCGCGCTCCGCGGGTGGATGAGCCTCGGAAAACCGCTGCTGGCCGCCAAGGCTGCGCGGCGCCTCGCCGAGTCCAGCCCGGCCGACCTCACGCTTCGACTGCGCGTAGCCGAGCTCCTCGAAGCCGGTGGTGACATCGCCTCGGCCGTGGCCACCTATCGGGAGGTCATCGAGGAGTTCCGACGCCGCGGCCGCACCGACGAGGTCGGCAGGATTGCCGAGGCGGCGCTCAAGTCCGCGCCCGACGACGTGCCCCTGCTCCTCGATGCCGCGGCGGCGCGGGTGCAGCAGGGCGAACACAAGCGCGCCCTTCAGGCGCTGCAGACGGCGTTCATGGCCGCCCCGCGCGACCCGCGTACGCTCGACCTGCTGGCCCAGGCGTTCGAGGGCGTCGGGCAGCCCGAGCGCGCCCTGAAGGTGCTCTGCGAGCTGGGGCAGGTCCTTCAGGACCGCACCGACTACGCGGGCGAGGCGGGCGCGCTTCGCCGTGCCGCGGCGCTGGCTCCCGACGACCGCGACGTGGCCAGCCGACTGGCCCGCGCCGAGGATCGGGTGGGCCGACTGGAGCGCAAGCTCACCCAGCTCAACTTCCTGCAGCCCGCCGACGAGGTCACCCTTCGGTCGGTGGTGCGCGCCGAGACCTTCATCCGGTTCGGCATGCTCGACCGCGCCGAACGGGAGTTGAAGGAGGCGCTGTCGGCGTCCACCAGTCCCCTCCCCCTCCAGGCGGGCATGGCGGAGGTCCTCGTGGCCGCCGGTCGGGTGCCCGAGGCGCTCACGTGGATGGAGCGCACGCTCCCGCATGCGGGAAGCGAGCGCGACGTTGTGCTCGACCGCATGGCCCTGCTGAAGGGAGTGCCCGCCAGCCAGGGGGCGACGACCAGCGTCGAAGACGACGAGCTCGTCGACGATCCCGCCACCGAGCCGCCAGCCGCCACCATTCCCGGGAACGAAGACGACGAAGCGATGGGCGATCGCCTTGCCCGCGCGGGCGACCTCGCGGGCGCGGTCCTGGCGTGGCGCAGGGCCCTCGCCGAGGACCCCCTCAACGAAGGCGTGCTCCACAAGATCTCCGAGCTGCGGAACGCCTCCCGCGCTCGGGAGGTCGCCCCTTCCCCGATGTTCCACGCCCCCGAGGAAGGCACCTTCGCCGAGATCGAGCCCGAGCTGCTCGACGGCGACTCCGACGGCGGCGGCTCGCTCGACGAGGCGCGCGCCCTCGTGGCCGTGGGCCAGGGCGCCGCGGCCCTCGCGATCGTGCAGGGGATGGATGGCCTCGAGGCGCGCGTGGTGGAGGCCCAGGCCCACCGGGCGTGCAACGACATCCCCTCGGCGCTCGAGGTCATGCGCGAGGCCACCAACGACGCCTCCGACGCCGACCCCGCCTACCCCGAAGCGCTCTACGAGCTGGCCGGGCTGTACACCGCCACCCAGAAGCACCGCTCGGCCCTCCGCCTCCTCGAAGAGCTGCGCGATCTCGCGCCCGACCACCGGGCCTCCGACGTGGAGGCGCGCATTCGCGGTTTGCAGATGCTGGCGCGCTGAACGGCGCCCGCGGCCTCACCGGATGAGGTAGGCCGCGTCCAGAAGGCTCACCGTGACGTTGCACCAGGCGTGGAAGAGCGCGCCGGGGAGCGTCGATCCGGAGCGCTCGCGGAGCCACCCGAACAGCAATCCGGGAAAGAACGTGGCGAAATGCCACCAGCGCAGGGTGACGAGCGAGTGCCCGAACGCGAAGAACCCGCAGGCGATCAGCAGCCCCGGGCCCACGGACGTGCCCAGCACCCGCCAGCGGCGCGGGAACACCTGGTTGAGCCGCGTCTGGAAGTAGCCCCGATAGAAGAACTCCTCGGGAATCGCCACGAAGAACACGTGGTAGGGACCGAGCAGCGCCGCATCTTCCGGGAGCCGGGCCACGGGCAGCCGGGTCTGGGTCAGGACCTCCCACAGCGACCGCCCCGCGCCGATGGTGATCTCGCCGCCGATCACCCCCTGCGCCGCCCGAAAGAACCCCTCGACCGACCGGATCGGTCCGGCGGCTTCGAGGAACGCGGCCACGGCATTCTGGTAGAGGTGGTAGCCCACCAGCCAGGGCACGAGGATGAGGAGCGCGAGCCGAGCGGCGCGCCACAGCGCGCTCCCCCACGCCGAAACATCGGAGAAGGCAGGAATGAACAGGCGGTAGGCATAGCTGTCCACTACGCGCCAGTCGCAGAGCCACACGGGCGAATAGATGAACAGGAACGGCACCAGCGCGAGCACGGCATCGCCCAGGGTGATGCCGGCAAAGCCGACCGCCGGAATGAGCGGTTGGAGGCCGACCACGAGCCGAATGGCGCCGAGCGTGAGCAGCCACAGGAGCGTGAGCTCGCCAAGCACCCGAAGCCGCTCGCTGGCGGCGAGGGGCTCGGGATCCGCGCCGACGCCCGCGGACTCCGCCAACGGCGTGGTCACGGAGCCGGCACCGTGGCCACGCTGCCGCGGCGATAGCCGGCAAGGTCCACCGTCACCCGGCTGAACCCGAGCGCGGCGCCGAGCTCCAGCACGCCGCCCCGCACCTCGTCGGAGACGAGCAGGCCGAGCTGCTCCACCGGCACCTCGAGACGAGCCCAGTCGCCCCCCTCCACCTCGTGGACGCGCACCCGGAACCCGTGCAGGCCCGCCGCGCGAAGCTGCGCCTCCAACCGTCCGATGCGCCGCAAACGTTCGAGGGTCACCCGGGTGCCGACCGCAACGCGGCTCCCGAGGCAGGGCATCGCCGGCTTGTCCCACACGGGCAGCCCCGCGGCCCGGGCGAGCGCGCGCACGGTGACCTTGTCGATCCCCGCTTCGACCAGCGGGTGGCGCACCCGCTTCTCGGCGGCAGCCTGCAGGCCAGGACGGTGTTCGGCGAGGTCGTCGAGCACGGTGCCGTCGGCAACCCAGGCGAACCCGCCCCGCACCGCCGCAGCATCGGCGAGGAGGTAGAGCTCGGTCTTGCAGTGAAAGCAGCGATCGCCGGTGTTGGCCTGGTACGCCGGCCGCTCCAGCTCGTGGGAATCCTCCATCAGGTGGCGGATTCCGATGTGCTCCGCGACCGCTCGGGCACCGTCCCGCTCCTCTTCGGTCATCGAGGCACTCGTAGCCGTGAGGGCCGCCGCCCTGTCGCCCAGCACCCGGGACGCAAAGGCCGCCAGCAACGAGGAGTCCACGCCGCCGGAGAGCGTGACGAGCACGGAGCCCATCTCCCGCAGGACCGCCTCGATCCGGGCTGCCGCTTCCCCGAGCTCAGACGGGGCGGGGTCTTGACGAGGCTCCACGGTCACGGGCGATGCCTAACACGCGACCCGCAGCCTCAGCCGAAGAGGGTCCGCCGCGAGTCGATGCCGATGGAGACGGGATCCACCGCGCCCACGATGCGGCGGTCGGAGGCAGGATCGGCAAGGTCGACGATCTCGCCGTGCTGGAGGAGGGTGCCGCGGGCGTCCCGAACGAGCCGGACCACCGGCTTTCCGGCGAGCGCCGGCTCGCTCGACGAGTGAACGACCACCCCGACCTCGCCCGACTCGAAGACGAGCGCCGACCCCAGCGGATAGCGCCCGATCACCGAGGCGAAGAGGCGAAGGAGCTCCGCGTCGAACCGCACGGCCTCCTCGTCGCCCATCTCGCGAAGGGCTTCATCGGCGAGGAGCCCGCGGCGCCCCGGGCCGACGGTCGTCAACCGGTCGAAGGTGGTGGCGATGGCGCAAATCCGCCCGAAGAGGTGGGGCGTGGACTCGAGAGGCACGTACGGCGGTCCCGTTCGTTCCGCGCCGGCGCGGAATTCGAAGACGGCCAGCATCCGGCGCGCACGCGAAAGCGACAAGCGACTGCTGTTGAGCATGCCGCTGGTCACCGCCATGATCTCGTCCGCACCAGCCTCATCGGAGAGGGAGGCGCAGCAGATCGCGGCGATGCCGAGCTCGACGAGCAGCGGGCGGGGGAAGCCAACCCGAACCCCCAGCGCCATCGCGAAGATCATGCTGTGGACGGGGTGGCGGATATCGTAGTCGACGTCCTCCTTCAGCGAGGCGAGCGCGAGGTGCATCCGCAGGTCGCTGTCGGCGAGGTCGGCCAAACCCTGGGTGGCGCGGAAGACGCCCGCGGGAATGCGCAGCAGTGTGCCCTCGGCCCGTGCGGCTTCGACGGCGAGCAGCGCCCGGATGTAGGCTTGCAGGGTCTCTGCGGCCGCTACGCGTACGGCGGCGCCCGGCCCGCCGCTCATGCCGGAGACGAGGACCCGGGCGGCCAGGAGCTCGAAGCAAGGGGGCCCCTGCGCCGACAGCAGGGCCTGCGTTCCCTCCCGGGTGACCCCGCGCGGCAGGTTCAACAGGGTCTGGAGGAGCGACCGCACGTCGGCGGGCTGGGGCGCGCGCGTCAATCGGAATCCGCCCGCGCCCCCCTCCCGCAGGAGGCTGCTGAACGGCATCAGCTGCGTTCTCACCTCCCGACGGAGCCGCTGGGGGTTGCCGTTGACGACCAGCACCCCCGCCGCGTCGACCTCGACGCGCGCCTCGGGTCCCGCTTCGAACAGCCTGCCGAAATCGCGAGCCACCCACGCGACCAGCCGCCCGACGGCCTGGTTGCCGACGTCGTGAACGCGGACCGCACGGGTCAACGCGCCCAGATGGCGAGCGAGCAGGCGGGCATCGAACTCGACCTCGACGCTCATCGCGCCACCTCGGCCAACGACGTCGCCTCGGCAGCCAGCGCGGGCACGACACGAGCCACCCGGAGCAACGCGGCCCGACCGGCCTCGGTGCCAATGGCGCGCAGTCCGTGAAGGGCCAGGCGCGGCAGCTCCGGATGGGGGGCGCTACGCGTGCCGTCCGCCAGCTCGACCAGCATGGCCTGCGCGTTCGCTCCCTGCAGCTTCCCGAGCGCGATGCACAGGGCGCGCACCTCCATCGCGCGCAGCTTCGCCAGGTCCGGGGACGCGATGCGCGCGGAGACCCAGGCGGCCACGTCGGCGTCGCGGTAGGCCACCGAATAGCGCAGCGCTTCGAGCCGGACGTTCTCCGCGGGGTCGCGCAGCGCGTCGCGCACCGCCTCGCGGATGCGAGGAGTCTGGTGCTGCCGCAGCGCCACGAGGGCCCCCTCCCGGACATCATCGGCGGGGTTGCTCACGTGCGCGAGGACCGGCTCGATGAGCCGGGGGTCTGCCTGCCGGGCGGCGACGGCCAGCCCGATGAGGATGGAGCCTCGCTCGGCGGAGGCGAGGAAACGCCGGGGCACGTCGATCGCGACCAGAGGCTCGGGAGCGGCCCGGAGGAGGACGGTGTCCGCGAGCACGGTCAGCGCCCACGACGGGAGCGTGGGCGCAATCGCCACCGCCTCGTCCTCGCCCGGCACCAGCTGGAACAAGGAGAACGCCAGCCCGCGTCCGGCAGTCGGGTCGATCTGGTGGAACAGGCGGGAGAGACGACCGAGCGTGGGCTCGAGCGCCAGGGTTCGGGCGGCGTCGCGCACGGCGTCCCGGTGTGCCAGATGCGGGGTGAGGTCGGCGTCGAGCAGCTCCGCAGTGCGCTGCACGAGCGTGCTCGTCGCCCCTTCCGCGAGCACGGCGTTCACGACATACGCATAGAGCGCCGAGCCGATCACCCCGGCGCGCGCTTCGTCGTCCACGACCTCGAGGCAGGAGACCAGAAGGCCTGCGACATCCGTCTGGGCCATGTCCTGGTCGGCTACGCAAAGCCGAACCTCCTCGCGAAGGCCCGCGCTCACGGCCTCTGCGAGCCTGACGTCGGCGGCCTCGCCTGCGTCGTCGTCGAACCGGACATGGTCGCGGACCTTCAACAGGACGGCCAGCTCATCCTGCCGAATGCGCGAGACCTCCGCGTCGTCGCCGGACGCGGCCTGGGCATTGAGTTCGGCCACCAACCCGGCCAGATGACGGACGATGGGGCTCTCGCCGATCTCCTCGGGCGCCCGGTCGGCCAAGGACTCCACCACCTCGAGGAAGATGTGGGCAAAGTCCAACGCCCACGCAGCGCTACCGAGGTCGGCCGCGGAGTCGGGCAGCGTGGCCCAGGGGGTGAGCAGGAGGTCGGCGAGCGAGCCGAGCTCGTCGTCCGACGCGCCGGACTCGATGGTGATGGCCCGCAGTCCCTCCGAGAACACCTGCTCGGCCACATCCCCTCGGCGCTCGCTGGCTTCGAGCACGAGGCTGTCCCCCAGGAAGAAACCCTCGGGTGTGACCTCCATGATCAGCATCGAAGCATCCTGAAGCGCATCGCGCATCCCGGCGAGGTACGCGCGCTGGAAGCGGGCGCGCACGGAGCGCCCCTCCGCCGTTTCGCTGCCAACGTACATCTTCGCGGCGCGATGGCCCTTGATCAGGGCGCCGAACGCTTCCCGAACGCGCTGTGCCGCAGCGGCCTGTGCGCGGGTGCCCGCCTCTTCACCGTCGTGCGGAACCACGTTCGCCATCCCGGGCAAGCTATTGCCCATCGGAATACAAGGCACGGGATGAGCCACACGCCGCTCGGCGAAATCTGCGTCTCCCTCGGACTGCTCACCCCCGCCGAGGTGGCACGCGTGCTGGAGCGCATGTCCGAGCCGGAAGGACGTGGCATGCGTTTTGGCGAGGCGGCCATTACGCTATCCCTGCTCGACGATGCCGGCGTGAGCCGGGCCCTCGCGCAGCAATTCCGCTTGAACCTCGTCCCCGACGACCGGGTGGACAAGCTGCAGATTTCCGACGAGGTGCTCGCGCTGATGCCTGCCCAGCTCATGCGGGAGCGGTGCATCGTGCCCACCTTCCTCGAGCCGGAGAAGCGCGTCCTCTCGTTGCTCACGCACGATCCCACGGACATCGCCGCGCTCCGGCAAGTGCAAGCGGCCACCAACGCCGCCCGCCTCCGCCTCTTCGTCGCCTCGCGGTCGGCGCTCATGCGCCTGCTGGAGCGTCTGGTTCCCCACGCCGAGCCGGATCCTTTCACGCGCGCCGCCCCGCGTCCCGAGGCGCGGGAGGTCGATCCCGACGAAGCCATCACGCTGCTCGTCGAGCCCGACGCGGGTACGGCCGCGGCGCTCCGCCGTCTGGAGTCCCTCGAAGGCGGCGAAGCCGAGGTGGTGAGCGATCCCGAAGCCGTGGCCGCGCTCCTCGGCCCCGATCGGGTAGTGCGCCTCTTCTACCGGCGCGCCACCGCCAAGCTGATCGATGCCCACGTGGGCGCATGGCGGCGGGCCTGCCCAGGGCTGCGCCTCTGCCCGGTGGATGGATTCGGCCTCAGCGGCCGGAGCGCGGTGGCCGAAGACCGCTCCCGGCAGTTCTTCCTGCAGCTCACCGAATTCCTCCTGCTCGCTGGCGAGTCCCGCCAGATGGATGCCCGGGGTCGGGTGCGGCGCACCGCCCGCCTCACCTCGGCGCTCTCCGAGGAGATGCAGCTCCGACCGGAAGACCGCGATGCCCTGCAGCTCGCCGCGCTGTTCTGCGACCTCGACGAGCTGAGCCTCGTCAGTGGCATGCTCGACACCCGCGACGAAGGCCGGCGGTTCGCGCTCGCGATGACCGTGCTCCGCCAGTTCGATCCGCCCTGGGACATCGATGGGCTGCTGACCGCCGTGGAGCGGCGCCTCACCGGTCAGGAAGGCCCCGGCCGCGACCTGCGGGTGGAAATCCTGTACACCGCGCGGGCCGCCGTGCGCGCCGCGGTGGTGGATGGGGGCGACCCCGTCGAAGCCCTCGGCCCCGAGGCCGCGCGGCACGATGCGCGGGTGCTGCGTTGCCTCGCGCACGTGCTGAGGCGCCAAGGGCTCCGGCATCAGGTGGCCGCAGGCGGCGGCTCCAGCGCCACCATCATCCTCGCCGAGCGCGAAGCCGCCGTCCTCACCGCCCTCGAGGCCCGCCTGAGCGCGGCGGGGTTCGATGTGATCGTGGCCGCCGACGGCGAGCAGGCCCTCCAGCTCGCCCGGAACCTCGTGCCGGCTGCGGTCGTGGCCAACCAGCGCCTGCCCCGGAAGGACGGTATTTCGCTGATGCTGGAAATGCGCCGGATCGAGACGCTCCGGCACGTCCCGGTGCTGCTGCTCACCGACAAGGGCGGCGGCGCCAAGGATGTCGCCCGCGGACTCGAGCTCGGCGCCGAGGATGTGCTCGAAAAGCCCATCCACCCCGATGTCGTCGTGGCCAAGCTCCGGCGCGCCGTGGCCCGCCGGCCTTCCGACACCACCGGGATCAGCGGCGTGCTCCACGACCTCGGTCTCATCGACCTCCTGCAGACCCTGACGCTCGGCGGCAAAACCGCGCTCGTGCAGATCACCGACGCGGGCGAGCCCGGCGCGGTGCAGGTCCGTGAGGGCCAGATCGTGGCGGCCCAGCACGGCCGGCGCACCGGCGAGGAGGCGCTCTACTCGCTGGCGCTGCTCGACCAGGGCCGCTTCGACGTGCGCTTCGATGACAGCGGCGCCAACAACATCCACGGGCAATCCGAATTCCTCCTGCTCGAAGCGCTGCGGCGGCGCGACGAGCAGCGAGAGGCGGCCGAGTGACTTAGGGGGCACAGGATGTCGATGCTCGTTTCGCTCCTCCGTTGGAAACCCCTGCCGGTCGGCAGCCCGGCCACCGGCCTCTCCCTCACTGCCGATGATGGCACCTGGATCAAGCTCGCCGACTTCAAGGGGAACCTGCATGTCATGCTGGTCTTCCTCCAGAAGCTCGACGATCCCTCGGCCGAGTGGTTCCGCCGTCTCGACGCGGAACGCACCCGGTTCGAAGCGCTCGATTGTGCGCTCTTCGGGGTGAACACCGCCCGCACCGATGCGCTCCGCGCCTGGCGCACGCAGGTCGGGGTGGAGACCTTCCTGCTCTACGATCCGCTCGCCATGGCCGCGCGCGGGTACCGGGCCTCCGGCCGGGTGGTGCCGCAGTGCCGCGATCAGGTCGTGATCGTGGACAGCGAAGGTGTCGTCCGCTTCAACGAGCGCGGCCTTCCCAGTGTGGAGCGCCTGCTCGACATCGTGTCCGGCATCGCGGGTCGCGAACCGCCGCCGCCTCCCCAGCCTCCCCCGCCGCCGAACGCTTCCGGCGATGGCCAGCTCCGCACGCCCGGCGCCCCCGCAGCGCTCGTCAAGGATGTCACCAGCAACGAAGCGCTGGCCATGCTCGCGGAGAAGGATTCGCCGTACATCCTCGTCGATGTGCGCACCAAGCGCGAATTCGAGTCGGAACGGTCGCCGGTTGCGCGCCACATCCCCGTGGATGAGCTCCCCCACCGCTACAGCGAGCTTGGCCAGACCACCCACGTGATCTTCGTCTGCCAAGGCGGGGGTCGCAGCGCCTCGGCGGCCGAGTTCGTGACCAGCATCGGCGGCACCCACATCTACAACGTGCTGGGCGGCATGTCGGAATGGTCGGGACCGAAGGTGTCCGGAAGCTGACAGGCGGTTGCGCCGAGGCTGCCTGACTCGTTAGCCTCGTTGCCGTGACCGCCTCGGCCCCCGCCCGCACCCCCATCTGCCCGTTTTGCCGAGGGCACATCTCGGCCGAGCTCGCGCGCGCTGGTGGAAACTGCACGCATTGCATGCTGGAGATTCCGGGCGAAGAGGCGGCAACCGACCCCGGCCTCGAACAGCGCCAGCGGCAGGCGGCAGAGCAGCAGGCCGCAAAGCAGCGCTCGAAGACCCGCGCCCGTGGCCTCGCCGCCGCCGCGGTGGTGCTGCTCGCCCTGGCCGGCGCGGGCGGTTGGTACCAGTGGCAGGCCCAGCAGGAAGAGCTCGTCTACGAGCTCGAAGATGTCTACATGGCCCCCCGCGATGGGATGATCGCCCACAAGGAGGTCGCTCCGAGCGCGCCGGCGCCAACCACCGAGATCGGCAAGCGGCCCGGCAAGCGGAGCCCCGGCTCCGTCGTACCGGCTGGCGGTGGCGAAGGAATCGCTACCGCGGGATCGTCCGGAACTGGTGGCCCCTCGGCGGTGAAGCTGGCCCCCTCGTCGGGGCCGGGCGGCGTGGCGGCCGTGGGCATCGACAGCGTGGGCCCCGGCGGCTCCCGTCTGGGTGAGGTGGAGATCGCGGTGAGCCGCGTGAACACCACCGTGCTCCAGACAGATGAAGAGATCAAGGCGATGGCGAAGGAGGTCTCAAGCGCCTACTACCCGCAGGTCGAGTCCTGCGTGCAGCGGCGCCTGAAGGCCGATCCCACGTTCCAGGGCGGCTGGAAGGTGAAGTTCACCATCGAAACGGATGGCACGGTGTCCGGCTTCGGCAGCACCGCCCTCGAGAACCCCGACCCCGAGCTCGAGAGCTGCATGCAGCGCACCATCACCGCGTGGCGCTTCCAGCGGATCGCGCGGCCCTTCAAGGTGGGCAAGACCTACCGGTTCGCCGCCGGCTGGTAGAGCGGGGCTCGGCGCATCACGATCGCATCGCAACCATCGGCGTAGTAGCGCCGGCGCGTACCCACCGGCTCCCAGCCGTGTCGCTCGTAGAAGGCGCCCGCGGGGAGGTTGTCGGCGCGCACCTCCAGCCAGCCCGCCGACGCCCGACCGCGCGCCTCGTCGAGCAGCGCCTCATGGAGGTGTGCCGCGACTCCCTGCCGGCGAACCGACGCCTCGACCGCGATGAGCAGCAGGTGGAGCTCGTCGAGCACGACCCACGCGCACGCGAACCCGCAGAGCGGCTCGCCGATCCCGAGGAGGATGCCGCCCGGACGGTCGAACTCCTCGTCGATCATGCCGGCCGTCCAGGCCTCGGCGCCCAGCGCACCCGCCTGCACGAGCAGGAGTTCGTTCCGGTGGGCCCGGGTGAGCGGGTACGGCCGGAGCCCGGTCAAGGCGCTGCCCCCACCGCGAGGGGCACCCGGATGTCCACGCGGGCGCGGGCCTCCTCCATCCAGCCCGCATAGCGCCGCCCCCAGTCCTCCCGCTCCGCCTCGCTGGCATCCGCCCGCGGGGGAGGCAGGCTCCGGATCACGAAGTGTTCGGCCACCAGCCGGCTGTAGAGGAAGCCGAGAAACGCGCTCTCGTCGAAGCCCCAGCTCCGGAGCGCGGCCAGGCCATCCTCCCCCCGCGCCCAGTGCGAGAGGAACGCATCGGCACGTGCCCGCACCTCTGCCGAGTCGGGCCGAAAAACGGACGTTTCGCCGGCGAGCTGCCGCACGGCCGCCACATCCCGAAGCCGCTCCGCGAGGGGAACCGCGGGGTCCTCGAAGGCGGGTACGGGACTCGCGTCCAGCGGGTCGAAGAAGCGCTCGAAAACCACGTCACTCTGCGTCACGATCCGGCTTCCAACCACGAACAACACCCGATCGACCGGCCCCGCCTTCGCGAGCCCGATTGTGAGCAACCACATGGCAATCGTATTAACCGTGGCGCGAATGATCGAAGTCATCGGACTGCACAAAGCTTACGGGCCCCGGCTGGCGCTCCGAGATGTCTCCTTCAACGTGGCCAAGGGTGAGATCGCCGCCTTCCTCGGGCCCAACGGCGCGGGCAAGACCACCACGATGCGCATCCTCACCGGCTTCCTTCCGGCCGATGCCGGGGAGGTGCGGGTCGCGGGCTTCGATGTGTTTGACGATCCGCACGCCGTGCGGCAACGTGTGGGGTACCTGCCGGAAACGCCGCCGCTCTACCCGGAGTTGAGCGTTGGCGTCTACCTCGACTTCTGCGCGGAGCTGCGCGGGATGGCGCGCAAGGACCGCAGCCGTCGCGTGGGCGAAACGATGGAGCGCGTGGGCCTCGTGGGCTGGGAGCGTCGTCTCCTCGGCTCGCTGTCGAAGGGCTACCGGCAGCGCGTGGGGCTGGCGCAGGCCATCCTCCATGACCCGCCCGTCCTCATCCTCGACGAGCCTACGTCCGGGCTCGATCCGGCGCAGGTGGCCGGCATCCGGGACCTCGTGCTCTCCCTCGCCGGCGATCACACCGTCATCCTCAGCACCCACATCCTCTCCGAGGTGGAGGCGCTCTGCCCCCGCGCCGTGGTGATCGCCAACGGCCAGATCGTGGCCGACGGGGCGATCGAGGAGCTCCGCGGCCGGGCCGCCGGCGGCCCGTGGACGTACGTGGAGGTTCAGGGCATCGAAGGGCCCCAGTTGGGCCGTCTTCCAGGCGTGAAGCTGGTGGAGCCGCTCGGGGAGGTCAACGGCTGGGCGGCCTGGCGGGTGCGCGCCGAGGGCGATCCGCGCGAGGGGCTCGCCGCCTCCGCCGCTTCCGGCGCGTTTCGCGTGAGGGCGCTCGAGCGCCGGCTGCCGAGCCTTGAGGAGGCGTTCATCAGCATCGTCGGCCGGGAGGGCACCGCCGCATGAGCACGGTGTTCACGATCTGGAAGAAGGAGATGCGGGTCTACGCGGTGAATCCCACCGCCTACGCCTTCCTCGCCGTCTTCCTCTTCCTCAGCGGCCTCTTCTTCTTCCTCGGGATCACGCTCACCGGCGAGGCGAGCCTGCGCGTGCTCGCCAGCAACCTCGCGATCGTCGAGCTCTTCATCCTCCCGATGCTCACGATGCGGCACTTTGCGGAGGAGCGGCGCCAGGGCACCCTCGAGATGCTGCTCACCTCGCCGATCTCCCCCTTCGCCCTCGTCCTCGGCAAGTGGCTGGCGTCGGTCACCCTCTGCGGGTTGATGTTCCTCGGCACGGCGATCCTGCCGGCCATCCTCGCCTACTACGGTGATCCGGACTGGGGCGTCGTCGCCTCCACCTACCTGGGCCTCCTGCTGGCGGCGGCGGCCTTCTGCGCGGCGGGGCTGTTCTCGTCCTCCCTGCTCGACGATCAGCTCGCGGCGGGCCTCCTCGGCATCGTCTTCCTCCTGCCCTTCTGGCTCGTGAGCCGCGCCGAGGCCTTGGTGGGGGACGAGCTCGCCGAGCGCGTGCGCCCCTTCGGCGTCCTCAACCACCTCGATTCTTTCGGTCGCGGGATCGTCGATTCGGCCGACGTGTACTACTTCGCCGCGCTGGCCTTCTGCTTCCTCTTCCTCACCTACCGCGCGTTGGAGTCCCGCCGATGGCGGTGAGTCAGCGAAAGCGGCGTTTCGCCGCGGGCAGCAACGCCTTCCTCATGAGCGCCGTGATGATCGCGGTGGCGTGCGTGGGCTACCTGCTGGTCGACCTCCACCGCATCCGGTACGACCTGAGCGCCGATCAGGGGTCCGTGCTCCTCGCCGACACGCGCACGAAGCTGGCGCTGCTGGATCGGGACGGCGAGCCCGTCGTGGTCACGGCCTTCAGCGGGCAGCGGGGCAAGAAGGAGACCTACTTCAAGGATCGGGCCCTCCAGGACCTGATCGACGAGCTCGACTTCGCCTCGCAGGTCGTGGAGGTCCATTTCGTCGACCTCGACAAGGACCGGTTGACGGCAGAGAAGCTCGGCGTGACCGACTACAGCACGGTGGTGGTGCAGCGCGGCCAGGCCCGGGTCGACATCAAGGACCGCGAGCTCTTCCGCCGCGTGGGCACCGGCAACGACCGTCGCCTCGACTTCCTCGGCGAGCAGGCGGTTGCCCGGGCGTTTGCCCAGCTCACAGCCGACAACCACCGCATCGTGTACACCCTCGTCGGCCACGGGGAGCTCGATCCGCAGAAGTCCGACCTGGGCGGCCTCTCAGAAGTGGCGGCGGTGCTGCAGCAGGACGACTACGAGCTCAAGAAGCTCGACTTCGTGAGGCAGACCGACTTCCCGGTACCGCGGGTGCCGGATGATGCCGCGGCCGTGGCCGTGCTTCGCCCCCGGGTACCCATCCCGCCCCTGGAGGAGGACCTCCTCCTCGCCTACCTCGCTGGCGGCGGGTCGCTGCTCATCGCGGTCGATCCCGACTCGCCGGTGCCGGGCATCCTCGGGCGGCTCGGCGTAGCCATCCCCAGCGGGCGCGTGCTCGACAAGATGCTCGTCTTCCCCTACCCGGACCGCCCGGTGCCCCGGTACAAGGGGCACGTCATCACGCGCGACCTCGCGGAGGACAACCTCGTCACCGTGGTGAGCAGCGCCGCCCCGGTGCAGCCGTCGGTGCCGCCCATGGAAGGCATCCGCAGCTCCATCGTGCTGGAGACGAGCCGCGAGGGCTGGATCGATCGCGGCGGCGAGGTCCGGAGCGGGCAGGGCGTGTACGAGCCGGACATCGACGGCGCCGGCCCCGTCTCGATGGCGGTGGCGCTCGAGGTGTCCAGCGATTCGGGGCTCGTGAGCCGCGGCAACGCCCGGGTACTGGTGAGCGGCGACTCCGAGGTCTTCACCAACGGCCTCCTCGCCGAGGGGCCCGGCAACGCCAGCTTCGTCCTCAACAGCTTCCGGTGGCTCGTGCGCGACGACGACCGTATCTCCGTCGTGGGCAAGCCCGCGGCGGTTCGGCGGCTGGCGATCAGCGTGGAGGACATCGAGCAGATTCGCTGGTTGGCGCTGGGAATGGGCCCGATCCTGGTGCTGCTCCTCGGCGCCGGGGTGTGGGCAGCACGGCGCGGGAGGTAGGGTGAAACAGTTTCGCGGCACGCTGATTGCGCTGGTGGTCCTGGTCCTGCTCGGCGGGGCCTACTGGGCGTCGCGGCCCGTGGAGCTCACGCCGAAGGAGCGCAAGGCGGCGGCCTCCAAGCAGGAGGGCGTGGCGCTATTCGTGTTCGAGAAGGCCGACCTGGTACGCATCGACGTCACCCGCCCCGACGGCACGATCGCCCTGGTCGAACGGCCGGATGCGTGGTGGATCGAAGGCTCCGAGATGCGGGCGAGCCGCCAGATGGTGAACCGGGTGAAGCACCAGCTCCACGACCTCGTGTCGCGCGCGAGCGTGGTCGACGGGAGCGACGATGCCTCCCTCTACGGGCTCGGCCCGAGCGCGATCCACGTCAAGCTCACCATGCGCGACGGCACGCTGCACGAATTCGACGCCGGCGATCCGAACCCCACCGGCGTGAGCTTCTACGTGCGCAAGAGCGGTGAAGAGGCCATCTACACCGTCAAGAAGTCCGCCATGGACTACTACTCCCTCGGGCTGGCGGAGTTCCGGGAGCGCCGGTTCGCCACCTTCGACAGCAAGGATGTTGACGGTCTGGATGCCACGCTCCCGGGCGGGAAGCGGCTGAAGCTCCAGCGCACGGGCGAGCGCCTGTGGGACCTCCTCGAGCCGCAAGCCTTCGCCGCCGCCGACATGGAGGTGCGCGGGCTCCTGGGCCGAATCAGCGCGATGAAGGCCATCGACTTCGTGGAGGGCGAACCGGCCGACCTCTCGGTGTACGGTCTCGCGGCGCCGCGGGCGCGCATCCAGGTGCGGTTCGCCGGTGGGCGCGCGCCGCTCACCCTGCTGCTCGGGTCGCCAAGCGGCAACACCGAAGGGGAGTACCCCCTGGCGTGGGCGATGCTCGAAGGCGAGCCCTACGTCTACGAGGTCCGCGATGTCTTCCTCGCCGACTTCGAGGCCGACCCGGCGGCGCTCCGCCTTCGTCGCTTCTCCCGCGTGGAGGAGAACGACCTCGTCTCCGTCACCAGCACCTTCCACCCCACCGACCCCGACGACACCGCGCTCGCCGGCACCGTCACCGTGGTCCAGGCGGCGTCGGAGTGGCAGTGGGAGGACGGGGTCATCGCCCCGGGCAGCACGCCGAGGCGCGTCGGCTCCCGCGCGGCCAACCTCGAGAGCTTGGAATTCGTGGGTACCGGCAGCGACGCCACCTACGGTTTTGACCACCCGGTCCTCCGCATCGACCTTGTCGACAAGGAGCAGGTCACCACCACGCTGCTGCTCGGCAAGGAGGGCCCCCCGTCGGCCGACGCCGAGGGAAACGTGCGGCACCAGTGGTACGCCCGAAACCTCACCTACCCCGAGGTGTACCTCGTGGACTCGGGGCTGCTCGATGTCGTGGAGGACCTCCACCGCGAGCACGGTCGCCACGCGCGGGGCGAGGCGGAGGAAGAAGAACGCGCCGCCCGGATCGAGGCGGAGCGCAAGGAGGTGCGGGAGGCCGAGCGTCTCGAGCGCATCAAGAAACGCAAGGAAGAAGGACAGCCATCGGAGGGGAAATGACACTCGTCCCGCTGCTGCTCGCCTGTTCCACGCCGCCCGAAAACCTCCCGTCCGAAGCCCCCGCCGGCTTCACACTGGTTTACCAGGGGGGGGTTGACGGCGAGATCGAGCCGTGTGGCTGACCGCGGCATCCCCAGGGCGGTCTGTCCCGGAGAAACTCGGTTGTTGCAACGCTCAAGGAGCGTGGGCGTCCGCACGTCACGGTGGATGCCGGAGGGCTGTTCAGCCGGGGTCCGGTGATCGCCCCCGCGGCGGTCGCCGACCACGAGGCCAAGGCGGGGCTCATCGCGGAGGCCTACGCCCTCGGCGGGATCGACGCGATGCTGCCCGCGCGGGGCGACTTCGCGCTCGGCCGCGCCGTGCTCGAAGGGCTCGCCGCCAAGCACGCGCTCCCCTATGTCGTCAGCAACCTCGTCTGCGCCGAGCCGCTCCCCTGGCCCACCACCCGCCGCCTGGAGGTGGGCGGCGGCGGGGTCGTGGTGTACGGGATCGTCGGGCCGGAGCTCGAGCTGCCGGGTTGCCAGGTGCGCGACCCGAAGGCCCTGCTCGCGTCACTGCCCGTCGATGACACCGTGTACATCGTGCTCAGCGACCAGAAGCGCGCGCGCGACGAGGCGCTGGCGGTGGCGGCCCCGGGCGTGGACTTCATCGTGAGCAGCGATGGCATGGAGAGCCTTGCCTCGCCGGTCGCGCTCGACAACGGCGGGCTCCTGCTCGCGAGCGGCACGCGCGGGAAGCTCCTCGGCCTCCTCGAGGTCAACCCGGCGGCCGGCGGCCGCTCCTGGCGTGATGACGGCGCCGGCGTCGCCCGGGCGGAGGACCTCGCGGCCGCGCAGGCCAAGCTCAAGGAGCTCGCGGAGCGCAAGGCACAGGCGGAGGACGAACGTGCGCGAGACCGCATCTCGCGCCAGGAGGAGTTCTGGAAGAAGAAGGAGACGAAGGCGGCCGACGCGGTGGCCCACGCGGCCCCCGCCGGCACCGTTGAAGGCTCCGTCAAGAACGAGCTGCGCCCGCTCGGCACCGACATCGCGGAGCACGCCCCCACCTTCGCCCTCGTCTCCGCCTTCAAGACGGCGCACTCGGGCGCTGCCTCCAGCGCCCCCGCCACGGGCACCAGCACCCAGCACGACGGCACGGGCATGGGCCCCTACGTGGGAAACAACGCCTGCACCGGCTGCCATGCCGAGCAGGCGGCCCAGTGGGAGACGACCGGGCACGCACGCGCGTGGGCCGCGCTGGTGGCGCAGGAGCGGCAGTACGACCCCGACTGCTACACCTGCCACGTGACCGGAGCGACGGACCGCGAGGGGCCGAAGGACCCCCGCCGCCTCGGCGGCCTCGAGGATGTGGGCTGCGAAGCCTGCCATGGCGCGGGACGCGCTCACGTCGCCGGGCCCCAGCAGTCGCACCTCGTGCGGTCGCCGCCCACCAGCCAGTGCATCACCTGCCACGACTCGCGGCAGGACGGCGGCCGCTTCGACGAGGCCACCTACCGTGCGAGGGTGAAGCACTGACGCCCACGTCGGTTAGCAGCCGCCCGTGAACGTCCTCGCGATCGAGAGCAGCTGCGACGAGACCGCGTGCGCGGTGGTGTGCGCCTCGGAGGGCCGGGTGCGCGTGCTCAGCGATGTCGTGCGGGGGCAGGCGGCGCACGCCCGCTTCGGTGGCGTCGTGCCGGAGATCGCCTCGCGCGCTCACGCCGAACAAATTGTGGCCACCGTGCAAGCCGCCCTCCACACCGCCGGGATCACCCGCCCAGATGCCGTCGCGGCCACCGCCGGCCCCGGGCTCATCGGTGCAGTGCTCGTCGGCCTCTCCTTCGGGAAGGCCGCGGCCCTCGGATGGGGGGTGCCGTTCGTTGGCGTGAACCACCTCGAAGGGCACCTGCTCAGCGCGCTCCTGAACGATCCCGCGCCGGCGTTCCCCTTCCTCTCGCTGGTCGTCTCCGGCGGGCACACCACGCTCTACGCTGCCCTCGCCGTCGGAGAGTACCGCGTCCTGTGCGAAACCACCGACGACGCCGCGGGGGAGGCCTTCGACAAGGTCGCCCGCATGCTGTCGCTCGGCTACCCCGGCGGGCCGCGCGTGGAGGCCCTCGCTCGCTCCGGCAACCCTCGCGCGGTCGCCTTCCCCATGCCCCGCCCGAGCCGGAGCCCGCACGACCTCAGCTTCAGCGGGCTCAAGACCGCCGTGCGGACCTGGATCGAGCGCCACCCGGAAACGAGCCCGGCCGACGTGGCCGCCTCCTTCCAGGACACCGTGGCCCGCTACCTCCTCGATCGGGTGGAGTGGGGCGTCTCCACCACGGGCATCCGCCGCGTGGCCATCGGCGGCGGCGCCGCCGCCAACGGTCGAATCCGCGAGGTCCTCAGCGCGAGCGGCCTCGAGGTCTTCCTCCCCCCGCGCGAAACCTGCACCGACAATGCCGCCATGATCGGCAACGTCGCCGCGCTTCATCTCGCGGCCGGGCACCCGCCCTGGCCGCTTTCCGCCACCGCGCGTTCGCGGTGGGAGGTTGGTACATGACCCCCACGCTTCACCCGGCCGCCCGGCTGCGCGAGCTCGAGGCCTCTGCGCGCCGGCGCTTCGGGCAGAACTTCCTCGTCTCCGACGACATCGCCGACGGCATCGTCGCCCGCGCCGGGGTGCGCCGCGGCGAGCGCGTGCTCGAGATCGGCCCCGGTCTCGGCGTGCTCACCGCCTCGCTCACTCGCGCGGGTGCCCACGTCGTGGCCATCGAGCTCGACCGCGACCTCGCCGCCGCCCTCCCGCAGGTGGTTCCCGACGTGGAGCTGGTGCAGGGCGATGCCATGAAGGTTCCGCTCCCGACGGTGGACCGCGTGGTCGCGAACCTGCCGTACAACGTGGCCAGCCCGCTCCTGCTGCGGCTGCTCGAGCTGCGGGTCCCGATGGCCCTGATGTTCCAGCGGGAGGTGGCCGATCGCATCGAGGCGGATGCCGGCTCGCGCACCTACGGCTCCCTGTCGGTCCAGGTGCAGGTCCGCAGCCGCGCCGAACGGCTCGTCACCCTGCCGCCGGGCGCCTTCCACCCGCCGCCGAAGGTGCACAGCGCGGTCGTCGGCTTCACGCCGCACCCCGCTGTCGATTTCGGCGGGGCGTCGTGGGAGACCTTCGACAAGACCGTGCGCCTCGGCTTCTCGGCGCGTCGAAAGACGCTCACCAACGCGTTCGGCGCCCAGGTGGGGCGCGAAGCCGCCATCGCCTGGTGCGAGCGCGCCGGGGTCTCGCCGGGCGCTCGAGCCGAACAGATCGACGTTGCAGGGTGGAAACGGCTGGCGCTCCACCACCCCTGAGCGGGCACGCGTGACACTTCGGGATTGCCGATCGGGGCCCCGACGCGCTACGCCACACAACATCATGCGCATCACCTCCTGCGGAATCACCGACGTCGGTGTGAAGCGAACCAACAACGAAGACAATTACCTGATCAACGACGAGATCGGGCTCTTCGTGGTTTGCGACGGGATGGGCGGGCACGCCGGGGGAGAGTTCGCGAGCGCCATCGCGGTCAACACGGTGGAGGAGGTCCTGCAGGGCGCCGCCGTGATCCCCGAGATCGAAGCCGCCCGCGAGGAAGGGGATGTGGAGTTCGCCCGGGAGCGGCTGCGCTACGCGGTCCGGCTCGCCGGCAAGCGAATCTTCGAGAAGGCCGCGGCCGAGCCCGAGTACCACGGCATGGGTACGACCTGCCTCGTGCTCATGATCGAACGGAACAACGCCTACCTCGCCCATGTCGGCGACAGCCGGGCCTACGTCGTTCGCGATGGGCGCATCGAGCAGCTCACCGAAGACCACTCGCTCGTGAACGAGCGTATCCGCGCCGGGCTCCTCACCCCCGATCAGGCGCGGAACCACAAGCTCAAGAACGTGATCACCCGGTCGCTCGGCTACCTTGAGGACGTGGAGGTCGACATCCAGGTCCGGGCCGTCCGCCGAGGAGACAAGTTCCTCCTCTGCTCCGACGGGCTCTCCAACCTGGTCGACCCGGCCGACATCGGCGAATGCACCCGCGCCATGTCTCCCCAGGAGGCCTGCCGCCGTCTGGTCCAGCTGGCCTGTGAGCGCGGGGGCGACGACAACATCACCACCGTGATCGCCCGGGTCGACGAGGTCAACTGATGTCCACGGCGCCTGGCCGCGAGAGGCCCAGGCCCGAACGCCGCTACACGTTCCTCGTGGTGGCCGATGGCGGGGGCGGGCAGCCGGTCCAGTACACCATCGGCCTGCGCAGGCTTCGCCTGATCCTCGGCCTTGGCGGGGGGGGCCTCGGCGCGCTGGTGCTCGCAGCGGTGGTGCAGGTGGCCACGTTCTCGCGGGTGACGGCCCACGATGCGCTCGTCTCGGAGAACCTCGCGCTCAAGGGCGAGGTGGAGAGCGTGCGCCGCGAGCTCGGGGAGCTGGAGCCCCTCATCCAGCGCGTGCGCGCCTACGACGAACAGCTCCGCGGCCTCGCCGCCACCGGCTCCCTGCCGGGCTTTGGCCCGCTCGACGGCGAGGCCATGGCCTCACGCGAGGCCTGGATCGCCGGCGTGGTGGGCGACACCGACCCGCAACCCACCCTCACCCCCGCCGCCCTCTTCACGGAGCTCGCGGCCATCGACTTCGAGGCCCTAGAGGAGAACCTCGCACGCCTCCAACGTGCCAGCGAGGCCATGCCGCAGCTCTGGCCGGTAGAAGGGCAGCTCACCAGCGGCTTCGGTTGGCGGCGCGACCCCTTCGCCCGCTCGCGGTGGAAGTTCCATGGCGGGCTCGACATCGGGGCAGAGTACGGCACGCCGATCCTCTCCACAGGCGCAGGCACGGTGGACTTCGTGGGCTGGCACTCCGGCCATGGCCAGATGGTGGAGATCGACCACGGAGGCGGCATCCAGACGCGGTATTGCCACGCATCCCAGCTGCTGGTCCTCGAAGGCGAGGAGGTGCTCGCCGGGCAGACGGTGGCCCTGGTGGGGAGCACCGGGATGTCCACGGGCCCCCACCTCCACTACGAGCTGGTCATCGACGACGAGCGGGTGGACCCGCGGCCCTACCTGCCCGTCGACGGGCTCTGAGCCTTTCGGCTCAGTACATCTCCATCCAACCCACGGTGGCGGTGCCCGCGAACGGGTCCTGCACGGAATCGAACGAATCGATCGTCGTTCCGGAGGCGAAGTAGAGCTTCCCGTTCTCGCCGATCGCGATGTTCGACACAAAGCCCGTGGTCGAGATGAAGTCCTCGTCCGCCGTGGTGGCCGTGCCATCGCCGTTGGTGTCGAGCCCGGAGCCGCAGTCGGTGTAGTCGAGGCCGTAGATGCGGCCCTCGCCCGCCGTGCACACGTCGGTGTCGGGGGTGTAGGTGCTGAAGTAGACCACGCCGCCGTACACGAGCGGATCGCTGGTGAGGCGCTCGCCCGCGGCCAGCTGGTAGAAGCCGCCGGTCTCGGTGCCACACTCGAGCGCGAGAGGCGCCGAGCAGGTCTCGGGGCTGGTGTCCTTCATGAAGAAGAACGCGCCGGCCGTCATGTCGTCGGTGTCCTGAAAGGGCGAACCGGTACCCCAGTACACGCCGAGGCTCCCGTCCTTCATCCACGAGGTGGACATGGCGTAGTACACCTCGGGCCGACTGCCGTAGGCGACCGTGCCCGTGCCTCCGGTGGCGGCCGCGCCATCCATCGGGTCGTAGAACTCGCACCAGGTGAGGTTGCCCGGGTCGGCGTCGTTGATGAGCGCCTTGTAGATGTACGAGTGGCCCGGGTTGGCGTTCGTGCTCAACCCCACGGCCGGGTCGTAGCCGAGGGTGACCGGGAAGTAGACCACGTCGGCATCACCGTCGGAGTCGGCATCGACGACCGCCGGCGGCGCGGAGATGTAGGTGTACTCAAGCCGACCATCGGAGTCGACGTCGAGCGTGGCGGCCGAAGAGCTGTAGTCCGGGTGGGCCGAACCGATGTTGGAGCCCTGCACGGAGAACGAAGCCGTCGCCGTGTTGAACGCCGTGTCGCCGATGGCCCACATGTAGAGGTTGCCCTCCACCGTCTCGTAGTAGTTGGTGGACGAATCGGAGTATTCGGCCGCGCGGCCACTACCCCAGAGGGCCACCCATCGGTCGGTGGGCGCCGAGGAATCCGAGTAGTCGTAGATGTTGAAGATCGCGGGGCGACTCGTGGTGTAGCCCATCGCGGTGTCATCCACCGAGTTGGTCTGCTCCCACAGGAACTGGGGTTCGTCGGACTTGGTGATGTCGAGCGCGAGGGTGCGCGAACCACCGAAGTTCTGCTGCACGACGGCCACACGCCGCCACTCGCAGTCATCGAGCGAGGCGCCGCATTCCTTCTGCCGATCGCCGTCGAGGTCGATCCACACATCTTCCACGACGGGGGTGCCGTCGAACAGGAAGCTGCGGCCGTACACCACGGCATCCACCAGCCCGTTGCCCCAGGCGTTGCCACGGTCGCGCAGGATCAGCGTGTTGGGCACCCAGGCCCAGAGCTCCTCGCCCGACTCGTCGGCCGTCGGCGTGCTCTCGTCGTCGGTCAACGCAAACGCGTGAAGCATGCCGTCGTTGGCGGCGAGCAGCACGAGGTCCGGCATCTCTTCCGCCTCGAGGAGGTCGAGGAAGGTGCGGTAGGAGGTGCTCATCGAGTAGCGGTCGTTGCGGGCCGTCACCACCGTGGGCGCCGAGTACGGCGAGTCCTGCAACTTCCACCGGCCGCGCTCGAGGTCGAGGTAGCGGAAGCGCGCGGATGAGACACCGCGGGTGAAGTCGACGAGCTGCTGCACGTCGTTCTTGTCGACCGCGCCGCTCTGGTCGAGGTCGTGCTCCGGCGAGGTCAGCGACCCGCTGCTGTCCACGCTGTCGTCGAGCACGAGGTCGAGCAGGGCGGACGACGAGGTGAGGCCGGCCATCTCGGAGTCGAAGCTCAGGCGCTTCTCCTTCGCATCACCCGGCATGTACGTCGCGAAGGTGTCCTCGTAGAAGTAGATGTCGCGCTGCTGGAAGCCGTCCATGTCGTCGTTGTTGAGCTCGCCGGCGTCCGCAACGCGGGAGTACAGCAGCCAGCCGCCGTCCCACACGGCGCCGAGGTAGTCGTCGTAGGGAGAACCGCTGTAGTAGAGGATGTCGCCGTAGGTGGCGCTGCTGGGGTCCGTGTCCATCTCGAACGCGAGGACGTGACCTTCGGCGAGCGGCCGGTCGCCCGTGAGCTCGTAGTAGGTGTAGAGGAGGTAGGACCCGTTGTTGGCGATGACGGGGTTCGAGCGGGCGTAGGTACCCGACATCAGGTCGGACACGACGGCCAGCGCGGAGGCCAGGGCATCATCCTTCGACGTGGCGTTGCTGTACACGCCATCGCCGTAGGTGTTGTCGGCCGCGCTCTGGTAGAGGGCGTCGGCGATCTCGTCGCTTGTGCTGCCCGACGGGTCGAGCCCGAGGGCGATGGTCGAGGTCACGAGGCGCTGGTAGCCGGCGAGGCTGCTGTGGTCGTGGGTGTAGACGTCGGTGACCACGTTGTCGTAGCGGCACTCCACGTCGGGAACGCCGGCCGAGGCCGCGTAGCCGGCCGAATCGCAGTACACGTCGGCAAGAGGGGTGGCCGAGCCCGCGCCGGGGTCCGGGTCGTCGTCGTCCACGGGGCGGCCCGAGGTGAGGACGACCACGTACACATCGGAGCAGTAGTAGGCGAAGGGCGACTCGTCCCAGTCGCCGTCGTAACCATCGCCGTCGTCGTCGCTCCCGTCCTCGGTGGCCGTCAGGTCGAGGTAGTCGGAGCTGACGCTGTCCACCACCTCGCCGAGGTTGCTCGTGGAGCCGGAGCTGACCGTAAGCGCGGAGAGCGCGGTCGAGATCTGGGCGTAGGTGCTGCCGACGGGCGCCACCTTGTAGAAGTTGCTGTCGCCCGCCGAGTCGGCCGTGGCCACCACGCCGTACTTCACCTCGCCGTAGTGCCGCGAGATCTGCTTCACGATGTCGACGGCATCCTCGAAACAGCTCGTGGTGCTGCCCGCGAAGCACGGACTGCCCATGCTGCTGTCGCGGTCGATCACGAAGATGATCGCCGGCGGCACCGCCTGCTTGGTGGAGAGGGCCTCAGAAACCGTGCTGGGCCCCACGGCGTACGCCGATGTCGGGAGCGAGAGCAGTATTGCCGCGAGCGGCAGATTTTGCAGTTTCATGGGATCACCTTTCCGTGCAGGTGCCGCGCATGACCTTGCGGACCATGGTCGCCACGCGGGCTTCAGAGGGGTTGGACTGGTCGCCCGAAGAATCCATCGACTCGAACCAGGAATGCGAATCCATCTCCCAGTAGTCGGCGCGGAAGGAGGCCTGGCCTTCCTCCGTGCTGTAGCCGGGCGGCGGCTGCCCGCACTTCGCGAAGGAGGCGGCCACCTCGTAGTTGCCGAGCGGCATCGACACCACATCGCCCTCGAACCAGGACTGGGCGTCGGCTTCTTCCACGAAGACCTGCGCTGCGGTGTCCCAGCCTTCGTTGGCCGGCACCTCGAACATCAGCTGCATACGCGCGTGCTCGCCGCCGGCGTCGGCCGCGTCGGTGATCGCGGCATGCCGACGGGTGTAGTTGGCCACCCGCTGGTCCACCCCGGCGATGCTCAACGAGGTGGCGCCGATGATCGTGATGATCGCGATGAGGATGAGCGCCACCAGCATGGCGTACCCGCGCTGGTTGGGGCGGCGACGGATCAGATCCATGACAGGTACCTCATGTTCCGCACCGAAACCTCCGTGGCCAGCACCTGACGGTAGTAGTGATCGCCCGTGGCGCTCGGCGTGTTGTTGCCGATGGCCACCCGGACCCCTTCGTGGAGACGGTTCGGGTCTTCGCGCGAGGAGCGCACGACGAGCGTGAAGCGCATCATGTACAGATCGTCAGGGTCGTTGCCGTCGTTGGTATCGCTGTAGCTGTCGACCGAGTCGGTCCACCCCGAACCGGTCGTGCTCGAGCAGTCCCCATCACGGAAGCAGTACTCGATCTGCATGTCCTCGACGTTGTCGACTACCGGCACGTCGTCGTCGTCCGGCGATTCGAAGTCGAGGTCCATCATGAGCACGGGGTGCTCGGCCGAGCCCGATCCGTAGCCATCGGTGTCGTCGGCATCGATGTAGAACGTGATGACGTCGGCCCGGGAGCACTGCATCGCGACGGGCATGTTGTCGCCGACCGCACAGCTCGACCCGAAGTCGGAGTACGCCGTGGGCCCGCTCGGGAAGGTGACCTGGCCCGTGGAAGCATCCCCATCGGCGCTGAGCAGCCACATGAGCGACCGCTTCTTCGTGGGGTTCGAAAGGTCGCTGCAGAGCAGGAACTCGTTGGCCGACAACTCGCCCACTCGGTCGGCGTAGCCGGGACGCTCGAGATCGAACATCACGGTGCTGTCCGCACAGTCGCGCAGCTCGTCGGGATCGGTGAACATGATCAGGTTCGCGTCCTGCGACACGATGGTGATCGCATCGCTTCCACCAGGCCCGGTGCCGTCGTAGGAGATCACGGAGGGCAGGGCGAGGCCCTCACCGCCGTAGCCCAGCGCGCCGTTCACCGTTCCCACCGTGCCGAGCCCGGCGGACCTTCCCGTCCGCGACAGGATGTCCAGCCCGAGGCGCACGTTCTGGTGCATCTCCATCTGGAGGTCCTGGTACACGAACTGCTTGATCTGCACGGTGAAGAGCGCGTAGAGCGCGCCCACCACGAACGTACCGATCGCGAGCGCGATGAGCAGCTCGATGAGGGTAAAGCCCCGGCGAAGAGCGCGCTTCATCAGGAATCCCGGAAGCGGAAGGAGGAGATCGTGGTGCCGTGCTTGGTGTTGAACGCGGCATCGTCGTAGGTGCAACGCACGCGGACCCGGGCCCAGGTGGCGTTGTCATCCATGTCCTCGACGTCCCACGAGAGGCTGTAGAGCACGGGGCCGAGGGCCTCATCGGTGTCGAACGCGGCGTTCACCACGAGCGCATCGGGGTCGGGCCAAGAGAGCTTCTCCCACGACTCGCTCCCCATCCACGCATCGTCCCGCATGCCTTCGGAGAGGTCGGACGGTCGGTTCGACTCCTCCCAGTCCTGCGCCAGGAGGCGCTCCATCTGCGTTTGCGCGAGGTAGGTGCAATCGGTGAGCCGGCGCGCGTTGAGGTTCGAACGCACCGCCTGGCTGTGGAAACCGAACATCACGATGAGCGAAGCGCCGAGGATGGCCGACGCCACCATCACCTCGACGAGCGTGAAGCCGGCGCGCGTGGAGCGCAGGAGGGGACTCACGGGGTCACCGTACGCATGCGGGCGAGACCGGAACGGCTCACGGTGAGCACCACCGACTCGTCACCACGCTCGATCAATGCCCGCTTGTTGACCACCTTCAGCTCGATCTCACCGTTCACGAAGTCCGCACCCTGGTTCGCAATCCACCCGCGCGGGGTGAAGGTGATCGAATCATCCTCCAACGCGCCCCACTCTGCAAGGCTCACCCAGCGCGACGCGTTCGCACCGTCGACCTCGAGGCTGCGCTCGCCTTGGCTCACGTCGACCACGCCGCCCACATCGGCGGGCAGCGTGTCCCACTGTGTGGAGCCCGAGCCCCGGTTGCCGATCTGCAGGTCCCAGGAGCCGTGGCCGACATCCTCCGGGTCCATCGCGGCGTCGGCCGTGAGGAAGTGGATCCGCGCCTCTCGATTGGTATCGATGGCCAGGGAGCGGATGAGGACGAGGTCGGAGTGGAGCATTCGGGCGACGTGGAGCATCCGGTAGCTGGAGATTCGGTCCTGGAAAACACCCCATCCGATTCCGGCGAGAACCCCGATCACGCAGAGCGCGATGGCGATCTCGACGAGGGTGTGACCCTTTCTGGAAGCAAAATTCGTGCCTGAGCACTTGTGTGCGTTCCACCGATCGGTACGCGCACGATCCGGGAAAAGATTTCCCAGATCGGCAATCACTTCCCACCCTCCGAGCACGCGTCTTCCACGAACGCGCGCCGACGCCGAACCTGACGACGCGCCTCCACGACCTTGCTGCGGTGCACCCCCGCCGCCTCTGCCCGGTCGAGCACATGGTCGGCGGCATCGAGCCAGCCCACCACGGGCGCCGACGTCGCCGCACAGTTCTCCGGATCGAGCCGACCATCCGACTCCCGCAGCACGGCATCGACCCAGGTGATCCAGGCGGCCACCAGCTCCCGACCCGGCTCGGCTACCGCCACTGCGCGTTCTGCCGCCGCTCGCGCCTCGGCCTGCTTCCCCGCGGTGAGCAGGGCCGCCGATCGGGCCTGCAGCAACGGCGAGACATCAGGGTGGCGGGCGAGGCCGGCATCGGCCCGGGAGAGCGCCGCCGCGGCATCTCCCGAGGCCAGCTCCAGGATCACCCAGGACTGCATGAGCGCGGCATCGTCGGGGTCGGCGGCCTCGGCGAGGACGAGCTGGGCGCGCGCCCCCGGCAGGTCGCCACGGCCAAGGAGCACGCTCGCCACGCCCCGGTAGCCATCGGCCCGGCTCGGGTGCAGACGGGAGAGCCGCGCGAACGCATCGAGCGCAGCATCCTCCTCACCGGCCAGGTGGAACGTCCAACCGAGCCCGTAGAGGGCGTCGGGATCGTCGGGGTTGGCATCGAGCGCGGCCCGGAAGGCATCCTCCGCCGCCAGCAGGTCGTCGGAGGCCAACGCCGCCTCGCCGCGGTCGACGTTGCCCGCGCACGCCGCGAGCAGGAGCACCACGAACGCTGCGATCACGCACCCTCCAGGCCGTAGTCGCGAATCTTGTACAGCAGCGCCTTGTAGGACAGCTCCAGCGCCCGGGCCGCCGCGGCCTTGTTGCCCTCGTGCAGCCGCAGCGCCTCCCGGATGAGCGTGCGCTCGAGGGCGGCCGTCCGTTGTGGGATCGAGAGCGAGTCGTGCGAAACCGGGGTGTGGTTGGAAACGGCCATCTCCGCGGGGAGGGCGCCCACATCGAGCAGATCGGCGTCCGCCACCAGGAGCGCCCGCTCCAGCACGTTCTCGAGCTGTCGAACGTTCCCCGGCCAACGGTGACCGGCGAGCAGCCGCATGGCCGAGTCGCTCACGGACGGGCGGGGCAGCCGCATGCGGGCGCACAGCCCGGAGAGGAGATGGTCCACCAGGAGCGGGATGTCCTCGGCCCGCTCGCGCAGGGGCGGGATCTGAAGGTGGACGACCGCCACCCGGTAGAAGAGGTCCTCCCGGAAGCGGGGCGCCGACAGCGAGGCCGCGGTGGCGGCGACGATCCGCACGTCCACCGACACCTCCCCTGTCCCGCCGATGCGACGCACGGTGCCTTCCTGGAGGGTGCGCAGGAGCTTGGCCTGCAGCGACGTCGGGAGCTCGCCGATCTCGTCGAGAAAGAGCGTGCCCCCGTCGGCCTGCTCGAAGAGTCCGGCGTGGTCGCGCACCGCCCCGGTGAAGGCGCCCCGTCGGTGCCCGAACAGCTCGCTCTCGAGGAGCGGCTCGGGGATCGCCGCGCAGTTCACGGCCACCCAGGGGCCATCGCGGCGGGGGGAAAGGCGGTGCAGCGCTCGCGCGAGGAGCTCCTTGCCGGTGCCGCTCTCGCCGGTGAGGAGCACGGAGGAGTCGTGGTTCGCGGCGCGGGAAAGCACGCGCAGGAGCTCCACCACCGAGGGGGCGTGCCCCACGAAGCCCTCCACGGGCTCCCCCGACCGCATCGACAAGCGCGCGTTCTCCAGCGCGAGTCGGCTGCGCTCCGCCGCGAGCTGCTCGCGCTCCTGGAGCTTGCGGAGCGTGAGCACGATCTCGTCGGCCTTGAAGGGCTTGCTCACGTAGTCGTAGGCCCCCCGGCGCATCGCCTCGAGAGCCGTCTCGATCGTGCCGTAGGCGCTCATCATCACCACCGGCGGGGCGTGGGCCGGGCGGGCGTCGAGGAAGGCGAGCCCATCCATCTCCGGCATGCGGATGTCGCACAACACGATGTCGACCTCGCCCAGCCGGGTGAGCGCCTCCTTCCCGTTGCCGCAGGCCACCACGGCGTAGCCCGCACGCACGAGGATGAGCTCCAGCAGGTGCCGGAGGTTCTCTTCGTCGTCCACGACGAGGACTCGGATGCGCGGGCGTTCCACCGGAGGAGGATAGCCTGCCCGCCTCCCCTCCACCGCATGCCGCGCCTCGTCCAGATCGTTCACGGCTTCCCGCCGCGTGAAAACGCCGGCACCGAGACGGTGGCGGCCCGCGCGGCCTTGGGGCTGCGAGCGCGCGGGTGGGAGGTGCACACCCTCGCGGCCACCCGGGCACCGGGCGTGGCCATGTACACGCCCATCGAGGAGCCCTTCGTCAGCCGTCTGGTCACCAACGCGCCGTTCGCCGCGTTGCGCCGTGGGGGTTCCGACCCGGCAGCACGGGCCTGGATCGAGTCCCGTCTCGCGGCGCTCTCCCCCGACATCGTGCACGTGCACCACCTCGCCAGCCTCGACCCGGACTTCCGCACCGACGCCCCCCTCGTCTGGACGCTGCACGACGCCTGGGCGTGGTGCGCCGCCGGCGGACAGCTCCTCCGCGACGGCGCCGCCTGTGCGGGTCCCGGTCCCGGGTGTCCGGCGTGCGCCACCGGCTGGTGCCAGGACGGCCCCGCCGTGGCCACCGCGCTCGGCGTGGCCGGCCGACTGTCCCGCTTCGTGGCGCCCCACCGTCTGCACCGGGCCTGGCAACGCCTCCCGGCTTCGCTGCGCGTGGCGGCCACCCGTGGCGCCGCCCCCGTCAGCGCGGGCCAGATCGCGGACCAGACCGGGCGTTGGCTCCGCTTCGCCGCCCGCTGCGCTGCCCGCCTCGCCCCGAGCCGTTGGATTGGTGAAGAAGCCGTCCGTCGCGGGCTCGGCAGCACCATTCACCTCCCCAACGGCGTGGCGCCCGGCGGGCCCCGGCAAGGAGGTGGCCCGTTCCTCTTTCTCGGCACCCTCGCCCGCCACAAGGGCCCCGACCTCGTCGTTGCCGCCCACACCGCCGCCGGTGTGGACATCCCGCTGGTGCTGCACGGCCCGCCCGGCCCCGATGCCGCCTTCGCCGCGGCGCTTCCGCACTCCGGGCCGGTGGCCGACCCCTCCCCGCTCCTCGCCCGCGCCCGGGCGCTCATCCTCGGCTCCCGTTGGCCCGAGAACGCCCCGCTCGTCGTCCTGGAGGCGCGCGCCGCCGGCTGCCCCGTCATCGCGCCGGACATCGGCGGACTCCGCGAGCTCGTCGAGCCCGGCGTCGACGGCTGGCTCTACGAAGCCGGGAACCTCCACGCGCTGGCCGACTGCATCCGGCAGGCGACGATCTCCGCGCCCCCGCCGGTTCGACCTCCGCTCTCGCTCGCGGAGCATGTCGATCGCCTGATCGGCGTATACGCTTCTGTCCGATGACCAACGACCCCGACGCCCTCGCCGCCCGCATCGACGGCTACCTCATGCACCTCGGCGTGGAGGTCGATCCCTCCGACGAGGGGTTCTGGACGCTCCGCTTCGGCTCCTCCATGGTCGTCATCTCCGCGTTCGAGGATGATGGCGTCGAGTACGTGCGCCTCGCCAGCATCGTGCTCGTCGGCGCGCGGGCCTCGCTCTCCCTGCTCACCCGCCTGCTGCGCATGAACAACGAGGTGCTGTTCGGCGCGTTCCAGCTCTTCGACGACGACACCGTGGCCTTCACGCACACCCTGCGGGCGCAGGAGCTGGAGCTCGCCCCGTTCGAAGCCACGCTCCTCTACGTGGCGCGCGTGGGCGACGATCACGACGAAGAGCTGCAGGCCCTCGCCGGCGGGGAGCGCACGGAGGAGGTTCTCGAAGCCTTGCATCGGCCGGCCTGATGCACATCCTGCACGTCTCGCACGGATGGGGGCAAGGCGGCAGCCAGCTCTACGCCGCGGGCCTCGCCAACGCGCAGGCCTCGCTCGGGAACAGGGTGCAACGCTTCGGCCCCGACGGGGGACGGCGGGGCCGCCGGACCGGCTTCGAAGGCGGCCACTTCGACGCCGGAGTGGAACGTCGTTTCGCGGAGGCGGCCCGCGACGTGGAGGTGGTGCATCTCCACCACCTCAGCGGGCTCTCGCTCGAGCTGCCCCGGATTGCCCGCGAGGCCGGCGCGCTCGTGGTGTTCACGCTCCACGACTACTGGCTGGCGTGCGCCCGAGGCCAGCTCGTGAACGAAGCCGGCGACCGCTGCCCGGGGCCCTCCACGGCGCGCTGCGCCGCCTGCCTCGCCCCCGACCTCTACGCCCCCCTTCCCCGTGCCGTCGCGAAACGGCTGCCGTCCCGGTCCGCCCCCATCCTGCGGCGCGAAGCCGGCTGGGCCTCCGTGCGCGCCCACACCCACGCCTTCTTCGCCCCAAGCCGTCATGTGGCGGCCCGACTCGGCGTCGAGGCCATCGCCACGCCCCTCCCGCTCCTGCGTCAGATCCCGGCAGCGCCCCCTGCCCCCGCCGGCGTGCTGCGTCTCCTCTTTCTCGGCTCGCTGATCCCCACCAAGGGGGTGCAGGTCCTCCTCGACGCCTTCGCCGGGCTGCCCGCCGGGTCGGCCAGCCTGCGGATCACGGGCCCATCCCCGCCGTGGCGCGGCAGCGGCCGATGGGCCGAGGTGTTCGCCGCCCGGGCCGCCGCCGTGCCGGGGGTGTCGCTCGCCGCGGGCGTCAGCCCCGAGGCGGTAGTGGCCGAACTGCACGAGGCCGACGTGCTCGTCGTGCCCAGCACGTGGGAGGAGAATGCGCCGCTGGTGCTGGCGGAAGCGGCCGCAGCCGGATTGCGGATCGTGGCGTCCGACCTGGGCGGCATCCCGGAGCTCGTGCCGGAGGGCGTGCTCGTGCCCCCGGGCTCGGTACCCGACCTGCGCGCGGCGCTCGTGGCCGAGGTGCGGCGCGGGCGGGGCCGGCTGCCCCCGCGACCCGGCGGGAGCATGGCCGCACACGCCGCCGAGCTTCTGGCGCACTACGCCCACCTCCGCTCCCGGCTGGCTCGGTCTGGTTAGGAAGGCGGCCGTGTTCCTCCTGCTCGCCAGCCTCGCCTTGGCCGATGATGCCACCTGTCTCGCCTGCTGCGCGGCGGGCGGCCTCCCCGGCTGCCCCACCGAGCTCCACGTTCGCACCGAGGGCTCGCGGCTCAGCCCCTCCGGGATGGACACCCACGTGCAGGGCGGCTGGGTCCTCCGCTGCGACGGCACGGGGCACTTCGACCCGGGCCTGAGCGAGGAAGTCGATCACGAGCCCACGTACGCCGAGGTCCTGGGGAGCGGGCTCAACCCGCTGGCCGTCCACTGCTTCGCCCAGGCCTGCGCGCTGCCCGAGCGGGTGTGCCTCGGCCCCGCCACGCTCAACGGCGATGTCCAGCTCGTGAGCTGCGTGGACACCATGCCCGCCAGCCAGACCGACCTCGCCGCGGCTCCGCGCGCAGGGCACGGCGCGGGGGCCGTGGTCGTGGTCATCGACGGCAAGCCCCTCGTGGCCGAACGGGCGCCGCAGCCCGGTGCGCCGGCCGCGGTCGAGCCACCGGCTCCGGGGCCGCCCGGCATCCCCTCGCCCGTCAGCACCACGCCGCTACCGCCCCCGCCCGCACCGCCGGCCGCTCCCACGCTGGCCCTCCCCGACGACCCGCCCGACCCCTGCGCGCCCGCCGCCGATGCCATCCGCGCCGAGGCGCGCAAGCGCATCGGCACCGGCGACGATCTGCGCATGGCCGGCCGCACCGACGAGGCGCTCCGCGACTACAAGGCGGCGCTCACGCTCGACCGTTGCAACGGCTACGCCTGGATGTCCATCGCCCAGCTCGCAGCCGACGCTGGACGCACCGATCTCGTCATCCGCGCGCTCAAGAACACCACCCGCCTCGTGCCGCGGCACCCCGCTGCGTGGATGATGCTCGCTCGCAGCTACGAGGGTTTCGGCCAGCGGGCCATGGCCAACGAGGCCTGGCACACGGCCACCGAACTCGCACCCGGAAACGCCGAAGCCATCGAAGGCTACATGCGAACGCGATAGGCGGCGGCGATGGATCCCCAATCGGCAATTCTGGTCACCGTGATCGGCGCCTCCTCCGACGATGGCTTCTCGATCGTGGAGCTCGTCCTCTCCGCCGACCTCGTGGTGCAGCTCGTGCTCTTCGGCCTCATCGGCATGTCGGTGGCGTGCTGGGGCATCATCGTGAACAAGTGGAACGTGGTCCGCCGCGCCCAGAGCCAGTCCGCCGCGTTCGTGGAGGCGTTCTGGAAGGCGCCCGACCTCGATCAGGTGTACCAGCGCTGCGGCCTCTGGCCGAGCTCGCCCGTCGCCGAGGTGTTCAAGGCCGGGTACGTCGAGCTGGGTCGCCTCACGTCCGGCGTGGGTCCCGGCGCGATGGACCTGGGCCTCACCGAGAACATCGAGCGTGCCCTGCGCCGCACCACCAACACCGAGCTCTCGCAGCTCGAACGGCTCATCCCCTTCCTCGCCACCACCGGGTCCACCGCGCCGTTCATCGGCCTGTTCGGTACGGTGTGGGGCATCCTCCGCGCCTTCCAGAAGATCGGGGCGACCGGGCAGGCCAGCATCCAGACCGTCGGCCCGGACATCGCCCACGCGCTGGTGGCCACGGCGGTCGGGCTCCTCGCCGCCATCCCGGCGGTCATGGCCTACAACTACTTCAACACGCGCATCAAGGAGATCCACGGCGAGATCGATGCCTTCTCGTCGGACTTCCTGAACATCGTGAAGCGCCACTACCGGGGTCGCTGATGGGCATGAGCGGCCCCTCGCGGGATGGCGGGATGATGGCGGAGATCAACGTCACGCCCTTTGTGGACGTGATGCTGGTGCTGCTCATCATTTTCATGGTCACCACCCCACTGATGGCCACCGGCGTGGAGATCGACCTGCCGAGCGCCACCGCGCCGCCCGTGGAGGTCACCGGCGAGCAGCTGGTCATCAGCATGAACCGCGATGGCGAGCTCACCCTGGCGCGGGGGAGTGATCCCGCCCAGCCGCTCACCCGGGAGCAGCTCGAAGCGAACCTGCGCGAAGAAGGGAAGGCCCACCCCGACCACGCTGTTTTCGTACAAGCGGATGGCACCCTGCCCTACCAGGAAGTGATGAACCTACTTGAGATGGCCAAGCAGGCAGGGATCCCCAAGGTGGGTCTGGTCACCCGTCCGCCTTCGGAGCCCTGATGTCTCGGCACGCCCTGCCCAGCTGGGAGTGGCCGGTGGCGGGAGTCGCGCACGTCGCCGCGTTCTGCCTCGTGGCGCTCGGCCAGTGCGGCAGCCGGGCGGAGCCGATGTTCAAGCCTCCTCACGCGATCATCGTGGAGATGGCGGGTCCGGCGGCCGTCGACTCCCGGATGCCCCAGCGCGCGGAGCGTGCGCCCACGCCCGCCCAGGGCTCCCCGTCGCCCGAGCTGGCGCCGCCGCCGCCCAACGCGAGCGAGCTCGCGCTCCCCACGGCGCCGCCGGTCAAGGGCAACCCCGACAGCGACCGCGCGGACCTCATGGCGGAGCTTCGCAAGCAGCAGCTCCTGGCCGACCTCGATGCCCCCGAAGGCAAGGTGGACCGCCTCGAGTCCGGCCCCACGAGCGATGCCGGCGGCACCCACGCCCAGGCCGGCGTGCGCGACCCGGAGCTGGCCCGGTGGGTGGCGAAGGCCAACGAGGAGCTGAAGAAGAACTTCCACCCCCTCCCATCCTGGTGCACGGCCAACCCGAACCTCGTCGCCCGGGCCGCGGCGACCGTCGGGAGCGATGGCGTGATCACCGAAGAGGCCACGATCGTGGACACCAGCCGAAACGCCTCGTTCGATGCCGCCTGCGTCCGGGCGTTCGCCAACACCAACCGCCTGCCTCCGCTGCCGAGCCGCTTCGCGCCCGGCATCCGCGGGGTCCTGGAGTGCCCTTGCAATTGACCGCCCGCGCCTGCCTCGGCGCCGCCCTCCTCCTCACGCTCTTCGCCCGGCCGGCGGGAGTTGCCGCCGAGGAGCCCGCCACCAGCGTGGCGCTCTTCGCGGGCGGGGCGAAAGCGGACATCCCCATCGCGCTCCCCATCCCGAAGGGCGGGGCCGCCACCGACGAGTTCTACACCACCCTCAAGCGCGATCTGGAGATCAGCGGGTGGTTCCGCATCATCGACCCCGCCGCGTACACCGAGGTCCCAACGGCCGGAATCCGGCTCGGCGAATTCGACTTCGCCGCGTGGCGCACCCCCGGCGCGGCCGTGCTCGCCAAGACCGAGGTGCAGACGACCACGAGCGGGCGACGCGCCGAGGTCTGGGTGTACGACGTGGCGGGTGGCGTGAAGCTCGGCGCCAAGGCCTTCTCCGGGCCGGAAGCCGCCCAGCGCACGCTCGCCCACCGAACGGCCGACACCATCATCCGGCTGATCACCGGCCAGCCCAGCTTCTTCGACACCCGCCTCGCCTTTGTGTCCTCCGGGACCGGCAACAAGGAGGTGTACGTGATGGACGTGGATGGCGGCGGGCGCCGTCAGATCACCCGAAACAAGTCCATCAACCTCTCCCCGCGCTGGAACGCCGGCGGCAGCGCGCTGTGCTTCACGAGCTACCTCAACGGCAATCCGGACCTGTTCGTGGCCGACCTGCTGAAGTCGTCGATCCGGCGTGTGTCGGCGCGGACCGGGATCAACACGGGTTGTGCCTGGGCGCCGCAAGGCGATCGCATCGCGCTCACGCTCTCGCCGGGCTCGGACAGCGACATCTTCACGATCGATCCGCTCGCCGGCACGCAGATCGCGCAGCTCACCAACAGCCCCGGCATCGATGTCTCCCCCACGTGGTCCCCCGACGGCAGCAAGATCGCCTTCGTGTCCGAGCGCGGCGGGGGCGCCCAGATCTACGTGATGGACAGCGCGGGCGGCGCGGCCCGCCGCGTGAGCTTCCAGGGCAACCAGAACACCTCGCCCAGCTGGTCCCCCAAGGGCGACAAGATCGCGTTCGTGGGCCGCGACGGTGCGTTCGACGTCTTCACCGTGAACGTGGATGGCAGCGGAATGCGCCGCATCACCCAGGGCATGGGCGACAACGAGGACCCCAGCTGGTCGCCGGAGGGCGACTTCCTCACCTTCTCCTCCACCCGCACGGGCGCCTCCCACATCTGGCTCGCGAGCGCCGACGGGCGGCACCAGGTGCAGCTCACCAGCGGCGGCGGTGGCTTCACCAACCCGCACTGGTCGGGACATCTCTCGTGGTAGGCGGGGCAGGCGCATGCTGAACGCGGCGATCGACATCGGCAGCAACTCCCTCCTTCTGCTCGTCACCGACGGCGAGAAGGTGGTTCACGACGAAGCGCGCGTGGTGGGCCTCGGCCGCGGCATGGGCGAGCGCGGCTTGTTCAAGCCCGACCGCATGGAGGCCGCGCTCGCGGCGCTCGTCGAGTATGCCCAGCGTGCCGCGAGCCTCGGCGTTCCCCCGGCCGAGGTCCGGGCGGTGGCCACCTCGGCCTCCCGTCGCGCGCTGAACGCCACCACCTTCTACAAGGAGGTGCTTCGGGTCACCGGCCTCCGGGTGCAGGTCATCTCGGGCGAGGAGGAGGCCCGCCTCACCTGGATGGGGGGGGGCTCCGGCCTCGAAGTCGCCCCCGGCCCCGTCTTGCTCGTGGACCCGGGCGGTGGCTCCACCGAAGTCATCCTCGGCGAGGGCGGCCACATCCACTCGCGGATCTCGCTGGAGATCGGCACGGTGCGCCTCACCGACAAGTACCTCGGCTACGGCACGGTGGAGCCTGCGGCGCTGGCCCGGGCCCGCGAGGAGATCGCCGAGGCCTTCAGCACGGTGCGGCTCGACCACGCTCCTCGTACCGCCATCGCGGTGGCCGGCACGGCCACCACCCTCGCCGCGTGCGCGCTCGGCCTCGCCACGCATGATTGTGAGCAAATCCACAACAGTGTGTTGAGTGCAGGGGCAATTCGTCACTGGATCGACCTCCTGCTCGGGGCCAACCCGGCCCAGCGGCGGGAGTTGGTCGTCGTAAGTCCAGATCGCGCCGACACCCTGCTCGCTGGCGCTTGCATCCTGCTTTCGGCATTGGAGCTCACGCGGAGGCAATCGTGGCGCGTCTCCACGCGCGGGCTCCGCTTCGGTCTCGCTGGCCGGTAGGGCCACGACAAAAGCAAACAAGCCCTTTACAGGGGATGTGCCTTGCGCTACATTTTCCGACGACCCGCGACCGTTGAGCGCACCCTCTTCGTCGCCGCAGCGCATTCGTGCCCCCACACACCGTCGAAACGAGGTTCCCCATGATCCGCACCACCCTCGGCATCTCCCTGCTGCTCACGCTCGCCGCCTGCGAGCCCAATGATGGCTCGAGCGACAAGGACAACAGCACGGTCAACGAAACCGGCTCGATCGGCGGCGATGAAGACGGTGACGGCTACAAGCCCTCCGAGGGCGACTGCGACGACAGCAACGTCGACATCAACCCCGGCACCCCCGAGCTGTGTGATGGCATCGACAACAACTGCGATGGCCAGATCGACGAGAACGTGACCAACACCTACTACGCCGATGCGGACGACGACGGCTTCGGCGACCCCGCCACCGGCGTGGCGGCCTGCGAGGCCCCCGATGGCTACGTGGCCACCAACACCGATTGCGACGACAACGAAGCCAACGCCTGGCCGGGCAACCCCGAAGTGTGCGATGGCATCGACAACGACTGCGACACCGTGATCGACAACGGCGTCGGCACCATGTACTACGCCGACGGCGATGACGACGGCTACGGCGACCCAGCCTCCGGCGCAGTGGCGTGCGAGCAGCCCGACGGCACGGTGCTCGACAACACCGACTGCGACGACACGAACAACAAGGCCTTCCCGACCAACCCGGAAGTCTGCGACGAGGTCGACAACAACTGCGACGGCACCGTCGATGAGGGCGTGGAGAACACCTACTACGCCGACGTCGACAACGACGGCTACGGCGACCCCGCCGCGCCCGACTTCGCCTGCGCGCTCCCCACCGGCTACTCCAACACCAACGACGACTGCAACGACGCCGTGGCCGCCATCAACCCCGGCGCCCCCGAAATCTGCGACTCCATCGACAACAACTGCGATGGCAACGTGGATGAAGGCACCGCGGTCGATGCCAGCACCTGGTACGCCGACACCGACGGCGACACCTACGGCGACCTGAACGCGCCGCAGAACGCCTGCACGCAGCCCGCCGGCTACGTGGCCGACGCGACGGATTGCGACGACACCGTCGTCACCACCTACCCGGGCGCCACCGAGTTCTGCGACGGGGTCGACAACGACTGCAACGGCACGGCGGACGACGACTACGCGGCCGACGCGGCCACCTGGTACGCCGACACCGACGGCGACACCTACGGTGACGCCGCCAGCTCGTACAACGCCTGTGCGCAGCCCGCCGGCTACGTCGCCGACGCCACCGACTGCAACGACACCACCGCGGCCGCCAACCCCGGCCAGGCCGAAGTGTGTGACGGCATCGACAACAACTGCGATGGCACGGTCGACGAAGACTCCGCCACCGACGCCGCCACCTGGTACGCCGACACCGACGGCGACACCTACGGCAACGCCGCCAGCTCGCACAACGCCTGTACGCAGCCCGCCGGCTACGTGGCCGACGCCACCGATTGCGACGACACCCGCTTCGAGACCAACCCCGGCGCGACCGAGTTCTGCAACGGCTACGACGACGACTGCGACACGGTCACCGACGAGGCCGACGCCGTCGACTCGCTGACCTGGTACCAGGACTCCGACGCCGACTTCTACGGCAACCCCGCCGTGTCCACGCAGGACTGCTACCAGCCCTCGGGCTACGTCGCCGACTTCACCGATTGCGACGACACCCGCGCCGAGACCAACCCCGGCGCCTCGGAGTACTGCAACTCGATCGACGACGACTGCAACGGCACGGTCGACGACAACTACGCGGTCGACGCTTCCACCTGGTACGCGGACTCCGACTCCGACACCTACGGAAACGCCTCGGTCAGCACCAACAGCTGCACGCAGCCCGCCGGCTACGTGGCCGACTCCACCGACTGCAACGACACCACCGCGGCCGCGAACCCCGCCGCCGACGAAGTCTGCGACGGCATCGACAACGACTGCGATGGCGACGTCGACGAGGCGGGTGGCGTCAGCGACGGCAACACCTACTACGCGGATGCCGACTCCGACGGCTACGGCGACGAGGGCTCGCCCATCGAAGCCTGTACCGAGCCCTCCGGCTACGTGGAGAACTGGTACGACTGCAACGACGGCGATTCGTCCGAGCCGATCACGGTCGACACCACGGGCTCCAGCGGCGGCACCGGCTCCATCACCGACCCGGTCGATGCGATCGCCGACGGTATCGACCTGGCCGACGAGTGTGTGGTGGTGAACGCCGGCACCTACGCCGAGTCCTCCATCAGCACCCTGGGCAAGGACCTCGACATCTGGGGCCTCGATGGTTGGGAGACCACCATCATCGATCCGGGCCTCAGCACCTGCGATTACGCCACGCCCTACAGCTGCGAGAGCATCTTCAACATCGATAGCGGCGGGGGCGCGGCGCCGAACATCCACGGCTTCACCATCCGCGGTGGCACCGGCACGGTGGAGTCCGCCTCCACCACCGAGACCTGCGCCGACTCCTCGCCGAGCAGCTCCGGTGACAGCAGCTGCACCGTGACCACCCTGAAGTTCTGCGGTGGTGGTGTCAACGTCAACGGTGACAACCCGACGTTCTCCGAAGTGATGTTCGACGACAACGACCTCCCCATCGCGGGCCAGTACAGCACCGGCGACTGGACCCAGACCTGGGTCGAGTCGATGGGCGGCGCGCTCTGTGTCGAGGGTGGCACCGTGTCGTTCGACGAAGTGTACTTCAGCGACAACTTCGCGGACGTCGGCGGCGGTCTCTACGCGGGCACCGGCTCCACGGTCGACCTCGCCCACGCCTGGTTCGATGACAACGAGGCGTCCGACGGCGCGGGTATCGCGGCGGATGACGCCTCGGTCACCCTCACCAACGGCGTGCTCGCCTGCGGCGATGCCACGGCGGACGGCGGCGGCTTCTTCGCCGAAAGCAGCACCGTGACCTTCATCAACGTGGTGTTCTACGACAACACCAGCGCGCTGAGCAGCATCAACGGCTCCGCGGGCTACATCGATGCCAGCTCCTCGGGCACCCTGTGGAACGTCATCGCGGATGGCAACACCACCGCGCCGCTGTTCTACTCGGGCGGCACCGGCACCCTCGGCTACGCCGACCTCTCGAACTCCGGTTCGGGCGGCAGCACCGGTGGCAGCTGGTCCAGCACCAGCGTCACCTCGGTGGGTGGCCAGATCACCGGCATCAGCTGCGACGGGAACGCCGCGAACGACTCGGCGGCCCTCGCCTCCGGCGCCTCCGGCGTGAACGCTGGCGACCCCAGCGCCGCGTACAACGACGTCGATGGCAGCCGCAACGACCTCGGCGCGCTCGGTGGCCCGAACGGCTCCTGGACCTGGGCCTGGTAGTCCTGGTCGGCTGAAGGATGGAGGGCCCGCTTCGGCGGGCCTTCCTGTTTTTCGGCGCCGAAGGCGCCCGCAATGTGCTATTTCCTATGCGTTCGAGGGTTCCCCGCATGCGCCTGTTTGCCTCCTCCGTGGTGTTGTTCTCCTTGGCGGCCTGTCAGAACAACGGGTCGCCCAAGGCGGACACGGGCACCACGAACAGCACGATCAACGCCTGCGATGTCACGCCCGAGGCCTGTGATGAGGATGGCGATGGCTACAAGCCATCGGAAGGCGACTGCGACGACAACGACAGCACCGTGAACCCGGCCTCGGTCGAATCGTGCAACGGGCGCGACGACAACTGCGATGGCCAGATCGACGAGGGCGTGGGCTCCGACTGGTACGCTGACACCGACGAGGACGGTTTCGGCGACCGCGAAGCCGGCATCATCGCGTGCGAGCAGCCCGAGGGCTACGTCGAGAACCTCACCGATTGCGACGACACGAGCGCGGTCCGGTTTCCCGGCAACCCCGAGGTGTGCGATGGCATCGACAACAACTGCGACTCGGTGGTGGATGAGGGCGTGACCACCACGTTCTACGCAGATGCCGACGGGGATGCGTATGGCGACGCCGCCACCGCGGTTGATGCCTGCGAAGTGCCCGATGGCTACGTGCTCGACAACACCGACTGCAATGACGGCACGGCGAAGGCCTTCCCCGGCAACCCCGAGGAGTGCGACACCATCGACAACGACTGCGATGGCCGGGTGGACGAGGGGGTCACCACGACCTACTACGCCGACGTCGATGGTGACGGGTACGGCGACGTGCTGGCGCCCGACGAGGCGTGCGCGCTGCCCACCGGGTACTCGTCGTCGGCCGACGACTGCGACGACCGCGCGGCGAACGTGAACCCCGCGGCCACCGAATACTGCAACGGCTACGACGACGACTGCGACACCGTGGTCGACGAGAACGACGCCGCCGACGCGAGCACCTGGTACGCCGACGTCGACACCGACACCTACGGCGACCCCACCACCGCCACCGTCGCGTGCACCGCGCCTGTCGGGTACGTGTCCGACGGCACCGACTGCGACGACACCCGCGCGCTCTCGAACCCCGCGGCAACCGAGTACTGCAACGGCTTCGACGACAACTGCGATGGTCGGATCGACGAGGACACCGCGGTCGATGCGAGCAGCTGGTACGCCGACATCGATGCCGACGGCTTCGGGAACGGCTCCGCGCTGGACGTCGAGTGCTACCAGCCCGCGGGCTACGTGGCCGACAGCACGGACTGCGATGACAGCGATGCCACGAGCTTCCCGGGCGGCATCGAGGTCTGCGACGGCGCGGACAACGACTGCAACGGCCTCGTGGATGACGCGCCGACCGATGGCACCACCTTCTACGCCGACGATGACGGCGATGGCTTCGGCGACGCCGGCGACTACGTCTCGGAGTGCGCCATGCCCTCCGGCTACGTCGCCAACGCCTACGACTGCGACGACGTGGACAGCGGCGAGCCCACCGTGGCCGATGCGTACGCGGGCTCCTCCGCCGGCGATGGCTCGCTCGGCGCGCCCTACGACTCCATCCAGGACGCGATCGACGCCGCCGACGAGTGCGTGATCGCCTACCCGGGTACCTACACCGAGAGCATCGATCTGGGTGGCAAGAGCCTCGACGTTTGGGGTGTCCAGGGCTCGGAGCTGACCACGATCGACCCCTCCTATAGCGTGTGCAGCAGCTCCAACCCCGCCTCCTGTGCGGCGGCAGTGGAGATCGGCTCCGCCAGCGGCGCATCGCCCACCCTGCACGGCTTCACCATCACCGGCGGCACCGGCGCGTGGTCGTCCACCACCACCAGCGAGACCTGCGCCGACTCCAGCGCCGCGCACGATGGTAGCAACACCTGCTCCGTCACCACGTTCAACTACTGCGGCGGCGGCGTGCACGTGGATGGCGACGACCCCATCTTCGACGACGTGATCATCACCGGCAACAGCCTGCCGCCGATGGAGCAGGCGAGCACCGGCGACTACACCCAGGCCTGGCTCTACAGCTACGGCGGCGGCCTCTGCGTGACGGGCGGCATCGTCACCCTGACGAACAGCTACGTGGTGACCAACACCGCCGACACCGGCGGCGGCATCTACGCCAACGCGAGCTCGCTCGTCAGCTTCGATCAGGGCCTCGTGGGCGAGAACTCCGCCAGTGATGGCGGCGGAATCGCGGTGAGCGACGCCACGGTCAGCTCCACCAACAGCATCTGGGCCTGCAACGGGGCCTCCACCGATGGCGGCGGCGCGTTCCTCGAAGGCAGCTCGACGGCCACCTACGAGAACGCCGTCTTCTTCGGCAACAGCTCCAGCACCTCGGGCACGGCCCGCGGCGCCGACATCTGGGCGTCGAGCTCCTCGAGCCTCGTGCTCATGAACGCCATCGTGGAGAACAACATCGCCACCGGGCTGCTCTACGGCACCGGCTCGTCCACGCTCACCTACAACGACGTGCACAACGCCGATGCCTCGGGGAGCACCTATGAGGGGAGCTGGTCCGCCGGCGCCGGCAGCATCAGCGTGGGCAGCAACTTCGTCAGCGCCGCCTGCGATGGCAACGCCTGGAACGACGACTGGACCCTCACCGCGGCCTCCAACGCGATCGACGGTGGGAACCCCGCGGCCGCCTACGACGACGCGGATGGCAGCAACAACGACATGGGCGCCTACGGCGGCCCCGGCGGCGTCTGGTAGGGCTCCGCGCCTTCGCGGCTCCCGCGGGGCGCCTTGGGGCCCGGGCCGGCTCGTCCGCCCCCGCCGTGCTCAGCCCGGCCGCACCCGTGCGCCGAACTCCCGCACCTTGGCCGGGTTGCCGATCGCGATGAGGATGTCGCCCACGTGCACGGCCTCGCTGGCGCGCGGGGTGGGCACCATGCTGCCATCGGCGCGACGCACCGCCACGATCAGGACCCCGTGCGCCTCGCCCACCCGCAGCTCGCCGAGCGTGCGGCCGGCGAGCGGACTGCCGGCAGGCACGGCGAACTCGTCGAGGTGGAGGTCCTCGTAGGCAGCGAGGGTGAGCACGTCGAGAAAACTCGTGGCGTGGGGGCGCACCAGCTCGTGGGCGATGCGCCATCCGCCCATGTTGTAGGGGGAAACGACCGAACTCGCGCCGGCGCGGCGGGCCTTGGTGGCATCCACCGGGTCGTCCACCCGGGTGACGATCGTGAGGTTGGGGTTGAGCTCACGCGCGGAGAGCGTCACGTAGATGGCCGAGGCGTTCACCTCGACCGCCACCGCCAGCCCCCGGGCCCGCTCGATGCCCGCCTCACGGAGGACGTCGTCGTGCGCGCCGTCGCCCACCACCACTGGAAAGCGCCGTGAGGCCTCCATCCCGGCCACCTTCGCGGCGTCCTTCTCCACCACGCACACCGGCACCTGGTTGGCGTGCAGCTCCTCGGCAATGGCCTGGCCCAGACGGCCGTAGCCCACCACGATGAAATGGTCGCGCAGCGCGTTCATCTCGGCCCTCCTCTGACGTGCACGAATCCAGTTTTGCAGGCGGCCTTCCACCACCATGGTGGTCAGCGCCGTCATCGTGTAGGTGCCCACGCTCACCCCGGCCACGATGAGGCCCATGGCGAAGACCCGCCCATGGTCGCTCAGCCGATGGACCTCGCCGAATCCGATGGTGGTCAGCGTGATCATCACCATCCAAACGGCATCGAGGAGCCGCCAGCCCTCGATGTACATGAACCCGGCGGTGCCGATCACGAAGACCGCGACCAGCATCGCGACCGAGGTGACGACAGGCCGCGCGAACATTCAGCGCGCGCACAGGCGGCGCACGGCCGCCTTGTCGCTGGAGAAGGCGAGGTGCTCCTCCAGCAGGTAGGCGTTCAACGGATCAACGGTGCGAGGGGCGAGGAGCCAGGCGGCTTCGACCTTGTCGGACGAGTGGGCGAAGCGGTCCAGGAGCGCGCCCACCTGCACGATGGTGAACCATCGGTCGCCCACCACCCCGCGCAGCGCGCCGATCTTGTCGGACGAGAAGGCGGCCGCATCGATGGCGCCAATGATCGAGGCCAGCTCGGTGGCCGTCACGGCGACGGCGGACGGCGGAGGCACGGCCGCCGGGGGGGCCGGCCGCTCGGCGCCCAGCACCACCACCACCGAGCCTTCCTCGCGCACGCCGGACGCACCCTGCGCGCCCACCACCACGTTCAGGGCGCTCCGTCCAACCGCGGCCTCCAGGTTGGGGCAGCCGCCAGGGAGCGGGCCGCGCCCGAGCTCCAGGAGGCGCCCCTGCCGCAACTCGAGCCGCACCTGCTCCTCGGCGCCGACCTCGGCCGTGCTGTTGGCCAGGAGCCGGTCCTTGGCGTCGAACACCTGCACCCGGTGCAGGCCGCCCTCGAGCCCCACGGCGAGGCTGCCGCGCTCACCGCCGGGGGCACTCACCGGCCGACCATCCACTTCGGGTACGCCGCCATGGGCCGCCGATTCGCCCCCATGACACATCGGGACGGCCTTGCGGCTCACAGCGAGGCGGCCAAACGAACACCCTGGTCGATGGCTCGCTTCGCGTCGAGCTCGGCGGCCTCCTCGGCACCGCCGATCACGTGCACGCTCACGCCCGCCTCCCGGAGCGGCGCCACGAGGTCGACCACCGACTCCTGGCCGGCGCACACCACGACGGTGTCCACTTCGAGGCAGCGGGCCTCGCCGCCCACCCGGATGTGGAGGCCCTGATCGTCGACACGCTCGTACTCCACCTCGGTCAACAGCTTCACGCCGCGGTGCTTGAGCGTAGCGCGGTGGATCCAGCCGGTGGTCTTGCCGAGGCGCTTGCCGCCCTTGGCCGAGGAGCGCTGGAGCATCGTCACCTCGCGCTCGGGCGCCTCCTGCCGCGCGGCCACGAGCCCGCCGCGGCCCTCGCCCGCCTGCCCCCAGGCGGCGTAGTCCACCCCCCACTCGGCGAAGAAGGCCACCAGCGGGTCCCCCTCGGGTGCGCGATGGGTGAGGAACTCCGCCACGTCGTGCCCGATGCCGCCCGTGCCGATGACCGCCACCCGCCGGCCCACCGGGGCACCCCGCAACACATCCGCGTAGGACCGCACCTTGGAATGGTCCGCGCCGGGGAAGCGCACCGAACGCGGCACCACACCCGTAGCGATCACGACCGAGTCGAAGCCCGCCCGCAACGTGGCAAGCTCGGCCCGCTCGCCGAGCCGCACGACCACCCCGAGTTCCGTGAGACGCGTCCGGAAGTATCGGATGGTCTCGGTGAACTCCTCCTTGCCGGGAATCCTGCGGGCGAGGTCGAACTGCCCACCGAGCGCCGCGTTGGCCTCGAACAGCGTGACATGGTGGCCCCGTTCGGCCGCGGCCACGGCGGCCGACATGCCCGCGGGCCCACCGCCCACCACGGCCACCCGACGAGCCGCGGCCGCAGGGGCGAGCACCAGCTCCGTCTCGTGCGCGGCCCGGGGGTTCACGAGGCAGCTCGCCCGCTTGTTCTCGAAAACGTGGTCGAGGCAGGCCTGGTTGCAGGCGATACATGTATTGATACGTTCAGGCTGACCCGCTGCTGCCTTCGCCACGAATTCCGGATCGGCGAGCAGGGGTCGAGCCATGCTCACGAGGTCCGCCGCTCCGCTCGCGAGGATGGACTCGGCCACCTCCGGTGTGTTGATCCGGTTGCTCGTGACCAGGGGAATCTTGACCACGCCGGCGTCCCGAAGGCGACGGGTGACCCAGGAGAACGCCCCCCGCGGCACGCTCGTGGCGATGGTGGGGATCCGGGCCTCGTGCCAGCCGATGCCGGTGTTCAGAATGGAGGCCCCCGCGGCTTCCACCGCCTGCGCAAGCGCGAGCACCTCTGCCCACGTGCTGCCATCCGGAACGAGGTCGAGCATCGAGAGGCGGTACACGAGGATGAAATCGGGCCCCACGGCATCCCGAACGCCGCGCACGATCTCCACGGGGAAGCGCATCCGGGCGGCGTACTCGCCGCCCCACTCGTCCTTGCGACGGTTGGTGTGCGTCACGAGGAACTCGTTGATGAGGTAGCCCTCGCTCCCCATCACCTCCACGCCGTCGTAGCCCGCCTCCTTCGCGTGCTTCGCGCACTTCACGAAGTCCGCGATGGTGCCGCGCACGCCCCGACCCGTGAGCCCCCACGGTGAGAAGGGGCTGATGGGCGACTTGATCCGGGAGGGGGCCACGTTCCAGGGGTGGTAGGCGTAGCGGCCCGCGTGCAGGATCTGCATCACGATACGTCCGCCCGCTTCATGCACGGCGTCGGTCACGAAACGGTGGCGCCGGGCGTCTCCCGCCGAGCTCAGCGTGCTGGCGAAGGGCTTGAGCTGGCCCGCGCGGTTCGGTGATACACCGCCGGTCACAATCAGCCCCACGCCGCCGCGCGCGCGCTCCGCAAAGTAGGCGGACATCTTCGGGAAGTTTCCTGGCTCCTCTTCGAGCCCCACATGCATCGAGCCCATGATCACGCGGTTTCGGAGCGTGACGTGGGCGACGGGGAGCGGCGCGAGGAGATGGGGGTAGGGCATCGCCGGCGCATGTATTCCGCCCGGCCCGCGGGAGCGGGCGGCGTGCCGGCCTCCCCCGAGGTGCGCGTGAACGAAAAACCAGAAGGGCCGAAACGGTTGCCCGCTTCGACCCCCCGGTCCAACGCCGTTGTCGGCGCTGCCGCACTAGTAGCGGTAGTGGTCGGCCTTGTAGGGACCCTGGACCGCCACGCCGATGTACGAGGCCTGCTCGTCGCTCAGCACGGTGAGGCGGGCGCCGAACTTGGCGAGGTGGAGGCGGGCCACCTTCTCGTCGAGGTGCTTGGGGAGGGTGACGACCTCGGGCTTCTTCCCGCCCTTCGCCATGACCTGGTTCACGCCGTAGGACTCCGCGTTCTTGTGGAGCTCGATCTGCGCGATGGTTTGGTTGGTGAACGAGGCGCTCATCACGAAGCTGGGGTGGCCGGTGGCACAACCGAGGTTCACGAGGCGGCCTTCCGCGAGGATGATGATGCTGTGACCGCCACCGTTGGGGCCGTGCGTGGTGTTCAGGAACCGCCACTCGTGCACCTGGGGCTTGATCTCGATCTTCTCGACCTCACCGGTCTTGGCGAGCAGCTCGAGGCCGGCCATGTCGATCTCGTTGTCGAAGTGGCCGATGTTGCAGACGATGGCGTTGTGCTTCATCTTCGCCATGTGGGCGGCGCTGAGGATGGCCTTGTTGCCGGTCGCGGTGACGAACACGTCGAAGCTGGAGACGACGTCCTCGATCTGCACCACGTCCACGCCCATCATGCAGGCCTGAAGCGCGCAGATGGGGTCGATCTCGGTCACCGCCACGCGGGCGTACTGGCCGCGGAGGGACTCCACCGAGCCCTTGCCCACATCGCCGTAGCCGCACACCAGCACGCGCTTGCCGGAGAGCAGCACGTCGGTGGCGCGCATGATCGCGTCCACCAGGCTGTGGCGGCAGCCGTACACGTTGTCGAACTTCGACTTGGTGACGCTGTCGTTCACGTTGATGGCGGGGAAGAGCAGCGTGTTGTTCTGGCCGCGCTCGTAGAGGCGGTGCACGCCGGTCGTGGTCTCCTCCGACACGCCGCGGACGGCGGCGGCCATGTTGGTCCAGTAACGGTCGCCCTTCTCGGCGCGCACATCCTTCAGGAGCTGGAGGATGACGCTCTCCTCGTGGCTCGAACCCTTGGAGGGGTCGGGCATCTCGCCCTTGATCTCGAGCTCGTGGCCGAGGTGGAGGAGGAGGGTGGCATCGCCACCGTCGTCGAGGATGAGGTTGCAGCCCGAGCCATCCGGCCACACGAGCGCCTGGAGCGTGCACCACCAGTACTCTTCGAGGGTCTCGCCCTTCCAGGCGTAGACCGGCACGCCCTTCGGCTCGAGCGTGGTGCCCGTGGGGCCGACCACGGTGGCGGCCGCGGCGTGGTCCTGGGTGGAGAAGATGTTGCAGCTCACCCAGCGCACGTCGGCGCCGAGGAGCACGAGGGTTTCGATGAGCACGGCAGTCTGCACGGTCATGTGCAAAGACCCCATGATCTTCGCGCCCTTGAGCGGCTGCGCGGCCATGTACTCCTCACGGAGCGAGGCGAGGCCCGGCATCTCCACGAGGGCGAGATCGAGCTCCTTGCGGCCGTAACGCACGGTCTCGGGGGAGAGATCACGCACCTTGAACGGCATGTCGGCGAAGAGCGCGAGGCCCGTGTTCATGAAGGTGGGGCCGGTCGGGAGCGGATTGCTGATCATGGAGCCTCTAAGGGTGGGGTCGAAGAACTTCATTCGTATATCCGGATAGACGAATGAAGCGCAAGGGGATAATCACTTCCCCGATGACAACGGCGATCTTCGACCGCTTGACCACGCTCAGCGAGCCCGTGCGGGTGCGGATGTTGCGCATCCTCGCCCGCGAGGAGCTGGCCGTGGGGGAGATCGCCAGGGTGTTGCAGACCAGCCAGCCCACCGTGAGCCGGCACCTCAAGCAGCTGGATGCCGGCGGCTGGGTGCTCCGGCGCCCCGTCGGCACGGCCACCTACTACCGGGTGGACGAGGCGAGCCTGCCCGAAGAGGCCCGCTCGTTGTGGGAGCTGGTGCACGAGGAGGTGGAGCACGAAGCCGGCGGCGCGAGCAGCCAGTACGCCGAGGACCTGCGCCGGCTCGAGGGTGTAGTCGGGGCGCGCGCGGGAGACAGTGAAGCGCTGTTCCGTCGGCTCGGCGGCCGGTGGGACGGCATGCGCCGGGAGCTGTTCGGCGAGGCCTTCGTGCTCGCCACCCTCGCCGCGCTCCTCCCGCGGAGCACCCGCATCGCCGACCTCGGCTGTGGCACCGGCGCACTGCTCCCCGTGCTCGCGCAGGCCGCCGCGCTGGTGTACGGCGTCGACCGCGAGCAGGCCATGCTCGAAGTGGCCGCCGCCCGTACCGCCGAACTGCCCAACGTGATCCTCAAGAACGGCCGCCTCGATGCGCTGCCCCTGCCCGATGCGGCCGTGGATGTGGCTCTGTGCCAGCTCGTGCTCCACCACGTCCGTGAGCTCGCCCCGGTGTACCGCGAGGCCGCGCGCATCCTCGCTCCCGGCGGGCGCTTCGTGGTGGTGGACATGGTGGCGCACGACCGCGAGGAGGTCCGCGAAACGATGGGTCACCAGCACCTCGGCTTCTCCCGCGCCCGCGTCGCGGAGCTCGCTGCGGAGGCCGGCCTCGCGCTGCTCTCCTGGCGCGCCCTGCCTCCCGATGCCGGCGCGCAGGGCCCCGGCCTCTTCGTCGCGGTGATGTCGCCCCCGCGGGCGTAGCGGAAACGGTGACGACCGGCGAAGATGGTGCTAATCGTCCGCCCGGAGGTTTCCCCGATGCTCGCGCTCCTGCTCCTCGCCTGTGAACAGACCGGCACCCAGCCCTTCGCGGGCACCAAGATGAGCGACTACTTCGCCTTCGAAGGCGAGCGGACGAACGAGTACAACAACGAGGACACCGAGGTCGACTACAAGCTGGTCGTCCAGAAGAAGTCGCAGACCACCCAGGTGGACGACCGCGAGGTGGCCACGATGGAGTACACCAACGGCAACACGGGCGAGGTGTTCGGCTCGGTGCAGTGGTCGGGCATCACCAGCGAGGCGGTGTACGTGCACGGCTACACCCTCGGCGCCACCGGCACGCTCGTCACGTTCGACCCGCCGATCAGCATCACCGATGATGACGACGCCATGCGCGTGGGCGACACCGTGGAGACCGAGACCACCGACTCCGATGGCAACGCCCACACCTACGTGAGCACCCTCGTGGAAGGCGTGGCCACCTGCCCCGCCACCGCGAACGACGACTTCGCGCAGTGCGTGCACATGACCATCGATGATGGGGATGGCGACGCCACCACGGGCCCCCTGTTCACGGGTGACTTCATCTTCGTGGCCTCCTGGGGCGCGGTCTTCCAGACCATCCCCGGCTGGGACACGGAGTGGGAGCTCACGAACATGGAGTACAACCCCAGCGAGGAGTAGCGCCGGTGTTGCCTTCGCTGTTTTTGACGCTCCTCGCCTGCGAGGCGCAGGAGTACACCCCGGGCGACTGGGAGGTGGACATCGTGTCCGACGTCCCGGCCGCGGCGGAGACGGTGCGGGTGTGCATCGAGGGTGTTGGCGTGAGCACCATCGGCGCGGGCAACGGCCGCGTGGCGGTGCGTGGCCTCCCCCCGACCGACACCCGCGTGCGCCTCGAGGTCCAGGACATCGACGGAGTCACGCTCCTGAGCACCGACTGGCTCGAGATCGGCGACGAGGGGCCCGAGGTGAGCGCCGCGCCCGTGGCCCTGGCCGCCACGCCCTGCACGGCGAGCGGGTCGTTCGTGGAGGCCGGCGCCGAGGATCGCCTGCTCGTGGCGCGCTTCGTGATGGAATGACCGCGCTCGGCCTCCTCCTGCTGGGCTGCGCGGAACCCCCGGAAGGGGCCTCGCGCTTCGTGGTGACCGAGGTGGAACCGGCCGACGGCACCGAGCTCCTGGTCGCGGTCTCGCCGGTGCTCCTCCGATTCAACGCCCCGCCCGACATGGAGCTGTGCACGGCCGACACCATGCGGCTCGATGCCATCCGGGAGGATGGGACGGTGAGCTTCGAGGTGCCGCTCGAATTCGACGCCACCGGCGATGGTTTCGTTCGATTCATCCACGCCGAGCCGCTCCCGGGTGGCTGGAATTACGCCGTGACCATACGCGGCGGCCCGACCGGGTGTGCCGACGAGTCGGGCACCCCGGTCACCCCCTTCTTCTCCGAATTCGAGGTCCCATGAGCTCCCTTCGCCCCCTCCCCCTCCTCGCGCTCGTCCTCCTCGGCTGCCCCCAGGGCCCCGCCGGCACGAAGGACGACGACACGGGCTCCGGCGGCTACCGCGAAACGGGCGACGCCCCCGACTCCGGCGACAGCGCCGACACCGCCGAGGACACCAACGGCGAAACCGGGCAGGACACGAGCGCCGACACGGGCGAAGATACGGGGGAGGACACCGGCGAAGTGGAGGGTCTCGCCGAGCTAGCCGCCTGGCCTACCCGCATGGTGGTGAACCCCGGCGCCACCTACGCCATTCGCGTGGTGGCCGAGCAGTCCACGGGCGAGCGCGACGTGTACACCGGCGCCACCTTCTCCTCCGACGACACCGCCATCGCCACGGTGGATGCCAGCGGCGTGGTGACCGCCGTGGCCGAGGGGTCCACCACCCTGAGCGTCGCGGCCGAGGGCCTCGAGTCCGCGGTGCAGATCGAGGTGCGGGCCGCCATGGAAGCGCGCATCACCATCCTCAACGCCACCACGGGCCTGCCGATCGAGAAGGCCAGCGTGTGGAACGCCGACGTGGAGTACCGCACCGACGCCTCCGGGCTCGCGGTCGTAGCCGTCACCACGGCCGGCCCCACCACCTTCACCACCTGGAAGGACATCGACACGGCCGCCATCTCGCTGGTCGACACGGTCAACCGGGAGATCACCATCGCCGTGCCCGTGGTGGCCGACCTCACCCCCACCGCCCAGCTCCACGGCAGCGTGGACTTTGCCGGGGTGGAAGACGCCGGCTTCGGCGAGGAGGTGTTCGGGCTCGCCGCGGCGAGCGTGCAGGGCGACCTTCCGCTCTTCGAGATCGACGACCTGCTCGGCCCCGACCGCACCCTCAACTACTACGGCGTGGAGGTCGACGTTCCCAGCAACATCTTCGTGGAGGGCTACCTCGAGGACTACCAAGCGGGCGCCTGGCCGGGCACCGCAGGCGTGTGGGGGCTCGGCGGCCCCGTGGCCATCAGCGACCTCTCCGCCGGTCTCAACGGCACGGGCGATGCCATGGCGCTCATCATCGACAACATCGACCGGATGACCTGGGGCGGCAGCCTCGGCTACACCACCACCTCCGGCTCCACCACCGAGGCACCGCTCGCCCCCGCCACGGCGTTCAGCTCCACCGCCAACGTGGCCCTTCCCTCGCTGTCGGCCGGCTTCGACGGCACCGAGGAGCAGCTCGTCTGCACCTTCGACGAGACCGCCGATGGCTACCTCCTCACCGGCCTCGGCCTCGGCGCCGGCGTGGTCGACGTGGACCGCATCCCCGCAGGCACGCTCGGCGGCAGCACGGGCGCGGCGGTGTGGACGATGGCCCAGGTCGGCGGCCTCGGCTCCGGCGGCGGTACGGCCATCTCCGTGGCCGACGACGACGGCGGCACCGTGACCTTCCCCGACTTCCAGGACATCCCCACCATCGTGGCGTGGACGCCCTCGAGCCGCGAGCTCCAGTTCACCGTCGACCCCGATGCCACCTTCGTGCGCGTGACCATGGAGGACGACGAAGGCGTGATCCACTACCTCTACATCGACGGGTCGTACACCGGCCTCGTGGACAAGCACAACTGGGAGTTCGAGCGCAACAACGCCGACGTTTTCGTGGAGAGCTACACGATCCTCGACGGCAACCTCGAGGAGTGGATCGGCCAGGGCACGCTCGACCCCGAAGGGCTCGGCGTGACCACCGTTTCCCGCAACCGGCTGGTGAAGTAGGTGCCGGTCATCCCCATCGAAGCGGCTGCCGCGCTCGGCGTCCGCCCGGAGGTGCACGCGGCGGCGGAGGCCTCGCTGCAGCGCTGGCTCACCGAGCCGGCCTTCGCGGAGTGGGCGCCCCTCGTTCGGGGCCTCGTCGCGGCCCAGCGCTGGAACGTGCTCATCGACAGCTTCTGGCAGATCATGCCCTTCGGCACCGGCGGGCGGCGCGGCACCGTGGGCGTGGGCCCCAACCGCTTCAACCCGTGGAGCCTCGCGGCCAGCGTGCAGGGCCACGCCGTCTTCCTCAAGAAGCGGCTCGGCGATCGGCCGATGACCGTGGTCATCGCCTACGACGTGCGCGCCTTCCGGGATGCCACCGGCAGCTTCCCCGCCGACATCCCCAACCCGTTGCTCGGCCTCACCAGCCGGGACTTCGCGGAGATCGCCGCCGGCGTGTACGCGGCCAACGGCGTGCGCAGCGTGCTCCTCGCGCCCGGCAGCCGCACCTTCATCTCCACACCCGAGCTCTCCTTCGCCATCCGGCGCCTCGAGGCCGATGCCGGCTTGAACATCTCCGCCTCCCACAACCCGCCCGACGACAACGGCGGCAAGTTCTACAATGCGCTCGGCGGCCAGGAGGTCCCCCCCGACGACGAGGCGATGGCCAACGAGGTGAATGGCGTCGGCGAGATCCTCCGCATGAGCCCCGCCGAAGCGCGCGCCGGCGGCTGGATTTCCGACTACCCGAATGAGGTGCACGACGCCTACGTGGCGCTGAACGTGAGCACCTCGCTCCTGCCCCACGCCCGCTCCGCGCAGATCGTGTTTACCGCCCTGCACGGCACGGGAGACACCAGCGCCCTCGCCGTGCTGCGCGCCGCCGGCTTCCACGCCGACCTCGAGCCCACGCAGGCCCCCCACGACGGCGCGTTCCCCGAGGTCCCCTTCCGCACGCCGAACCCCGAGGTGCCGCAGTCCATGGACCGCGCCGTGGCCCTCGCGCGCGAGCTCGGCGCCGACCTCGTGATGGCCTGCGACCCCGACGCCGACCGCATCGGCCTCGTGGCGCGGGAGGCCGACGGCTCCTGGCGTTTCTTCACCGGCAACGAGATCGCCGCGCTGGTCACCGAGCACCGGCTCACCCACGGGCGTTTCGCCTCCCCCATCGTGATGAAGACCGAGGTCACGAGCGATCTCGTGAGCCGCGTGGCCCGTCGCCACGGCGCCCAGGTAGTGGGCGAGCTGATGGTGGGCTTCAAGTACATCGGCGATGGCCTCAAGCAGCTCGATGCCACCGGGCGTTTCGCGGGTGTCACGGGCACCACCGCCGACTTCGTGATCGGGGTCGAGGAGAGCCACGGCGTGCTGGTGACCGCCGCGATCCGCGACAAGGACGCCGCCGGGGCCGCCCTCGCCCTCGCCGAGATGGCCTCCGAAGCGAAGGACGCCGGCCGGACCCTCGGCGACCGCCTGCGCGACCTCTGGGCGCGCGAGGGCTACGTGTCCAACCGCCTCGTCAGCACCGTGATGCGCGGCGCCACCGGCAAGGCGCGCATCGAGGCCATCCAGGAGAGCCTCCGCGCCGCGCCCCCCACCGAGGTGGCCGGCTTCGCGGTGACCGAGTTCGCCGACCGCCGCGACCCCCACGGTCCGCTCGGCCCCATCCGGTCCGCCAGCGACGCCGCGAGCCGCGATGTGCTCGTCTTCCGCTGCGACGAGGGCAACCGAGTCATCCTCCGTCCGAGCGGCACCGAGCCCAAGAACAAGGTGTACGTCGAGGTGATCGGCGCGCCCGGCGAGCCGCCCGCCGAGGTCGACGCCCGAGCCGAGCGCCTCGCCCTTGGCTTCGCCGCCCTCATGCTGGCGCGCGCCGACATCCGCCTGCCCGAGTGGGCCCTCCGCGTGAGCGACCTCGTGGCCATCGAGCAGAAGCTCGAGCTCGCCGAGCGCATCCTGCCCGAGCTGCAGAACCGTCTCGGCCGCGTCGGCCCCCGTGACCCGGCGCTCCAAGCCTGGCTCGACGGCGCGCTCCGCCCCTTCGGCAAGGACCCCCGCGGCCTCGTCGCCCCGGCGATCGCGGCGTGGGCCGGTCTCGGCAAGAGCGATGCGTCGGGGGTAGTGGCGGCGTTCAATTTGGGCTGAGGAAGTCCCGGGGCCCCCGGTCCCCGCCGCGGCCTCCCGGCCGCCGGGATCCTGCCCCCACCCTCCGGCGCGGCGCCCGCCGCTCCCTGCCCCGACGGCGCCGCGTGCTGCAGGCAGCCGGCCGGGGCACCAACGCCACTCCCGGCTGCCCGCAGCCAGCCTCCGCAGGGTGTCGGGCGCCGCCGCCCCCCGCGTATGGCGATGGCCGGTTCGATGACCGGCTGGGTGGCGGTGCGGTCGGCCCCGACCGAGGCCCGCTTCGGGCCGACGGAGGGGAGGACCGCGCCGACAGGACCCCGCGCCACCCTCCCGCCACCGCCACCCCACCCCCCAGGGGCGAGGCGCCCGCCGCTCCCTGCCCCGACGGCGCCGCGTCCTGCAGGCAGCCGGCCGGGCACGACGAAGGACGCCCCGCGATAGACCAAAAAGATGTTGTTCGCGCTCGCCACCGCCCACGCCGCCGAGGTCACGCTCTGGCACGCATGGCGCGGTGAAGAACGTGCCGCGCTCGATCAGGCCGTGGTCACCTGGAACGGCGCCCACCCGGAAACGCCGGTCCAGCCCATCTTCGTGCCCTACGAAGGCCTCGCGGCCAAGGTGGATGCGGCGGTCCCGCACGGCAACGGACCGGACCTCTTCATCTTCGGCCACGAGCGGGTGGCAGAGTGGGCGGGGCGCGGAATCGTGATGCCCGCTTCGCTCGACGGCGGCTTCCTCCCTGTGGGGGTGGAGGCGCTGAGCGTGGCGGGGGTGCCCCACGGCTGGCCGCTGGCGGCGAAGTCCCTCGCCCTCTTCCGCAATCCCCTGCTGGTGCCCGAGGCGCCGGCCACGACCGATACGCTCCTGGCCACAGCGGCAGCGCTCACCCACGGTGAGCAGTTCGGCCTCGTCTGGGAGACCGCCAGCGCCTACCAGAACGCGCCGTGGCTCCACGGCTTCGGCGGCGGAGTGTTCTCCGGTGGCCGGGTGCAGCTCGACGCCCCCGAGAACGCAGCCGCGCTCGCGTTCATCGCCGATGCCGCCCGCTTCGGTCCGGCCGATCCCAACGGCGCGCTCGTCACCCAGCTCTTCAACGAGGGGCGAGCGGCGATGGTGATCAACGGGCCCTGGTTCCTCGGCGAGCTGAACGCCGCGGTTCCTTTCGCCGTTTCACCGCTCCCCACGGTGAGCGCGACCGGCAAACCCGCGGCCCCCTACGTCACGGTGGAGGCCTGCTTCCTCGCCCGCGCCAACCCCGAGGCCGCGGCCTTCGCCACCTGGTTCGCCGGCGCCGAGGGCGGCGCGGTCCGGCAGGACGTGGGGCGCCAGATCGTCCCCCGCACCGACCTGCCAGCGAGGCTCGGCCCGGACGGCGGGCCCGACCCCGTGGCGGCGGCCTTCGCGGCGCAGGCGGCGGCCGGCGTGCCGATGCCCACGCACCCCGACATGGCCAAGACCTGGGAGCCGCTCGCCCGATCCATGCGGCGACTCGCTCGCGGCGTGGTCTCGCCGGAGCAGGCCGCTGCCGAGGCCCAGACCGAGTTCATCATCGTCACCCGCCCGCCTCCGCCTCCCGCGGACCCGCGCCCCTGGGTGGTCGGCCTCGCCCTCGGCGCCGTTGCGGCGATCGGACTCGGCGTCCGCGCCGCCCGTCGCACCGCGCTCCGGCCGTGGCTCTGGGTGCTCCCCTGGATTCTCCCGGCCTTCGTCGCGATGACCCTCCTCGTGATGGTGCCCTTCCTCGTGGGCGCCACCGTCGCCTTCTTCGAGACCGACGGGCAAACCTGGAGCTTCGTCGGTTTCGCCCACTTCCTCGACATCCTCCTCGCTCGCGACTTTCCCCTCACCTCGCCGCTGTCGTTCTGGAGCACGCTCGTCGTCACGGTGGGCTGGACCGTGGCCAACCTCTTCTTCCACGTAGCGATCGGGGTGGCGCTGGCGCTCCTGTTGCGGGAGCCCTGGGTGCGGATGCGTGGGGCCTTCCGGGCGGCGCTCATCCTGCCGTGGGCCGTGCCCTCCTACATCACGGCGCTCATCTGGAAAGGGATGTTCCACCGGCAGTTCGGCGCGATCAACGGCATCCTTGTGGCCGTCGGCGCGGAGCCCGTCTCCTGGTTCGGGAGCTTCGCCACCGCGTTCGCGGCCAACCTCACCACGAACACCTGGCTGGGCTTCCCCTTCATGATGGTGGTCACGCTCGGGGCGCTCTCGGCGATTCCGCGGGAGCTGGAGGAGGCCGCCGAGGTGGATGGCGCCGGCTGGATGACCCGGTTCCGCCACATCACCCTCCCGCTCCTGAAGCCCGCGCTCCTCCCGGCGATCGTGCTCGGCAGCGTGTGGACGTTCAACCAGTTCAACGTCATCTACCTGGTGAGCGCCGGCGAGCCCGACGGCAGCACCGACATCCTCGTCTCCCAGGCGTACCGCTGGGCGTTTACGCGCGGCCACCGCTACGGCTACGCCGCGGCCTACGCCCTCCTCATCTTCGGGGTGCTCGTCCTCTACGGCCGTACGGCGAACCGTCTGGCGGGTCGCAAGGTGGTCTGACGTCACGATGGGCTGGGGTTAGTCGGGTCCATGCTGAGCGCGCTCGCCCTCCTCACCGTGGCCGCGGCCTCGGAGCCCTGGCACCCCCGCGGCAACGTCGAGGTCTTCACGTCCTTTCCCACCGACGTGGGGCTGCGCGGCACCTTCGAAGGCCCGGGCCGCCTGCGTCTCACCGGCAGCGCCGGACTCCTGCCGCGCCCCTACCTCGACGCGATCAACGACACGGCCACGGCCAACGCCTGGTACGACGACAAGACCGCCGACCTCATCGACGCCGCGCTCGAGAACGCGCTCGTCCTGCGGCTGCACCTCGGGTGGCGGCCCTTCCCCAAGCAGGGCTTCCAGTTCGAGCTCGGGTACGGCTGGATCGGCCTCGGCGGCGGTCTTACCGGCTCCGAGCTCATCGCCGCCGAGACCGGGTACGACCTTTCCGCCTTCCTCGGCGACGACTACCCCTTCGCCGCCTCCGCCAGCCTCCATCGGGTGGATGCCAGCTTCGGCTGGGAGCACGTCTTCGCCGGCCACCTCCTCGTGCGGTGGGACCTCGGCGCTTCCTACACCTTCCAGGCCACCGCCGACGTCCACCACGACTTCGACGCGCCCGCTCTCTTCGACCCCTTCTTCGATCGGGTCGAAGGCAAGGCGAACGAGGAGCTCGTCAAGGTGCTGGAGCAGTACGTGCACACGCCGATCCTCGCGGTCGGCGTGGGCTGGCGCTTCCAGTAAGGACGGTCGCTACGCGCGCTCGACGACCGCCGCAGCGCCCATGCCGCCGCCGATGCACATGCTGATCACGCCGTAGCGGGCCCCGCGCCGCTTCATCTCGGCGAGCAGCGTGGCCATCTGACGCGCGCCCGTGCACCCGAGGGGGTGGCCGAGGGCGATGGCGCCGCCGTTCACGTTCACCTTCGCCGGGTCGATGCCGAGCTCACGCACGCAGTACACGGCCTGGGCCGCGAACGCCTCGTTGATCTCGAACAGGTCGATGTCGGCGATGGTGAGGCCGGCGTGCGCCAGCGCCTTGGGAATGGCCGCCACGGGGCCGATGCCCATGATCTCCGGCGCCACGCCCGCCACCTGGTAGCTGCGGAGCCACCCGAGGATGGGCCAGCCCTCCCGCTTGGCGACCTCACCGGCCGCGAGCACGGTGGCGGCCGCGCCGTCGCTCATCTGCGAGCTGGTGCCCGCCGTGACCGTGCCGCCGGTGGACTTGAACGCCGTGCGCAGCTTGGCGAGCCCCGCAAGCGTGGTGTCGGCGCGCGGACCCTCGTCGACGGAGAAGACAATGTCCTTCCAGCCGGCGTCGGTCATCACGCGGGTGTGCAGCGGCACGATCTCGTCGGTGAACCGGCCGGCCGCCTGGGCGGCGAGGGCTTTCTGGTGCGAAGCGACGGCGAACTCATCCTGCTGCTCGCGGGTGACGCCGAAGCGCTCGGCCACGATCTCCGCCGTGATGCCCATGGGGGTGTAGGCTTCAGGGCGCGTGGCCATCAGGGTGGGGTTCGGCGCGGGCTTCTGGCCGCCCATCGCGATCTCGCTCATGCTCTCCACGCCGCCCGCGAGGACGACGTCCTGCCAACCGGCGAGGATACTCGCGGCGCCCTGGGCGATGCCCTGGATGCCGGAAGAGCAGAAGCGGTTGACCGTGATGGCAGGCACGCTGTCGGGGATGTTCGCGAGGAAGGCCCCGATGCGGGCCACGTTCATGCCCTGCTCGGCCTCGGGCATCGCACAGCCGATCACGACGTCGTCGAGACGGGCCGGGTCGAAGCCGGGGATGCGCTCGAGAGCGCCCTTCATCACGGCGCCCAGCATGTCGTCGGGGCGGGTGTCCTTCAAGGAGCCGCGCGGCGCCTTGCCGATGGCGGTCCGCACACTGGAGAGGATGGCTACGTCACGCATGGGAAGCTCCTAGTTACGCAGCGGCTTGCCCTTCTCCAGCATGTGCTGGATCCGGGCCTGGGTCTGGGGGTTGCCACAGAGCGAGAGGAAGGCCTCGCGCTCCAGGTCGAGGATGTCCTGTTCGGTGCGGACGGTGCCGTAGGGCACATCGCCGCCGCAGAGCACGTTCGCCACCTTCTTGCCCACAACCACGTCGTAGTCGGTGGCCTGGCCGCCCTGGTTGAACTGGTAGAGCGCGAGCTCGAGGGTGGCGCGCCCCTGCGTGCCGGGCACCTTGGCGGTGCGCTGGCGGGGGGGCTGGTAGCCTCCGGCCACGAGGCCGAGCGCCAGCTGCTTGGCGGTGCCGATCACGGCCTCGGAATCCATCTCCACGCGGTCGGTGACCCGGAGGAAACGGCCATCGCGGGCCTCCTCGGCCGACATGAAGATCTTCGCGGTGGCGATGTACTCGAACACCTTCTGCACGTAGGGGTTGGGATCGACGGACACGCCGGGCGGCTGGTCGCCGAGGAAACGCATCAGCAGCTCCTTGCAGCCGCCGCCGGCCGGCAGCACGCCCACGCCAACCTCGACCAACCCGGAGTACATCTCGCCGCAGGCCACCGTAGCAGCGCTGTGCATCGCCACTTCCACGCCGCCGCCGAGGGTGAGACCCCAGGGCGCCGTGACCACCGGCTTCCGCGAGTACCGGGCGCGCTGCAGGCCATCCTGCATCGTGCGGATCATCTTCTCGAGGCCAACCCAGTCCTGCTGCATCGAGGCCATCAACACCATGAGGATGTTGGCGCCGGCACAGAACGCCTGCCCACCGGAGGCCCAGGCCTGATTGCCGACCACCAGCGCGTCGTACTTGTCGCTCTCGAGCAGGTCCTGCGCCTTCTCGTACATGGGCAGGATCAGGTCATCCAGCGCGTTCATCTTGCTGTGGAACTCGAGGCACAGCACGCCATCGCCGAGGTCGAGCAGCGACGCGGAGAGGTTGCGGTCGATCTCGCCACCGCGGGCACGAACGTCTTCGAGCTGGAGCTGGCCCTTGCTGCGGGGCACCTGCAGCGACGCTCCGGTCCGGGCGGCGAAGGTGAGCGCGCCCGCCTCGTCGCGGTCGTAGAACCGGGTGCGACCACTCTGCAGCATCGCCTTCACCCACGCCGGCACCTCGCGGCCCTCGGCTTCCATGCGGGCGACCGTTTCGGGCACGCCGAGGGTGTCCCACGTTTCGAAGGGGCCCTGTTCCCAGCGGAAGCCCCAGCGCATGCCGCGGTCGATGTTCACCAGATCGTCGGCGATCTCACCCACGCGGCGCGCCGCGTAGAGCAACGTATCGGCGGTGACGGCCCACGCGAACTGCGAGGCCACATCGGAGCCACCGAGGATGATCTTGACCTTCTCCGCGGTGGTCTCGGCCTTCCGGGCATCGCCCAGGCAGGGGAAACGCACCTTCTCCGAGGCGCGGTACTCCATGGAGTTGAGGTCGAGGGCGAGGATCTCGCTCTTCGCCCCTTCCTTCTTCACCTTCTGGTAGAAGCCGCTGCCCGTTTTGTCGCCGAGGCGGCCCGCCGCGATGAGCGCCTTGACGTAGGCGGGCACCTCGAACGAGGCGCGCTCCTCGTCGTTGGGGCAGCTGTCATGAATGCCCTGGATGACGTGCGCGAGCGTGTCGATCCCGACCAGATCGGCCGTGCGGAACACCGCGCTGTCCGGCCGGCCCATGGCCTTGCCGAAGACCGCATCCACCTGCTCGACCGTGAGACCGAGGCGCGCCATGTGCCGGAAAACGCTGGTCATGCCGTAGGTGCCCACGCGGTTGGCCACGAAGGCGGGGGTGTCCTTGGCGTAGACGATGCCCTTGCCGAGCTGACGCTCACCGAACCGCGCGACCTCGGCCGTGACGGCAGGCAGCGTGTCGGGACCGCTCACGATCTCGAGCAGCTGCATGTACCGGACGGGGTTGAAGAAGTGCATGATCACGAAGTGCGCGCGCATGTCGGGCGAGAGCTTCTCGGCCATGACCCGGAGCGGGATGCCCGACGTGTTGCTCGCCACGATCGAGCCGGGGCGACGGTTCTTCTCCACCCAGGAGAAGACCTTCTCCTTGATGGCGAGCACCTCGGCCACGACCTCGATGACGAGATCGCACTCGGAGAGGCGGCCAGCGTCGGCGTCGTAGTTCGCGGCGGTGATGAGCGAAACATCGGCGGCCCGGAAGAGGGCCGGCGGCTTCAGCTTGCCGACGTTGGCGAGCCCCGCCTTGGCGAGCCCGCGCGGGTCGACGCCCTCCTTGGGAGCGATGTCGAAGAGAAGGCTCGGAATACCTGCGTTGGCGAGGTGGGCGGCGATTCCCTGCCCCATCACGCCCGCGCCGAGCACGGCTACCTTGTGGATGCCCATGGTTGGACCCTGAATGAACGTTCATTCATTATCCACCCACGCGCGAAGCGCAAGGCCTTCGGGGCGAGAGGCTAGCGGCGGCGGGCGTTCATCTCGCCCGAATACTCGCCCGCCCGCCCGAGATCCGCGAACAACTCCACGAAGGCGTCCTTGTCAGCAATCTGCCCCTCGCCCGCGACCTCCATCGTCTCCCGGCCGAAGTCGACCACCCAGGTGAGCGCGATCACTCCCTCGGCGTCGACCTCGCCCAGGAGGTCGCCTTCGATCGCGAAGTCCTCTCCGTCGCCCTCGAACATGCAGTCGGCGGACCCCTCGAGCGCGCCCGTCGCCGCGACGGTGAACCGCACCTCGCCCGAGCACTCGGCCTCCCACTCGCCGCCATTCCACAGGCCTTCGTTGTCGCCCCGGTACTCGCCCGCGTAGTCGGCGGGCGTCGGGTCGACGTCGGTGTCGCCCCCACTGTCGCTGCCGCTGTCGCTCCCGGTGTCGCCCGCCGAGTCGAGGTTCGAGCCGGAATCCTCGTTCGAGCCAGTGTCGCCCTTGCCGCCCGGGTCGTTCCCGCCCTCGCCGCCGCCGATCACGGTGGTAGTGGGCGCGCAGCCGAGACACACGAAGAGCAGCGAGATGATCATGAAGGAGACCTGGTTTGTCCAGTAGTGCCCTGTCCCCCGATTTCCGATCCCCGCTGGATCGAAATTTTCGGGCCCCGCCCGCCGCGCCTACTCCTCGCTGACCACGTCGACGTCACCATCCTCGTTGATCGACATCGGCACGATGCCGAAGGGGGTGGTGACGTCGCTCGTGGCCTTGAGGTCGACCTTCAGCTTCTCCCCACCGGCGAGCGCGATGAGCGCATCGGCGGCGTCGAAATAGTTCACGGCGAAAGGTACCGAGAGCTTCTTGGTGGTGGCGCCCTCCACCGAGCCGAACTCATCCTGCGAGCCCACGCCCACCTCCACACCGGCGAACTTCACCTTGAAGTCGAGGTTCGCGAAGTCAAGCGTGCTGGCGTGGTCGTTGTCGACATCCACATCGAGGATGAAGCCGGCCTGCGTGTCGGTGACCTCCGACACGAGCAGCTCGCCGAGCTGCACCTTGGGCACCCGCAGGGCGGGGAACTCGCCCGCCTCGTCGAAGTTCACGTCGACCGGGCCGATGTCGGTGTCCCAGCCGAACCCGCCCTGGAAGCGGAAGGGCAGCTCGTCCTCCCCCCGCTCGGCCGTGACGAGATCGTAGATTCCGGTGAAGCTCAGGCTGACCGGAAGCACCATCTCACTCGTGGCCTCCTCCCGAAGCAGGACTCCCTCCGGGCTGTTGCCCGTCAGGATCTCGATCTCCGCGAGGTCGAGGCCGTAGTCGAAGCGCTCCAGCGGGAGATCGACGGGGTTCGGGTTGTGCACGTCGAACACGAAGTCGACGGAGAGATCCTCGAAGTCGATGTCCGTGAGCTCGAGACGGTTGAACTTCACGGTGGGAACGAAGCTGGAGAGCGAGCTGCCCCCACCGCCACAGGCCACGATCAGAAACAGCATCATCGGAGGAGCTCCTCGACTGAATGTACGCGCGGAATGGGGTCGGATTCGACCTCATCCCCCGAACGCCCCGGTATTATCCGAAAAGTCGCGCTGCCCGCGCGCAAGGATGCGGCCCAGGCCACGAACTCCTCACTTTGCAGGGCGCGAAGCGACTCGGCGAGCGCAGGCGCCGAAGGGTGGGTGCTGGCGCGGACTGACCCGAGGAGGAGATCGGCCCCCTGCCGCTCCGCCGCCTCGGCAGCGAGGTCGGCGAGCACGTCGGCCCGCGCCCAGGCGAAGCCGGCGCGGAGCACCTCGGACTCCGGGAGGACAGACAGGACCCAGACCGGGTCGACCCGCGGATCGGGCATCGGGTCGCCCACGATCCGCGCGGCCACGGCCAACCGCGCCTCTTCGGCCGCGCCCCAGACCGGCGGCGTAGGCAGCACCCACGCGGCGCAGCCCTCGGGAACAGCAGCGGAGACCTCCACCCCTGCAGGACGCGCAGCAACGGCCACAGCCGGTGTGACGCTCCGCGAAAGGGCCGGCGGAAGGACCTCGAGGAGGGGACGCGCGTCGGCCCCGGGGCCGACGAGGAGCACCGCGGCATCGCGCACGTAGCGGAGCTGCCGGAAGGCCTGCGCCTCCCCCGCGGTGAGGGTCGGCCGGACGCTCTCGCGGCCCTCGGGACGGTGCCCGTAGGGATGCCCACCCAGCCCCCACGCCCGCGCCGCGCCGCGGACAAGGGCGGCGCAGCCGTTGCCGGGGGAGGCCGCCTCGACCCCTGTCCGCACGGTCGGGCCCTCGACGGCTTCGACGAGGGCCGCAGCCAGGGCCGGCGCACGCCCCTCGGGGACCGAGAAACGCAGGAGCTCGGTGCCCACCTCCACCTCGACCCCCGCGCGGGTGGCGAGGCCCTGCGCGAGCACGAAGGAGAGCCCCTCTCGACCGGGCGGGTCGTAGGCGCTGCCGGCCCGAAGGAGGAGCACCAGCGAGCCGGGAGCAGCCTGGGCGGACTGCAGGGTTCGGAGCGGCTCGCGGGCGACGACCAGGGGCGGGACGCGCGCGGGCGGCATCGGCGGCATGCACGCCAGCGCGCCGATCAGGCAGGCGAGAGCGGGGTGGACGGCAAATCGGCGCACGGCGATGCCTATCTGGCCCGCACCCTTCTGTGCTACCCTTGCGGCGCCCGGAGGTAGCTCGTGCACCGACTCGTCGACCTCAACGCCCCTTCCCGCGAACTGCTCCGCATCCTGCGGACCCCGCCGGAAACCACGGAGCGCCTCCCCGAGTCGGTATGCTGGCGAGCCTACCTCGAGCTTCGCCGTCGCGGCGATCCGCAGGCGGGCGGCTACTTCGTGCAGGGGCTCCGCTCCCTTCACCGCCGCCGCGGCATCTCGGCCGGGGCGCTGCCGCTGACCGATCCCGACGTCGACGATCACAAGCTGGCGCACGACCCCTACGTGGGCGAGCTCTGGCGCTCCTACAAGCGCGCGCTGTGCGCGAACCGCACCGGTCCGGCCGGACAGCTCCTCCGCGAGTTCGAGCAGCAGCTCCAGGCCGGGTGAGCGGCGCTGCCGCGCGCGGCCCCGAACGGGGATCCGTGATAGCACCCAGCCCTCTCGGGGTGCCGAAATGGTGTTGAACTGGTCCGACATCGAGCAGCGGGCGGTCGCGGGCGAGGGTGTCACCGAAGCCGAGGCGCTGGCGATCGCGGCGCTTACCGAGCCGGAAGACCTGCGCCGGCTTCATGCGGCGGCGGGCGCCGTGCGGGTGGAGCACAAGGGCAACTTCGTGAACACCTGCGGCATCAGCAACGCCAAGTCCGGACGCTGCGCCGAGGCCTGCAGCTTCTGCAGCCAGAGCGCCCACTTCAACACCGACGCGCCGAAGTACCAACTCAAGAGCGCGGACACGATGGTGGCCGAGGCCCGTGAGGCCGTGGCGAACGGCGTGCGCGAGTTCTCGCTGGTGGCGAGCGGGCGCGCCATGACCAGCGCGGCCGAGCTGGCGGTGGTGAAAGAAGCCGTGGGGCGCATCCGGGAAGAGACCGGCATGCAGACGTGCGCGAGCCTCGGCCTCATGGGTCGCGAGGCCCTCGCCGACCTGCAGGCGGCCGGCCTCCAGGCCGTGCACCACAACCTCGAAACGGCGCGTTCGTTCCACGCCAACATTGTGCAAACCCACACCTACGACGAAGAGGTCGAAACGGTGCGGGCGGCCCGCGAGCTCGGCATGTACACCTGCTCGGGGGGCATCTTCGGCATGGGCGAGAGCTGGGCGCAGCGGGTGGAGCTCGCGCTCGAGCTCCGCAACCTCGAGGTGGACAGCGTCCCCCTGAACTTCCTCAACCCCCGGCCGGGAACGCCGCTCGCCGAGCAGGCCGATCTCACGGCGGCCGACTGCCTCAAGATCATCGCGCTCTTCCGCCTCGTGCTGCCGACCCGCGACCTGATCGTCTGCGGCGGGCGCGCGGTCAACCTCGGCGAGCGGCAGGACGAGATCTTCCGCGTGGGCGCCAACGGCGTGATGCTGGGGAATTACCTCACCACCGCCGGCCGCCCCGCCGAGATCGACCTCGACCTGCTCCAGAACGAAGGCCTGGTCATCCGGCCGCCCCCCCACAAGCCGCACCCCCCGAGCCTTCGCGCCGCCGTGCGCGTGGATGGAACCGACGCCAACGGCGTCGCCTGATCGGCGCCCGAGTGTCCAACCGCTACGCCGCGCTGGAGGCGCGCGTGGCCGCGCTCGACGCGGCGGGGCTGCGTCGCCAGCTGGTGGCGTTGCGCCCGACGAGCGCGACGACTGCGCGCGCAGGTAGCGAAGACCTGGTCGTCTTCTGCAGCAACGACTACCTCGGTCTCGCCGCCCACCCGGAGGTGCAGGCGGCCTTCCTCGGCTCGGGCGCAGGTTCAGCGCGGCTGGTGAGCGGCAACCGCCCGGCGCACGTGGAGCTCGAGGAGGCGCTGGGCGAACACTTCGGGCGCCCGGCCACCCTCTTCGGGAGCGGGTACGCCGCCAACCTCGGCCTGTTGACGACCGTGCTGCAGCGCGGCGACCGGGTGGTGAGCGATGCGCTGAACCATGCCTCGATCATCGACGGCCTGCGCCTCAGCGGCGCCGAGCGCCAAATCGTTCCGCACGGCGGCGATACCGAGAGCCTCCCCGGCGCTCGTCTCGCGGTGACCGAGTCCCTCTTCTCGATGGACGGCGACCTCGCCGACTTCACACGCTGGACCGGCGAGCCCTGGCTCGCGGTGGACGAGGCGCACGCGGTCGGCGCCCTCGGTCCCGACGGGCGGGGCCTCGCGGCTGACCGCGGCGTGGATCCCGACTTCCTCGTGGGCACGCTCGGCAAGGCCTTCGGCGCAGCGGGCGCGTTCGTGGTGGGTCCGTCGGCGCTCCGGGAGCTGCTCGTCAGCACGGCGCGCAGCTTCGTGTACTCGACCGGCATGCCGGAAGGCGTGGCGCGGGCGGCGCTGGTCGGCCTGCGTCTCGCCAACGCCGAGCGCAGGGAACGGTTGGCGAGGAACGCCGCGCGCCTCCGCAGCGGACTCCGCCAGATCGGCGCCCAGGTGCTGGGCGAGGCGCACATCGTGCCCGTCCTGACCGGGTCGCGCACCATGCAGGTGGCGCGTGCGCTTCGCTCCGATGGCGTCTTCGCTCCCGGCATCCGCCACCCCACGGTCCCCCGCGGCCTCGAGCGCGTACGGTTCACGGCGAGCAGCGAACACACCGACGAGCAGATCGATCGTTGCATCGCGGCGATGGCGGCGGCGCTCAGCCAGACGGCGTGAGGAGGTCGCCGCCCCCGCGCGGCGCCCGGGGAATGCGCGCTGCCTCGCGGAAGGCACGCTCCACCGCGGCCTCCGGCACCATCTCGCCGCCATAACGAGCGCGGTACAGGAGCAGCGCGAGCTCCAGCAGCGGTTCGCCCGCGGCCCCGGCCCGGTCGCGAAGCCACTCGCCGGCCTCCACCGGAGGAAGCTCCGCGGGGATCGCCCACCCGCGCGCGAACGCCCTGGCCCGCGCGGTCCGGAACCGGGCGAGGAGCCGGTCGCGCGGCGCCCGGGCGGACGTCGGCCGAGCCAGCCACCACAGGACAGCGCGGAGCACGGTCCCGCTGAAGAACAAGGCGCCCAGCACGATGCCCACGCCGGCAAGCCCCTCCCGAGAGTCCTGCCGGATGCGATCGCCCGGCGTCGGCGCCACGACCGCCGCCCCGACGCGACCCGCCAGCTCGAACTGGGTTGTCAGGTCGTAGTTCAACACGAAGGACAGCCACGCTTCGTTGGCGGCCTCGCTTGCCAGCGTCAGCCACGACACCTCGGGTACGGTGAGCGCCGTGGTGGGGGTGGCATCCACCACCGCCCACCCGCCGGCCACGGGCACCTCGACCCAGGCGTGCGCGTGCCCGCGCCGCACCGAGAGGTAGTCGGAAGCAGGGCTGTACTCCGACGAGTAGAACCCGGTCGCCAGGCGCGCCGGCACCCCGCGCGCCCGCAAGAGCACGGCGAGCGCGCTGGCGTAGTACTCACAGTGGCCGGTTCGGGCGTCGAGCAGGAACCACGCGAGCGGATCGCCCACGGGCGTCGGCGGGTCGAGGGTGTAGGTGAAGCCATCGCCCAGCGCGCGGGTGGCCGCCGCCACGATCGAGGCCGCATCGGAGCGCCCCGGCGCGATCGAGGCGGCCAGCGCGCGCACGCCAGGATGGAGCGCGGGGAGCTGGAGCAAGGCCTCGTTGGACTCGTCCGCCGCCGCGAGCGAACGCGGACGGGAGAACGCCTCGTAGCTGATCCGCTTGCCCGGCTGCCCGTGGACGAGCTCGCCTTCGCTGCCCCTCCGCACCGGCCCCTGATCGCTCCGCGCCGACAGGAGGTCGGGGGGACCGAACACCAGCGAGCCGAGCATGGGCTCCAGCAGGACCTCCGACCGCACCTGCCACTCCCCGGTGGAAGGATGGTGGACAGTTCCGCTGGACGTCCACCTCCTCCCATCGAACCGGTCCATCGTCCGGCCACGCAGGTACTGGGGACCATGGATGCGCGCGCCGTCGCGATCGAAGCTACGGACCCGCATCACCAGCACGGCGCGGTCGTCGTCACCCGATTCGTCGCCAAGCGACACGTCGTCCGCGAAGCCGGCCTCCGGCGCGCTCTCGGCTCCCGACGCCATGAGCCCGCCTTGGAGGCGGGGCACGAGGACGAAGAACGCGAGGGACAGGACGAGCGTGGCGAGCGACGTGCCCACAGCGAGGCGGCGGTCCTCCACCCCGGTCGCCACGAGAAGCGCCACCGGCGCGGCGGCCGCGAACGTGAGGAGGGCAGGCGCGAGCGCCAGCGACAGCGTGCCCACCGTGCCCACGAGCGCCATCAACGTGCCGAGCAACAGGAGGACACGCTCGTCCTCCTTCCCCGAGCCCACCACGGCACGGTGCGCGGCCAGCCAGCCGAGCAGCACCGCGAAGGCGGGGACCACACCGGCCAGGAACAGGAGGGCGGCGCAGCCGGTCAGAACGGTCACATGGGCCCAGGTCCAGTCACGAAGCACTCGGAGCCGGGGGCCGCCGACGAAGCCGACCACGGTCAGCACGGCAGCCCCCGCCCCCGCCAATCCCGACACCGCCAGACAAGCGGCCCCCGCGATGGTGGCCGCCGCCAACGGAAGGCGCCTCACCGATGCTCCAGACCGGCCAGGGCCGTGAGGATGCGTCGCCGCCAGGCCGCGCCCGTGCGCGCGGGGAGGAGCTCCCCGTCCGCCTCGATCCCCACGGCGTCGCCCCTTGCCAACTGGTGCTCGGCGCGACCGGCCAGCCGAGAGATCGCGGCCTCCCTCGCCTCGCCGCGGAGCTCCGGTTCGAGCCGAAGGACCCGGGTCTCCGTCCCCTGCGCAGAGCGGGTCACCACCATGGGCTCGCCCATCCGCGCGGAGGTCGGCCAGTGGACCCGCCGCAGCGGGTCGCCGGGAGCCCATGGTCGGAGCCCGGCGAAGTCGCCCGAGGCGCTCGGCCCGCCGCGAACGGCGGCGTCCTCGCCCTCGCCGCTCGACGAGACCGGGACGGGACGGAAGGCGGCGGCGGGGTAGACGAGGACTGCCTCGGGGAGCGGAACATCGCGCCACCGGCGGACCATCCCGAAGGGAAAGTCGGACTGGATGCGTACGGTCGTGAGGCGGGCCTCGCCGCGGGTCGGCGCCAGAAACTCTGCTGGAACCTCCACAGCCTGCCCTGCCGGGCAGAACTCCACGAAGCCGCGCCCCGCCACCTCGCCGCCCTCGACGAGCTCGACATGCCAGGCCGCGCCACGCCCGCGTCGGTTCTGGAGGATCAGCACCCCCGACGCCGAAACGCCAGCGCGGAGCTCCACCGGCAGCCGCCGCCGGACCGACAGCGAGCGCAGGTTCCACTCCGCGAGCACGTTGGCGACCACGAGGGCCGCAAGCAGGATGCCGAGCACGAGGTAAACGAGGTTGTTTCCCGTGTTGACCGCGCCGAAGAGCACCCCGCCCACCAACGCGAGGTACACCGCACCCGCCCGCGTGGGCGACACCCGGTTCACCTCGCCGAAGCGGAACCGCCTCCCCAAACTGGAAGCCATCCCGACGGGGGTCAGGCGACGTGCCGCTGGGCCGAGAGGAGCGTGCGAATGGCCGCCGCCGCCGCGTCGACTCCGGTGTCGGCCCGCACCACCACGCGGTGCGCGAGGACGGGGATGGCCAGCGCGCGAATGTCCTCGGGGGTGGCGAAGTCACGCCCCCGCAGCAACGACCGCGCCCGCACCGCACGAAGCAGGGCCTCGGCACCGCGGGTGGACACCCCCCGCGCCAACGCCGGCGACTCGCGCGTGGCCGCCACGAGGTCGAGCACGGCATCCTCCACATCGGCGTGGACCCGCACCGCGCGCGTGGCCGACCGGAGCGCCAGAACCCCGGCGGGATCGAGCGCAGGGCCCTCCCCCGAAGCCGCCTGGGCGGCGCCCCGGAGCACGGCCCGCTCGGCATCCCGGTCCGGATAGCCCATCGCGGTGCGAACGAGGAAGCGGTCGAGCTGGCTGTCGGGGAGCGGCCAGGTGCCGTGGTACTCGTGCGGGTTCTGGGTGGCGATCACGAGGAAGGGGTCGGGGAGGGCGTGCGTGATGCCATCCACGCTCACGGTGGCCTCGTTCATCGCCTCGAGGAGCGCCGACTGGGTGCGCGGCGTGGTGCGGTTGATCTCATCGGCCAGCACGACGTTGGCGAAGATCGGTCCCGGCCGGAACAGCATGGCGCCGCCATCCGGCAGCGTGTACCCGACAATGTCGGACGGCAGCAGATCACTCGTGAACTGCACCCGACGGAACGAGCCGCCGATGGCGCGCGCGAGCGCATGGCCGAGCGTAGTCTTCCCGACCCCCGGCACGTCCTCCAGCAGCAGGTGGCCCCCCGCCAGCACGCAAACCAGCGCGAGCTCGATGACATCGGCCTTCCCGTGAACCTGGCGGGAGACGCGCCCGCGGAGCGCCTCCACCGCCTCGGCAGGGGTCATTCCGTGATGCCCTCATAGCTGCCATGGGTCTGCAGCTCGTAGGTGGTGCCGACCTCGATCGCCTCGTCCTCGCTGGCCACGATCTCGAAGTACTCGGTGCCGGACCAGTCGTCGTCGCCATCCACGCAGGGGTCGCCCTCGGCGGACTCGATCGACGCTTGACCGTTGAGCTGCCACTTCACGCTGCCGCCCTCGGTGTCCTGCCCGACAACGACCGACTGGTACACCACGTCGCACCCGGAGACCGTTCCACGGGCGAAGGCATCCTCGCCGATGAAAATCTCGCCCGAGCTGGCATCGAAGCTCAGGTAGTAGTCGAAGCTCTCGCTGTAGTCGCCTTCCCCCTCGAGGGCGGACACCGTGACCCGAAAGTGCGAGGAATCCGAAGGGATCTTCGAGGTCTCACAGGCGGCGATCAGGAGGAGCGTGAACATGGGCAGCTCGGGGAGCGACACAGGGTATCACCGGGAACGGTGCGCGGGGAGCCGTCGAGTCGTCGCGAACGTCAAAGCCCGCGTTGACGGAGGGGGGGGGCGGACCTACATTGCCGGGCCTTTTTACACGCGCCCCTCGGCGCGCCCCGGAGTCTCCCTTGTCCGATCTCGTCTACGTCGCCCGCCCCAGCGAACTCGCCGCGCTCCAAGCCTACTTCGCCGCGGTGAAGGAAGGCAAGTGCCAGCATGTCGTGCTCGAGGGGCCCCTCGGCTCCGGCAAGCGCGTGCTCGTCAGCGAGATGCTGCGGCTCCTCCCCAAGGAGGAGGACCTCCTCACCATCCGCGTCGGCCTCACGGAAGACATGGATGGCGATGCCGCGCTGAAGGCGCTGTACGCCGCGCTGTGCGGCGCGCTCTACCGCGATGCGGTGCTGCGCGGAAAGGTCGAGCTCGCGCTTCTGGGCCAGCTCCCCCTCTACGGCAAGCGCCAGCAGAGCTGGTTCCAGGTCTTCATCGATGGCGTGAAGAAGAACGTGCCGGAGCCTGGCGCGGAGAAGATGCAGCTGGCCGTCCCGAGCGACAATCCGCTCGCCGCCTTCGTGGAGATCGTGGCCGCCGTGGCCCGCAAGATTCCCACGGTGCTCGAGCTCCAGAACGTGCACGTGGTCCAGTCCCTCGCGCTGTTCACGCCGATCGATGCCCTCTGCGAGCTCCGCAAGGAAGGCAAGCTGCTCCTCATCCTCGGCACCGAGTCCGTGGATGATGCGGCGCGCGCCTGGATGCCCGCCCCCTGGCTCGAGCTGCTCGAGCGTCGCAAGGACCAGCTCACCCGCTTCGTGATGCAGCCGTGGACCGCGGAAGATGTGTCCGCCTACGCCGCCAGCCGCGACATCGCGCTCGCCTCCCCCGCGCGGGTGGCGGAGCTCGTCCAGGGCCGGCCCGGCTTCATCGGCGAGCTCATCGATCACCTGCAGGCCACCGACCGCCTCGGCGATGCGCTCGAGGGCGAGCTGATCTCCCTCATCCCCACCGATCTTGATGCCGAGGAGCTGAGCGAGGCGCCCGCCACGCCGCCCAAGGAAGGCCGCAAGTACGCCGGGGCCGACGATGCGGACCGCATCTTCCACCTCGCCGCGCTCCTCGGTGTGCAGTTCCCCAGCGGCCTCGTGGCCGACATGGCCGGCTTCGACCGCGACAGCGTCGATGACATCATGGATGCCGCCGGCGGCCTCGTTCGGGAGGACCAGTTCCACAAGGGCTTCGACACCTGGCTCTACCAGTTCCAGAAGCCGCTGTTCCGCGAGGCCGTCATCCTCGCCCACCAGAGCGATGCCGACAAGGAGATCGCCCGCCGTGTGGGCCTGTTCATGGAGCGCGTGCTCGCGCCCCGCGGCTACCTCTTCGTGGTGAAGACCGCTCGCCTCTACGCCGAATACGGCGTGGGGCAGCGCGCCAACCAGCTCCGCAGCCTCGCGCTCGGGCAGGAGAACCCCACGGTCTGGGGCATGGTGCACGACCTCGTGAAGCACTTCGGCGAGGTGAACTGGAGCGACCCGCTCCGCCGCACCGTGTACCTCAACATCGTGGAGCGCATGGTGAGCGGCGGCGCCGTCGAAGCGGCCGAAGGCCTGCTGAACGAAGCGCTCGAGTGGGCCACCGCGAAGGAAGACCGCACCCTGCAGGCGTGGCTCCTCTTCGCCGGGAGCCGCCTCGACTTCCGTCGTGGCGACATGTACCGCAGCCGGGACCGCGCGAAGGACGCTGCCAAGCTCTACGCCGTGTCCGAGGAGAAGCTCAAGCTCGCCGAGATCGAGAACCACCTCGCCAGCATCGAGCTGCAGGAAGGCAACGCCAACGCGAGCCTCGACCACATCCGCAAGGCCCTCGAGCACGCCAACGAGCCGCCGATCCAGGCCACCGCCGAGTTCATCCGCGGCATGATCGCGCGCCGCAACAACCGCCCCCCCGAGGCGGCCGAGCACTTCAAGAAGGCCAACGAGACCGCTGGGCAGCTCAACATGGGCCCCCTCGCGCTCGAGGCCGGCTTCCACTACGGTGAAGCGCTGCTCCTCTCGAAGCAGCCCTCCAACGCGGCCGATGTGCTCGCCCGCGTGGCCCAGCTCGCGAACCAGATGCAGAACCCGGTGCGCGAGCGCTCGGCCGCCGCGCTGCTCGCCCAGGCGCAGGGTCAGCTCCGCAACTTCGAGGCCGCGTTGCAGTTCGCGAACCGCACCCTCCAGCTCACGCAGACGTTGAAGTTCGACAAGTTCCTCCCCGTCGACATCTACAACGTCGGGTACTACAACCTCGCGCTCGGCCGGAACACCGAGGCAGCCTCGCTCTTCGGCAAGGCCCGCGAGCGGGCCGGGGGCATGGATGCCCGCTTCCTGAAGGACCTCACCTTCAACTCCGGCGTGGCCTTCGCCAAGATCGGCGAGCGGGCGAGCGCCGAGAACGCGTTCGGCGAGGCGCTCGGCCATGCCAAGGCGAGCAAGGACCTGAAGCGCTTCGTGGAGGCGAGCGAGAGCCTCGCCGGCCTCGTGGCCGGTCGCGACAAGTCGGCCGCCGCCCGCCTGCTCAACGAGGCCCTCGCCGCGGCCGACCAGGGCGGGCTGAAGGAAGAGCGCAAGGGCCTTCGGCGCAAGCTCGAAGAACTCGGCAGCTGATGGCGTGGTCGGCGGCCGACATCCCCGACCAGTCGGGCCGCGTGGCCATCGTCACGGGTGGGAACGGCGGCCTCGGCCTCGAAACCGCTCGCGCGCTGGCCCGGGCGGGCTGCGAGGTCATCCTCGCGGCCCGCAACGCCACGAAGGCCGGATCAGCCCTGGCCGACCTGTACGAGTCCGTGCCCACGGCGCGGGCGGCCGTGTGGTCGCTCGATCTGTCCAGCCTCGCGAGCGTGCGCGAGTTCTCGGCGAGGTGGCTCCGCGAGCGCGGCGCCCTCGACCTCCTCGTGAACAACGCGGGCGTCATGGCCCTCCCGCGCACGCTCTCGGCCGATGGTTTCGAGATGCAGTTCGCCACCAACCACCTCGGGCACTTCGCGCTCACGCTGGGGCTGATGCCAGCCCTGCAGGCCGGCACGAGCGCCCGGGTGGTCACAGTTTCGAGCGCGATGCACATGGTCGGCCGCATCCGCTTCGACGATATCGACGGCGCGGCCGGCTACTCGCCCTGGCCCTGGTACGGACAGAGCAAGCTCGCCAACCTGCTCTTCACCGCGGAGCTCGATCGGCGCTTGCGGAAGAGCCGGAGCCGCGTGGCCTCCCTCGCCGCCCATCCGGGCTACGCCGCCACAGACCTCCAGTACGTGGCCGGGCGCGTGCGCGGCGCCGCCGTGGAAACCGCGTTCATGCGCGTGGGCAACACGATCTTCGCCCAGTCGGCCGCCGATGGCGCGCTGCCCACCCTGCGGGCGGCCACCGACCCGGCGGCGGAAGGCGGCCAGTACTGGGGGCCGCAGTGGTTGGGCTGGTTCGGCGCCCCCACGCTCGTCGGGCGCTCCTCGGCCGCGCGCGATGAAGAGGTGGCGGGGAAGCTCTGGGCGCTGTCCGAGGCGCGCACCGGGCTTTCGTTGGCCCTCGTCTAGGCGCCCGGGAACGCGAAGATCCGCCCCGCCTGGCGCTGCCGGAACCCCCGCGCCGGGCCCGGTCGGAGGAGCACGGGGAGCCCCAGGAACCACCGCCACGAAGGCCGCGGGTACAGCATGGGCGGCGCGGGTTCGAAACGGTCGCGCAGCGTCCATCCGGCGGCCGTGAAGCACTCATCCACGATCCGCTCGCTGAAGAGGCGGTCTGGCGCCTCGAACTCCAGTTGGGAGACGGCGAAGGCCCCACGCCCGGGCAGCACCCAGGTGAGGAGGAGGATTGCTCCGGGCGCGGCGAGCGCCGCGAGTTCGGCGGCGAACCGGGAGAGGTCGTGACACCAGGCGGCGGAGTAGCGCACCATCACGAGGTCCCACCGGCCGGGGGCGACCACCGGGACGGCGCCGGACTGGAAATCGAACTCGCAAGCGGAAACGCCCAGCTCCGCGGCGCGCGCCCGGGCGTGCGGGCTGTACTCCAGCAGGAGGACCTCCTCCACGCCGCCCTCGCGGGCAAGGGCGGCCAGCGCCGCGCCCGGCCCGCCGCCCACGTCCAGGACGCGCCCGCGCGGTGCGATGCCGTGGCTGGCCAGGCAGGCCCCAACCTGGCGCGCCTCCGCGGCTTCGGCCTCGGGGTCGGCGCGCCGGAAGTACCCCACCTCCCGCGGCGCCCCGGCGCGGCGGGGCTCACGCGCAGCGGTGCCACAACGGCTGCAGACCCACCAGCGATGGCGGATCACCCCGACGCACGAAACGCCGCCACCGCACGCCGGGCACGCCACCATGTCGATCCGCTAACGGATAGCCCCACCCGGTGCGCGTCCTCGTTCACGCAGACGATCTCGGACTCTCGCCGGCCGTCAACGATGCCATCGCGCGGGCGTGCCGCGAGGGATGGGTCCAGAGCGTGAGCGTGCTCGCCCTCGCGCCCGCTGCAGAGGCGGGGGCAAAGGCGCTGCCCGCGGGCACGGACCTCGGCGTGCACCTCGATCTCACCGCCTTCCCCTCGCTCACCCGCGCCGATGCCCTCGACGAGGTGCGGAGCCTCGCCAGGGAAGGCGGCGCCGCCCTGCTCGCCGCGCTGGACCGCCTGCCGAACCGTGCACCGGGCGTCCTCGAGTCCGAGTGGGAGGCCCAGGTGGAGACGGCCCGCGCCTGGGCCTCGCCCTCCCACCTCGACAGCCACCAGCACGTGCACTGGCGGCCGTCCCTCTGGGCGCCGCTGCAGCGGGTCCTGCGCCGAACGGGCATCGCCGCTGTCCGGGGGGTGGCGCCCTGGCGTCCGGGGGCGAGCCTGCCGCGAAGGGCCGCCCAGCGAGCGCGCGCGGCGCACTTCCAGACCGCCTTCCGCGCGTTCGTCACCACCGATGGGCCCGTCAACCCGGCCACGTTCCGGTGGCTCCTCGAACGGCCCGGCGTCGGGCCGGGGGTGGTCGAGCTGATGGTGCACCCCGGCAACGACGCCCACGCCGGCTTCCTGGAGGAAGCGCAGTGGCTCGCGGCGGCCTGGCCCGACCAGGCCCGGCGCACACCGCCCGTGCGCTGGGTGGATCTCGTGTCCGAACGCGGCGAGCGTGCCCCCGAATTGGGCGGCCGCCATCCTTGAAATCCGACGACCGGCAGAGTAGAAGCCGCGGCAATCAACGGGAATCTCCATGGCCGACTCCACCGATCCCCAAAAGAGCGGGAGCGCCGCCGCCCCGAAGAAGGCCGCCGCCTCGAAGAAGGCCGCCGCCCCGAAGAAGGCCGCCGCCGAGTCGGCGGCCCCGAAGGCCGCGCGCGCCGCGAAGCCCGCAGCGGCGCCCGTGGCCCCCGAGGTCGCCCCCCGCGCGGAGCCCAGTCAGGACGACATTCGCCGCCGCGCCTACGAGCTCTGGCTGGCCCACGGTGGGAGCGCTGCCGAGAATTGGCTGGAAGCCGAGCGCCAGCTGCGCGGCTGAGCGACGGGGGCGTTAGATCGGGGCATGCGCCACTTCGAGCAGGTGCACGCGGTCTACTTCGATGACCTCGATGCCTTCCAGATTCTGCACAACGCCCGCTACCTGCTGATGTTCGAGCGCACCATCGGCGCCTTCTGGCAGCGCCTCGGCTGGGGCGGTACGCTCGATGCGCAGCGCAACCCCGACCAGTTCCACGTCGTGCGCGCCAACGTCGTGGAGTACCTGCGGGCCTTCCACGGCACGGGCGAAGTCCGGGTGCGGGTCTGGGTCGAGAAGCTCGGCCGCACCTCCCTCACCTTCGGTGTGAACATCCTGCCGATGCATGAGGACGTGCCGCACGCCAGCGGCACCCGAACGATCGTGCGGGTGGATCCCACCACCTTCGCCCCCCTGCCCTGGACCGACAGCTTCCGAGAACAGTTGGCCCCCTGGCTGCGGCCACCGGGCTGACGTGGGCCCGCTCGCCTCCACGATCGTCACCATCCTTCTGACCATCGCGGCCTGGGAGCTCATCCGGTGGGCGGCGTGGCGGACCCTCCGGGAGCGCTGGCAACGCAGCATCGGCGAGTGGATGCGCCGGCACGACGTGCGCCTCGAACACTTCCGCTTCGTGGACCGGATGTGGGTGCGCCAGACCCTGCTCCAGGACCCGGTCCTCGATGGTGCGGCGGCCGAAAGCGCGGCGGCGGCCGGGGTGACCATCGGCGTGGTTCGGGCCCGGATGGAGCAGTGGCTCGACGAGATCGTGCCCGTCTTCAACGTCTTCAGCTACTACAAGCTCGGCGGCGGCGTGGCCACGGCCGCGGTGAACGTCTGCTACGAGCTGGTGTTCGACCGACAGGGGCTCGACCGGGCCCGCCAGACCGTGCCTCCGGGCGCCGTCACCGTCTACGTGGCCAACCATCGCAGCAACGCCGACTACATCGTGCTGTCCGTCGGGGCGATGCGGCAGGTGGCGCTCAGCTACGCCGTCGGCGAGTGGGCGCGGGTGTGGCCGCTCGACACCCTGTTCCGCAGCTTCGGCAGCTACCTCATCCGCCGCGGCGAACGCGACCCGCTCTACCACCGCGTGCTCAGCCGCTACCTGCAGCTGGTAGCCGGCCGCGGCCTCACCACCGCCTTCTTCCTCGAAGGCGCCCTCTCCCGCGATGGGGCCTTCCGGGCGCCCAAGATCGGCCTGCTCGACTACCTCGTGGGCATCCTCCAGGACGATCCCGGCCGCGAGATCGTGTTCATCCCCGTCGGCCTCAACTTCGACCGCGTCTTCGAGGACAGGAACCTCACGGCGGAGGCGCCCGACGCCCCACCGCCCCAGGCCCGCGACAAGGTGGTCTCGCTCTGGCGCATCCTCCGCGCCCTCCCTCGCCTGCTGCTCGGCCTCGTCGGCCCCGCCTGGCTCGCGGCCCACCGCCGCTTCGGCTACGCCGCGGTCCGCTTCGGGCCCGCCGTGCCCATTCGCACCCTCCTCCCCGACGCGGACAGCGTGGCCCGCCTGCCCCGCAAGGAACGACAGGCGCGTATGGCCGGGCTCGCCGATCTGCTCATGGCGGAGGTGGCGCGCGTGGTGCCCGCCACGCCTGTTTGTCTTGTGTGCGTGGCGCTCCTTGCCGGTGCGCGCGACCCCGTCTCGTTGGTTCGCCTTGTGCGGGAGGCGATCGCCGCCCGGCGCGCCGCGGGTGCCCCCCTCGCCCAGGGGCGCGCGTTCGCCAGCATCCACACCGGGCGTGCCGATGACGACGACGGCAGCGATTCGGCCCGCATCAGCGCCGAGATCGTGGACGTGGAGGAGGCCGAGCGAACGGTCGACCTCGCCATGGAGCTGCTCGTTCGACGGGGCCTCGTTCGCCGGGAGTCCGGACGCATCGTGGTGAACGACGCAGCCATGAACCTCGTGCGGTACTACGCCCGCTCGCTGGACGCCCCACATCGGTTCGCCGCCAGCTCCGGGCCCTGAAGCAATGGCGCCCCCGGCGCGGTTCGAACGCGCGACCCCCAGTTTAGGAAACTGGTGCTCTATCCAGCTGAGCTACGGGAGCGGAGGACCGGCTCAGGCCGGCGAGAGGGAGATGCTGACGATGGTCTGGCCCATGGCCGCGCCGCAGGCGATGGCCATCCGTTCGCCCGAACCCACGAGGGTGATGGCCGAGGTTCCCATGGCGTTCGTTTCAAACTCCACGGTGTAGCCCGCGCCGGTGGCCCAGGCTTTCGCGGCCTTGCAGGAGTCCTCCGGGGTGCTCTTCGACTGCAGCACGATCGAGTCGTTGCCGCCGCCCTCGGTGCACGCCTGCACGGAGGTTCCCGGCGCGGTGGTGAGGGACTTGAACCGGCCGCAGCTGCCCACGAGGCTCCCCGTGGAGGGCGCCGCCACCGCGGGCGCATCGCCTTCCACCCCGCCTGCAGCCTGCTGGAGCTCCGGCGGCACTTCGACGCCCAGCTCGGTGAGCTCGGAGGCCACATCGCCGCCGCAGCAGCAGCACCCGCCCGCGGCGAGGAGGATCGCGGAGATCGGAAGGAGCAGCTTCAAACGAGGTACCCGGAAGTGCGGCAGCGTACCGCGGAGGCGGCCCCGGGGCCAGCCGGGAGCGGTCGATCGGAGTAGGCTCGTGCAATGTTCGTTCTCCTCCTGGCCTGCGCCGAACCCCCCGACGATTCCGCCGCCCAACCGCAGCCGGTACCGTGGAGCCGGGAGCGGGCGCGCGTGCAGGAGGAAACGCCCGACGGGCGTTCGCTGAAGCGGTCCATCATCCACCTTCACTCTCCTCTTTCCCACGATGCGTGCGACGATCATGAGATGGCCGACGAACCCTGCCTCGCCGACCTGCGCGCCGGTCTCTGCGATGCCGCCGTCGACCTCGCCTTCGTGACGGACCACCCGGCGTCGGCTGCCGAGACCCCCTACGAGGACCTCTTCTGGCTGCAGGACGGCGACGAGATGGTGGAGGGCACCGCGAGCCGGATGCACTGCACCGAGGGCGAGACCGTGTGGATTCCGGGGATCGAGGACGAGCTGATGCCCGTGGGTCTCGATCGCCACGCGTCCACCGACGCCGCCGAGAACGACCGGATCTACAACGCGTCGGACGAGGAGGCCATCGCCGCGGACCTCGCCGCGGGTGCGGTGGTGCTGCAGGCCCACACCGAGGGGCAGGACATCGAGGTTCTGCTGCAGCGGCAGGCGTGGGGCCAGACGGGCGTCGAGATGTTCAACCTCCACGCGATGGTCGATCCCAACAAGCGGGAGGACGACCTCGGTCTCGACGGGATGGCGTACCTCACCGACGCCGGACCGTTCATTGCCGCCACCTCCGACGCCGAGCCCGACCTCGTCTTCCTCGCGTTCTACCAGGAGCAGACGGTCTCGCTCGAGCGCTGGGATGCCCTGAACCTCGTCGCGCCCACGCTCGGCACCGCGGGCACGGACGCGCACGAGAACTCCCTGCCCATGCTGATGCGCGACGCCGAGCGGGTGGACTCCTACCGCCGGATGATGACCTGGTTCGCGAACTACCTCGCTGTCGATGGCGAGGGCCCCGCGGCCGCCGAAGCCGCCCTGCGCGACCGCACCGGCTACGTCGCCTTCGACCTCCTGGGCACCCCCACGGGCTTCTACGTGGCCTACGGGGAGTCCGCCTGGTCCGCCGACAGCGCCGAGGTCGGCGGCACGCTGTCCGTCACCTGCCCCACACTCGCTCCCGACTCCCCCACCGACACCACCGACCCCGTCATCACCGCCACGGTCTTCCGCGACGGGGTGCCGTGGGAGACGGGCTGCGGGGAATTCACGGTCGACGAGCCCGGCGTGTACCGAGTGCGCGTGGACATCGTGCCGGCCCACCTGACGAGCGCGCTGGGCGACCAGGCCGAGGCCCTGCTCCATGCCTACCCATGGCTGTATTCGCAGGCATTCCGGATCGGTCTGTAGATTGACGATGCCTTCCCCCTCGACTACCCTGCCCCATCCCTCGGAGTCCCGAATGCGCGCCCCTCTCCTCACCGTCGGCGCACTGCTCACCATCCTCGCGCTCGAGGGTTGCGAGGGCTGCAACGACAACCAGGTCGCCCCCAAGACGGACGAAGCGCCCGCCTTCACCAACGACGTGGGCTCGTGGCTGTCCATGGCGGTCACCCCAGAGGGCAAGCCGGCCATCGCCTACTACGACCGCACCATGGGCGCGCTCGGGTATGCCGTGGGCACGATCGACAAGGACGGCCAGGTGTCGTGGGCCCGGGAGGAGGTCGACTCCTACCCCGACGAGAACGGCCTCAACCCCGGCGATGCGGGTCGCTACGCGAGCATGAAGATCACGGCGTCCGGACAGGTGTGGATCGCCTACCAGGACGTGGGCAACGGCACGCTGAAGTACGCCCACAAGGGTGATGGCGTGTGGGATGTGGGCGTGGCCGACATCGGTGGCGGCGCCAAGAGCGACGCGGGCTACTGGGCGAGCCTCGCGCTCGACGCGAGTGACAACCCGGTGGTTGCGCACTTCGACAAGGGCAAGGGCAACCTGCGCGTGGCCCGATGGAGCGGCAGCGCCTTCGCGGGCGCGGTGGTGGCCGAAGGGGAGCCCCGGACGCCCGACACCGGCGGCACCGAGATCCCGGCGGCCGTGGGCGAGTACGCGAACCTCGTGATCGGCAGCGATGGCACCGAGTACATCGCCTACTACGACCGTGCGCAGGGTTCGCTGATGCTGGCCTCTGGAAAGGGCGGCACGTTCGACACCGAGGTTGTTGATGCCAGCGGCGATGTCGGCCAATGGCCCGCCATGCTCCTCGATGGCGGCGACCTCTGGATCGCCTACCAGGACGTGGCGAACCAGGACCTCCGCATGGCGCATGGCGGGTCCGGCGGCTGGTCGACCGAGCTCGTCGACAGCGGGGACCACATCGGGGCCGACGCGGCCCTGTTCGTGGACGGCGGCAAGACCGGCATGGTCTACTTCGACGGCTTCCAGAACGACATGAAGCTCGCCCGGAACACGGGCGACGCATGGACGGCCGAAAAGCTCACGGGCGACCAGGGCGCGCTCGGGTTTCACAACGAAACGGTGAAGATCGGCGACGTCCGGTACGTAGCCTGTTACGACTTCACTGCCCGTTCCGTGTTCTTCGCCGCGCTTCCCTGAGGGTGACGTTGTCGCTGCTCTCGCTCCTGTTCGTCACGGCCGCGACGGCCGCCGACCTCACGGTGAGGATGCTCGACATCGGGCAGGGCGACTCGATCCTCGTGCAGACGCCGGCCGGCAAGACCGTGCTCATCGATGCGGGCGACCGTGGCTCCGCCGTGGTGGAGCGGCTCGTTTCGCTGGGCGTCGACCATCTGGATCTGGTCATCGCCACCCACCCGCACGCCGATCACGTCGGCGACATGCGGCACGTGGTGCAGGCGCTCCCACCGCGGGTGTACGTAGACAACGGGCTGCCGCACACCACCAAGCTCTACGACGAGCTGATGGCCAGCATCGAGGCGAATCCCGCGATTCGTTACCAGCCCGCGAGCCCGGGGATGGTGTTCAACCTCGACGATGGCGCCCGGATCGAGGTCCTCTGGCCCGATCCGAAGAAGTACTTGTCGGACACCCGCTCCGACCTCAACGCGAACAGCGTCGTGACCCGCCTCACCCACGGCAAGGACTGCTTCCTCTTCGCGGGCGATTCCGAGGAGCCCACCGAGCAGGCCCTGGTCCGCGAGAAGGTGGGACACTGCGAAGTGCTGAAGGTGGCGCACCACGGCAGCCGGCACTCGAGCACGTCGGCGTTTCTCGATGAGATCAAGCCCTCCATCGCGCTCATCTCGGCGGGCGTGGGCAACCGGTACAACCACCCGGGTGAAGAAGCGCTCGCCCGCCTCGGCGCGGTGGGCGCCACCGTCTATCGCACCGACCGCGATGGCGAGATCGTGGTCGTCTCCACCGGCAAGGGGGTCAAGGTCCGCACCGAGCACGGTGAGGGCGACGACGCGCTCCTCGTCGTCAGCGCCGTCCCGGCGGGATCGGCTCGGCCGAAGGCCGTGGCGTCTGCGGCCGCGCCCCCCGGCGCCGCAGCCCCCCGGCTCGCGGCGGCGCTCCTCAGGTCGGCGTCGGTCCCGTCCGATACTCCCCTCGCGGATGCCGACATCGACACCGACGAGGACCCGCCTGCGGCGTCCGCCGTGCCCACGCTCGGCGAGGGCGACGAGGCCTGTCCCTTCCCCGGCAGCGGCCGCAGCGAGGTCTTCCACGCCAAGGGCTGCGGCAACGCTGCCAAGATCAGTGAAGCCAACCGGGTCTGCTACGAGAGCCGTGAGGCCGCGCTCGCCGCGGGCAAGCGGGCCGCTGGCTGCTGCCACCCGTGATGGCCCTCCGCATCGTCATCGACCGGATCGAAGGGGATCGCGCCGTGCTGGCCGTCGGCGAGGAGTCCGTGGGGGTGCCGCTCGCCTGCCTGCCGACCGGCGCGAGAGAGGGCGCCGTGCTGACGTGGAGCATCGACGAAGCGGCCGCCGGCGAGGCCCTCGCCGGGGCCGAAGCCCGGCTCGCGCGCCTTCGCGCCCGAAACCCGAACCCGCCAACCGAATTCGACCTCTGAGTGCCGGAGTAGTGATGTCCCTTTGGTTGCTGCTGATCTCGCTCGTTTTGGCGGCCGTGGACGTGAACTCTGCCGACGCGGGCGCGCTCGAAACGCTGCCTGGGATCGGCCCGAGCAAGGCCCAGGCGATCATCGCGTACCGCACGGCCAACGGTCCATTCAAGTCGATCGACGACCTCGACAAGGTCGATGGCATCGGGCCGAGCACGCTCGCCAACCTGCGTGACCAGGTGAGCTTCGGGGCGGCTGCCGCGACCGCCGGCGCCAAGGCCGCGCCCGCCCCGGCCGCCGCGCCCGCCCCCGCGGCCTCGACCGGCTGCTCGGTGAACATCAACGCGGCCGACGCGAGCGCCCTCACCTCGCTGCCCGGCATCGGAGCGGGCAAGGCTGCGGCGATCGTGCAGTACCGTGCAGACCACGGCAAGTTCACCGCCTGCGCCGAGCTCGACAACGTGTCCGGGATCGGCGCGGCCACGCTCGCGGGGCTGCTCGACTGCTGCGTCGTCCAGTGATCCTGTTCCTCTTCGCGTGCGCGGGTGGAGGCGGAACCGCCCCGGAGGACTCCGGCACCACCGACAGCGTCCCCACCACCGTTCCCCCCGGCGAATGTCCCGAAGACTTCGGGTACGTGGCCGAGGCCAGCCGACCCTCCCGGCGCCTCGCCGGCACCGGCACATGGTCGATCGACTTCGACGCCAACCTCGAGGCCAACGGCTACGTGGACTGCAGCTACGACCGGGTGTACCCGGCGCTCGTGGAGCAGGTCGGGCATGACTGGCAATGCCCCGACTGCACCTGGTTCGCCACCGGCGAGTCCACGGTTGAGCGCGGGTTCGAGGACTGCCTCGCGCTCATCTCGTCTTCGGAGGCCACCCGCATCGAACACATGGGCATCGGCGAGGTCGCGGGCGTGCCGCACCTCTTCCGCTCGGGCGCGGAGAACGTGCTCCTCGGCGACCTCGGCCCCATCACCGGCACCCCGGAGGTGGGCTCCGTGTTCACCGGCGCGTGGTCCGATGACGGCGAGTTCAAGGATGGTTCGGGCACGTTCGTGCTCAGCGCCACGGTCTCGATGACGCTCGACGAGGATGCGGAGACGCCGTGGGAGGATCCCTACCTGCCCCGAGAGGAGCCCTACACGTGCGGCTGGTCGGCCTGCAATCCCGGCGGCCCCTCGCCCGACCTCGTCCTCGGCACCGGCTCCGTGCTGCCCAACGAACGCTTCGTGGACGTCTGCGGCGAGGAGTACGACCTGTGGGATGCCTGGGGCACCTACGTCGTGGTGGATGCCTCCTCGCCGGACTGCGGACCGTGCCAGAGCATGGCCAAGGAAGTGGGCGGCTTCGTCGACGAGATGGCGGCGCAGGGTGTGAGCGTGCAGTGGATCACGTTGCTCAACGCCACCCTGGGGAGCGTGAACGAGAGCCCGAGCGCCGACACCTTGACCTCCTGGGCGGAGACCTTCGGCCAGCACGGCCCCCTGCTCGCCGACGAGGGCTACGCCTATGCGCTCTTTGCGCCCTACAGCGGCAAGGAGAGCGGCATGAGCTTCCCGACGGTGGTGGTGGTGAGCCCCGACATGACCGTCCTCGGCTGGGACAGCGGGTTCAGCACCGAGGCCTCGGGCGGGACCGGCTTCACCGTCATCGAGGAGTTCATCCTCGCCGACGCCGCCTCGCGCTGAGGCGGCGGGCGCTCAGCGCCGGCGACGGCCCATCGCGAGGGCGGCGAGGGCCAGCACGGCGACCCCCGAGGAGCCGGCGCCCGTATCGCACCCGCACCCGGGGCTCGCGTCGATCCCTTCGCCGCCCCCGCAGAGGCTGTCGGAGCCGCTGCAGTCCTGGTCGATCGCATCGCCGCAGGTGTCCTTGACCTCCGGGCCGAACGCGGGGTCGGTGTCGTCGCAGTCCGGGCCGCCGGCCTCCTCGGCATCCGCTCCGTCGCCGTCGAGATCGGTGAGGTCGGCGCCATCGCAGTCCTGGTCCACCCCGTCGTAGGCCACCTCGGCGGCGCCGGGCAGCGTCATGGGGTCGGTGTCGTCGCAATCATCGCCTCCGAGGGCGAGCGCCACCGCCCCATCCCCATCGGCATCGGCCGGCGAGGATTCCACCACCATGGCGTAGAGGTAGTTCTCGAGGCCGGGGTCCTCGAAGCTGTCGGTCACGCCATCGGACTCCACGCGGAGCCCGCCCACCACGCCCCCGAACCAGGGATCCGCGCTCTCCCCTTTGGTGTAGGCATAGCCCCAGTCGCCTTCCAGCCAGGCGCCGATGGCGTAGTCTGGCCCGCCTCGAGCAGCCAGCTCACGGTGCCCGAATCAGCGAACCCATCCCCGTTGGCGGGGAGGTCCGCGACCTCTACGTTGCCGAGGAGGGTGTAGTCCCCGCCGCTCTGCTGGTACACGACCAGGGAAACGCCCCCGGTGTCGCGCCCCGCCTCCAGATAGAACTGGAGGTTGGTGATCACCGCGGTCTCCTCCACGTCGACCACGATGAGCTTCATCATGTCGCCGTTGTTGTTGGTGGAGTCGTAGCCACCGAGTTTATCGGTTTCAGCGAGGGCGAACGCGGCGAGAATGAGCATGGGGCAACGTATTCGTTATTCCTCCCCCCGCCACTCGGCTTCCCGCCGGTAGATGCTTCTGGCGCTGATCCCCAGCAGGTTCGCGGCGAGGCTACGGTCGCCATCGCAGTGACGAAGCGTCGCCTCGATCATCCGCCGCTCGACCTGCGAGAGGGGGCTTCCCACCGCGAAGGTGAGCCAGCCCGCTTCCGGCGCACCGCTCCCGCCGCGCAGGGGCGAAGGAAGGTCGGACAGCGTGATGCTGTCGCCGCGGGCGAGGACCACCGCGCGCTCCATCATGTTCTCGAGCTCGCGCACGTTGCCCGGCCAGGCGTGCCGTTCGAGGGCCGCGAGCGCGTCGGTCTCGATACCCGAGATGGTGCGGCTGTGGCGGGCGGCGTGGACCGCAAGGAAATGCCGCGCGAGCAGCGCAACGTCCTCGCGGCGGTCGCGGAGCGCGGGGACGTGCAGCGGGATGACGTTCAAGCGGTAGTACAGGTCCTCCCGGAGCCGCCCCTCCGCCACGGCGAGCGCCGGATCGCGGTTGGTGGCCGCCACGACGCGCACATCGGCTCGAAGCGTGCGGGTGCCGCCGAGACGCTCGTACTCGCCGTCCTGCAGTACCCGGAGCAGCTTCACCTGCAGGAGCGCGGGCATCTCGGTGATCTCGTCGAGAAACAGCGTCCCGCCGGCTGCGAGATCGAAGCGCCCCTCCTTGCGGCCCTGGGCCCCGGTGAAGGCGCCGGGTTCGTAGCCGAAGAGCTCGCTCTCCAACAGGGCCTCGGGGATGGCGCCGCAGTTGACGGTGATCAGCCGCCGCTCCCGGCGCGGGCTCAGCTCGTGGATCCACCGCGCGAGCAGGCCCTTTCCGGTGCCGCTCTCGCCGGTGATGAGCACGTTGGCGAGGGCGGGCGCGACCTGCCGGGCCTCCTCCAGCAACGCGCGCATCGCCGCGGACTGCCCGACCACCTCGGTGCGCGACACCTGCTCGATCTGCGCCCGGAGACGGCTGTTCTCCCGCACGAGCTCGTACTTCTCGTGCGCCTTCCGCACGCTGTGCACGACGGCATCCTTGCGCAGTGGCTTGGTGACGAAGTCGTACGCGCCCTCCCGCATCGCCTCGACCGCCGTTTCCACCGACCCGTAGGCCGTGACCACGATGACCTGGGTTTCCGGCGACACCTGCCGCGCCACCCGCAGGAGCTCCAGCCCGCTGATGCCCGGCATCTTCAAGTCGGTGAGCACGACACCCACCGCACCATCCCGCAACGACTCCAGCGCCGCGCGTCCATCCGGGGCGGTCCGGACGGTGTAGCCCTCGCGGGCGAAGATCCGCTCGAGCGCGAGGCGGTTGGCTTCTTCGTCGTCCACAACGAGGATGGTGGGCATGCGACAAGTTGGCACGCGTGTGCCAGAGTGGCAAGTCCTTTATCGTCTTCAGCTTCGCCCGACCGGAAGGCTGATCTCGAAGGAGGTGCCGGCGCCGACCTCGCTGCGGACCCGGATGGAGCCCCCCTGATCCTCGATCTCCTGCCGGGTGACCGCGAGGCCCAGACCCGTGCCGCGCGCCTTCGTAGAGAAGAAGGGGTCGAACACCCGGGCAGCCGTGGCCGGATCGAGCCCCGGCCCATCGTCGGTGACGCGGATGAGCAGGTCGGGCCCCGCCCGCTCCACCCGCACCGCGATGTGCTCGGCGCCGGCCTCCGCGGCGTTGCGCACCAGGTTGAGCAGCGCCCGCCGGAGCACGTTGCCATCGACCTCGACGGACTCGGACTCCGGTCCGGTGACCGCCACCTCCACGCCCAGCCGCCTCAGCCGTTCCTCCTCCAGCGCGGCCACGCTCCGGGCGAGCGCGGTGGGGTCCTCGGCGGCGAGCTCGGGCGCCCGCCTCCGCGCGAGGTCGAGGTAGCGTTCGGTCACCGCCTCCAGCCGGCGGATTTCCGTGGCCACCGTGGCGAGCAGCGCCTGCTGCTCCGGGGCGCCGAGCTCTTCGGCGAGCAGCTCGGCGTGAAGCGAAATCGCGTTGAGGGGATTGCGCACCTCGTGGGTGACCTGCGCGAGGAGCTGGCCCACCAGCGCGAGCCGCTCGCTGCGAACGAGCCGCTCCCGATCGCGCAGCCGCTCGGTGAGGTCCTCGCCCACGAGGATGCGGCCGGCTTCGCCGAACGGCGCGACGACCACCTCCAGGGTCCGTTCCCCCTCGAGGAGCTCGTGCCTCCCCTCCGCCAGCCCGCCGAGGGCCCCGGGGAGCGAATCCCTCTCGGAGAGCCCCCAGAGCGCGGCCGCCGCCGGATTGGCCACGCGGACCTCGCCCGCCTCGACCACCAGCACCGCGGGCAGCAGGCTGTCGAGCACGCGGCGGAGTTGGAGGGAGACGGCCTGCAGGTTGCGATCGCGTTCGTCCACGGCGCGCGCCATCGCATCGAAGGCGGCGGCCAGGACGGCGATCTCGTCGTCGCCGCCCACATCCACCGGCCCGGGACGCTCGCCCGCTTCGAGGCGACGGACCTGCGCGGTGAGGGTGCCGACGGGGCGCAGCGCGGTGCCGGCGAGCCAAAGCAGGAGCGCCCCGAGGGGCACGCTGATCCCCGCCAGCAGGAGGGAAACCCGCACCGCCTCGGCCTGGGCGCGGGCGGTACGCTGACTGAGCGCGCTGACGCGAGCCTCGCTCAGCGCGCCGAGCTGGAGCACCTCGTCGCGCAGCACCCGCCGCACACCCTCGCCGGCTTCGCCCGAGGCGGCGGCCGCGGCGGCGGCCTCCACATCGTCGAGCTGGACCAGCGCCGCCCGGAGGTGCGCCAGCTCCTCCGCCCCCTCCGCGAGCTCCTGTCCGCGGACCACGGCCGCGCGCGCGCTGGCGAGGAGGGCGCCGAGGTCGCTCCGGGCCTCGCGGGGCCGGTCGAGCTGGCCCTCGATGCGGGCGGTCAGGCGAGCGAGGGGAAGCCAGGCTTCGTTCACCGTGGCGACGCTCGCGCCCACCCTTCGGAACTGCGTGATCTCGAAGGCGAGGGCCCCGAGCTGGCACATCGTGGCGAGCAGCACCGCGCCGAGCACGCGCCCGCGCAGGGTCCGAGTCCACCCCAGCAGCTTCATTCCGGCCCCTTAGCGGCTCGCGACACCCCGTGGATGGTCACAGTTGGTCGCGGGCGGCCCGGGACGCCGTTGCTGCCCTCCCAAGCCGGGTTAGCGGGCCTCGGCCTATTCAGTGGAGTTCGGATGTCCGTGTCTTTCCGTTCGTTGGTCCTTTCGCTCTCGGTGCTCTCGAGCGCTGCACTCCTCGCCTGCGATGGCGGTGAAGCCGGTGGGAAGCCCGCGGAAGGCGAGGCGGCCGCGGCGGCTGACGTTGGTGAAGTGCTCGCCACCGTGAACGGCGTCACCGTCGGCAGCAAAGAGTTCCTCACTGCGGCCGAGCGCAAGGCGCCGGCGAACGGCGAGGCCCTCTCTCCCGAAGAGAAGAAGGAAGTGCTCGACTCCCTCGTGGAAGAGAAGCTCCTCTACGCGCAGGCCCTGAAGAAGGGCCTCGACAAGGACCCCAAGGTGCAGAAGGTGATGGTCAACACCCTCCTTCGCGAAGAGGTCTACAGCACCGTGAAGAACAGCGACTTCACGGATGAGATGCTCCAGAAGTACTACGACGACCACAAGAGCGAGTTCATCGTTCCCGAGAAGGTGCAGATCCGCCGCATCCTCGTGAAGGTGAGCGAAGCCCGCACCGACGATGCCGCCAAGGCCGAAGCCGAGCGTCTCCGCAAGGAAGTGTCCGCCAAGCCCGACAGCTTCAAGGATGTCGCCGCGAAGTTCTCCGAGGACATGTACAAGCGCCGCGGTGGCGATGTCGGTTTCGTGAGCAAGGAAGGCAAGCCCGGCCTCGATCAGGACATCGTCGACAAGGCCTTCGCCCTCGAGACCGGCGCGGTCTCCGACGTCTTCAAGACCGGGGATGGCTACAACATCATCCAGGTGGCCACCCGCCGCGAGCAGGTGGAACGCACCTTCCAGCAGATGAAGGGCTCGGTGCTCCGCAAGGTCAAGAACGACCGGATGAAGGAGCTGTACGACGGCTACATCACCTCGATCAAGACCGGGGCCACCATCCAGGTGGAGGACACCAAGCTCGCCGGCATTGAAGTGAAGAGCGCCCGTCGCGGCGCGGCCCTTCCCAGCATGCCGATGCTCGGCGGCGCCGAAGAGCACGAAGAAGGCGAAGAGGCCGGCGAGCCCACCGAGGCCCCGGAGATGCCGGGTGCCGGCATCCGCCCCGGCAGCCCGCCCGTCGCCCCCAAGCCGGCCGGCGAGTAGGCTGCGCGTTGCGCAGCCACCTGCTTCACGCAGCCCTCTGCCTCGTCGCCTTGGGGAGCCTTGCCGCTCCCCCGGCGGCCGCAGGTGAGCTCGGGCGCCTCACCGACCGGGTGGCGGCCGTCGTCAACGACGACGTCATCACCGTATCGGAGGTGTACGAGCTGGGCGCCGAGTTCATCGAGGAGGCCGTCACCAACGGAGGCGAGGCGCAGCGCCACCCCGCCGAGCACGCCGTGCTGCAGCGGCTCATCGAGCGCCGGCTCGTGGAGCAGCAGATCCAGACCCTGAAGCTCGACGTGACCGAGCAGGAGCTCGATCGCGCCATCGACGACGTGGCCCGCCGCAACGGCATGGACCGCGATCAGGTCCGGGCTGCAGTGGAGCAGCAGGGCATGGATTGGGACACCTTCCGGGCCGAGCAGCGCGAGCAGCTCCGGGAGATCAAGTTCCAACGCTCCGTGCTCCAGCCCCGCATCACGATCACCGAGGATGAGCTGCGCGATGCGTTCCTGCGCGCCGGCGGCACGCTCGGCGGCGAGTCGGCCACGGTGCAGGGCCTGCTCCTCTCCATCCCCCGCGGCGCCGATGCGGCCGCCGTGCAGGCCGTGAAGGCACGGGCCAAGGAAGCCGAGCTCCGCCTCATCACCGGTGAATCCTTCGCCGCGGTGGCGGAAGCCTACGACGAGGGCACCACGCGGGCTTCGGCCGGCGAGATGGGCGCCTTCGAACGGGGCCAGCTCGTGCCCGAGCTCGACGGCCCGGTCTTCGCTGCCGAGATCGGCAAGCCCTTCGTGGTGGAGCTGCCCACCGCCATCCTCGTGATGCGGGTCACCGACAAGGAGCGGGTCGACACCGGGCTCGAAGGCGCCCGCGCGAAGCTCACCGACACGATCTTCGCCGGGCGCATGGAGCAGGAGCAGGAGCGCTGGGCCGAGCAGGCCCGCCGCGCTGCCATCGTGCGGGTGCTGCTCCCCGGCGGCGATGGCCGCGCTCCCCGCGCCACGCCCTGAGCGCCCCGATGCGTCCGCTCGTCGTGACGCCCGGCTGCCCGGTCGGAATCGGCGCTGAGGTCACCGCCGCAGCGCTCGCCCGTGTGGACGTGGGCGAGGTCTGGGTGGTGGGCGACACCACCGCCATCCACCGCGCCGGGCTCCGTGAACGGCCGGGACTCCGGATCGTCCAGCCACCGCCCACCGCCGAGCCCGTGGAGATCGCCGCGATCCGCTGGGCCACGGCGGCCTGCCTCGCGGGCGAGGCACGGGCCCTGTGCACGGGCCCGATCCACAAGGCCCGTGCAGCGGCGCGCGGCTTCGAGTTCAGCGGCCACACCGACTTCCTGGCCCACCTGTGCGGCACGGAGGAGCCCGTGATGTCCTTCGTCGGCGGGAACGTACGCGTGGCGCTCGTCACCGTGCATGTGCCGCTGCGGGCGGTGCCGCCGCTCATCACGGAGGCGGCCGTGCTGCACACGCTGCGGGTGGTGCACGAGGCGCTCACCCGCCAGCTCGGCCTCACGGCGCCGCGCCTCGCCGTGTGCGGCCTGAACCCGCACGCCGGCGAGGGGGGCCTCCTCGGCCACGAGGAGGCATTGGCCATCACTCCGGCGGTGCGGCGGGCGTGCGCCGAGGGCATCGCCGCCCATGGCCCCGTCTCCGCCGAGGAGGCGTTCATGCACCCGGAGGACGCCGACCTGATCGTGGCGATGTACCACGACCAGGGGCTCGCCCCGCTGAAGCGGGTGGACTTCGGGCGCAGCGTGAACTGGACGATGGGGCTGCCAATCGTCCGCACGAGCGTGGACCACGGCACAGCCGACGCGCTGGTGGGCACCGGGCGCGCCCGCTCCGACAGCATGGAGGCCGCCCTCCGCCTCGCCGACCAGCTCTCGCGCTCAGCCGGCTGACGCCCGCACGCTGACCTCGTCGGGGCAGGCCGAAAAACCCCAGTCGGCCCAGCGCTCCGGCAGCTCCCCGAAGGCGCGGCAGTCCCCGACCGTCTCGGCGTCGGTGCCGTACACGATGAGCAGCCCGGCGAGCTCTGGCGTGCCGCAGTTGAAGGCGGTGCGGGAGCCGGCCGCGACGTCGCGGAAATCGCTCACGATGGTGAGCTTGAGCTCGAGGTGGTCGGCGCTGCCATCGATGGCCGCCTCCTTGCTCAGGATCGGGTGGGCTTCCACATAGGCGCCATCGGTGCTCAGCCAGAGCTTGCCTCCGCCCGTCCACGCGTTGGTGTGGAGGTCGAGGAGCCACGCCGGGCCGGAGGCATCGCAGACCACCTCGACCTCGCTCAACGTCGGCAGCGCCTCGCCGGGCTCGAAAACGCCGCTGTCGGCTTCGGGCACGGGGCAGCCGAGGAGAAGGAGCAGCACCCGACAAGGTAGCGCGCCCGGAGGCGCTCCGATGCGCGGCGGCCCCCTTGGGACCCCGCCGCACGGTCGCGGCGCATCGGCCCGAAAAATGGAGACGGCGTGGAGGAGACCCCCACGCCGCCCACGCCGTGCCGCCGAAGCGGCTCAGCGAACTAGTTGCAGGAGTAGTACTCGGCCGAGTCGTTCTGCTCCCAGCAGGTGCCGTCGGCGTTGTCACCGAGCATGTAGGCAAGGCTGCCCGCAGACGCGATGGTGACGTTGAGCAGGGTGGTGGAGTTCGCGACCACATCGCCCGGCTTGTTGACGGTCGTGAGCGAGATGCCCGTGGCGGACACGCCGTCGTGACAGATGTCGAAGTCGCCCGAGTTGGGGCCCGCGCCGGCGACGCAGTCCTCGCCGTACCAGCCGTTGTCGGACTCTTCGGCCATGCCGAAGGAGTACGTGCCGGTGCCGTTGGTGATGCCGAGCGTCAGGCCCGTGGCATCCCACGAGGCGGTGAAGCTGGGATCGGCATCGGTGTCGGTGTCGGTGTCGGTGTCGGCATCGGTCTCGCCGCCGGAATCACCGGAGTCGTCCTTGTCGCCACCGGGGCAGCCGACGAGCAGAAGAAGCGCGCTGAAGGCGCCGAGAAGCTTGAGAGACATGTGAATCCTCCATCGCCGCGACATGCGGCAACGCGTCTTTTACACGTTTTCACCCAAAGCAGCAAGTGGAATCGGAGAGCGCGCCGCCCTGATCGCTCGCCATGCGCGGCCCGCTACACCGACTCGTCGAGCGCGGCGACATCGGGGGGAACCTCCTCGACCGCGGCCAACCTCGCATGCTCGCCGGCGGCCCGCGCTCGGAAGACCTCCTCCTCCACCCGCGCGAGCAGCGACTCGGTTCCCTCCCCTGTACGGGCGCTCACGGCGATCGCATCGTGCGCCGCCACCATGGCCGCCACCCGCTCGGGGTCGGCGATGTCGATCTGGTTGAGCACCACCAACCGCGGGACCTTGCCGGCGCCGAGCTCCTGAAGGGTTCGCTCGACCGTTTCGCGGTGGAACTCCGCCTCCTCGTCGGAGGCGTTGAGGACCAGCAGGAGCAGGTCGGCCTCGACCGACTCGTCGAGCGTGCTGCGAAAGGCGTGAACGAGATCGCTCGGGAGGCTGCGAATGAACCCTACGGTGTCGGTGAGGACGATCTCGCGCTCCTGGGGGAACCGCAGCCGCCGACTGGTGGGATCCAGCGTGGCGAAGAGCTTGTCCTCCGCATCGACCGACGCGTTCGTCATCCGGTTGAGGAGCGTGCTCTTGCCCGCGTTGGTGTAGCCGACGATAGCCACCAGCGGCAGCCCGACCCGCTTGCGACGATCCCGGCGCATCGAGCGTTGTTCGCCGATCTCTCGGAGCTGTCGCTCCACGCGGTGCTCGCGCTCATCCGCGCGGCGGCGGTTGATCTCGAGCTTGGTTTCGCCGGGGCCGCGGCCACCGATACCGCCGGTGAGCCGCGACATGGCGGTGGGCATCAGCGCGAGGCGGGGGCGCCGATACCGCAGCTGGGCGAGCTCCACCTGGAGCTTGCCTTCGCGCGTGGTGGCGCGCTGGGCGAAGATGTCGAGGATGAGCTGGGTGCGGTCGAGCACGCGGAGGTCGGTGGCGGTGGCGATGTTGCGGAGCTGGGAGGGCGAGAGCTCCTGGTCGAAGATCAGGTTCTCCGCGCCCAGATGCATGCACCGCACGACCAGCTCCTTGAGCTTGCCCTCGCCCACGAGCAGCCGCCCATCAAGCTGACGGCGCACCTGCAGCACCCGGTCGGCCACGCGGAGCCCGGCGGTATCGGCCAGCCGCTCCAGCTCCTCGAGCGACCGACGGGCCGCCTGCGCGTTGCCCGTGGTGATGGACACGCACACGGCGGCATCGCGCGGGTCGAGCGTGCGGGCCGAGGGCTTGAACTGGGCTTCGAGCCCGCGGATGAAGCCGCTGAAGTCATCCGTCCACGCATGGATGTCGGCGACCGCTTCGACCCGCCAGACATCGCCGCTGCCGGGCGGCAGGAGGTGGGCGAACTCGGCGGCGCCGGGCAGCCCATCACCGCGGCTCTGCACGACCACGACGCCATCGAGGCGGAGGAGCGCGAGGTCGGTGAGGTCGTCCTTGCTGAGCCCCTCGCCCCGGAGGTGGGTGTGGAGGAGGCGGACGCCACGGAAGCGGCCCTCGCCCGCGCGCTCGCGGCCGAGGTCGGGGATAAAGAGCTGGTGGGCATCGCCGACGATCACGTGGGTGAGGATGCCGACCCGATCCACCAGCACGCCGACCTGCCGGTTCAGCTCGCGTGAGAGCTCCGTCATGCGCCGGAGGAGCTCGGGCGAAGCCCACCGGTTGGCGGGAACCCGCCGGTGGTAAAGCCCCTGCAGCGCCTTGTTTTCGGAGGGCTTCAGCCCGCCGGTGTTGCCGAACAATTCTTCCAATCGATCTCCGCGGCGCCTCGGGGAGCCGACCAGGCCGGTTTCACTTCACACCGGGGGCCCGCCGGTCAAGCCGGCTCGGTCCCGTTGGACCGCCGCGGCGAGCCAACCCCCGATGAGGCACAGCCCCCCGATCGGCGTAATCGCGCCGAGCCAGGGCGTATCGGTCAGGACGAGCAGGTAGAGGCTGCCCGAGAAGACGAGCAGCCCCGCGAGGTGCAGCCGACGGGTGAGCGTGGGGAGCCCCGGCAGCAGGAGCGCGATGGCGTGGACGAGGTGGTAGAGCGCGGCGGTCTTCCACACGTCGAGCCTCGGGTTGCCGGCAAGGGCGTGCGCGCCGAACGCCCCCGACATCACGGCGAGGCCCGCGAGGAGCCCCCCGAGGCGACGCCAGGGGAGCGGGACGGGGTTCACGCTTCCGCCAGGGCCGACAGCGCGGCGAGGACATCCGAGGTGGAGGCGCAGCGCATCATCGCGCCGTCGATGCGCACGAGCAGAAAGCGCTCGCACGTTTCGCACTTGTCGAAGCACTCCACCGTGGAGTACCGCGCGCCCGCCTCCGCCACGCGCAGACCGAGGTCGGGCGCGTGCTGCCCCACCCCGCGGGCACAAGCGACGACATCGCAGCTCACGGGAGCCTCCCTTCCGCCTCTTGGCGAAGGGCGCGCGCCTCGGCGACGACCCGCCCGGCCAGGGGGTGCGGCCATTCGCAGGACAGCGCCTCGCCGAGCGCTTCGTAGTACCAGAGGGTGCCCTCCCGGCCGCCGGTGAAGCGGCCGAAAACCGCGGGCCCCACCTCGGCGAGGTCGCGCCGAATGGAGCCGCAGTTGTGCACCTTGTCGGCTGCGGAGATGAGCTTGAGATCGGGCGGCGCTCCCCGAAGGTGCGCGAGGTAGTGTTCCTTGCGCGCGCGCCACGGGGGTTTGGGATGGCCCACCGAGTCCGACAGCCCGGCCACGAACGCGGCGACACGCGGACCGAAGCGGGCCTCGAGCACCTCCAGCCGGGCGCCGGGCACATCCTCCAACCAGTCGTGCAGAACGGCGGCGATGAGTTGATCCTCATCCCCGCCGTACTCGCCCACGAGGCTCATCACGGCGAAGAGATGCGTGACGTAGGGGACGGTCGTTCCCTTGCGGACGATGTTGCGGAAATCGCCGAGGGCCAGCGCCACCGCGGCATCGAGCCGCTCGCCATAGCAGGAGGGTTGATCCACATGGCGGACCTATCCCGCTTGCCCTCGGGCGCGCCGAGTCATACCAGCGCGGATGGCACTCATGCAGGACTGGAACGTCAAGGCCGGCGAATCGGAAACGGTGGTGTCGGCGGAGAACTGGCTGGGCGCGCTTGCCCTTGCCCTGCCCGCCCTGGGGATGGACCTCGGGGCCATGGGCCGGCTGATCATCGCCACCGAGCCCGATGGCACCGCCAGCGCCCGGGACCCCCGGAGTGGACTGGAGTTGTCGGTGCGCCCCGTTGGCGCGGCTGTGCCGCCCAGCTTCTCCATGCCCGAGTCGAGCTTCGCCTCGATCAACGCCCCGCAGCTTCGGGTCCCGGCGCCGGCGGTTCCGCCCGCCGCCCCCGCCGTTGCGCCCGAGGATGAAACCACCCTTCGGCCGGAGCCGCCGTCCCCCAGCCGCACGGTCGAAGTCCACGGGCCCGCCCGCGAGGTCGTGCCGCGGCGGGTCGACCCGCTCGACGATCGGCTCGAGGACCTGTTCATGCGCCTCGGCGACATCAACGCCGCGCCCACGGCGAGTGATGCCTGCGCCAGCGCGCTCTCCATCGCCGCCGACCTCGTGCGGTGCGATGCCGGCGCGGTGCTCCTGCGCACCTCCGCGGGCAACTCCCTCCGCTTCCGCGCGGCCCACGGCCCCGCGGCGCGGTCGGTGCTCGACACCACCATCCCGATCGATCGCGGCATCGCGGGCTTCGTGTGGCAGCTCGGCCTGAGCATCACCATCGCCGATGCGCGCGACGACCAGCGGCACTACAACCGCGTGGACAAGACCACCGGCTACACCACCCGCTCCATCCTCGCCGCCGCCGTGCGCACCGACTCGGGCGGCTGCTACGGGGTGCTCGAGCTGCTCAACCCCCCCCAGGACTTCACCGACGACGATCTGGAGATCGCCTCGCGCGTGGCCGTCACCCTCGCGAACTACCTTCAGGGCATGGACGCCTAGACCGGCATGTTCCAGATGGCCTGGTAGGCCTCCACGAACTTGTCCCGCACGCTGCCCATCGCGCGCAGCGAGATGTTGGCCTCCTCGAGCGCCACCATCATGCCGGCGTAGTCCTGGTCCTGGCCGGATGCGACGGCGAAGACCTTCTGGTCGGACGACGCCTGGTAGGCCTCGGTGCGGTCCACCGCGGAGGCGATCGCCTTGCCGAAGTCCACGCCGCCCGTCGCCTCGGCCTGTGCGGCCGCGCTGCCCGGACGGGTGACGTTCGGGGTTTCCGTGGCCTGGAACAGGCCGGGGTTGGCTCCAACGGCGCTGATCATCGCTACCTCCCGATCCCGATCGCCGCCATCGCCATGTCGCGCGTGGCCTCGATCACGTTGGCGTTGGCATCGTAGGCGCGCTGCGCCGTCATGAGGTCGACCATCTCGCCCATCACGTTGATGTCGGGCAGTAGGACGTAGCCTTCGGCGTCGGCATCGGGGTGGGTGGGGTCGTACTGGCGGATGGGCGGCCGGTCATCCTGGGTGATGCCCGAGACGACCACGCGCTTGGTGGCGGCCTCGAGCGAGGACCCGAAGGGATCGAGCGCCTCCGACTCGAACACCGGCACCTGGCGCCGGTAGGGGCCACCCTCCGGGGTCCGCGTGGTTCGCGCGTTCGCCATGTTGGAGGCGATGGTGGTGAGGCGGGTGCGTTCGGCGGAGAGGCCGCTGGAGGCCACGGCGAACGCGTCGAAGAAGTCGGCCATCAGCTCCTCCCATCGCTGGCGGCGTACTTGAGCATCGCGAGACGCCGGGAGGTGCCCCCGACCATCGCCTGGTAGAACAACTTGTTCTGCTCGACCTGCCCCGCTTCGCGCTCCAGATCGACGGAGTTGCCGTCGAGGGCCGAGTCGGGCGCCTCCAGCTCGGTCAGGCGCTCCTCGAGCAGCGAGGAAACCTCGACCTCCTCTCCGCCGACCGAGCGGTGGAGCGCCTCGCCGAGCAGCTCGGAGAAGGGAATCTCCTTCGCGAGGTACCCGGGCGTGTTGACGTTGGCGAGGTTGCCGTTGGTGATGAGTTGGCGAGCCTGCGTAATCTCGAGGGCCTTGCCGAGTCCGGCGTGAAGGCCATCGAACAGGCTGAGTCCGGTGGTGGAAACCATGGGGCCTTGCCTCCTGTTTCCCCATCGGTCACCGGCGCGAGAGGTTGAGCCCTCGGCGAAAGAAAATCTCGCTCACCGCGGCGGAAGGCGCTCCGGACGCTCGATCATGGGAGACGCCGCCTCGCCACCTGGGCTCCCCACGCCTTCTGGGTCTCCTCCTCCCGGGCCAGCGCCCCCCAGATTCCTTCGCCCTGCGTGGCAGCCTTCGCTACGAGCGGCGGGACGGCCCCGCTGGCCTCCTGTTCGAGACGAGCGGCACGTGCGCCGGCCCATGCCCGCACGTCGTCGTGGGAGGCGAGACCGGCCACGGTGGTGGCTGCCTTCGCCGCCTCCGCTGGGCGCCCCGTCGCGAGGAGGCAGCGGGTCTGCGCCTCGAGGACCCGGGCGGGGTCGATCCCTTCGACTGGCGTCGCCACCGCGGTGGCGAGGGGCTCCACTGCCTCGGCGCAACGGCCGCCGTCGGCGTCGAGGAGCGCCAAACGCAGGCGCGCTTCGGCGCCCCGCACGGGGGAGTTGCGGAGGGAAACGAAAAGGCGGCGGGCGCGGGCAGCATCGCCGGCGCCTGCGGCCGCGCGGGCCTCGAGCAGGCCGAGCTCATCACCATCCGCCCAGCGATGGCGCCGCAACCAGGCGACGGCATCGAGCGCATCGGCGTTGGCGCCGGTCGCCACGTAGAGTCGCGCCATCTCCAGCACGGTCGGGCGCGTATCGAGCTCCAGCCGGCCTTCCAGCGCAGCCGCGGCCCGCCAGACCGCGAGCGACTGCTCGGGGAGTCCGGAGCGCGCGTATTCGATGGCGACGGCGTGCAGCGGCGAGGAATCGGCGAGGTGCGTGGCGATCGCCTCGGGCGACACCGCGCGGTGCAGCGCGAGCGCATCCATGGGCCGCCCGGCCGCGAACAGCCGCTCCGTGCGCCCGGCCCACGCGGAGGTGAGCGCGGCGCCAACGCGACCCGAGGCGAGCAGCGGGTTGCGCGCCACGAGCGTGGCCCAGGCCTCGACGCTCTCCCGCTCGAGTCCGAGCCTCGCGTCGACCTGCGCGAGCAGGTGCAGGTTTTCGAGGCCGGCTTCGCCCGGCAGGCGAGCGGACCGCTCCAGCTCGGGCAGCATGCTTCCCCAGCGTTCGACCGGGAGCGCGAGCAGCGCCAGGTGGCGTGTGCGGGTGCGGAGGATGCGCCGCACGGGCTCCGCGAGGCCCTCGGCGGGCACCGCGGCGTAGCCCCGGCGGGCCGCGGGGATATCGCCCGCGAGGAGCAGGCTGTCGGCGAGGAGGACCTGCGCGAGCGCGGCCTCGGCGCCCACGGCGGTGCGCTGCGACCGCTGGAACAGCGGGGCCGCCTCAACGGCACAATCGCCCCGCGTGAGAGCCACGCCCACCAGGCGCTCGTGCTCCGAGGTGAGGCCCACCGAGGCCAACGCCCGCCCCATCCCGAGCACGCCTTCCCCGCCGGTGTGAAGCTCCGCCCACAGGATCGCCACCAGGGCCATCTCGGGGGGCCCGCCCGCGGCCTGGGCCGCCCGCGCATGGCGCCGCGCGGCCTCCCAGTCACGGACCTCGAGACGCGCCCGCGCGGCCTGGAACCAGGCCACGGCAGCGTGCGCGCCCCCGGCCCGCGCCGACCGCTCGAAGTAGTAGGCCGCCTCCCGGTGCTGACCGAGCCCGCGGTACAACGCGCCGAGGCGGTACGCCGCCCGTTCGGAAGCCTCCGGGGTGTTCGCCCGCGCCACGAGCCGGCGGGTGTCCCACAGCTCCGTCCAGCGCACCACGGCGGGCTCCGCGGCCGACCATGCCGGCAGGAGCGGCGGCGCCGCGAGCACATCGACGCTCCAGTGGCTGTCGCTCCCATCAAGCGGAGAGAGCGCGAGGGCCGGCATGGCGCACGCGGACTGGTCGACGTTGCCGGCGAGCGCCGCGAGCACCGAGCGCCCGTCGGGCACCGGCGGGAGCGGCGAGAGGAGCGGGACAACGAACAGCTCGACCCCGGTGTCCGTCTGCCGCGCTTCGATGCCCGTCTGATCCGCTTCGAGGGTCAACGCGAGCAGCTGGTCGCCTCCCAGCTCCCAGGCGCGGGCCCGGTGGATGCCCGTGCCCACCGTCCAGCCCACCTGGGGGGCGAGGTCCTCGTGGTTTTCATGGACGATCACCTCCGCCCGCCCGCGCACCAACGGCCGGAGGACCTCCACGCGCGCGCCGGGAGACAGCCGGAGCTCGAGCGGCAGGGCGAGCGCGACGCTGGCGAACAAGAGGGTCATCAGAACCGCACCAGCGCTCCACCGGAGAGGCGCACGGCGGACCAGTCGAAACCGCAGGGCTCGCCGTTGCAGTCGGTGGACGCGGCGCTGTCGGCCACATCGCTGAACCGTCCGCCCACCGCCACGAAGAGGTCGAGTCCCTGCGGACCGCCCGTTCCCTGGGCCATGGTGGGACGGAGGTACGTGGTGCGCCAGCGCACGGAGGCCTCGGTGAGGAGCCCCCAGCGCACGCCCCAGTCGAGCCGGCCGGCCACGGCGGCATCGGAAGCCGCCTCCTGCCAGAGGACAGCGCTCGGCCCGGCCCCGCCGAGCAGCGAGACGACGCCGAGATCGAGCCGGCCGGACACGAGCAGGCTCCCCGGCACGTACCATATCCACGAGCGCGAATCGTCGGAACGACCGCCCTCCACCCGGCGAAACCCAAGTTCGAGGGTGGTCTCGATGGGCAGCGTCCAGCTCAGGGCGGCCACCGCCTCCAGCGACAGGCTCCCGCCGAGACGCGGGTACGCATCCACGAGGCCGCCCTGGGTGACGGCCTCGCCCGCGGCGGCCGCGCCGAGCGAGGCGCCACGAACCAGCGGCGGGGAGACGGGCTCCGCCGAAAGGGCCACGGCAACGAGGGAGATCAGCATGGCTTCACCTCAGGCACGCCGCCGCAGGCGTACGCCCGGGTCGGACTGAAGGCAGGCGTGGGCCCGCACCGCGCGACGGCGGGCGGGAATGGCGGCGAGCTCGCGCTCGGCGCGGACGCGGGCGAGGCCGATTCCGTCGGCCAGCCGGGAGATCACGAAATGGGCCCGAAGCAGGTGTCCCGGCCCGGCACCGGCCAGCAAGGCGAGCAGCTCGTCGATCTGCCCGTCGAGCTCGGCGGCCCGCACAGGCACGCCCCGGAGCCATCCCATCCGGGTGGTCTCCAGGTGCAGCAGCAGTCGCTCGAGCTGGTGGCTCACCCCGCCTCCGCCACGTCGTTGCAGTGTTCGGCCGCGTGGCGGAAGGCTTCCAGGAGCGTCTGGCTCACGCGGATCAGCCCGTTCACGCCCTCCACGTTGTGCTCACGGCCGAGCTCGCCGAGGCGACGCACCACCCAGCTGTAGGTCAGCGCGAGGTTCTTCACCATCTCCGGCGCTGCCTCGGGGTCGAGGGCGTTGAGCAGCTCCAGGTAGATGCTCCGCACCACCGCGAAGTCCTCGGCGACCTTGACCCGGCACCCGCGCTCGGCGCCTTCCATGGCCTCCCGCGCGCTCTCGAGCCGCGTGATCGCCATCTCGAAGAGCATCACGACCACCTGCTCGTTGGGAGCCGAGAAGACCCGGTTCTGTCGGTAACTGTCGAGACCACGCATGGACTACCCCTAGGAGGAACTGGAACTGTCGGTGCTCGGCAGCAGCGCTGTGAGCTGGGACTGGGCGCTCTGGAGCTTGCCCAGGGCAACCTCCATCGCGAGAAACTGCTTCTTGAGCCGCTCTTCGTAGGCATCCATGCGCTCGTCGAACGCATCGATGTCGTCGTTGAGCGTGTCGATCTCGTCGTCGAGCGCGGCCATGCGGTTGGTGAGCAGGCCGCCGGTCTGGAGGATGGCGCCGGTCTCATCGAGCGAGGCTTCCTCCTCGTTGGCGTAGAGATCGATGAGGTCCTTCAGCTCGTCGCCGAAGCTCGTGGAGTCGGTGGCGAAGAGCGACGCCACGTCGTCACTCGCTTCGCTCACGGCCGCTTCGAGCGTGTCGTCGTCGATCTCCAGCGTGCCGTTCTGCTTCGTCTTGATGCCGATCTCGGACAACGAGTTGAACAGCGTGCCGCTCGAGTAGCGGGTGCCCACCGTGGTCTGGAGCGCCGACATCAGCGCCACCACGGAGCCCTCGCCCACGAACTCGCCCTTGATCCCGGCGTCGGAATCGTAGGCGCGGTGGGTGTTGATGTAGCTGCGAACGGTGTTGTAGGCCTCGACGAAGGTCTTGATGTTGGCGACCGTCGTGTCCGTGTCCCCCGCGACCGTGACCGTGGTGGCGGCGGTGGTCACGTCCTCGAGCGTGAACGTGACGCCCTGGACCACGCCATCGACCACGTTGTCTGCGCTGGTGACCGACACGCCGTTCACGGTGAGCAGCGCATCCTGGGCGGTGCTGGTCTCCGTGAAGGTGGGCACGCCGCCCGCACCGGTGAGTCCCGACATGTCCAGCGTGAGGGCGTTCGAGGAGCCGGTGTCATCCCCGGCCACCACCAGACGGTAGGGGCTGGTCGCATCGCCGGTGTCCATCACGTAGGCCGTCACGCCGTCCACACTCTCGTTGATCAGGTCGGCCATGTCGCTCAGCGACGAGTTGGTGCTGTCGATCGTCATGGTCGTGGTGACGCCCGCGTAGGTGACGCTGAACGTCCCTTCCGCGATCGTCCCCGTGGTGGACTTGTCCGCGAACCCGTCCGAAACACTCGTGGCCGAGGAGGCGAGCTGGGAGACGGTGAGCGAATAGCGGCCCGGGACGGCATCCCCGTCGACGGCGACGGTCACGGTGCCTTCATCGGAGCTCGATCCGGTCGACGCGCGGAGCTCCGCCGGGGTATCGATGGCCTCCAGCGCCGTGAGGAGGTCGTCCATCTTGGTGCGCAGCGCCTCGTAGGCGTCCTTCTGCTCCTCCACCTCGCTAAGCTGGGTCTTCATCACATCCTGGGGCGCGCGCGCGGCTGCGACCAGCGTGGCGACCATGCTGTCGGTATCGATGCCGCTGACGATGCCGCCGATGCTGATTCCCACTGCTGCCTCCCGGATGCGGGTCCTCTGGAATCGGTCGATTCACCCCCGCCTTGAGGGCTTCGCCGGAACCAATTCGTGAACGAAAACGGGCGAAGGCCGCGGAACTGCTCCCGCGGCCTCCGTTGGCCCGCCGATCAGCTCTGGAGGAGCTGCGTAACGGACTGGCCGAGACCCTTCGCCTGCGCGAGGACGGCGACACCGGCCTGTTGCATGATCTGCCACTTGGACAGGTTGGCCGTCTCTTCGCCGAAGTCCGCGTCGCGGATCGCGCTCTCTGCCGCCTTGGTGTTCTCCGAGAACACTTCGAGGTTGTTCAGCGCGCTGTTCATCCGGTTTTCCGCAGCACCGAGCTGCGAACGGTAGGCGCTGACGGTTTCGATCGCGGTGTCGATGAGCGTGATCGAGGAGAGCGCGCCGGCCGACGTGCCCAGGTCGATGGCGCCGGAGTCCACGCCCAGCGTGGACCCGCGGAGGTCGCCGAGCGTGATGGCCACCTGGTCGTCGCTCGTGGCGCCGATGCCGACCTGCACGTTCACCAAGGTGTCGGAGCCGTCGGCCAGCTTCATGCCGTTGAACTCGGTCACGTTGGCGATGCGGTCCACTTCCGAGGCGATCTGCAGGTACTCGTCCTGGATGTACTGGCGCTCGTCGTCGCCGAGCGTTTCCGAGGCGCTCTGGACCGCGAGCTCGCGCATGCGGCCGAGGATGGAGGTGACCTCCGCGCTCGCGCCTTCGGCCACGGCCACCATGCTGATGCCATCGCCGATGTTGCGCTGCGCCACCCGCGAGGACGAGTACGCGACCTTGAGATTCTCGGCGACGCCCATGCCCGCCGCGTCGTCCGCGGCACTGGCGATTCGCAACCCCGAAGAGATGCGTTGGAAAGCCTTCGAGAGGTGACGACCAGTATGCCCGAGCTTGGTGAGGGCAGAGTTGGCGGCCGTATTGGTGTTGACGGTGATTGCCATTCTTTTCTCCTTTTCGGGGTCTGCCCGATGACCCCGATTCGGTCTGGAGTGGAATGGCTTGAGGGAGAAGTTGCGGTCCCCCCAAAAAAACGAAGCGGCACCCGACCCGGAGGCCGGATGCCGCCCGTTTCACGCCTACTGGAGGAGCTGCAGGGCGCCCTGGTTCACGCTCTTCGCCTGGGCGAGGATCGCGGTGCCGGCCTGCTGGAGAATCTGGTTCTTGCTCATCTCCGAGGTTTCGTACCCGAAGTCGGCGTCGCGGATGGCGCTCTCGGCCGCCATGGTGTTCTCCGTGAAGCTCTCGAGGTTGTTGAGCGCGCTTCCGAGGCGGTTCTCGACGGCACCGTAGTCGGAGCGGTACCCGCTCACCATGCTGATCGCGTCGTCGATCACCGAGATGGCCGAGCTCGCGCCGCCGCTGGTGCTCATGTCGACGCTGCCGGTGTCCACGCCGAGCGTGGCGGCGGTGAGGTCGCCGAGGGTGATGCTCACCTGATCATCGGCGGTGGCGTTGATGCCCACCTGCACGCCGACCGTGGTGCTGGAACCATCGGTGAGCTTCTTGCCGTTGAACTCGGTGACGTTGGCGATGCGGTCCACTTCGGCGGACAGCGCCGTGAATTCGTCCTGGACGTAGGCGCGCTCGTCGTCGCCGAGGGTCTCGGAAGCGCTCTGGACGGCCAGTTCGCGCATACGACCGAGGATGTTGCCGACTTCCGAGGAGGCGCCTTCCGCCACCGCGATCATCGAGACGCCGTCGCCGACGTTCCGCTGGGCGACCTTGGCCGACTTGGCGGCCACCTTGAGGTTCTCGGCCACGCCGAGACCGGCGGCGTCGTCGGCCGCCTTGGAAACGCGGAGGCCGCTGGAGATGCGCTGGAAGGAACCGGACAGGGCGCGACCCGCCTTGTTCAGCTGGGTCATCGCGCGGTTGGCGGCGGTGTTGGTGTTGACGGTCATGGCCATGGTGTTTTCCCCTCTTTGGTGCGTTCGGGGCGGCGGACTTGCTCACCCGAAACCATGATCGGAGTGACAGTGACGACCCATGAGGCCCCGGAGGCGAACTTCGAAAAAAGATCCGAAAAAAACGAAGGGCCGGCACTCGGCCGGCCCCCTCCCCTGCTCGAAAGCTCAGATGAGATCGAAGAGATTCTGCGATTTGCCCGAGGCCGCGACCTGCAGGGCGGTGCTGTAGGCCTGCCGCAGCTCCGACAACTTCATGTAGGTTTCGGCCGGGTCGGCCGCCACCAGATCGTCCATACGGGTGCCCAGCTCGCTCTGCAGCGCCGCGGCGAGCTCGGTGGCATCATCGGCCACGTTGGTTTCCGTGCCGACGCCGGCGCGGGACTGCATCACCTGATCGAGCGAAGTGTCGAGGTCGGTGAGCGACGCTTCCACGCTGGCGGTGTCATCCGCGTTCAGCGCGGTGACGAGGCCATCGAGCATGCCCAGAACGTCCACGTCGCCCTGGAACACCGAGGAGCCATCGAGCCCCGTGGTGACCCAGGTATCGGCGCCCACGCGGGAGCGCGGCTCGTCGGTGCTGCCGGCGTAGGTGCCGGCGTCATCGAAAGGGGCAGTGTCCCAGGCGGTGCCGGCGAACAGGTACCGGCCGGCAAAGTTGCTGTTGGCGGCCTGGAGCACGGTGGTGCGCAGCGACTCCACCTCCAGCGCGATGTAGCCACGCTGCTCCGCGCTCACGACATCGCCGGAGGCCTGCACCACCAACTCGCGCACGCGCGTGAGGGCGTCGTGCACCCGCCCGAGCTCGCTGTCCATCTGGTTGAGCTGGGCGACCGCCTGGCTGGCGTTCTGCTGGTACACGTCCTGATCGAGCGTGGTGGCGTTCAGCCGGTCGACCTGGGCCAGCAACGCCGGCGCGTCGGAGGGCCGGTTGACCAGCAGGCCGGTGACCGCCTGCTCCTCCACCTCGCGCGTGCGCGAAGCATTGGTGGAGAGGTTCTGGCGAACCATCTCCCAGAGACCGGCCTGGGTGACGCGCATGATCAGCCTCCGAGTTGGAGAAGGGTACGAAGCAGCTCGTCCGCCGCGCTCAGCACCTTCGCGGAGGCGCGGTAGGCCGCCTGGTACTCGAGGAGGTGCGTGGCTTCTTCGTCGGTGTTCACCCCGGAGATCGACTCCCGGAGCGTTTCGAGGTCGGAGAGCAGGGCGGCTTGCGCCTCGCTGTCGCTGTCGGCGGCGGCGACGGCCGTGCCGACGTCCGCCACGATGGCGCTGGCGGCCGCGCGCGCGGTGCCGTCGGCGAACAGGGTGGCATCATCTTCCAGCGCGAGCAGCGCTTCGAGGTTCACCCCGTCGCCCGCGCGCGCCGTGGCGGCACCCGCGAAGGCGAGCAGGGAGGCATCGTCCTGCACCGCGGCGCTGACCGTGAGCCCCGCGGCCGCGCCGCTTGCCGAGGCGCCCACATCGAAGAGGTCGCTGCCGGCCGCGCCCGAGGCATCGAAACCCAGCGCGTTCTGCGTGTTGAAGGCGCTGCCCACCGTGAAGGCGAACTCGTCGAGGTCGTCGGCCCATCCGGACATCCGACTGCGCGCGGCCACGAGGCCGCCGACGGCGCCGCCCACCTCGCCGGTGATGTCGAAGGTGCCGCCGTCCATGCCGATGCTCACCACCGGCTCTCCGGCCGCGTTCTCCGACAGGGAGAGGGGCCGGTAGTCGCCGAGTCCGGCAGCCACGTGCCCCGCGACGTACACCACTGCCTGACCGTCGGCCTTGAGCTCCACGGTGGCACCCACCGACGAGGCCAGCTCGCCCAGGAGCTGGTCGCGGCGGTCGAGCAGGTCGGCGGGGCCCGAGGCGGCGCCGCTGTGGCCGATCGCGGCGTTGAGCTCCGCGACCTCCGCGAGCGCGTCGTTCACCGCGTCGAGCGACGCGCCAAGCTCCTCCTCCGCGCCGGTCATGGCATCCTGGAGGCCATCGGCGATCCGGGCCACCGTGCTGGCAAACGAGGTCATGGCGTGGACCACGGCCTGCCGCTGCGAAGCGTCGCTCGGGTCGGCGGTGGCGCTGCCCAGCGCATCGAACACCAGGTCCAGCGACTCGCCGAGGCCGGTGGTGTTGGTGGCGTCGAAGTAACCTTCCACCCCGCTGAGCTGGCGGGAGAGGGTGCTCGACGCGCTCTCGGCGCCGGTGGCGTCCACGAGCCGGACCCCGAGGAGCCGATCGGTGGCCCGCGTGACGCCGGCCGCGTAGGCGCCCTGCCCCACGAAGAGCGCGCCCTGTTGCACGGGCGCCATCTGCTGGGTGCGCAGGCTGCGCCGGGTGAACCCCGGCGTGCGGGCCCCCGTGACGTTCTGCGAGGTGACGTCGATGCCCGCCGATGCCACGGCGAGGCCACGCGCCCCCACGCTGAGCGCCCCGAAGAGGCTCACGAGGCGCTCCGGAGCATGCCGCGCCGGCTGTAGGTGGTCGGGGCACGCTCCGGCGCCATCGCCGCAATGGCACCGAGCACGTTCTCGCCGCAGGCGCGGATGCGCGCGTCGAGCGCCCGGATCTGGCGCGCGAGCTGGGTGAGCTTGGCGCGCCGCTCGGCATCGGCACCCGCGAAGGCCTTCGGGTCGAGGCTCTCCTGCAGCGTGTGGCGCGTGTCGGTAGCGGCACGGAGCGCCGCCGCGTTGGCGGTCCGCGCGGCCGAGAGCTGCAGCTCGACGGCGGCGAGGAGCTCCTGCAAGGCCTGATCGGCTTCCTGGGCGGGCGTCATCCTAGAGGTCCATCAGGAGGCCGCGCACGGCGGCGTCGTAGTCGGCCTCGGTGCCGAGGCGCCCAGCCGCGATGTCAGCCCGGGCCTGCGCCACCTTGTCCACGCGCACCTCGCCGTAGGGCGCTGTGCGAGTGGCCTGCTGCAGCTGGGCGAGGAACCCGCTCCGCTGCATGGCGGCCGCGGGGCCGGCCACCGGGGCGGCCGTGGGCGCCGAGACGTTGCCGACGCGGCTGTAGGTGATGGGGCTGGGCGTCGCGATGGATGGTGCAGAAATCTTCACGGCTGCCTCCTGCGATCCGATTCGGGCAGCCTCCGGGGAACTTGAGGCCGCTCCCAGGAATCAGCGATCTTTTTCGCCGAGGGGGGCCAGACCGCCCCAGGTGACCGGATCAACCGGCTTCCCATCGCGCCGAACTTCGAAGTGGAGATGCGGGCCGGTGCTGCGACCCGTGCTCCCCACGGTGGCGATCGACTGACCCGCGGCAACCGCCTCGCCGGCCCGCACCGCGAGGTCGCGGCAGTGGGCGTAGCGGGTTTCGGAGCCGTCCGGGTGCGCCACGATGACCACGTTGCCGTAGCCGCCGCGGGTGCCGGCGAACCGGACCACGCCCGCGGCCGCCGCGCGGATCGGCGTTCCCGCCGCCGCGCCGAAGTCCACACCGTGGTGCTGGCGCTCGCCGCCATGGAAGGGGTCGCGCCGCGCGCCGAACCCGCTGGTGACGCGAAGCCCCTCGCCGACGGCCCGCCCCGCGGCATGGCCCACCTCCTTCGGCGAGGCGGGCGCGACAACGGCGGCCGGTTCGGCCTCGCCGTGCGCCTTCCTGCGCGCCTGGAGGGAGCCCACGAGGCTCGACTGCAGCCCGAAGCCGCCCGTCTCCGCCACCCGCTCGCCGATCTCCTGATCGAAGAGGTCGGCGAAAGCGGACATGCCGCTGCCCGACCAGGGACCATCCTTCACCGTCTCGCGCATCTGCTTCGAGAGGAAGGCCACCATCCACGCCTCGAACTTGCGCGCCGCCTCGGCATCGCTGTCGCCCACCTTCCCGTCGGGACCGGTCAGCGCGGCCAACGAAACAAGCGGGGAGCGGGAGGAGACGGAGTCCACATCGAGGGCTTCGGTCAACCCAGTGAAGACTTTAGCCGGGGCGGCGCGATTCGCAGAAACCCGCTTCGCCCCAAAGGGACCGGGATTCGCGAATCGCCCGAACGACCCTCAGAAGCTCTCGGCCGCGCTGGGGGCCGCCGCGCCGGCATCCGCGCCGGTCATGCCCGTGAGGCGCGCCCGGTACGTGCCCAGCGCCTTCGCGCGCTCCACCGCCGGCGAACGGAGCGCCTGCCGGAGCTGGTGGATGGCGGCCTTCGCCACCTTGCCCGCCGGCGCCATGTAGTCGCTCGTCATCACATCCACGACGCGGCGATCGATGAGCACCTTGAGCAGCGAGTGCGGGAAACGACCGCTTCGCGCGAGGAAGAGCAGCGTGTTGGTGTAGCTGTCGTGCCGCTCGAAGAACATGCGGTCGTAGATTTCCGCCTTCTCGTCGTTCACGAGGCCATCGCGGCTCGCCAGCGTGTGGAGCGAGGTGCCCGGGTAGTAGATGACCGAGAACACCTGGAGCCGGTAGGGCTTCGGGAGTTCGCTCACCAGCCGCAGCGTGTCGAGCTTGTCCTCGATGGTTTCGTAGGCGAGATCGTAGATGAGGTCGTACTGCGGGGGCGCGGTACGATCCGTGTAGCGGGTGATGACCTCCGCGCTCTTGAGGATCTTGTCGTTGCCCATCGTGGAGCGCTTGAACATCTTCTGGATGCGCTTGCTGCCGTGCTCCACACCCATCTGGATGCAGTGCAGGCCGGCATCCACCAGCGCGCTGTACTTCTCGTCGGTGATCGTGCCGGGGCTGCCGAGGAGGTAGAACGGATCGCCGATCTTCGCCTTGTACTGGGCGGCGAAGTCGAGGAGATCGGGCAGAGGGCGGCCGAAGAAGCTGTCGTCGGAGAACCAGATGAAATTGATGAAGGGGTATTCCCGCTTGATCGTTTCCAGCTCGCCGATGACGTGGGCCGTGCTGCGGTAGCGCACGTAGCGCTGCCGCTTGTAGAGGTCGCGGTAGAAGCTGTTGCCGCAGTAGGTGCAGGCGTGCGGGCAGCCACGGCCCGTCATCGTCTGGTAGCCGGTCTTCCCGAACATCCGGCTCACGGTGCCGTTGTGGAGGTACCGGCGCAGCAGGTCCTTGGTGACCGGCATGAGCTGCCCCTCGAAGAGGATGTGGTGGTCCTCCCGGGAGAAGTCGGGGGCCGGGTAACGGTCGAGCTCCTGTTCGAGGCTGCCGGGCTGGTTGCGCACCACCTCGCTGCCCTTGCGCCACACGAGGCTCTTGATGCCATGCAGGTTCTGGCTGTCGCCGTTGGCGAGCTTGGTGCAGAGGTCCAGCATGAGGTCCTCGGCATCGCCGATGGCCACGTAGTCGGCCCAGCGCGCGCATTCGTCGGGGCGCACGGAGGGGTGGAACCCGCCCCACACCACCGGGATGCCCAGCCGCTCCTTCACCGCGCGGGTGATCTGCTTGCTGGAGTCGAAGTAGTGGGTCATCAAGGTGACGCCGACCAGATCGCTGTCCGCGCAGAGCGCGAGCATCTGGTCGATCACCTCGGGGGAGTAGCGGTCTTCGCTCATGCGAACGTGCACGCTCTCGCCATCGCCGGCGAAGTCGGGCATGCAGATGACCTGCGTCTGGATGCCGTTCGCGCGCAGGTGCGCGCTGATGCTGCGAAGACCGTAGTTCGTGATGTCCGGATACGGACTGATGAGCGAGACCTTCACGGGGCACCCCTTCGGGAGGTTCTATAGACGGAGCCGGAGGCGGCGTCCACTCCGCTGATGCGGCGATTCGACCGATGGTGACGCGGAACACGGTCGGGGATCAGGCACCCCAGCCCGGCTTCTCCACGATCTCGGTGACCACGTCGGCATCGAGGATGACCTCGCGGGTGAACCGCTCCACCGCCTTGTACTCGGTCTTGCTGCCCGGGATGAACACGAGGACGCTGCCATCCTCGTGCTTCTCGAACTTGTAGATGAGCATTTCGGAGCGCGGGGCGGGGCGGCCGACGAGCTTCTTCTTGTCGAAGGGGGCGCCCCAGGCCATCAGCACCATCTCCTTCGACCAGCCCTGCTGCACCGCGCCATCCACGATGAGCTGCCGGATGTTCTCCGGGTACTGGTAGAAGACGTCGTACAGGTTGATGGGCGGAACGCGCTCGATCTTGATCGACTTGAGGTACTCGGTGCGCTCCTCTTCCGTCTTCAGCAGGAGGAAGCTCTTCTCCACCTCTTCGCTCATGAAGGGCTTCAAGGCGTAGTAGTGCTTGAACTCCTCATCGCCGAGGAACTTCACCCGGCTCTTCCACGAGCAGCCGCCGAGGAGGAGAGCGAAGACGAGCAGAAACCGCATGGTCGATCCGGGAACGCCGAGGGGCTAACCGCCCTCGGGCCGTTCGACACCCGGGGGCCGGCGGGCCGCCGGCTCAGCCCTTGCGGTTGCGGTAGAGCTCGGCGTCGACCACTTCGCGCATCTTCGTTTCATCGAGCTTGCCGCCAAGGAAACCGTTCACGAGGCGGGCGGCGGCTGCGGGGTCCTTCACGGCGGTGTCGTAGCGCACTTCGAGCATCTCGAAGTTGGAGCGCTTGCGGGAGAGGATGCGCACGCTGGCCAGATGGTTCATGTAGGCATCGACCATCATGCGGTCGTCGCTGTTGTCGACCTCGCCCCGGTGCTGGAGCATCTTGTTCTGGGAGGCGATGACCTCGCCGAGGTCGCGCCGCATGAACACGATGCGGTAGCGGTTGTCGTCGGGCAGGTCCTTCAGGAGCCAGGAGATGACCTTCAGCGCCTTGCCCCGCCCTTCGCGGACGTAGCTCTTGTCGGTTTCTTTCTCGAGGTCCTTCACCCGCTCGTATTCGTAGTAGCCCTTGGGGTTGTCGACGTCGGCCGTGCGGATGGAGTCGGTCATGATCGGCACCCCACCCGCTTCGAGCATCTTCATCATCATCGACGTGCCCGAGCGGGGGAGCCCGGAGACGACGACCAGCGGCTCACCGAGGTCCGCGCCGAAGAGTCGAGAGAAAAAGCCGGCCATGGTCGTTCCGTTCAGAGGGTGACGCCGAAGAAGTCCTTGAGCAGGAACCCCGCGAGCAAGGAGACGCCGAAGAACCACATCAGGATGCCGCTTTCACCGGCGGGCAGAAGCCCCAGCGGTTGATCGTGGCGTTCCATGATCTGGATGCTCGCGATGGGGGAGTCCGCAGCCGGTACGGGCTCGGCCGGGTAGAGCACGGCCTCGAGGCTCTTGGTGCGGAGCACGGAGACCTTCCGCGCCTCGCCTCCGGCGGAGAGGAGCTTCTCCTCCACCTGGCTGCCGGCATGCACCTTCAGCACGTGGTCGCCCGGGGCGGTCACACGCAGGCGCCAGGCCACTTCCTGACCGGCGGAGCGCACGGGCGGGGCATCGAGCTCGACGCCCGGCGGCAGCTCGATCGACACCTCGGCGGGCTTGACGCCCCCCACGGCGGGATCGAGCGAGGCCACCACAGTGACCACGCTGCCCACCTGGGTCGGCGCGTAGGCGTAGTGCGACACGAGCTGCACGAGGATCGCGGTCATCGGCACGATCATCACCAGCATGGGGACGATGTTGTAGCCGAGGTACATCAGGTTGTACCCGAGCGCGCGAGCGGTGGCGGGAAGCACGACGCGAAGGTCGTCGCGGAAGAGGACGATCTCCAGCAGGTGCACCTGGATGAAGTTCTTGGCCCGCGTGATCCCCGCCTGGTTGCTCACTGCCTTGATCACGAGCAGGGCGACGATCCCGCCGAGGATCGGCCACAGCAGCAGATCGAACCACGGCCGATCGTGCCCGAGCCGGCCCAGGAGCACATCGAAGACCAGCGTGAGGATGGAGTTGAAGCGGGCCATCGACGGGCGCTACGAGATGTAGCCGAGCCCCTTGAGCTTGGCGCGAATGTCCGCGTCGTTCCCCGTGTCCTCGAAGTGGAGCATCTCCTTTTCGAGGATGTGCTGCACGAACTCCTCCGCGGTGGCGTAGCCGGCGACGTCCGCCACCTTGGCCACGCGGGCGTACAGGTCCTTGTCGATCTTCACGCCAACGGTCTTGCCGAAGCCAAACATGCCAACTCCCGAGTCAGGGGGTGAGGAAGGGGGTGCCCTGCATACCGGGCAGTGGATCCACGCCGTACCACGCGAGGATGGTGGCCGTCACGTCCGTGAGGTCGTGACCCTCCGCCGCGAGCGGGCGGCTGGAGAGCAGCACGCCCGGCACGACCTCGGGGGCCATCAGGTGGTTGCCCGACCAGCGCGACGTGTTGTCGGCCAGCTCGGGCTCAAGGATTTCCCCGAGCGTGCTCTCGTCGGAGTGGCCGTAGCCGCGGTCGTAGCCGACCACGAGGTCGGGCGCCTCGGCCACTCGGGCCCCATGGTAGATGTCGGAGGAGCGCTCCACCCGGAGCACGACCGGGTGTCCATCCTTGTCATCCTTGAAGGCGAGGAGCCGCGTGCGGAGGTCCTCCGCCACGCTGGCGGCCTCGCTGGCGGTCACGATTCCCTGCGCCTCGCGGCCGGCGAGGTTCAGGTAGATCGCGTTGAAGCCGAGCGCGTAGGCGCGGGTGCGGCTCCAGTCCACATCGCCGGAGGCAATGTGACCGGTGCGCTTGCCATCCTTCAGCACAAGGAAGCCCTGGTCGCGGAGCCAGGCGTTCAGGTGCACGACGCGCGTGAAGGGTTGAAAACCGTGATCGCTCATGGCGAGGAGCAGCGTGTCGGGGGGGAGGCGGTCCATCACGCGGCCGAGGAGGCCATCCACGTGGCGGTAGTAGCCCTCGATGTCGAGCTTGTGAGCCTCGGCCGAGGTGGGCTCGAACGCGGGGTGCGGGGCGGCCCCGGCGTACTTCGGATCGCCGTGCCGCCAGAGCATGTGGCACTGCAGATCGATGTCGGAGAGGTAGACGAAGGTGGCATCGCCCCGCTGGAAGCGGGCGAGGGCGAGGCTCAGCATCGCCGAGCTGTCCTCCTGCACGAGGGCCACCTGCTTGACGTAGTCATCGTCGTTGAAGGTGCCATCCTTCAGCGCGTTGGTCTCCTCGGGCATCCCCTGCGTGTAGTACTGGCCGCCGAGCAGGTCGGCGAGCTCGGGCGCGAACTCCGCCGAGGTGGAGATCGGCTGCGGGGGCGCATCGGCCCCGAGGTTCACCGGAGAGACGTAGAGCTTGAAGCCGGGGCGGAGCTCCTTGGCGTAGAAGCGCACGCTCCCCCCGAGCGCCATCGCGCCGGCGGGCAGCGCATCGAAGCTGACGGGGACCCACCGGGACCACTCGCCCTCCTGAAGGACCACCCGCTCCGCGCCAAGCTCGATGAGGGCGACCTCGGCCGCGGGATCGATCGAGACGGTGAGCGGCGCCGTGAGGTAGTCGGTCTCGCCGGGCAACTTGCCGGGTTCGAGATGGAAGATGTCCGGCGGACCCTTGATCGCCGCCTTCACGGTTTCGGGGGTGCCGTCGAGGTCGAAGTCCTCGACCGCCACCAGCTGGACGTCGCCCTTCAGATCGTGCCCCGCCGGAGCGGTAGGCACGGTGTCGGTGATCCAGGTGTACTGGCCATACCCGCCCCGCATGTCGACCGTGCCCATGCCCGAAAGGGTCTTCGCTTCGGACTCCGGCACCGGGTAGTTCCCGGGGATCCGGTACACCTCGACATCCACGCCGGCGGCGTAGACGGCATCCCACCAGGCGGTGCCGGTGCGGTTGTTGATGAGGTCATCCCCCGCGATCACAGGCAGGTAGTAGCCACCCACCTTCACGAAGGTGCCCGGATCGCCGGGCGGAGGGGTGGCCGAGGAGGTGGGCAGGTAGGTTTGCGGGTCCCGGTGGACGAAGTCGTAGATGCCGTGGCCGCCCGGATCGAGCCCCGTGACGAAGTTCGACCACGCGACGGGGCTCTGGGCGGGGTTGGAGGTGCCCAGGGGCTGAAAACCGCCGGACTCGGCGAGCTTCTTGAAGTTTGGGGCCTTGCCCTCATCCATCAGGCGCTGGAGAATGACCGGGTCCATCCCATCGATGCCGAGGATGAACAAGCCCGGACGATCCGGCGACGTCCGCGACGAACCGGCGCAGCCGGAGAAGGCGAACGCGGCGAGGGCCACGAGGAGCACGGGCGCCTTATGCATCGCCCACCTCGGGGAAGATGCGAGCACCCGGCGCCGAACCCGACTGGGGCAGGCTGTGGGGATCGAGCGGGCCGCGCACGGTGCCGACCTGCCCCTTCTCGGCGAAGAGCATCCGACCCTGCATGTGCTTCGGCGGCTTGTGCCCGAACATGGAGAGGATGCTGAACGGCACGTCGGCGATGTGGGGGTTCTCCACCACGAGCGGCCGGTTCGCGAAGAGCACGCCAGGAACGATGGCAGGGTCGACACAGTGATCGCCCGACCAGGACTTCGTGTTGTCCTCGAAGACCGTGTCCGTGACCGAGCCGGTGGCGCAGGTCCAGCTGTTGCGGAAGCCGCCTTCGTAGCCCACGAGGATGTCGGGCGAATCGAGGCGGTAGGGGCCGTCGAACACCTCGAAGGCGGCCACCGCACGACGTACGGCGCGGATGTTCGACTGGGGATCGACGAGGGCCTCGAGCTTGGCGCAGATCTCCTTCACCAGCGAGCGGTACTCCTCACCCTCGGCCACGATGCCCGACTTCTCCCGCCCCTTGCGGTTGATGAACATGCCGGTCAACCCGAGCGCGAACGCCCGCGTGCGGCTCCAGTCCACGTACTCGAACCAGTCCCCCGAGAGCTCCCGACCCTCGAGCAGCGTGAGGTAGCCCTCGTTGCGCAGCCAGGTGTTGAGGTTCACCCCACGCCGGAAGTTGGTGAAGCCGTGGTCGCTCATGACCAGCACCAGCGTGTCGGGACCGACCTGCTCCATCACCCGACCCACGACCTTGTCCATGTGCGAGTAGACGCGCTGGATGGCATCGGCGTACGCGGTGCTCTCCTTGCCCACGTTCGCGGGATGGGTGGGGTCCAGGTAGCGGTAGAACATGTGCTGGACACGGTCGGTGGTGTCGAAGACCGTGGTGACGAGCCCCTCCTTGGTGTGGTCGAGCGCGTCGAACAACATCTTCTCGCGCTCCTCGCAGAAGGCCATCGCCTGGTCGAAGAACGCACCTTCATCGATCACACGCTCGTTGAGCGCCCAGGTGTCCTCGGCCAGGCCCAGCGTGGCGAAGGGGCCGAACCGCTTGGCCAGGTAGACGGCGTACACCTCCGGGTGGCTGATCGGCATCGCCGGGCTCTCCGGATCGATGTGGATCGGGGTCATGTAGAGGCTGACTTCGGGCTTCACCGAGAGGAGGTAGAACTTGGCGATCCCCGCCACGGCCACGCCCGGCCCGGCCTTGAAGCTGAGGTTCACCCACCCGGAATAGGTGCGGAGGGTCAGATCGATGGGCTCGCACCCCTCGATCTCGAGGCGCGCCCCCTCCTCGCCTACCGTGAGGGTGAAGGGGAGTGTCATGCGGGGGCCGCCCTTGACCATGCCGTTGTCCGGGCCGACGATGCGGCTGCGGATCACGTTGCCCTTGCGGCGCAGCACGGTCTGCTCGCCGCCGGTGAACGCGGCCTGACCATCCTTGTTCGCCGTGGAGAAGAAGCTGAAGGTGCCCTGGCTGCCACGAAGATCCGGCACGCACATGCCCGAGAGCAGGATGCCCCGGAAGGGCACTGGCGGGAAGGTGATCGGTACCCGCTGGATGATCGAGGGGATGTGCTTCTCGCCGAGGGTCTTCCAGAAGGCCTGGCTCTTCTGGAGCAGCTTGATCTTCGGCTTCTCGAGCGGGATGACGTACTTTCCGATGTTGAGCACCCGCTCGGCGTTCTTGATGTCGGTGCTCGACAACATCGGCGCGTAGGTGCACGGATCGCGCGTGATGAAGTCGTAGATGCCGTGCCGGGAGGGATCAACCCCAGTGGCAAAGGTGCTCCAGGCCACCGGCGACATCGACGGATTGCTGGTGTCGAGCGGGCGGAAGACACCCGCCTCCGCGAGCTTCTGCAGGTGCGGCAGCCGACCTTCGCGCAGGAAACGCGTGGTGATGCCTGGGTCCATGCCATCGAGGCCGATGACCACCACGCGGCGCGTCTGGGCGTGCTTGTAGGGGTTGCCGACGCGAACCAGCCGGATCACGAAGGTGATCGGCCACAGCAGGATCGTGCCGACAGCCAACGCGAACGCCGCCACCATCACCGCGAGCGAGCCCGCGAAGGCAAAACCGGCCCCGGGGCCGACGTAGGCGTGCGCCAGCGACGGAGAGACGAGCAGCCCGAGGGCCAACCAGGAGGAAGGGTGCAGCCAGCGTCGGGTTTGCATGCGGCCGGGGTGTATAGTCACCGCCATCGCGGTGGGCTACTGGGCGCCCGCCACGTTTCGTCCCAGTCCGGAGGTCCCCATGCTCACCCTGCTCAGCGCCGCGCTCCTTTCGCTCTCCGCCTGCTCCAGCGGCCCCGATGTGGCCGCCCTACAGGCCGACGTCGAAGCAAAGGTGGCCGCCAAGGACTACGCCGGCGCCACCGCAGCCGCCGACGCCGCGTTGAAGCTCCCCGAGGTCTCCGGCACCCCCACCACGGCCTGGCGCTTCGAGTCCGCCCGCCTCGGCGCGCTCGCGAACGGCGGCAAGGGCCCCGACGTGAAGTCGAGCCTCGAGCGCCTGTCCACGCCCTACGCGGCGCAGGTCACGTGCGCCCTCCGCCTCTCGCTGGCCGACAAGGTGCGCGCCGCTGGCGATGCGCCCGGCTACACCGAGCTCCTCGATGCCGGCGTGAAGGCCTGCCCCCAGGAGGCCGCCTTCACCTCCAAGATCGAGGAGCTGAAGACCTCGGCCGACCCCGCCGAGGTCGAGCGCCTCAAGGCGCTGGGCTACCTCTAGCGCGCCGACTTGCCCCACCCGCCCCTCCCGGTCACGATCCTCAGCGGCTTTCTCGGCGCCGGAAAGACCACGCTCCTGAACCGGTGGCTCTCGGACCCGGCGAGTCCGCCCACCGCGGTCATCGTCAACGAGTTCGGCGAGCTCGGCATCGACGGGGAGCTCGTCGTGGGCGCGAGCGAGCGCGTGGTGGAGCTTCGGAACGGCTGCATCTGCTGCGAGGTGCGCGAAGACCTGCGCACCACCGCGCTCGATCTCCTCGCCCGGAGGCGCAGGTTCTTCCGACCCGCCCGGTTCTCCCACCTCGTCGTGGAGTGCTCCGGGCTCGCCACGCCGGGTCCGCTCGTGCAGACGTTCCTCCTCGATGCCGAGCTCGCGGCCTCCACGCGCGTGGAGGGCATCGTGGCCCTCGCCCACGCGGGCCACATCGAGGAGCAGCTCCTCCGCCACCCCGAGGCCCCGGCGCAGCTCGCCTGCGCCGACCTGGTGCTCCTGAACCACACCGACCGCACGGACCGGCTGGAGGAGGTGGAGGAGGTCGTGCGGGGGGTGGCGCCGCTGGCCACGTTGCGCCGTTCCCTTCGGGCCGATGTGCCGTTGGCCGAGCTGCGCGCGCTCGCCGGGCACGACCCCCTCCGATGGCGCCTCCCGCCGGTGTCGAAGCACTCCTCCGGCATCGTCACCCGCAGCTTCCGCACCGCCGAGCCGCTCCAGCTCGCGCGGGTGAAGCTGCTCCTCCAGTTCGTGGTCGCGAGGCGGGGGGCGGAGCTCCTGCGGTTGAAGGGGGTTTTCCACTGTCGGGACATCGCGACGGCGGTGGTGGCGCAGGGCGTGCACCAGTGGCTGGAGCTCGGTCCGATCGCCGCGCCTCCGCCCGCGGAGAGCGCCGTGGTGTTCATCGGGCGCAACCTCGATCCCGATGAACTGGAGCGGGCCTGGGCGGCGGCGACGCGCTGAGCGCGCCGGAAGACCGCCGCGTGGTTACGCCGGCCGCCCCGGAGAGCCAACTGATGGACGCCTGGCAGAACCTGACCGCCCGCGTGGCCGAACTCGATGCCCTGGCCGGCGCGAGCGCCACCCTCGATTGGGACCAGCAGACCTACATGCCCCCGAAGGCCGCCGACACCCGCGGCACCCAGACCGCGCTGCTCCAGCGGCTCTACCACGAACGCTTCACCGCTCCCGAGTTCGGCGACTGGCTGTCGGAGCTGGAGTCGCGGGAGCTCGACGGCACGCAACGCGCGGCGGTGCGCCTCCATCGGCGCCGCTACGATCGCGCGGTGAAGCTGCCGAGCTCGCTGGTGTCGGCGCTCTCCATCGCCCGCACCGAAGGCTTCCACGCCTGGGCCGCGGCCAAGGAGGCCGACGACTTCAACCGCTTCGCGCCGAAGCTCCAGCGCATCCTCGATCTCACCCGCGAACAGGCGGCCGCGCTCGGTGAGGGCGCCGCCCACCCCTACGATGCCCTCCTCGAGGACTACGACCCCGGCAGCACCGTGGCCGACCTGCGGCCCATGTTCGACAGGCTTGGCGTTGAAATCGGCAAGTTCCTCGGCGCCATCGAGGGCCGCCCGCACCCCGAGCCCCTCGGGCTGCGGCTCGACGTTGAGGGCCAGGCCCGCCTCTCGCAGCGCGTCGTGCGCGACCTCGGCTTCGACATGGAGGGCGGCCGGCTGGACCGGAGCGCCCACCCCTTCACCACCGGCCTCGGCGTGGGCGACGTGCGGCTCACCACCCGCTACTTCGAGGATGACGTGCTCAGCGGCCTCGGCAGCACGATCCACGAAGCCGGCCACGGCATGTACGAGCAGGGGCTCCCCGCCAATCTGGCCGGGACCGGACTGAACCAGGCCGCGGGCATGGGCCTGCACGAGAGCCAGAGCCGCTTCTGGGAGAACTTCGTGGGGCGGTCGCTGCCGTGGTTCCGCTACCTGGCCCCCCGGCTCGGCGCGATCTGGCCGGAGCGCGAATTCTCGCCGGAGCGCCTCTACGCCGCTGCGAACCGCGTGCAGCGCACGCTGGTGCGCGTGGAGGCCGACGAGGCCACCTACAACCTTCACATCATCGTGCGGTTCGGTCTCGAGCTGGCCACCCTCGAAGGTCAACTCCAGGCGGTGGACCTCCCGGCGGCCTGGGATGAGGCCTACCGCCGCGTGGTGGGCGTGGTGGCCCCGAGCGCCCGGCTCGGCGTGCTGCAGGACGTCCACTGGTCGAGCGGGCTCTTCGGCTACTTCCCGAGCTACACGATCGGCAACCTGTACGCAGCGAGCTTCGCCCAGAAGATGCTGGCCGACATCCCGGCGTTCTGGTCCCTCGTGGAGCGCGGAGATTTCGCGCCCATCCTCGGATGGCTGCGCACCCACGTCCACGAGAAGGGCAGCCGATCCGACGCCGTCGACATCTTCCGCGAGGTCGCCGGCAACCGCGACCCGGTGGAGGATCTGGTGAGCCACCTCTGGTCCCGCCACGGCGCGCTGTACGGCGTTTCGCGGTCCTGAAGCGGGGTAGCCTCCGCGGCCTTCCCGCGGCTACGATGACCCTCAACGTCCAAGGGAGTTCTCGTGCTCGTCTTGATCAGCCTCGCCGCCGCCTTCGCCCCGGGCTCCTTCGATGACGCCGGCCTCGTTCTGCGCCCCGCCGAGTCCAGTATCTTTGCCGCGGGCGTCGGCGCGCCCGCCGTGGAGTGGGACGGCGAACAGTTCGTCATGTTCTTCGAGTCGCCGGCCCCGTCGGCGCAGGCCCCCGTCGGGTGCGGTGGCGCCTACCAGATCGGCCGGGCCACCTCCCCCGACGGTCTGCTGTGGACGGTCGACGAAACCCCGGCCTTCACCTTCGGCGGCGAGCCGGGCGGCACCCGCTACTGCTCCGTCGCCCAGCCCTCCGTCCTCTTCGACGGCACCTTGTGGAACCTCTTCTGGAGCTCCTCCCGGGAGCCCGCGGAGGGGACGACCACCAACCAGCCCACGGGCATCGGGTGGGCAACCAGCGCCGATGGCCTCAACTGGACCGTGCAGGCGGAGACCCTCATCCCCTACAAGGGCACGCCGATGGGGCTCGCCAGCACCACCGCCGTGAACGGTCTCGTGTACCTCGCGTGGTCGGAGTACCCGGACCTGTTCATCATCTCCCGGCCTTCCACCGGGGGAGCCTGGTCCGCGCCCATGCTGGTGGTCGACCACCTGTTGGTGGGGGACTGGGCGTCGGAGTGGGCGCTGGGCCCCTCGCTGCTGTGCGATGTGGGGGGGGATGCCGCGCTCGGCATGATGTTCGCGGGGGACAGCAGCTCCACCGGGGAGCGCAGCCTCGCGTGGGCGAGCTCCACCGACGGCAGCAACTGGACGGTCGATGCCGGCAGCCCACTCACGGGCGGCACGCTGGACTACGGCTCGCTCAACCACTGGGAGCTGCTCCGCTTCACGGATTCCGGCTCCGTCCTCTGGTACAGCCGCACCGACGAGGAGAGCGGGCTCAAGGCAATCGGCGCCGCCTTCGCCGGCACCCCCACCGGCGAACCCGAGCCGCGCCTCTGTCCCAACCCCTACCTCGAGGAGGACGACACCGGCGACACCGGCACGCCCGGCGACTCCGGCACGGTCGACAGCGGGGACACCGCGGCGAACGACGACTCCGGCGGCAAGTCCGACCCGGACGACTGCGGCTGCAACGCGGGCTCGAAGGCGACGGCGCCCGGGCTCCTCACCCTCGGCCTGGCGCTCCTGAGGCGGCGCCGGCGGGCCTGAAGCGGGCTCGGATCGCCGGTGGTAGACACGACATGACGGGCAGCGATGCCCGATTGCGGATAGTCAGGCCCCGCTTTGGAGCGGATTCATGGGACTCGGTGGCTGGGAATGGGGGGTCATCCTCCTGATCGTGCTGATCTTCTTCGGCGCCGGGAAGCTCCCCGATGTCTTCCGTCAGGCCGGAAAGGGCATCAAGGCCTTCAAGGATGCCTCCGAGGGCAAGGATGAGGACGAGGAAGGGGACGACGAAGCCCCGAAGAAGAAGCGCAAGGAGCTCGCGGCGAGCGACGATCTCGACGACGAGCCCGCGCGTGAGAAGTCGGCATCCTCGAAGAAGCGCGACTGAAGAACCGGGGCCGGGTCAGCTCCGCCGTTCGAGCAGGAGACTGGCTTCGGCCCTCAGCTCGGCGGCAACGGCGCCACTGTCCCGGAGCGCGCGCAGGTCCTGCTGAAGCAGCGTGCGCACGAGCTGCCTCGCGAGCGTGGTGGGCGAACAGGGGTTGAACGCGAGCGCCTTCCGCACGCGGTAGCTCCGCGACCAGCGCGCGTGGGCCGCCAGCGTTTCGAGCACCTCGGGCGCGGTGGGCCGCAGCGCGGCGATCTTGACCGCATCCCGCTCCACGAGGCGCGGGTTGTCAAGCAGGGCGCGGATCACCCGAGGGTCCCGGTCGTGGAGGAGGCGATCGATGATGACGCGCTCGTGGGCGCGGGCAGCCTGCTTGCGCACGCCGGCGGGCAGGTCGAGGTGGGGGTTGTCGATCGGCTCGTCGGCCTTCTTCGGCGGGCGCGCCCCGAGGAAGCGGTCGGCAACGGCATGGTAGTCGGCCAGGCGGGCCGCCGTGTAGAGCTCCACGCGGCGCTCGTAGGGCAGCTCGTGGACCACGTTCGGATCGAGCGCGAGGTCGGCGAGCATCCAGCGGGCATCCCCCTCCCCGTCGCGGGCGCGGCGGTCGAGGCGGGCCAGCACGGCGATCAGCGTGGCATCATCGAACCCCTCGATGCCCTCGCGCAGAACCGTGCGCTGCAAGCTGGCGTCGGCGACCGAACGGAAGTGGCGCAACCACGGGTCGAGGAAGACATCCACCTCGGCCGGCTGCTCCCGGTAGCGCTCGAGCTGGTTGAGCACCCAGGGGTGAGCGGTCGTCATGCTGCCAGTCTACCACCCGCAGGGCGGGATACTTGACCCGCATGCTCCCCGTGCTGCTCGCGCTCGCCTGCGCTCCCACCGACCCATCGGCCGCGAGCGACTGTCGCTTCGCGATGGGCGCCGCGAAGAACACCTGCATCGAGAGGGTGGCCATCAAGCTGTTCCACTCCGACGTGGAAGCCGGGATGGCGTTCCTCGAAGCGGAGGTGCCCGACCCCCTCCACCGGGACTTCATCCTCCTGCAGGTGGTGCAGGACATTCCCACGGCCGACCCACGCCTCTGCAAGAAGATCGGCTCGGCGGGCCTGCGCAAGAGCTGCGACGTGGCGGCCCAACGGCCGCACCTGCAATCGCCGGGGGGCGGTGGCCCACGCGGCGCGCCGCCTCCCCCTCGGTGACTCTCCGTGATTTCGGAGAGTCCCCCCCGCCTTACCCTACCGCAAGAGATGGAGGAGACGCTGACAGTGCCGGTTTTGAGCGGGGTCGGGGGGGACCAGTTCCGATAGTCAATACGAGCATAGGCGGGAACCGGGCCAGCCGCAAGAAATAGATCGCCGGAGGTCGAAGCGCGCCCCCCGCGACACCGGCCGGAACGCCCGCTCCCACGACAGGCTCAGGGCAGCGCGACCAGCTCGTTCACCGCCCACCGCACCGACTCGCTGAGCGGCGACTCGTCCTCGTCCGGCAACAGCCAGCCCTCTCCTGCCGCGAGCGAGAGCGTGGCGTTCGCCTCGTTCTCGTCGCCGAGACCGCTCGCCGCGCTCCCGGGGTTCAGGCGCACCCAGGCGGCGCCAGCACGTTGCAATGCCTCGCCGAGCCCGAACACGTGCGGGTGGTCCTCGAGCTCCGGGATGGCGTGGTCGGTCTCCGACGCGAGGATCATGAACGGCAGGCCAGGGAACCGCGAGACGACCGCCGCCGAAGCGAGCGCCGCATCGCGCTCGGACCAGAACCGCTCCGAGTCTTCCGGGGTGGCCCAACCGAGCGCACCGACCCCCGCGACCTCGGCGGCCGCGAGGAGGCGAGGCGAAAGGGCGCGGAGTTCGGAGGCGGGGTCGATGGTGCCGACGAGCGGCGTCTCCCCCTCGCAGGCGCCATCGCCGTCGAGGTCGAAACAACGCACACCGGAGCTCTGCCCGAACCCGACGGAAGGCAGCGCGCACTGGATGGCCGCGTGCTCGTCCAGCTCGCAGGACCCCGCCGCGTAGAGCGCGTCATCGCCGGCGAACTCGTGGTTCACGAACTGCGGGCCGGCCGGCGTTTCCCACGTGAGCATGCCCACGGGCTCGGGCACATCGAGGGCGGCATCGGCGAGGGTGGCGAAGGCGACGTTCCCGCCGTTGCTCATGCCGAAGAGCACGACCCGATCGGGATCAGCGGCAGGCGCGCGGTCGACGAGACGGCAACCGGCGGCGTCGTGGTCCACCCCCGCCGCGTACCGAAGGGCCGCGGCGACGGCGGCGCGCCCCAGCGGCCCCCGCCGATCGTCGAGCCCATCCCCCCAATCGGCACCGGCGAGCGCGGGGCGAACGACCACCACACCCTCCGGCACCACCCCGGAGCTCTCCGACTGCGGCTCGGCGCTCCAGGCGCCGAAGACCTGCACCATCACCGGCTGGCCGGCGAGCGCTACGCTCGGCCTGAGCACCCGCGCCTCGATGCGCCCGACGTCGGCCTCGAGCTCGATGGCCGCTCCGTCGTCCCCAACCTCCTCCTCCGCGGGCACGAGGCAGGGGTCCGGCTCCTCACAGCCGAGCGCGAGCGCGAGCCAGATCACGAGGGCTCGCCCCCCGACGGCGCCGGCAGCTCGGCGCCCCAGGACTCCCGGAAGGCGGGCGGCGGCGCCACCGTGAGGAAGAGGCGGTCGTTGGGCCGCGGCCACGGGAGCACGATCCACCAGGCGTGCAGCGCCAGCGGCCGACCCGCGGGGCCGCCGTACGCCTCGTCGCCGAGGAGCGGCGCACCCGCCGCCGCGAGGTGGGCCCGGACCTGGTGCGTGCGCCCGGTTTCGGGGAAAGCCTCCACGAGCAGGCGGCCCTCGTGCCGGGCGCGCACCCGCCAACGCGTGAGCGACGGCCGCCCCGAGCCCACCTGCACGCGCCCCCGCTTCCAATCGCCGAGCGCCAGCCGGCACTCCCCTTCATCGGGCAGCGCCCCCGAGCACACCGCGAGGTAGCCCTTGCCCACGCGGCGCTCCGCGAACGCCGCGTTGACGCTCCGGTGCCCCGCGGGCGTTCGCGCCATCACCAGCACCCCGCTGGTATCGGCATCCAGGCGATGGCACACCAGGAGGCCGGTGTCGGCTTCCATCGAAGGACCGCCCTCGCGAGCCGGGACGGTGGGCAGGCCGGCCGGCTTGTCGAAGACCACGAGATGCGGGTCGCGGTAGAGGACAGGCACCACGGCCGTTACATACCCCGCCAGATGACCGCCAGACTCCTGTCTCCCGACCAGCTCACCTGGCGGCTCCCCGACATCTCCCTCCCCTTCAAGACCACGGCCGAGGTGAAACCCCTCGACGCGTTCATCGGGCAGGACCCCGCCCTGGCCGCGATGCGCCGCGCAGTGGAGATCCGGGGCCCCGGCTTCAACGTCTTCGTGTCCGGGCCCCGCTCCACCGGTCGCCTCGGCAGCATCGGCCGCATCCTCGAGGAGCTCGCCCCGCCTCGTCGTGCCGCGCGTGACTTCGTGTACGTGCGCAACTTCGTCGACCCGGCGCGGCCCCGCCTGCTCGCCTTCCCGCCGGGGCGAGGCCTCGCGTTTCGGAAGGAGCTCCTGCGCGTGGCCGCGATGCTTTTGGAAGAGGTGCCGCGCCTCCTGAACCGCGACGATGTGCGCGTGCGCCGCGAGAGCATCCGGCAGGCTTCGGAGCTCTCCCAGCACAAGGCGATCGGCGCCATCGAAACGCAGGCCGAGGAGTGGGGCTTCGTGCTTGCGGCCGTGGAGGACGAGGACGGCCCCAGCCGCCCGGGCGTGCTCTGGCGTCGCCCGGACGTGGGCGGCGGCGGGGAGACGGACGAGGAGGACGACGACGGCAACCTCCTCACCCGCGCCGAGCTGCAATTGGCGGCGGAGGCCGGCGAGCTGGAGCTGGAAGGCGGCATCGAGGAGGTGCTGGCCCGCTGGGACGAGCTGGAGAGCCGGCTGGCGAAGGGCCTTGACGAGGCGCGCACGCAAATGCTGGCGGCGATGCGGTCGGTGAGCGAGGCCGAGGCCGTCGCGGTGCGAGCCGGGGTGGCGCCGCTCCTCCGGGAGCTGTCGCGTCGCTGGAGCGCCGCCCGTGGCTGGCTCGGCGAGCTCCTCGAGGAGCTCGTGGAGTCACCCGAGTGGTTCGACGCCGAGACCCCCGACCACGAGTCCCTCTTCTCCGCGTTCGGCGCCAACCTCGTTCACCTCGGCAGGCGATCGCGTTTGGCGCCGCTCGTCACCGTCACCAACCCCACCTGGGCGCAGCTGCTCGGTGGCCTCGAAGGCGAGCCCGGCGCGACCGATCACCGCTCCATCCGCGGGGGCGCGCTGCTCGACGCCGACGGCGGATGGCTGCTCCTGAACGCCTCCGACCTCCTGCAGGAGCCGGGCGTCTGGAAGGTGCTCAAACGCGCGCTCATCGGCGGCGAGATCGACGTCCAGAACCCCGAAGGCCCGGGCGGAGCCAGCACCGGCCTGCGTCCGGACCCCATCCCGCTCGATGTGAAGGTGGTCCTCGCCGGCGAGCCCTCCATCTTCGGGGCGTTGTTCTATGGCGACCCCGACTTCCGCAACCTCTTCAAGATCAAGGCGGAGTTCGAGGAGGACGCCGAGATCACCCCCGAGGTGCTCGAGGACTACGCCCGCTTCTGCTCCCGGATCATCAAGAGTGAAGGTCACCTCGCCTACTCCCGCGCTGCGGTCGGTCGGCTGCTCCGGTGGGCCGTACGCCAGACCGGGCGCGGCGGGCGCATCACCACGCAGATGGGCACCCTCGCCGATCTCCTCCGGGAATCGGCGTGCGAGGCCACCGTGGATGACGCGAACATCGTGCACGGCCGCCACGTGGAGGCCGCCCTGCAGGCCCGGCGGTACCGCGATGGCCTCGCAGAGCGCCGCACCCTCGAGCTCATCGAACGGGGCGTGATGGCGGTGTCGGTCGATGGCGAACGGGTCGGCCAGATCAACGCGCTCGTGGTCTACCACCTCGGCGGCCACGACTTCGGCCGCCCGATGCGGATCACCGCCACGGTCGGGGTGGGACGCATGGGCGTCGCGAGCATCGAACGCCTCGTGGGCTTCTCCGGGCGCAGCCACGACAAGGGCGTGCAGATCTTCACCGGCTGGCTCCAGTCCCAACTCGGGCAGACGCGCACCTTCAACTTCAACGCCAGCGTCGCCTTCGAGCAGAGCTACGGCCGCGTGGATGGCGACAGCGCCAGCACCACCGAGCTCTACGCGCTGCTCTCCGCCTTGTCGGGCCGGCCCATCCAGCAGGGCGTCGCCGTGACCGGTTCGGTGAACCAGTTCGGCGAGGTGCAGGGCGTCGGGGGCGTGAACGAGAAGATCGAGGGCTACTTCCGCACCTGCCTCGCCGTGGGGCTCACGGGCCGCCAGGGGGTGCTCATCCCCGCCGCGAACGTGACCGACCTCTGCCTCGACGACGACGTGATCGCCGCGTGCCAGAAAGGAACCTTCCGCATCTGGAGCGCCTCCACTGTGGCCGATGGCGTGGAGATGTTGATGCAGGCGCCGCTCGAGACGGTCCTCGAGGAGTGCGGGGCCACGCTCGATCGGTACCAGGAGATCGCCCGCCTGCGGGGTCGGGGCGTGCGCACCGGCTGAGCCGGCGGCCGTCCGTCATCCGCGGCGGAGGGCGAACCAGGCCCGCCAGCGCCAGAGGCGGTCCTGACGGCGCTTGTAGGGCGGTGCGCCCACGGTGGTGGAGAGCGCCAACCCCCAGAGGCGGCGCGCCTCCGCGGGCTGCCCGGCAGCGCTCGCCGCGCTCCCCGCCTTGTACCAGGCTTCGGCGAACGAACCGTGCACCCCCGTGGCCAACTGGTAGGCGGCAAGCGCCTCGGCGGGCCGGCGTGCGCCCATCAGCGCATCCCCGAGCACTACCCCTGGCTCGCCCCATCGCAGGTCTCGACGGAGGCGCAGGGCCTCGAGCACCTCGGCCCGCCCCTCGTCGATCACGCCCCGGGCGAGCAGAGCGCGGCCCCGGTGGTAGTGGGCGAGCTCGTTCTCGGGGTACCGCCGCAACACCTCCGTCAGGAGCTGCTCCGCCGTTTCGGGTTCGCGGGAGGCCAAGAGGCCCGCCAGCTCGGTGCGCACGACCAGATCGTGGGGGTTCAGCGCATACCCATCGCGCAGCTTTCGCACCCGTTGGAACCGACGCCACGGCCCCAGCAGGTCGGGCAGCCGCCCCACCCACCAGCTTCCGCCCGCCAACCACAGGCCTGCCACCGCGAGGATGCCCAGAAGCGGGCTCTGCGTGAGCCAGGAGACGCCGACGTAGAGGAGCCAGGTCTTCACGCGCCCACTTATCCCGAGCGGTCCGCTGGGCACGAACGCCCAGCCCCTCCGGCCAGGCGGGCCGAGGCCCCTCCTCAGCCCTCGCAGCTCACCGCGGAGACGTACTCCACATCGAGCTCCGCGCCGAAGACCGGGGCCGCCTCGACGGGGATGACCACCTCGTTGGTGGCTTCATCCCACCACCAGCCGGTGAGCGGCGCGTGATCGGCCTCGACCACCACGCTTCCTGGCACCGGCACCTCCGCCAGCGGGTAGCGCATCTCCTCCAGGCTGGGCGGGAAGTCGGCGAAGCTTTCGAAGGCGGTCACCCAGCTCTCCTCGCAAACGTCGCCGAGCGCCCCTTCGTAGCTTGAAGCGAGGCTCCCGTAGGCGCTGGCTCCGCCGCCGCAGCCACCGCTCGTGGGCACGAGCGCGCTGATCCGCAGCGAGACGCCATCGGGGAGCGCCGCAGCCAACACCTCGGCCTGCGCCGCCACGTCGGTGGAAGGGGCGGTGAGCGCTACGAGGACCACATCGAGGGCGGCGCCCTCCCTCCGCCACCCGTCGAGACAGGAGCCCGCCGACGACTCGGCGATCGCGGCCTGAACGAGTCCGAGGAGGTCGTCGTCCCAGCGGCCGCCGGCGGCATCGAAACCATGCCCCACGATCGCCTGCAGGCGGAGCACGCTGTCGCCCACCTCGCTGTAGTACGGCCGTTCGCTCGGACAGTCCGCACCGCTCCCGAGCGAGGTGACCTGCACGTCCACGACGCTCTGGTGGAGGCGCTCGGCGTACGCGGTCGACGCGGCGGCGAGCCGGGGATCGCCGCCGAAGGCCCCCCCTTCCACGGCGAAGATCACGTCCGTGGTCTGGGTGGGGGCGTACCGGAAGGACTCGTGCACACTCGCGCCTTCGTACGCCAGCGCGCCCAGGCTCACCGCCGCGACCGGCATGAGCGGGTCGTTGCTCGACAGCGTGAGCACCCCGCCGCGCTGCCCGCCCGACGCCGGACGGAACGCGAATTCGACCTGGCCCTCCTCGCCCGGCAGCAGCTCGGGCGGCCAACCGGTGAGCTCGAAGTCCTCGCCGTCGATCGCGGCGTCGAGCGTCAGCGCTTCGCTGCCGTCGTTCACGACCGTCACGCTGGCCGCGCCCGCACACCCGAGCACCGTGGCGGGAATGGCGGGTGCTTCCGCCCGGATGACCGGCGCATGCCCCACGCCCACGAGGTGGATCGCCTCCCCGCCCGGGTCGAAGCGCACGTGCGCGCTGCCGGTCCGCTCCGTGCCCGGCGTGAACACCGCCTCGACCACGAGCGATTCCCCCTCCTGGAGCGTGAGGATCGGCAGGGCCTCGATGCGGAACACGTCGGCGTCGCCCACAGGCTCGTCGTGGCCGGTCACGGTGACCACGTCGGTGCCGAGGTTGGTGATGGTCAGCTCCCGGCGGCTTTCACCCTGCCGGGTGACGGACACCTCGCCGAAATCGAGCGTGGCGGGGCTGACGACGATCCGCTCGGACTCGAACGAACCATCGTCCGATTCCGGCCAGGGGGCGATGGGCTCGCACCCGAGGACGAACAACGCCAGCACGCAGGGAATGGTAGCGCGTCGGCCGCGCGATGGGCGCAGATTCGCGCCGAAACCCGGGGCCGGTCGCGGCCCATCGCCCCTTCCCCGCTCGTTCCTACCGCAACGAGGAGGCCATGCCCACGCGAAGCGAGGCGCCCCACACCGGGCCGAGCTCGCCGTAGATCGGCTCGATCCCGCCCCAACCATCGAGGCGCGTGCTCAGGCTGAGGCTGTCGGACACCGGCACGTCCACCCCGAGCGCGAGGCCCGCTGCGCCGCCGGCATCCGCCTGGGAGCCGAACTCGCTGGTGCGCCAGTTGTCGCGCACATCGGCCGTCACGGCCATCCAGCCGGGACCGAACGCGGGGCCCACGCCGACGCCCGCGGCCAGGGTGCCCGACGTCTGGTCGACCGACTCGCCCGCCGCGACGCCGGCGCCGAAGTCGGCGCTCACGTGCAGCTCCGTGCGCCACGGGCCATCGAGGCGGACCGGGTTTGCCCAGACCACCGCCGCGCCGCCGCCAAAGGGCAGGAGCGCGTCGTTGCCGAGGTGCACGCCACCGCCGGCCAGCACGCCGATCGTGGACTGGCGCCGCCGCAACAGCGACTCGAGCGGGAGGGTCTGCCCGGCGACGACCCGCACCCGCTCCTTGAGCAGCGTGCGCCCGTCGGCGGTTTGGACCTCCACGTCCTGTACGCCCGGCTCCACCGCGTAGAGGCCGGGCAGCTCGCCCCGGGCGGTTCCGTTCACGAGCAGGCGCGCGCGGGAGAGCACGGAATCGACGGCCGCGAGCAGCGCGCGTTCGGCGGTGGCCCGGAGGCTCCGCGCCCCGCTCAGGAAGATCTCCTCGCGGCCCACAATGCGGTATTCGGCCCGGGGAATCTGGAGGCCGCCCGTCCACGCCATGGTGGCATCGCGGGCGTGCTGGTGGGCCTCCATCACGTCGACGAGCCCGTCGCCATCGAGGTCGGCGGCCGAGCGCGAGGTGGTGAGCGCATCGATGAGGAAGTGGGTGTACACGCCGTTCTTGAGCGTGCTGTCCTCCATCGCGGGCTGCCAGAACTGGGCGGCGTAGAGCCGCGCTTCGCTCTCGGAGACGTCGAGCGTAGCGCGCGGAGCGGGCGGCTCGCCACGGAACCCGCTCAACAGTTGCTGCGTGGGCGAAGAAACGGCGCTGCGGCTGCCGGAGCGGCCGTTGTGGCAGGTGTCGAGGATGAGCGCACGGCGGCGGGCCGGCAGGTCGTGCAGCATCGCCTCCACGTCGGCGACGGCGAGGCCAGTGGTCTGCGGCGACTCCAGCCGACCGTCGGACGGGAGGAAGAAGAGCTGGCTCCCTTCGACGGGATCGATGGCGAGGGTGCCATGGCCCGAGAGGTAGAGCAGGAAGGTGTCATCCCGCTGGAGGTCGGCCGTGGCGACCTGCAACGAGCGGAGCAGCTGCTCCCGCGAGGTGGCCGCCCGGCCGCTGATCACGAAGACGCGGTCGAAGCCGCCCACGTCGGGGGAGCCGAGCACGGCCCCGAGATCACGCGCGTCCTTCTCGGGGAACTGGAGGCCTTGAAGGTCGGGATCGGCGTAGTCCTGGACGCCCACCAGCACCGCGACCCGACGGGACTTGAAGGCCGGATCGGCCGCGCCGGTCGCCACGCTCACCACGCCGGCGAAGGCGCCCGACACGAGCACGAGCGGCATCATGGCCCCACCGCCCGCACCGGGAACCGGATCGACTCGGAGGCGCCTTCGAGCGTGAATACCGCGGCCGGTTCGCCGGCTTCCAGCGTGTAGCCTACCGGGAGGTCGAACGGGCCGGCGGGGGCGCGGCCCTCCCAGACGACCGCCCCGTTGCGGAGGAGCTTCAGATCGACGGCCGTGGTGCTTTGCAAGCGGAACATGAGGGTGTCGCCGGCAGCATAGCGCTCACCGGGGGTGAACCGCGACAGTTCACCGGTCGGCCGACGCACGGCCACCCGAAGATCGACCACCGCGTGCGATTCGCCCGAACCGCGCTCGACCATCGTCTCGGGCCGACCCGCCTCGGGCGCGCGCACGACCATGAGCGACATCGCGGCCATCGCCGCCATCCCGAAGGCCGCGCCAAGCCGCACGCGCCAGGCCGCACGCGCCCGCTCCGACCGCACCGCGGCCAGCGTGCGCGCGCTCAGCGCCTCGGGAGGGGCAACGCCCCCGAGATCGGCGAACATCGTGTCGAGTTCGGTGTCGGTCACGACACCTCCAGGAGCTCGCGCAGGCGGACGCGCGCCCGCGAAACCCGGGCCCGCGCATTGTCAGGCGAGATGTCGAGGGCGGCGGCCACCTCGTTGTGGTCCATCCCGAGCACCGCCGTAAGGACGAACGCCTCACGAAGCGTGTCGGGCAGCTCGGCAAGCGCGCGCTCGAGCTCAAGCCGCTCGGTGTGGTTCGCGTGGACGTACGGCTCCCACGCCTCGCCCAGCACCTCCGGACGGCGGGCCGCCGCACGCACCCGATCGCGGACGGCGTTGGTGGCGATGCGGTAGAGCCAGCTCCGGAAGCTGCCCTCGTGGCTCGACCACGTGGCGCGCGCGCGGTGCACGCGCAGGAAGCTCTCCTGGAAGACATCGTCCGCCGCTTCGGGCTGCCGCGTCATGCGCAGGGCGTAGCCGTAGAGCCCGGCCCGGTGGCGTTCGAACAGCGTGGCGTACGCCGCTTCGCTGCCTTCCCGTACCGCGTCCATGAGCTCCTCGTCGGATTGCGGGCGACTCACCCGACCCCCGCCGCTACTACGCCCCGACGGGGGGAGATGTGACACGCCCCCGCCAGAGCGCCAGAACGGCGCCGAAGGTGACGATGGCGCATACCCACGGGAAGGCCCGGCCCCACGTGCGGTAAGGCGTGTCGAAGGTCGCGAGCCTCAGATCGACCACCTCCGCAACCTCCGTGTACGGCCGCGTTTCGTAGCGGATGACCCCGTGGGGCTCCACGATCATGGACACCCCGGTGTAGGCGATGCGCACCATCGGGCGGCCGAGCTCCACGGCGTATGCCGCGGCCAGCATCGCGTGCTGGTGGGGCGCGGCGGTATCGCCGAACCAGCCGTCGTTGGTGATGTTCACGAAGACGTCGCCATCGCTCAACGTGCGCATCTGCGACTCGAGGATGGCCTCGTAGCAGATGGGCGTGGTGAACGAGAACTTCGACGTCTGGAACAGCGTGGGCGTCTTTCCCGCCCGAAAGCTCCCCACCCCCTGGATCCACGGCTTGAGGTAGGAGACGGGCCACGGCAGGTACTCCCCGAAGGGCATCGGCACCATCTTGTCGTAGCGCCCCGCCACCTTGCCCGACGTGTCGAAGAGGTAGGCGCTGTTCCAGCTGGCGCGGTGGCCGGGGTTGTCGGGGTCCTCCTCGCGGGTGCCCCCGCCGATCAGGAAGGCGAACTGGTTCTGGCTCGTCATCTCGCCGAACCCTTCGGCGAGGCGCTCCTCCGTGGGGTTGTAGTAGATCGACCCCTCCGGCCACACCACGAGGTCGGGGTGCGCGTCGACGACCTTCCGCGTGAGGGTGAGCCAGGACTTCAGGACCTCACCACCACGATCCTGGATGCGCTGCACCATGGTGACGCCCTGCTGGAGCATCGCCACCCGCGCCACGGGCGCCGCGGCGAGCACGCTCTCCACGTGCTGGAAGCGCCACGCACCGAACGCGAGGTTCGACAGGAAGAGCCCCATCACGACCGCGGCGTGCCGCAAGGGCAGCGGCCGACCCGCCCGGGAAGCGAGCCAGAGCTCCGCGGCCATGCTGTTCGTGAGGAGGATGAGCCAGCTCAGCCCAAAAGCCCCGAAGACACTGGCAAGCTGCCACGTGTACGGGTTCCGGTACTGGCCCACCCCCTGGTAGTAGGGAAACAGCGCCGGCTGCGCGAACTCCATCGTGACCCAGAGCGTGGGAAACAGGAAGACCCAGCTCCTTCCGAAGCGCTCGCGGAGCGGTGCCACCGCGCTCGCGAGGAGGCCGTAAGGAAGCCCGAAGACCGCGGCGAAGAGTCCGACGATCAGCGAGGCCAGCACGAGCGGGATGTTGCTGAACAGGTCGATCGTCTGGGCGAGCCAGAAGAACAGGAGAAAAACGCCCACGAAGCCCGTGAGGTAGCCCAGGCGGAAGTTGCGGCTCGCCAGCCAGCCACGAAGCGGGCGCGACCCCGGCGCCCGACCGCCCGAGGGGTCGGCCGCCGCCACGAGGAGCGGCACGAAGGTGAGCCAGTGGATGAAGTGCAGCCCCCCGACCGGAATCGTGCCGAGCAGGGGGAACGTGCGCTCGATCGGCGGGGAGACGAACGTGAGGATGGCGCCGGAGAACAGCGCCGCGAGCAGCCTCGGGAGGTTGTCGCGGGACCAGAACCGGGGACGGGGCGTTTCCGGGTGCACGGCAGGCTCGGGGGTGGTCGCGAGCTAACCGTTATGGCGGGGTGGGGCCGCGAAGGGCGCCCGGGTTCACCGCGCCCGTGGTCGGCCAAAAACAAGCGCGGCGGCGCCGAAGCACCGCCGCGCGGTTGAGCCGGAAGGGGGACTAGAAGTCCATCCCGCCCATGCCGCCCATGCCACCCATGCCGCCCATGCCGCCCATGTCACCACCACCGCCGCCACCGCCGCCAGCCTTCTTCTTCTCGGGCTTCTGGCAGATGACCGCTTCGGTGGTGAGGAGCATGCCGGCCACGGAGGCCGCGTTCACCAGCGCGGTACGGGCGACCTTCGTGGGGTCGATGATGCCCTTCTCCACGAGATCGACGTAGGTCTCGGTCTGGGCATCGAAGCCCCAGGCGCCCTTGCCCTGGCGGACCTTGTGCACCACGATGGCGCCATCGATGCCGGCATTCGCCGCGATCGCCCGCACGGGCTCCTGGATCGCGTCGCGCACGATCTCGACGCCGAAGTGCTCATCGCCGAGGAGGCCGCTGACGGACTCGAGCGCATCGAGGCAACGGATGAAGGCGGTGCCGCCGCCGGGGACGATGCCCTCTTCCACCGCCGCGCGGGTGGCGTTGAGCGCATCTTCCACGCGGGCCTTCTTCTCCTTCATCTCCACCTCGGTGGAGGCGCCGACGTGGATGACCGCCACGCCGCCCACGAGCTTCGCGAGACGCTCCTGGAGCTTCTCCTTGTCGTAACTGGAGGTGGTCTCCTCGGCCTGGGCGCGAATCTGCTTCACGCGGGCACGCACCGCATCACTGGAGCCGGCGCCCTCGATAATGGTGGTGTTCTCCTTGCTGATCTCGATGCGCTTGGCGCTGCCGAGGTGCTCGAGGGTGACCGTGTCGAGCTTGATGCCGAGGTCCTCCATCACGGCGCGGCCGCCGGTGAGGATGGCGATGTCTTCGAGCATCGCCTTGCGACGATCGCCGAAGCCGGGGGCCTTCACGGCGACGACGTTCATCGAGCCGCGGAGCTTGTTGACCACGAGGGTGGCGAGCGCATCGCCCTCGATGTCCTCGGCGATGATGAGGAGGGGCTTGCCCGCCTCGTGCACGAGCTCGAGGAGCGGCAGAAGGTCCTTCATCGCGGAGATCTTCTTCTCGTGGATGAGCACGAGCGCATCCTCGAGGACGGCCTCCATGCGGTCGGGGTTGGTGACCATGTAGGCGGAGAGGTAGCCGCGGTCGAACTGCATGCCCTTCACGACATCGAGCTCGGTGCGGGCGGACTTGGCCTCTTCGACCGTGATCACGCCGTCCTTGCCGATCTTGGCCATGGCGTTGGCGAGGATCTCGCCCACTTCGGTGTCGCCGTTCGCGCTGATGGTGGCCACCTGGGCGATCTCGGTGTTGTCCTTGATCGGGCGGCTCTGCTTGGCGAGCTCGGCCACGACGATGGCCACGGCCTTGTCGATGCCGCGCTTCACGTCCATCGGGTTGGCGCCGGCGGCCACGAGCTTGCTGCCGGAGCGGTAGATCGCCTGGGCGAGCACGGTGGCGGTGGTGGTGCCATCACCGGCCACGTCGTTGGTCTTGGAGGCGACCTCCTTGACCATCTGGGCGCCCATGTTCTGGAGCTTGTTGCTGAGCTCGATCTCCTTCGCAACCGTGACGCCGTCCTTCGTGACGACGGGGGCTCCGAAGCTCTTCTCGATGATCACGTTGCGACCCTTGGGGCCGAGGGTGACCTTGACGGCGTTGGCGAGCGTGTCGATACCGCGGAGGATCTCGACGCGGGCAGTTTCGCGGAACTGGATGTCTTTGGCGGCCATGTGGATGACTCCTGATGCTTGAAGGGGGTGGTTAGGCGAGGACCGCGAGGATGTCTTCTTCGCGGAGGATCAGCATCTCTTCTCCATCGAGCTTGATCTCATCACCGGTGTACTTGCCGAAGAGCACCCGATCGCCCACCTTCACGCTCATGGCGCGGAGACCGCCGCCCTCGAGCGAACGGCCCTTGCCCACCGCAACCACTTCGGCCTCCTGGGGCTTCTCCTTGGCGCTGTCGGGGATGATGAGACCGCCCGCGGTCTTCTTCTCGGCATCCACACGCTTCAGCAGGACCCGGTCATGCAAAGGACGAAAGCTCACAGTTGACTCCGTAGTAGGAAGATTCAGGTTCGGATGTGAGGCGGCACACCGAGGGCATGCCGCCGCAAGCGGCCTTGGGGTTACGCACCGGGTCTGGCGAAGTCAACGGGCCCGCCCGAAAAAGAAAACCGCCGCCGGGGGATTCCGGCGGCGGTGGGGCCTCGATTCGGGCGTCGTGATCGGGTCAGGGCACGGATATTTTTGTGGTGAAAGGCTGACGCGGTCGCATCGTGGCGAGACCATCTTCAGCAAGCGACGTGCCAGCGAGTTGAAACCTGTCTTTTGCGACAACGGCGACCCGTGATCGACGACAACGATGTCGTGGAGGGCCCGCTCCGGCTTGCCGACGGGCGCGGCGCGTCTATGAAAGGGCGGTCGGGAGACAACCGGTCGCGTCCGCACGGGACCGGACCTCCAGCGCTTGACGCGTCGCGATCGGGGATTAGCGTTTGCCGGTCCCAGTTCGCCCACCGTGGCGTTCGCTTCAAAACATAAGTACAACCCGAAATATATCGGACCGCGGATCCGGCTGGAGCTACTGGAATGGGCAAGATCATCGGCATCGACCTCGGCACCACCAACTCGGTCGTGTGCATCATGGAAGGCGACTCCCCCACCGTCGTGATCAACGAGGAGGGCGCGCGCACCACGCCTTCTGTCGTCGGGTTCGGGAAGGAAGACGAGCGCACGGTAGGCGCCACGGCGCGCCGCCAGGCCATGCTGCACCCCACCCGCACGGTCTACTCGATCAAGCGCTTCATGGGCCTCCGCTGGGAAGAGTCGGAGAAGGAAGCGAAGCGCGTTCCCTACAAGGTGGTGCGCGGCGCCGACGGCGCTGCCCGGGTGGACATCGATGGCAAGGAGTTCTCCGCCCCCGAAGTGAGCGCGATGATCCTTCAGAAGCTGAAGCGCGAAGCCGAGCGTTACCTCGGCCAGCCCGTCACCGAAGCGGTGATCACGGTGCCCGCGTACTTCAACGACGCCCAGCGCCAGGCCACGAAGGATGCCGGCCGCATCGCCGGGCTCGATGTGAAGCGCATCATCAACGAGCCCACGGCGGCCGCGCTCGCCTACGGCTTCGACAAGAAGAAGAAGGACCAGACCATCGTGGTCTACGACTTCGGCGGCGGCACGTTCGACGTGTCCATCCTCGATGTCGGCGAGAACATCGTCGAGGTGCGCTCCACCGCGGGCGATACCCACCTCGGCGGCGATGACGTGGACAACCTCCTCATCGACTGGCTCGTGAAGGAGTTCAAGTCCGACACGGGCATCGATGTCGCCAACGACAAGATGGTGCTGCAGCGCCTGAAGGATGCGGCCGAGAAGGCGAAGATCGAGCTGAGCTCCAGCATGAGCACGCAGATCAGCCTGCCCTTCCTCTCCGGTGATGCCGCCGGCCCCAAGCACCTCGAGCGCAACCTCACCCGCAGCCGGTTCGAGCAGATGATCGACCCGGTGGTGGAGCGCACCCTCGAGCCCTGCCGTCAGGCCCTCAAGGACGCGAAGCTCACCGCCGCCGACATCCAGGAAGTGGTGCTCGTCGGCGGCAGCACCCGCATCCCGCTGGTGCAGGAGCGCGTGAAGAAGCTCTTCGGCCGCGAACCGAACCGCTCGGTCAACCCCGACGAGGTGGTGGCCATGGGCGCGGCCGTGCAGGGCGGCGTGCTCGGTGGCGATGTCACCGACATGCTTCTCCTCGACGTCACCCCGCTCTCGCTGGGCATCGAAACGCTCGGCGGCGTGATGACCGTGCTCATCCCGCGCAACACCACCATCCCGGTGAGCAAGAGCGAGACCTTCTCCACGGCCGCCGATGGGCAGACCGCGGTTGACGTGCAGGTCTCCCAGGGCGAGCGCCCGCTGGCCAAGGACAACCGCACGCTCGCGAACTTCCGTCTCGACGGCATCGCGCCGGCCCCCCGCGGCGTCCCGCAGGTGGAGGTGACCTTCGACATCGATGCCAACGGCATCGTGAACGTGAAGGCCAAGGACAAGGCCACGGGCCGCGAGCAGAAGGTCACCATCCAGACCTCCGGCGGCCTCTCGAAGGAGGAGGTCGAGCGCCTCGTGCAGGAGGCGGCGGCCAACGAGTCGGCCGACAAGCAGCGGCGCGAGACCATCGAGGCCCGCAACAACCTCGACAACCTCGTGTACCAGGTCGACAAGCTCCTGCGGGAGAACAAGGACAAGCTCCCCGCCGCGGAGGTGTCCAACGTGGAGGCTGCCCTCGGCGAAGCGCGCGGCGCCCTCGACAGCGACGCGGTCGACCGCCTCAAGGAAGCCTTCGACAAGCTCCAGAAGGTGAGCATGAAGCTGGGCGAAGCGGCGAACGCGGCGGCGAGCGCCGGAGGTGCGGAGGCGGCCGGTGGCCCCCCTCCGAACGGCGCGGCGGGCGGCGGCGCGAAGCGGGACGACGTCATCGACGCCGACTTCGAAGAAGCGTAGGCGACGGGCAGAAGGGGTAAAGTTCATGGCGAAGCGCGATTATTACGAGGTCTTGGGCCTCTCCCGCGAGGCGTCGCAGGGGGAGGTCAAGAAGGCCTTTCGCGCCCTGGCGATGAAGCTCCACCCCGACAAGAACCCCGACGACAAGGATGCGGAGTCGAAGTTCAAGGAAGTCGCCGAGGCCTACGATTGCCTCGGCGACGAGCAGAAGCGGCAGATGTACGACCGCTTCGGGCACGACGGGCTTCGGGGCGCCGGAATGAACTCCGGCTTCCAGAGCTCCGACGAAGTGTTCAGCCACTTCGCCGACATCTTCGGGGACCTCTTCGGCTTCAACGGCCGCGGCGGTCCCCGGGGTCCGCGTCGTGGCGCCGACCTCGAGTACCCAATCACACTCGAGTTCCTCGAAGCGGTGTCGGGGATCGAGCGGGAGATCACGGTTCCGAAGCACGCGGCCTGCGAGCAGTGCAGCGGAAGCGGGGCGAAGGAGGGCTCGCAGCCCACCACCTGCGGCACCTGCCGTGGCAGCGGCGAGGTGGTCCAGACCGCGCAGATGTTCCTCCGCATCCGCACGGTGTGCCCGGCGTGTAGCGGTCGGGGCAAGGTGGTGCGTGACCCGTGTGGCGGCTGCTCCGGCAGCGGTCGCAAGCGGCTCAACGAGAAGCTGAAGGTCACGATCCCTGCCGGCGTCGACGATGGCATGCAGCTGCGGCTCGGCGGCAAGGGCGAGGTCGGCGAGCCCGGCGGCCCGGCGGGCGATCTCTACGTCACCATCCGCGTGAAGGACCACGAGGTTTTCAAGCGCGATGGCACCAACATCGTGATGCGTCGCCCCGTGCCGTTCACCCTCGCCGCGCTCGGCGGCGAGCTGGCCGTACCCACGGTGGATGGCGAAGAGACCGTGATGATCGAGCCCGGTACCCCCTCGGGCAAGGTGATCACCCTTTCCCGGAAGGGGGTCGTCTCCCTGAACGGGCGCGGCCGCGGCGACCAGCTCGTGCAGCTCGTGGTGGAGGTGCCGAAGCAGCTTTCGGCGCGCGAGGATGAGCTCCTGCGCGAGCTCGCCAAGGTCCAGGGGGTGAAGGTCAAGGACCGGAGCTTCTGGTCCAGCGTCTTCAAGGGCTTCCCGTCGTAAACCGATGTCACGCCCGCCCGCGCGGGTCTTCGGGCGGGCATAGCAGGGCTCCGTGAGGTGCTTGTGAACGAGATGACGCCCCAAGGTCCGCCCCCCGCTGCCGAGCTGGCCCGCGCGGCCGCCGAGCTGGCCGAGGTGCGCGGCGAGGTGGCCCGCGTGCTGGTGGGCCAGCGCTACATGGTCGACCGGATGCTGGCGGCGCTGCTCGCCGACGGGCACCTCCTGGTGGAGGGCGTGCCCGGCCTCGCCAAGACCACGGCGATCAAGGGCCTGGCCGGCGCCATCTCGGGTTCGTTCTCGCGCATCCAGTTCACGCCCGACCTCCTGCCGGCGGATGTGGTCGGCACGCAGATCTACAACCCGCGCGACATGAGCTTCTCCACGCGGAAGGGGCCCATCTTCGCGAACATCGTCCTGGCGGACGAGATCAACCGCGCGCCGGCGAAGGTGCAGTCGGCGCTGCTCGAGGCGATGCAGGAGCGGCAGGTCACCCTCGCCGACCAGACGCACCCCCTCCCCCGCCCCTTCCTGGTGCTGGCCACGCAGAACCCGATCGAGCAGGAGGGCACCTACCCGCTGCCCGAAGCGCAGGTTGACCGGTTCATGATGAAGCTGGTCGTGAGCTACCCCACCGCAGAGGAGGAGCGCCTCGTGCTCGCGCGCAGCGGAGAGCCGCCGCAGAAGCCCCGCGCCGTCATCTCGCCGGAGCGGCTCATCGCGCTCCAGGACCTCTGCCGACAGGTCACCCTCAAGCCCGTGCTGCAGACCTACATCGTGAGCCTCGTGCATGCGACCCGGCAGCCGGGCACCGTGTCGCAGCGGCTCGCGCGGTTCGTGCAGTTCGGCGCCTCGCCGCGCGCCACCATCTCGCTCGCCGCCGCGGCGCGCGCCGTCGCCCTGCTCGATGGGAGGGACTTCGCCACGCCGGATGACGTGAAGGAGATCGCGCCCGACGTGCTCCGCCACCGCCTGCTGCTCACGTACGAGGCCGAGGCGGAGGGACTCAGCGCCGACGCGATCGTGCGCGAAATCCTCGCATCGGTGCGCACCCCGTAGGGCCGCATGCTCACCCCGGAGGAGTTGCGGCAGATCGGGCGGGTGCACGTGCAGGTCGGGCGCGGCGTGGATGCGCTGCTCGCGGGCGAGTACCGCAGCGCCTTCCGCGGCTCGGGCATGGAGTTCGAGGAGGTCCGAGCCTACCAGCCCGGCGACGACGTCCGCCGAATCGACTGGAACGTCACCGCGCGGAGCAAGGAGACCTTCCTCAAGGTGTTCCGCGAGGAGCGCGAGCTCACCATGCTCCTCATCGTCGACCGTTCCGGTTCGGTCCGCTTCGGAAGCGGCGGAGCCGACGGTCGCACCGACAAGCGACTCCAGATCGCCCGGCTCGCCGGCGCGCTCGCCTACGCCGCGCTCCGCAGCAACGACCGGGTGGGGCTCCTCACCTTCGCCGACGGCGTCGAACGTTTCCTCCCGCCGCGCCGGAGCCGGGGCCACGCCTGGCAGGTGATCCGGACGGCCTTCGAGGAGCTGGGCACCGACCGGCGCACCGACCTCGCCGCCGCCCTCACGCACGCGCAGAAGGTGCTCAAGCGCCGGGCGGCGGTGATCGTCCTGTCCGACTTCCTCGACGACGGCCGGTGGACAGACGCCTGCCGGCTGCTCATGCGTCGGCACCGCGTGCACGCCTTCCTCGTGCACGACAAGCTCGAAGCGCACCTGCCGGACCTCGGGCTGGTCACCGTGCAGGATGCGGAGACGGGCGCCACGCGCGTGGTAGATGCGAGCTCCTTCCAGGCCAGGGCGACGGTGGAACGGCGCCTGTCCGACCTCCGCCGCATCGGTCTCCGCGCCAGCGCGGTCGGCACGCACGACGATGCCTTCCGCAAGCTCCACGCCCACTTCCGGAGCGTAGGATGATGTTGTGGCTGGTCGCCTGCGAGCAAGCGCCCCTCCCCGCGCCCCCCTCCGCCAGCGTGTGGCTCTCGGAGCGGCAGGCGGCAAGCGGCGCGGAGGTGGAGCTCCACGCGCCCGAGGGCTCCACCGTGGCCGGGAGCACGAACCTGGTGGTGGAGCCCAGCGCGGCGGACACCTGGAAGCTCACGGGAGCCGATGGCAGCTACATCGTCACCGTGTCCGAGCCCGGCGGCGGAACCCCCTCCCGCCTCTTCTTCGACATCGGCGTGAAGGGGCCGACCGGCGGCCCGATGGACGACCTGCAGGCGCCGCCGCCCCCTCCCCCGCCGATCTGGCCGTGGGTCGTCGCGGGCGGAATCCTCGCGGCAGCGACGGCCGCTGGCGCGGTGTGGGCCATCCGTCGATACACGCCGCCGCCCCCGCCGCCGCGGCAGCTTCCTCCGCACGAGGTCGCGCGGCGGGCGTGGAACCTGCTTCGCGAGCGCACCGACCTCGACGCTCCCGCGATCGCCAGCGAGATGTCGGTGATCTTCCGCACCTGGATCGATGCGGCCTGGGGTCTCCCCGCCACCCAGCGCACCCGCCGCGAGATACTGGACAGCCTCGCTGGGATGCTCACGGCGGCCGAGCTCGAATCGGCCCGGCGGCTCCTCAGCGCCACCGACCTCGTCAAGTTCGCCGAGCGCAGCCAGCACGCCAACCTGTTCGAGCAGCTCGACCAGGACTTCCAGTCCCTCGTGAAGCCGGTGCGCCGTGTTTGAGTGGGGCTCGCCGTGGTGGTTCCTCGCGCTGCCCGCAGCGGGGCTCCCCTTGTGGGGGCTCATCCGGCCTTGGACGCTCCGGTTCGCCTCGGTATCGTCGATGCGCGGGGGCGTGGGCATCCGTTCGGTGCTGGCCTCGCTTCCCGCGCTGATCGAAGCGGCCGTCATCACTCTGGTCGTGCTGGCGCTCGCGCGGCCGCAGCTCGTGTCGCGCGAAACCGTGCGGGAGAGCGAAGGGGTGGACATCGTGCTCGCGATCGACACCTCCGGCTCCATGGACGCGCCCGACATGGGCGGCGGCGGGATGGAACTCACCCGGCTGGAGTCGGCGAAGCGGGTGATGCAGAGCTTCGTGGAGGCGCGCACCAACGACCGCGTGGCGCTCGTGGTCTTCGGAAAGGAGGCGTTCACGCAGGTGCCGCTCACGCTCGACAAGGAGGGCATGCACGACTTCCTGGGGCAGCTCGAGATCGGCGTGGCCGGCAAGCAGGCCACCGCCGTGGGCGATGCGATCGCGGTGGCGAGCAAACGATTGAAGGAACTCGAGGCGCCGAGCAAGGTCATCATCCTCGTGACCGACGGCAAGTCCAACGAGGGGCAGATCGAACCGCTCGTGGCGGCCAAGGCGGCAGCGGCGCTGGGCATCCGGGTCTACACGATCGGGGTGGGCGCCTCCTCCCCCCGGCGGGCCGGCCCCTTCGGGCTCCTGTCGGTGGGCGGCGCCGATGTGGACGAACCCACCCTCAAGCAGATCGCCTCGCTCACCGGCGCCGAGTACTTCCGCGCGAGCGACACCACCTCGCTCGCCAAGGTGTACGCCCGGATCGACGAGCTGGAGCCGAGCCCGGCGAAGGTCCGCGAGTTCGTGGACCGCGATGAACGATTCGCCACCTTCCTCTACCCGGCGATCGCCCTCTGGCTCGTTCACCTGCTCCTGGTGACGGGCCCCCTGCGGAGGACGCCGTGACCTTCGGTACGCCCCTCCTCCACCTGTTGTACCTGCTCGTCCCGGTGGCGATCGCCGCGTTCATCTACGGCCACCGCCGCCGCCAGGGCGCGCTCGATGCGCTCCTTTCCGTCGAGGCGCTCCGCAACCTCGTGCCGGCCGGGGCGCGCTCGGCGCGTACATGGCAGGCAATCGCCGGCGTCGTCGCGATCACGAGCCTCGCCTTCGCCGCCACGCGTCCGCAGGTGGGGTTCACCTGGGAGCAACGCACCGCCAAGGGCGTGAACATCGTGGTGGTGCTCGATGTGTCCCGTTCGATGGACGCGGAGGATGTCTCGCCTTCGCGCATGGAGCGCGCGCGCCGCGAGCTCGCCGACCTCACTGCGCTCCTCCGCGGCGACAGCGTGGGCCTCGTGCTCGTCGCCAACGGCGCCTACGTTCGGCTTCCGCTCACCACGGACTACGGCACGTTCCTCTGGGCCCTCGGCGACACGTCCACGCAGACGATCGCCGCCCAGGGAACGGCGATGTCCGGCGGCATCGACTCCGCCACGCAGATGCTGACGCGGGCGGGCGCCGCGGGAAGGGCCATCGTCGTGGTGAGCGATGGCGAGCTGCACGACCCCCCCGAGGAGCTCGCGGCGGCGCTGGTGCGGGCCCGCGAGGCCGACGTGCGCATCTACGCGCTCGGCGTCGGCGAGGCCGCGGGCGCGCCGATCCCGCTCCCGGAAGGCGGCTTCAAGAAGGACCGCACCGGCGGCGTGGTGATGTCCCGGCTCGACGCCGACTCGCTCCGGGCGCTTGCCGCCGCGACGGGTGGCGCCTACGTGCAGGCCGTCGCCGGAGACGACGACGTGCGGGCGCTCTACGATGGCGAAATCCGGGCGAAGCTCAATGCGGAGGAGCGCGAGGTGAGACGTCAGCAGATCCCGAACGAGGCCTACCAGTGGCCGCTCGCGGTAGCACTGCTTGCCCTGGTCGGGAGCGCCTGGGCTGGCGTCGGTCCCCGGCGGCCGAAAGCGCGCGGCGTCGGCCTGCTCGTCGCGATGATCGCGCTTGGTTTCCCGTTGTCGGCGCAAGCCGGCGCACGGGAGGATGGCCTCGAGGCGCTGAAGCGCATGGACTGGCCCACGGCGATCGAGCGGCTCGGCCAGGCCCGCATCGACGAGCCGGACGACACCGCGGTGGGCCAGGGGCTCGGCGAGGCGCTCTACCGTTCGGGGCGCTACCGGGAGGCCGAGCAGGTCTTCCTCTCGCTGGCCCAGGGCGACGAAGCGCACCGCGCCGTGCACCTTTACAACGCCGGCAACGCCGCCTATCGGGACGGTCGGCTCGAACGCGCGGTCGAGCACTACACGCGGGCCCAGGAGGCCGACCCCAAGCTGGCCAGCGCCACGAAGAACGGCGAGGCCGTGAAGCAGGAGATCAAGCTCCGCGAGCAGCAGGCCGAGGAGCAGCAGCAGGGCGACCAGCAGCAGGGAGACCAGCAGCAACAGGGAAACCAGCAACAAGGCGACCCGCAGCAGGGCGACCAGCAACAAGGCGACCAGCAGCAGCAGGGAGACCAGCAACAGGGAGACCCGCAGCAAGGCGACCCGCAGCAGGGCGACCAGCAACAAGGCGACCAGCAGCAGCAGGGAGACCAGCAACAGGGAGACCCGCAGCAAGGCGACCCGCAGCAGGGCGACACCGGTGACGCCACCGGCATCGCGGCAGAGTCGGGCGAAGGGGGCGAACAGCAGGGCATGAGCGCCGAGGAAGCCGCGCGGCTCGTCGATTCGGTCGTGGACGGGCGGCCTCGCACACGCGTGGGCGGCGATACGACGGAGAAGGACTGGTGATGCTCGCTCTCGTCGCCCTCGCCCACGCGGGCTCCATCGCCGCACAGCTGACGTCGCCGGAGATCACCGAGGGGCAGACGGTCGACCTTTACGTCCAGATCACCGACGCCGCGGTGCCGCGCCCGCCGGAGGTCGGCGCGGCGGACGGACTCCGGGTGGAGTTCGATTCCCGCGGGAGAACGCGGGAGATGATCAACTTCCAGACCCACGAGATCGTCACCTTCCGCTACAAGGTCACGGCGCTGAAGGCCGGGGACTACGACATCGGACCCGTTTCCGTGGTGGCCGGAGCGGAGAAGCTGAGCGCGCCCGCCGTTCACCTGAAGGTAGGGGCGCGTGGCTCCACCGATGGGGTCGACGAGCTCCTCGCCGACCTGCCTGCCGCCGAGCTGTGGGTGGGCCAGGTTGCGGTCGTTCACCTGAAGCTCGCAACGAGCCGTCAGGTCGTGAGCGCACGGTGGGGCCCCCCGGAGAACGCGCTGCTGACCCCCGAGCCCGGCCTCGAGCCGATCACGGCGGAGTACCGGATCGGGCAGGGCGGGAGTCCGCTCACGGTCGAGGAGCTCTGGTACCCGATGCGCGCCCAGAAGGCCGGGAAGAGCACGCTCAGCGGCGGGAGCCTGCTCGCGCAGTACGCGGTGCGGCGCAAACGGGGTCGGAGCGACTTCTTCAACGACCTCCCCGTCTTCGCCGACGTCGAGAACGACACGCTCGTCGCGAACGCGCTGCCGCTCGTCGTCAAGGCCCTGCCCAGCGAAGGCCGCCCCGAGAACTTCAGCGGGCTCGTCGGGTCCTTCACGTTCGAGGCCACCCCCAGCACCACGCAGACCCGCGTGGGCGACACCGTCACCGTCGACGTGACCCTCCGCGGCAACGGCAGCCTCGCCGGCTACGCGCTGCCGGTGTGGAGTGGCGAGAACTTCCGCGTGTACGACGACACGCCCACCACGAGCGGCAGGCTCACCGACGGGAGGGTGGAGACGGTCGCCGCGTTCAAGCGCGCGGTCGTGCCAGCGGGAGCGGGCGAGCTCGCGCTGCCGCCGCTCGAGGCCAACTGGTTCGACCCCGCCACGGGCCGCTACGTGGTCGAACGGCTCGACCCCATTCGTCTGCAGGTGACCGGCGCCGCAACCGCCGCAGCGCTCGAGACCTTCGACCCCACGGGCACGCCCCAACGGGCCTCGGTGGCCGCCGAGGCCGAGGACATCCTGCCGGTGCGCACCCAGGTGGGCCTCTCGGCCCCCATCCCGGGCGCCTGGGCGTGGCTCACGTGCCTTCCCGGGCTCGGCTGGCTGGGCGCGCAGGCGGCACCGCATCTCGCGCGGCGCCGGCGTGCCCCCGCCGCTGTCTCCTTCGGGCTCGCCGATCTGCCGGACGACCCGGAGCAGCGGCTCGCCGGCCTCGAACGAATCTTCCGCGAAGAGGCGGCCCGCCGGCTCGGCGTGGCCGAGCCCGAGGTGAAGCGCGACGACGTCGTGGGCCTCGGCGAGGAGGCGGTCGTGCTCTATCGCGAGCTGGAACAGGCCCGGTACCGGGGAGCGATCGGGCTGCCCGAGGAGCGCCTTCGGGCGTGGTTGGGGAGGAAGGCCTGATGCTGCTCACCTTCAGCCTGGCGCTCGCGGCCGGCGAGGCCGAGTTCGCCGCGGCCAACACGGCCCTCGCGGCGGGCGAGCTGGCCGGCGCGGAAGCCGGCTTCCGATCCGCCCTCGAGGCCGGCGCGATCGACGCCGACGTGTACTACGACCTCGGCAACGTGCTCTATCGCCAGAACGAGCTGCCCCTCGCACTCCTCGCGTGGCGCCGGGCGCTGAGCCTCGCCCCACGCGACCCCGACGCCGAGGCCAACCTCGCGTTCGGCCGACGCGGGGTGGCCGACGACGTGGCGGGCGCCGACCCCTACCCGGCCTGGGCGCCATGGCAGTCCGCGGTCACCCCCGACGAGGGCATCGCCACGGGCGGCCTCCTCGTGGGGATCGGCCTCCTCGCGATCGCCGCGCGTCGTCGCCTGCCCGGACTCCCCACCGCCCCCATCGGCATCGCGCTCGCCAGCCTCGGCGTGGTCCTCGCCGCCGGCGGGGCCGCGGAAGCCGGGCTGCCGTCGGGCGCGGTGGTGCTCACGGAGACGCTCCCGCTCCAGTCCGATCTCGGGGGCGGCGTCGTGCTGCTCACCCTGCACGCCGGGGCCGAGCTCGCGGTGCTCGAGGAGTCCTCCGACCAGCTGCTCCTCGCGCTCCCCGACGGTCGCAAGGGCTGGGCGCCGGCTTCGGCGGTGGGCCGGGTGGACCCCTTCGCCCCCATGCCCGCAGCCGCATCCCCGCGCTGATCGCGCGCCGGGTCACCCTCCCGCGGGGACCTCGTGCGGTCAGGTGCCGCCGGGTGCCCGGCCGGCTCAGAAACGAGCCAGAACGGCCACCGCAGTGCCCGCCGTGGCACACACCCCCGCGCCGACCGCCGCGAGCGTGAAGGCCAGGGCGGCGGTCCGCCGGAGGGACGTCCGGCCGTCCACCGGTCGACCGACCAGCCAGGCCGCGACGCCGCCCGTCCACGCGAGCGAAAGCACGAGGACGGCGAGCCCTTCCTTGCGTTCGAACCACCACCCCGCCGCCGGGGAGAGCGCGAACAGGCCAGGGCGCACCTCCGTGCGGTAGGTCGGGTACAGCGCCGCTCCGCCCGCGACCACGAGGGTGGTGAGGCCCACCGCCGCCAGCACCGCCCACCGGGGCACGGCGCCCGGCCGCCGCAGGAGCAGCGCGGGGTGGACCAGCGCGGCCACCGCCAACCAGCCGAGGTGCCCATGCACGGCCTGCCCCACCCGGAGCCAGGTCTCCTCCATCACGGGGCCACCACGACCTGCAGGACGACCGCGACCGAAACGAACACCAGCAGCCGCGGCGCGAAGGCCACCACGCTTCCAGGCGACGACGACGCCCAGCGCCACGCCGGCCCCGCGAACATCAGCGCCACGGCCGCCGCAACGCCCACCCGCGAGAACAGCGGCACCGGCCAGAACGGCGGCACCAACGACGGATCGGCCCCCGACCCGCTCGCCACCTCCCACACCCGAGCGAAGGAGGCCACGAGCGGCACCACCGGCAAGACCACGAGGGCGACGAGCGCGAGCCTCTCGCGCCCGTCCACCGATCAGCTCCCGCCCTGGCGGCCGATCTGCTGCATCATCGCGTCGAGGTCCTTCCGCTGCTCCTCCTGCCGGTGCTGGATTTCCTGGAAGGTGGCGACGAGGAGCGCGCTGCGCAGCTCGGAGAAGGCCGAGGCGGGCTCACCCGCCCGCAAGCGGGCAGCCACGGACTTCGCGGCGGTGGCCGTTGCGCCCTTGCCCACCACGCCGAAGATCAACGCCGCGTGTTCGGCGGCGGCCGCGAAACGTTCGCGGGTGGTGTCGTCGAGCAGGTCTGCCAGGGAGGCCTCGAGCCAGCCCTCCTCGGCCACCTCGGCATCGCCCTGCGGCATGTTCGCGAGCGTCTGCTCGACCACCTTGCCGGGGACGAGCCACGCGGGGAGCACCCAACCCTCGGCGGCCCCACCGTCATCCGGCAGCGCGTGACGAAGCGGGTCGACGAGGCGCGCGCTGGCCAGCGTGGCCGGCGAGACCTTGCTGAGGAAGTGCTCCCATCCGTGGATGGACTTGCCCGCGACGGCCGCATCGGCGAGGCGCAGACCCGCGACGAAGGGCACCTCGCGGAGCGAGGGGTCGGCCTCCATGTCCTTCCAGAAGCGACGGAGCTCGTTTCGCGCGGCGTGACCGTGCTGGTCCTGCACCTTGTCGCCGCCCACGATCACCTCCATGATGCAGCTGCCATCGAAGTCGGTGGCGGTCAGGACGAGGTGGCAGTTCCCCATCGCGCTCGGGGCGCCCACCCACGCACGCGGGGGAACGTCGAGCTGTTCGCGGCTGAGCGAGAAGCTGCGGGTGGGGGCTGCATCGGCCACCTTCACGCCGCGCGACTTGAGGCGGTGAAGCGCCGCGGCGGCCGACTTCCGGAGGGCCTTCGGGCCATCGACGGACTGCAGGGCGGGCACGTTCCCCAGCTCCGCGGCGGCGGCGATGGCGAGCTCGGGATCGGCGAGCCCGGCGAGGTTGCCGGTGCCGTGGTGGCTCCACGCCACGGTGGCGGGATCGCCAGATTGATCGAGGATGGCGGACAGGCGGGGATCAGGCATGAGAGACTCCGCGGTCCTCGAGCTCGAGGACCTGGTGGACCGTCAGGGCGGCCATGTTGACGATGTCGCGCACCGCCGCACCGAGGGCGAGCACGTTGACAGGCCTGCGAAGGCCCATGATGACCGGGCCGACGGCGGTGGCGCCGCCGAGCTCCCGGAGCAGCTTGTAGGCGATGTTTCCCGATGCGAGGCCCGGGAAGATGAGCACGTTGGCATCGCCCTGGATCGCCGAGAACGGGAAGTCCTGGGCGGCGAGCTCGGCGTTGACCGCCGTGTCCGCCTGCATCTCCCCGTCGATGACCAGATCGGGCCACTGTTGGTGGACGATCCGGATCGCCTCCGGAATCTTGGTGACCTCGGGGTTGTCGCGGTGTTCGCCGAAATCCGAGTAGGAGAGCATCGCAACCCGCGGCGTGTACCCGAGGGATTCGGCAAGGCGGGCGGTGTTGATCGCGATCTGGGCCAGCTGCGAGGGCGTGGGCAGGATGTTCACCGTGCAGTCGCCGAAGAAGTACACCCGGTTCTTGAACAGCATGACGTACACGCCGCTCACGCAGATGACGGACGGGTCCGTGCCGATGATCTGGAGCGCAGGGCGCATCGTGGAGGCGTAGGGGGTGCTCAGTCCGCCGACCATGCCGTCGGCATCCCCGCACTTCACCATCATGGCGCCGTAGCCAACGGGCTCCTCGAGCATCTGCCGGGCGGCCTTCTGGGTCATCCCCTTCCGCTTGCGCTCCTGCCAGAGCCGCTCCGCATACCCGGCCACGCGCGGATCGTTCCGCGCGTCGACGATCTCGATCCCGTCCAACGAGACCTTCTGCTCCTCGGCACGCTTGAGCACCTTCCACTCCTCGCCCACGAGGATGGGGAGGCAGATCTTCTGCTCGACGAGGATCTGCGCGGCGCGGAGCACCCGGGGGTGGGCGCCGTCGAAGAGGACCACGCGCCGCTGCTGCTTCTGGGCCCGGGAGATGACCGGGCGGAGCACTTCCTTGCTGCGCTCGATGCGGCGTTCCAGCGTGGAGCGGTACGCCTCCATGTCCGCGATCGGCTCGCGGGCCACGCCCGAGCGCGCCGCGGCCGCTGCCACCGCAGGGGCCACCCAGGTGAGCACCCGGGGGTCGAAGGGCTTGGGGATGATGTAGTCGGCACCGAAGTGCAGGTTGTCGAGCTGGTAGGCGGAAAGAACCTCGTCCGGAACCTTCTCGCGCGCCAACTGCGCCAGAGCCTGGACCGCCGCGATCTTCATCTCTTCGTTGATGGCCCGCGCGCGGCAGTCGAGCGCGCCCCGGAACACGAACGGAAAGCCGAGGACGTTGTTGACCTGGTTCGGCGTGTCGCTCCGGCCGGTAGCCACGATGGCGTCGGGACGAACGAGCTTGGCCTCTTCGTACCCGATCTCGGGCTCGGGGTTCGCCATGGCGAAGACGATCGGCGTGTCCGCCATCAGCGCCAGCATCTCCGGCTTCAGCGCGCCCCCCACCGAGAGCCCGATGAACACGTGCGCCCCCGCGATGATGTCGCGCATGGGTCGAGCCTCGGTGCCCTGCGCGAAGGCCATCTTCTCGGGGAAGACGTCGACCGTGCGGCCGTGAAACAGGAGGCCCTCGGCATCGAACATGTAGATGTTCTCGCGGAGCACGCCGATCGACACGAGCATCATCGCCGTGGCCACCGCAGCGGCACCCGCGCCGGAGAAGACGACCTTCAGGTCGGAGGTCCGGCGACCGGTGATGTGACAGGCGTTGATGATGCCCGCACCCGCGATGATGGCCGTGCCATGCTGATCGTCGTGAAACACCGGGATGTCGCAGAGGCCCTGCAGCGCCCGCTCAATCTCGAAGCAGTCGGGCGACTTGATGTCCTCGAGGTTGATGCCCCCAAAGGTGGGAGCCATGGCGCGGACGGCCGCGATGACTTCGGCGGGCGTCTTCGCGTCGAGCTCGATGTCCACCGAGTCGATGTCGGCGAACTTCTTGAAGAGGTTGGACTTGCCCTCCATGACCGGCTTCCCGGCGAGGGGGCCGATGTTGCCCAGGCCCAGCACCGCGGTGCCGTTCGTGACGACGGCCACGAGGTTGCCCTTCGCCGTGTACTTGTAGACATCGTCGGGCCGGGCCTTGATCGCGAGGCACGGCTCGGCGACGCCCGGGGTGTAGGCGAGCGAAAGATCGCGCTGGGTGTACAGCGGCTTGGTGGGAATGATCTCGATCTTTCCCGGTCGCCCTTCGCTGTGGTAGTCCAGCGCGTCCCGCTTGAAGCTCATCGCCCCTCCGTGGCGACGCCGACGTATCCCGCGTCAGGACACCGGGCGCGCCCACGCCCGCCGCACGGACAGTTCGTGCCCGTGGATCAGCTCCGCGCGTGCGCTCCCGCACACCGGGCAGGGCGCTTCATCGGCCGGGTATTGCGCGCCGCAATCGAGGCAGTGGAGCAGGCCCTCCACCACGGCGATCTTCACCTCCACCCCGGGCACCCGGACTTCGAGGGCCGCGCGGAGCTGGCCGTGGTCGATGTCCACGTGCTCCCCGACCTCCACCTCGAAACCATCGAGCCGCACGCCGCTGGGCAGCTGGCTGCGCAAGGCGGCCACGAGTTCGTCGGCGATGTGCGCCACATCCATCCGGTCGGTATAACGGGGTGCCGTGAACAGCCCCGCCGGCCAGGCCGCCATCCGCCTCCGAGAAGCCCTGCTGGTCGGCGATCTGGACACGGCCCTCGCGCAGCTCGTGGAGGTCGATGGGCCGCACCGCGTCGAAGTCCTGCTGGGCGGGGCATTGCGGCACGGCGCGGCGGGCTTCGCGGCCGTAGGCGCCTGGCGCCTCGCCGCGACGCACTCCTACGAGCACCCGGCTTGGCGCACTCTCTGTGCCCGGCTAGCCTCCCCGTCGTCGAGTGGCCACGACGAGCGGGCCGCGGCCTGGGTCGCCTCCGGGCTCGCTCCCGAGGGGGTTCCCCGCGGCGGCCAGACAGTGCCTCCCGCGACCGCGCGGCGCTTCGCCGGCCCCGATGCCGAGGCGGCGCTCCTCGATGCCCTGCGGGGCGGGTCCGGCGTCTCCGACGTGCTCACCGTCTGGCCCGCCCACCCGCTCCTCGAACCGGTTCGCGCCTACTACGGCGCCGCCATCGGGGCGCTCGGTCCCCGACCGCTCCTGTACCTCGCCATCGTTCCCGCGAGCGCCGCCTACGCGGCCTGATCGCCCTCAGGGGCCGGAGAGCGCCCGGCTCGCCAGCGCCACATCCTCGAAGCCCGCCGCCTGCGCGGCGCGGATGACCTGCCACACCAGCTTGTACTGGGCCTCCTGATCGCCGCGGACGACCACACGCGTAGCCGTGGCCCCCCGTTCAACCGCCCGCAACCGCTCGGTCAGGGCGGCGATGGGGAAGGTCTCGCCCTCGAGGAAGATCGTACCGTCGGGAGACACCGAGATCACGATGTCCTTGGGGATGAGCGGGCTGTCGCCCGTGCCCTGCGGCGTGAGGACCGACAGGGCGCGCTCGGAGAGCAGGTTCTTGGCCTCCGTGGCCTGCCGCTCCGCCTCCACCAGCGAGCTCGACACCACCATGAAGATGATCAGCAACACCAGGAAGACGTCGGTCAACGGGGTGATGTTGATCTCGGAGAACATCGCGGCATCGTCGCCGTCGTCGTCAGCCGTCGGTTGCGGGCCGCTCTGCATGCGTCCTCCCCGTGCGGATCAGCTCGCCCAGCTCGTCGATGGCGAGGTTGATTTCTCGCCCGACACCGGCGACCTGCTGGCCGAGGGCGTTGAAGAACAGCACCGCCTCCAGCGCCACGAAGAGACCGCCCGCGGTGGCGATGAGCGCTTCCGAGATGCCCGAGGACACCACGGCAAAGCCACCCTGCCCGCTCTCCCCGATCGCCTCGAAGCTGCCCATGACGCCCACGACGGTGCCCAACAGGCCAGCGAAGGGCATGAGCGCCCCCACCGAACCCAGGATCCACAGCGGCCCCCGGAGCTGCGCCACCGCGCGGCGGCTCTCCCGAGCCATGGCCGTGGCGAACTCCCCTCGCGCACGCCCGAGCGCACGGTCGAGCCCCGCCGTGAAAACCTCGCGGATGGGCGAGGAGAGCGCATCAGCATGGCGCCGGCTCTCTTCGAGGTCACCCCGGCGGGCCGCCTCCAGGACCTTCTCTTCCACCCGGACCAGCGCCGCACGCGCCCGCCAGAGGGTGAGCCACCGTTCGAGTGCCAACGCCAGCGCGACCACGCTGACCGCCAGCATGAACGCCAACGTGGGACCTGCCACTTGCCAGTATTCCTGCAGCTTCTCCACGCGGACCACCCCCTGTGCTGTAGCGCGCCCACTTGCGGACGGCGAAGCGCCCGACAACTGGAGACGAGGTCAGTTGCCTCGCGCGGCCTTGATCTGCGAGGGCTCCACCATGCCGGCGTCGTGGCCCCAGGTGTTGCGCTCGTAGGTGGCGACGGCCGCGATCTGATTGTCGGTCAGGTGACCGAAGGGGGTCATGGCGCCCGTGTACGCCACGCCGCCGATTTCCTTGCCGGAGAGGCCCTTCAGCACCGTAGCGATCTGCTCGGCAGGGTCGGCGTTGTTGACGACCGCATCGTTCAAGAGCGGCGGGTACATCTGGCCATCGCCGACACCGTCGGCCTTGTGACAGGCCGCGCAGTTGTTCGCATAGACGCCCGCACCTTCGCGGACGAGCAGCGCCTTCTTGTCCGCGGGCGAGAGGCCGTCGAAGCCGGCGAAGGCGGCGTCATCGACCTTCGGGGCGGCGTCGAGGTACGCCTGCTCCGTGCTGAAGCCGAGCTTCGGCGAGGAGCAATACTCCCGACCGCTGACGGGGCTCGACACCCAGGCGTTGCACGGCCCCCCGTAGTGGCCCCGGTACCGGGCCTGGACGCCGACCGGATCCTCCGGAATGGCATCACACGCGACGGTGAAAAACGCGGCGAGCGGCAGGAGCGTGCGGGGAGCGATCATCGGATTTCCACAGGAGGAAGGTCGGGAGACGGCGCAACGACCGCCGCAGCGGTGCGCGCCCGATACCAGAAGAAGCCGCCGATCGAGGCCAGCAGCCCCAGCGGAAGGAGGCTCAGGAAGATGGTGACCCAGAGCAGCGTACGGTTGCCCTCGCGCGGGTCCATGCACGTGGAGCACGCATTGGCCGCCCCGGGGAGCGCAAGCGCGGCCAGCACGACGAGGCGGCGAATCACAGGTACACCGTGGTGTATATGGCCGGCCACAGGAGCACGACGAAGTACCAATAGAGGCGAATCGCCGAGAACGCGGCGCGAGTCAAACGACCGGCCGCGAGCTCCCGCTGGGTCCAGCCCAGCACGACCACGGCGCTCACCGCATGCAGGCCGTGCGCGCCCACGATGGTGTAGAAGAACCCGCCATTGGCGCTCGACTGCAGGGTGAAGCCCCCGCTGGAGAGGCGCACGAACTCGAAGACCTGGTAGCCGACGAAGGCCACCGCGAGCGCCATCGCCACGGCCAGGGGACGCCGCGCCGCCGCCAGGTCAGCCTTCGCGGCCCGACCCGCCTGAAACACCGCAGCGCCAGACAGGAGCAGGGCGACGGTGGCACCGCCGGCGGCCGCTACGGGCAACGCGGGATCGCCAGGCGGGGGCCACCACCCGATGGGGGCACGCGCGCCCACCAGCGCGTAGGCGCTGATGAAACCCGCGAAGAACATGACGTCGGCGAAAACGAAGATGATCATCGCGAGCAGCTCGCTCTCGATGATGGGGGGCCCCTTGACCGGCCGCGCCCGGATCGTCGTCGAATCCGCCATGTATCCCTACTCGCCGGCGCCGTGTGCCGGGGCCGCTTCGTGCGCCGGGGCCGCTTGGTGCGCCGGAGCCGCTTCGTGCGCCGGGACCACCTCGTGACCGGCAGCGGCGTGCTCGCCGCCCTCCGCGTGGTGCGTGGCTTCCGGGATGTTCGCGTTCTTGGCGGATTCATTCCGCCAGTTCATGCCCCAGTGCTTCATGACGTCCGGCGCGGTAGCCAGGAAGAACAACATCATCAGGCCGAGGCAGACGGTCAGCAGCTGCACCACGAAGCGCCGTTCGATGTTGAGGTGCATGAAGTACTTCGCCACCATGTACGCCTTGACCACGGCGATACCGAAGGCGGTGAGCAGCGTGACCGTGCGGATGCCGAGCTCCGGCCCGGCGAGGCTCACACCGAGCAGCACCAGCAGCATGGCCCAGATCTTCACGTAGTTGGTGTGGTGGGCCCCATCGTGGGCCTCGTGGCCACCCGACTCGTGGCCATGCTCGTGGGAGTGCGAAGAGGGCGTCGACATGATGAACCCCGAGCGCCTACTTGGCGATGTAGAGGAGGGGGAAGAGGAAGATCCACACGAGGTCGACGAAGTGCCAGTAGATGCCGATCAGCTCGACCCGCTGGAGATCCTTGCCCTTGCGCGCATCGGCCGCCACGATGAGCATGATGATGGCGCCCGCGATGACGTGGAGCCCGTGCAACCCCGCCGCGATGTAGTAGAAGGACCAGAAGCCGTTCGCCGTGATCGTGTAGCCGTGTTGGATCTCGGCGGTCCACTCGAAGGACTTCACGATGAGGAAGATCAGCGCCCCGCCGCAGGTGGCGAGCAGCAGGTTGGCCGCCTTCTTGCCGTTTCCCTGCTCCGCCGCCTGGTGCGCGAGCACGGCGGAGAGGCTCGAGGTGAGCAGGACGAAGGTGTTGAACGCGCCCGCCCAGGTGTTCGTGTGCGAGGCGTAGGTGGCCCACTCGGGGTGCCCCAGCCGGTGCAACAGGTATGACCCCAGCAGTCCGCCGAAGATCACGATTTCGGAAGCCAGCACCCACCACACCGCCAAGCGGCCGGTGGGCACTCCCGAAGCTGAGCGCGTGGTGGCAATCGGTCGAACCATGGCGTCTCCTGCTCGTTCTTAGGTCGGGGAGTTCTGCGGCCAGAAGTCATCGGCGCGGCCCTCGGCGCTGTACTCGTAGGGGCCACGGTAGACTTCGGGCAACGGCGAGAAGTTGCCGTGCGGGGGGGGCGAGGGGCACTGCCACTCGAGCGTGTTGGCCTTCCAGGGGTTGGCCTCGGCCTTCCTGCCCTTGAACATGCTGTAGAAGAAGTTGGCGAGGAACAGGGGCTGCACGGCGAGCATGATCAGCAGGCTCACCGTCGCAAACACCCGCAGGTCCTGCATCCAGGGCTGCGAAAGCTCGGGGAAGTTCCCGTAGTCGAAGATGCGGCGGTGGTCACCCGCGGCGCCCAGCACGAACAGCGGCAGGAAGATGCCGTTGAAGCAGGTGATGGTGATCCAGAAGTGCACCTTGTTCACCGTCTCGTTCATGTGGCGGCCGAACATCTTCGGGAACCAGTAGGTGAGCCCGGCGAAGGTGCCAATGATGGCGATCGGGAAGAACGTGTAGTGGAAGTGCGCCACGACGAAGTAGGTGTCGTGGAAGTAGATGTCCGCACCGCTCGCGCCGAGGAAGATGCCGGTCACGCCGCCCATCAGGAACTCGGCGATGAAGGCGAGCGCCCACAGCATCGGCACCCGGAAGGAGATCGAGCCCCCGAAGAGCGTGGCGATGTACACGAAGGTCATCTCGGCGATCGGAATCGAGATGAGCACCGTAGTGACGGAGAACACGTTCGCCATGCGGGGGTCGATGCCCGCGATGAACTGGTGGTGCGCCCACACGAAGAAGCTCAGAACGCCGGTACCGATGGTGGTGTAGAGCACCGTGCGGTAGGCGAAGAGCCGCTTGCGAGAGAAGGTCGTGATGATTTCGGCCACGAAGCCGAGCGCGGGCAGGAGCACCACGTAGACTTCGGGGTGACCGAAGAACCAGAAGAGGTGCTGCCAGAGGACAGGGTCGCCGCCACGATCGGGATCGAAGAAGCCCGTGCCGACCTGCTGGTCGAACATCAGCATCACGGCGCCGGCCACGAGCGGGCCGACCGAGCACATGAACAGGATGCTCGCGATCACGATCATCCACACGGCCATCGGGATGTCGAAGGCCTTCATGCCGGGCGCGCGCGAGTTCATCGCGGTGGTGACGAAGTTGATGCCGCCGAGGAGGAAGGCAACGAACTCGAGAGCAACGGCCGCTAGCCAGAGCGTCGGGCCGAGATCCGTGAGGCTGTACTCGGCCTTCGCGGAGAGAGGGGGGTAGGAGGTCCACGCCCCGCCAAACGCGCCACCCTGCACGAAGAACGACGCGGCGAGAACCAGCGCGCTCACCAGGAAGATCTGGTAGCTGAGGCGGTTCAACCGCGGAAACACCATGTCGTCGCAACCGACCATCAGCGGGATCAGGAAGTTGCCGAACGCCGCGATCAGCACGGGCATCGCGACCCAGAAGATCATGATGGCGCCGTGGTTGGTGACCAGCGCGTTGTAGTCGGCGCCCGTGACCAGCCCGTAGCCGGGAACCGGCTTGTTCGGGAAGGCGAGCTGCATCCGGAAGACGTAGGCGAAGTAGGCGCCGACCGCGCCGAGCAGCATGCCCGTGAGCAGGTACTGCTTCGCGATCATCTTGTGGTCGGTGGACCAGAAGTATTTGACGAACCACCCTTCTTCGTGGTGGCCGTGCGCATCGTGACCGTGCGCTTCGTGCCCGTGGGTTTCGGCCATGATTCGCTCCGCCCTAGAACTTGTAGGCGAGGTAGTGGGTGGGGTTGGCGATCCAGGCGGCGTGGGCCTCCGGGGTCTCCACGTAGAGGCGCGCCGGCATGATGCCGTGCCCGATCCCGCAGATTTCCGCGCACTGCACGTCGAACTCGCCGACGATCGTGGGCTTGAACCAGCCGGTGATCACCCGGCCGGGGATGGCATCCTGCTTGAGCCGGAAGACCGGGATGCTGAAGCTGTGCAGGACGTCCTTGGCGCCGAGCTCGTAGGAGTAGGTCTTGCCGACCTGCACGTGCAGCTCATCGATCGTGACGATGTCATCCGCGGTGTCGAGCTTGCCGTCGCGGCCGGCGTGGGTGAACGTCCAGGCCCACTGCTGGGCCACCACGCGAACCACCTCATCGGGCGCCGGGGCGCTGAGCTTCACTTCGGACCAGACGGTGATCGCGCCGATGATCACCGCCACGTCGCAGAGAAGGATGACCCGGTGGGGGATCTCGATCCACTTGACCTCGAAGGCGTGCTCGGCGTGATCGTCGAGGTACACGGCCTTGTGGCCAGGGCGGGCGCGGAAGCGCCACAGAAGCCAGAAAAGAATACCCTCTACCAGCAGAAACCAGAACGTCGTCATCAGGAAGATCATCCACACCAAGCCATCGATCTGGCTGGCGAAGGAGGACCCCTGCTGCATGTAGTGTTCGAGCATCTCAGTGGCTCCGCATCAGGAGATGACGTAGACGATCACGGCGGTGCCGAAGGCGAGAACGCCGAGCATCGTGATCAGGAAGACCTGGTCGGTCAGGCGGGTGGCTTCGTTGGGAGTCGGCTCGTTCATGTCGACCTCAGAGCGGAAGCGAGTGGATGTACGCGGCGAGATCGCGCATGGCGGCCTCGTCGGGGATCGCCCCGGCCATGGCCTTCATCGTGGCGCCGCTGGTGTCGGCGGGATCGTAGGCCCGCACGCCGCCCTTGAACTTGCGGAGCTGGCTGACGACGTACCAGTCGTTCAGCTGCCGGATGGGGGGCGCCTTCATGGCCTCGTTGCCGGAGCCATCGGCACCGTGACAGGCGGAGCAGGTGGCGAACGCAGCCTGGCCCTTCGCCGCATCGCCGGCCAGCGTGGCTTCGCCCCGCTTGACGGGGAGCTTCGACACGTACTCAGCCACCAGCGACACGTCGGACGCCGACTTGAGCGTACGCGACATGGGGCGCATCTTCAGGCCTTCGGTGTCATCGGCGTGGGCGCCGCGCAACCCGGTCTGAAAGTTGGTGACCTGCGCGGCCACGTACCACTGCGGGAGCCCCGCGATGGCTGGGGCGTTCATGAGGGTGCTGCCCTCCGCCTCCGCGCCGTGGCACTGCACGCAGTTCTTGAACAACGCTTCGCCGCGCGCCACCCCATCGCTGGGGAGCTCGGAAGCGCAACCGGATGCTACTGAGGCGACGAGGGCCATCACGACCAACGACGGACGAGCCGTTACCATGGGCGGGGACTCCCTTGAGGTTTCGAGGGGCGCTCACCTACCCCGCTCGCCACGATCAGGCACCCAGAATTTGGCGTGCCCGCCGAAGCAAGCCGGGCACGAGGATCGTGGCCGAAATTGCCGCGATCGCGAGCCACTGCGCGGCGTAGTGCAAGCTGGTCTGGTCGCGCTCGGGTACGCGTTGAAACCCGCCCAGCGGCGGGTCGACCGAGGTGCGGCTCCCCTCCTCGCCGCCTACCAGGACGATCAGCGGGCCAGGAGTTGACGTGGCCGCCTGGATGGAGGGCCACGCGCCGGTCGTCCAGATGGCCGTGCCGTGGCCGGCGAGCGGCGTTGCGCCAGTCTTCCCCGTCGCCGGGCGGAGCTGCCCCACGAGCACGTCATCGTCGGACCGGGCGAGCTCACCCACCCGCCCTTCCACGTTGTCCACGGGAATCCAGCCCCGGTCGGCGAGGAGCCGTACGCCGTCTTCGCGAACGAAGGCCTGCGCCACGCCGTAGCCAAGGGCGGACTTCTCCTGTCGCCCCGCCAACAACTGCGGCGGCCCCTCGTAGTGCCCGCGCCAACGGACCACCCGCCAGGCCAACGAATCGTCCACCGGTACGTTCTCCGAGACGACGGGTGAGTCCTCCACCTGCAACGCCGCTTCCCGACCGGCGTTCCGCTCGCCGTCGCGCAGGACCTGCCAGCGACACAGGCCGAGGGCCGTGAGCCCCACCACGACGGCGAGCACGCGGAGCCCCACCGGAACGCGGATCGGAGCGTCAGCCGACATGCGCGCTCCCCGAGCGCTGGAGCAGGAGCACCGTGAGCCGGCGATCCGGCGCCGGGGCGCGCACGGGTAGCCCCAGCCGCTCGATCTCGCCGCGCATCGAAGGGATGTCGGTCTGGAGCCGGGCGGCCTCGACGGCTTCGGGCGGCCCGCGAAGCACGGCCTCGATCGTGGCCAGCGCCGCTTCCAGCCGCGCCACGCAGGCGCCGCGCTCCGGCCCCTCCGTGGGCGAACGGGCTGCGCGCAGCTCGGCGAGCCGGCAGCGGAGCCACGTCTGTTGAGGCACGCTCGCCACGACAACGTTGTCTGCTCTTGCCGCCCACGTCGTGGCGAGGAGCCGCTCCACCGCTGCGTGGAGCTCCATCGCGGCCCGATCCCGGGCCGCGATGGCGACCGCGAGCGCATCGCGGCGCTTCAGCTCCAAGCGAGCTGCGTACGCCAGCCCCGCGAGGGAGACGGCGCCGAGCACGAGGGGCGAGGCGGCCACCGCAAAGAGCGTTCCCATCCCCCAGATCGCCGTGCCGATCGCAGAGAGCAGCACGAAGACGGCGAGCATCCCCTGGTACACCGCAGCCGGCACCTCGCCGCGCAGCCATCCGAACGGGTGGGAGGCCCGGTCGATGGTGCGTTCGAGCTCCCCCAGCCCGAAGACCTCCGATACGAGCCGACGCATCGCGACTTCTTCGGCGGAGTCTCCCCGAAGGTCGGTGAACATGCCGCCCTCGTGCAGGCGGCGCTGCAGCGTTTCGGCCGGCTCACGCAGGTCCAACCTCTCCACGAGCCCCGAGTCGAGCACGACGACGCGCAACTACGCCCCGGTGGGGCGGCGGACGGGACCGGCCGCAGGGCCCGGCGTCGCGTCGGCCATGGGGACGATGGTGCGGGGGTTCACCACGAAGCGCATCGCATCCTCGAGGCTAATCCGACCGGCTTCGTAGGCCTCCTTCAGCGCGTGGTCCATGGTGACCATGCCTTCGCGCCGCGCCGTCTCCATCGCGTTGTGGAGCTGGTGGAGCTTGTCGTCGCGGATGAGCGTGCGCACGGCCGGCGAGCCCAGCATCACCTCGAAGACCGCGGCCCGCCCCACGCCGCTCTTGTGGGGGAGCAGCCGCTGCGAGATGACGCCGAGCAGGCACGCGGACAGCTGCGCGCGCGCCTGATCCTGCTGGTGACTCGGGAAGGTGTCCACGATGCGATCGACGGTCTGGGGGGCGTCGTTCGCGTGGAGGGTGGCCATGACGAGATGACCCGTTTCCGCCGCGGTGAGGGCCGCCGCGATGGTCTCCGGGTCGCGCATCTCGCCGACGAGCACGACATCCGGGTCCTGACGGAGGATGTACTTGAGGGCGGCGGCGTAGCCGGCGGTGTCGGCGCCAACCTCGCGCTGGTCGATGGTGGCGAGCCGGCTCTCGTGCACGAACTCGATGGGGTCCTCCACGGTGAGGATCCGGCACGCCCGGCTGCGGTTCACCCGGTCGATGAGGCACGCGAGCGTGGTGCTCTTGCCGGCACCGGTCGGACCCACCACGAGCAGCAGCCCCTGCGGCCGATCGCCGAGCCGCAGCAGGGCTTCGGGCAGCCCGAGCTCGTCGGCCGTGGGCACCCGCTGGGCGATGGCACGCAACGCCGCGGCCATCTGGCCCTTCTGGTAGTAGGCATTCACGCGGAAGCGCCGGCCCTCGGCAATCTGCAGCGCGAAGTCGACCTCGCGCTCCAGCTCGTACATCGCCCGCTGACGCGCGCTCATCACGGAGTACAGCAGCGTGCGCACGTCGGCCTCGCTCAGCTCGCTCTCGTCGAGGGGAGAGAGGACACCGCTCACGCGCACGATGGGCGGACGGCCCGCGGTGAGATGGAGATCGCTGGCACCCCGGGCCTCGGCCGCCACGAGCAAGGCCTTCAGATCGAGCCCGTGATCGGTCTGGTCGGCGCCGCCCTTGAAGCTGGCGGAACCGGAGGCCATTCCCCTCGCGAGGAGCGCGAACTCGTCCGGGTTGCTCGCCGCCGCCACGCCGATCTCGTAGCTCACGGCCCCGGAACGGTGAAGCCGTAGGAGCGACTGGTTGAAGGCCAGCAGTTTCGGATCGGTGCTGCCCCGCATGAGGTCCTGCAGCTCGTCCACCCGCTGCTCGCGCAGCAGGCGCGACACCGGCGGCGTGTTCGCGAGGACCTCGCAGGCGAGCACACGCCCCCGGCCATCCTGCCGAGGGAGCAGCCGTTGCGACACGATGCCGACGAGGCAGAGCGACAGGTCGACCGCCGCCTGGGCGCGCATCGCATCGGGGAAGTAGCCGAGGATGCGCTGCAGCGTCTGCGTGCTGTCGATCGCATGGATGCTGGCGAGCACGAGGTGGCCCGTGAGGGCAGCGCTAATGGCCACGCCCATCGACTGCGCATCCCGCATCTCACCTACGAGGATCACGTCGGGGCTCTGCCGGACCACCTGCCGAAGCGCGCTTTCGAACGTGGGGCTGTCGGACCCGACCTCCCGCTGGGTGACGCGCGATCGGACATCCGCGTGCACGAACTCGATCGGGTCTTCGATGGTGACGATGTGCGCAGCGCGCGTGGTGTTGATGTGGTGGACGAGCGCCGCGAGCGTGGTGCTCTTGCCGCTCCCGGTGGCTCCCGTGACCAGCACGAGGCCACGGGGCTCCTCGACGAAGCCCGCGACGGCCGCGGGCAGGCCGAGGCTGCCGAACGCGATCGCGCCAGCCGGGACCGCCCGCGCCACGAAGCCCAGCACACCCTGCTGGCGGAGGAGCGACACGCGCAGGCGCTTTCCCGCGGCCAGCGTGACGCCCACGTCGAGGTCGCCCGACTCGGCGAAGCGGGCCTTCGCGATCGGCGAGAGCAGCTCGGCGAGCGCGGCCTCCATCACCTCGGCGCTGGTCGGAGGCTCATCGAGCGTACGCAGCTGACCGTGCACCCGGGCGGCAGGCGGTTTGCCGACGGTAACGAACAGGTCGGACGCACCCGCCGCCTCCATCCGACCCAGCAGCGAAACCAACGCGGTGCCCATCGGCCATGCTTATCCGGCGGCGCCGCTGACGGTCTGCCTCCGCGTGCTTAGCTAGATGCCACCATGTTCTTCATCTTCCTGGGCGCGGCCATCCTCACCGTCGCCTTCGTGCTTCGCGCCAGCGACGGCCGGTTCCTCGGTGTCTTCCGAACGCTCGCCACCGTGGCCGCGGTCCTCATCGTCGCCGGTGCGGTGCGGAGCGCCGTCGTCACGATCGACTCCGGCGAGCTGGGCGTGGTGCGGGTCTTCGGCAAGGTGAACCCGGTGCCGCTCTCCCCGGGCATCCACTTCATCAACCCCGTGGCCGACGTCGTGAGGCTCGATGCCACCACGCACAGTTACACCATGTCGGCCGTGCACGACGAGGGCACCGTGTCCGGCGATGATGCGATCCGCGCGCTCACCTCCGATGGCCTCGAGGTGGTGATCGACTGCACCCTGCTCTACCGGATCGACCCGAAGGAGGCCTCCCGCCTCCTCACCGACGTCGGCCCCGAGTACGAGTCCAAGATCGTCCGCCCCACCGTGCGCTCCCACATCCGCGATGCCACGGTCTTCTACCAGGCTGTCCAGCTCTATACGGAGAGCCGCGACGAGTACCAGCTCCGGATCACCAAGGCGGTAACCGACGATCTGGCGAAGCGTGGGCTCATCGTCGAGAGCCTCCTGCTGCGGAACATCACCCTGCCCGACTCGGTGCGCGGCTCCATCGAGGAGAAGATCCAGGCCGAGCAGGATGCACAGAAGATGACCTTCGTCCTTCAGAAGGAGCTCCAGGAGGCCGAACGCAAGCGCGTGGAGGCGCAGGGCATCGCCGACTACCAGCGCATCGTCTCGATGAGCCTGAACGACAACCAGCTCCGGTACGAGCAGATCAAGGCCATGAAGGAGCTCGCGCTCTCGCCCAACGCCAAGATCGTCATTACCGGTGGCGCCACCACCCCGATCATCCTCGACACGAAGTGAGCGCCCGGCGCGCCTACTTGCCGGGTTCGACCACGAGGATCGAAACGCTCAGCAGCTGACCGCTCGACTGGTCGGCCGTTTCGACCGTGAGCACCCCATCTCGGGCCAGCGCACGCAGGAGCTGCCCCGAGCTGAGCACGACGGTGCCGATGGGATCGTCGCTCTGGAGGTCCTTGTCGACCAGCGCCACCCGCAAGGACGAGGAGCCCTTCAGGGCCACGCCCTTCACCGTGGCTTGGCCGGGCGTCCATCGGGGGCTGTTGGTGTCCGACATCTCCGGCACGATCGCCGACACGTCCGCGACGCCGGCACCGGACACGAACGTGAGCTGCCCGGCGGCGTCGGGCTTCTGGAGCTCGGAGGCCACGCCCACCACCGCGGTGCCGACGGCCGCGTTGCCCACCAACGAGCCGAGCGCCGCCGCGAGGGAGGCCTTCCCTTCCGCGGTGAGCGGGCCGAGCGCGCCCTGCGGACCATCCCAGGGCGAGCCGTTGGCCATGCTCGGCGCGACTTCGGCCGCCGAGAGGGTGACATCGACGGTGTGCACGCAGGCGACGAGGAGGACGAGCAGCATGACGCGCCCTATTTCAAGGAGGCCATCCGTGCACGCCGCCACTGCGGCGCCGCCTCGTTACGGATGGGGCATGAACATCAGCTTCCTCGGACTCGGCGTGATGGGCTCCCCGATGGCCGCGCACCTCGCTCGTGCGGGCCACCGGGTCACGGTCTTCAACCGCACCGAAGCCCGCGCTGCGGCGTGGGTGGCGGCGAACGGGGGCCGGAAGGCCTCCACGCCGCGAGAGGCCGCGGAAGGGGCCGACGTGGTGCTCGTATGCGTGGGGGATGATGACGACGTGCGGGCCGTGGTGCTCGGCCCCACCGGGGCGCTGGCCGGGATGGGCGCGGGCACGCTGCTCGTGGACCACACCACCGCCTCCGCCGAGCTCGCACGCGAGCTCGGCCTCGCCTGCGATGCCGCGGCGGTCGGCTTCGTCGACGCGCCGGTGAGCGGCGGCCAGGCCGGCGCCGAACGCGGCCAGCTCAGCGTGATGTGTGGCGGCCGCGACGAGGACGTCGAGCGCGCCCGCGCCGTCTTCGCGGCCTACGCCAAGAGCGTGGCCCACCAGGGCCCGGTCGGCACCGGCCAGCTCTGCAAGATGGTCAACCAGATCTGCATCGCGGGCGTGCTCGCGGGCCTCTCCGAGGGCCTCGCCTTCGCGCAGCAGGCGGGCCTCGATCCCGAGAAGGTCGTGAACGCGATCCGCCACGGCGCCGCGCAGTCCTGGCAGATGGAGAACCGCTGGCGCACGATGGTGGCCGGCGAGTTCGAGTTCGGCTTCGCGGTCGACCTGATGCTCAAGGACCTCGACATCTGCCAGCGCACTGCGGACGCCGTCGGCGTCCAGCTCCCGATCACCGAAGAGGTGGCCGAGCGCTACGCCGAGGTGAGCGCGATGGGCGGCGGCCGGTGGGACACCTCCTCGCTCATCGCCCTGCTCCAGGACCGCTGACCGCCGGAGCGGCACGCGCCGCTACAGCTCGCCGCCGTGGAAGCACCACCCGCTCGCGGGGAGGTCGTGGGCGTTGTCGGCCCACCACCGTTCCCAAGCCGCGCGGTGCGCGAGCTGCACGCGCCAGGGGCCGTCGGCATCGAAGGGCAGGGACTCGCCAGTGGCGATGACCAGCTCGTCGTACGCGGCCTGCCGCGCGGAGAAGTCATCGTGCGCGAGGCGCGCGATGAGCGTGCGGATGCTGAGCGGCTGGCCTTCGCGATAACGCGCCCTCTCCTCGAAGTCGGGGCCGTGCTCGGCCCACCAGTCCAGCCAACGCTGCCTCGGGTGGGCATCCTCGAGGTCCTCGCGGCGACCGGTGATCACCTCGAGCGCCGTGTTCGCCACGGCCTGGCGGACGGGGTCGCGGCTGCCCACGGCCTCGATGAGCTTCGGGACGGCGCGCACGTTGCCGAGGAGGCCGAGGCCCGCGAGGCTGCCGATGCCGCCGGGGCCCTCCTGCTCGCAGGTGCGCATCAGGAGCAGGAAGTACGCCGGCCCGCCGTGGCGGCCGACGATCTCACCGGGGGACTGGGTGAGCCAACGTTCGTTCCGAGCCAGGGACTGCGCGAAGAAGTCCACGCCGCGCCACTCGCCGAGGAGCAGGAGCGCCGTGGAGGCCACCTCGGCGAGCTCCGGCGTTTCGAGCGCCGGGAAGATGATGTCGACGGCTTCGGGGTCGCCGATGCGGCCGAGCGCGGTGATCGCCGCCCGACGGAGCGGGAGCGAGCCGTGTTCGGCGAGCTCGCGGAGGCGCGGAGCCGCCTCCGCCTGGCGACGCCACCCGAGGATCTCGGCGATGAGCGCGAGGCGGGTGGGCTCCGTTTCCTGATGGATGCCGCGGACGAGGGCATCCACGAGCGTCATGTTCGGCGACCGCGCGAGCGCGCCGACGAGGCCGCGCTCGGCCGTGGGCTGCCGGATGTCCTCGAGCAGCAGCGCGAGCAGCACCTTGGCGGCTGCCCACGAGGGATGGCCCGCGAGGAGGTCCACCCCGGCCAGGAAGCGCATCACCGCGGGGTCGCGGGCGCGATCACCGCTCACCTGCAGGCGGCGGAGCTCGGCCTCGATGTCGGCGGCGAGCACGGAGACCACCCGCTCATCGGCGTTGGCGATGGCGTTGCGGTGCGCGAGCAGCCGGCGCTCGGGCCGATCCGCATCGGCACGGGACCAGGGCGGCCGCATGCGCTGCGCATCGTGGCGCTCGCGGGCCGCTTCGGCGCTCAGGTTGAGGTGCCAGTCGAGCGAGTGGCCCGGCCGCCCGGAGCAGGCGTCGGCGGCGGCCACGCCGGCGGCGAGGCCGGCGGACTTGAACACCCGCGCCGCTTCCGTGGCGGCCGTTTCGTCGCCACAGCGGGCGAGCCGGAGGCGCGCCCAGGCCTCCCGGATCGGGAGGCCGAGCGCGGCGAACCCATCGACCGCCGCGAGGTAGTGGGGCAGCGCCGCCGCCGGGTCCTGCTGGAGATCGCCGAGGCGCAGCTCCGCGCGGAGCGCCGTTTCGCGGTCGGCCGCGCACCCGGCCCATGCCGCCCGCGCACCCGCCGCATCGCCCGTGGCCCGGGCGCACTCGCCCCGTACCAGCGCAACGCGCGCCAGGAGGTTCGGATCGCCGAGCTGATCCGCGAGCTTCGCCGCCTCTTCGACGCTCCGCAGGTCGGCGCCGCGGTGGGCTTCGGCGAGCAGCAGCCAGGCGTGGCAGCGGTCGGCCGCGGACTTCAGCGAGGGCATCGCGCCGCGCACGATCTCGTCGACCCAGGGCTCCTCCCGCGCCAGGACCACCCGGGCGAGGGCCAGCTCGCCGCGCGCGCGCACGGCCGCCTCGGGGTGCCGACGCAGGCGACGGATCACCTCCTCTGCTTCATCGTGCTCGCCCAGGTCCGCGTGGAGCCCGGCCAGCATCAGCAGGACCGGCGCGAGATCGGGCGGCGCCACCCAGCCGGTGGCGCGGTCGCGCAAGGAAACCAGCACCCCACGGGCCGCGGCCCGATCGCCGTGCTGAAGCCGGGCGCGCGCGAGGCCCATCGCCGCCGCCACCACGACCTCGCCGCCGCCGTGCCGCACGTTCGCCACCCGTTCAGCGAGGAAGTCGCCGAGCTCGCGCTCCCAACCCTCGTCGCCCAGCGGGAAGCGCCCTTCGAGCAGGCGCACCAGCTCCGCCGTGGGGGCGGGCGCCCCGGGGTAGGGCAGCGGGAAGCGCGATGCGCGCCACGCCATCAGGAAGGCGCCGCGGGCCTGGCTCTCGTCGCTGGCGAGGAGCGCCTCGCCGAGGCGCTGCCACGCGCCGGCATGCGAAGGGTCGAGCGCCGAAGCCCGGCGGAACGCCGCCGTGGCGCCCTCGGCATCGCCCTCCTGCATCCGCAGCTCCCCCAACTGGTACCAGAGGAGGCCGCAGTTGGGGTCGACCTCGAGGGCGACGGCGAGCTGGTCGGCGGGCTCCCGCACGTTCTCGTCGAGGATGCGGGTCTGGGCGAGGAGCCAGCGGTTGAAGTGTTCGTGGCCGGGCACGAGCGTTTCGCCGTTCCAGCGGCCGAAGTGGTGGCCGTACTCGGAGGCCGCGAAGGCCCAGCGGTCCTCCTCGCGGGGGCCGTCGGCGAAGAGGATCACGTCGGGGTGCTCGGCGCTGGGCGGGGCGAGGTCGGCCGCGCCGCGGATGCGCAGGGCGCCGCGGAACAGGGCCGCGCCATTCCAGCGGTTGAGAAAACCAACGAGGGAGGCCGGCAGTTGCGTGCCGAGGTGCTCCTGGACCGCGCGGGTGGTGCCCTCGGGTGCCGGCGAGCGGAGGTGGTGGACGTCGGAGCGGTATCGCTCGATCACACGGAGAACGGGGTGGAAGGGGTCTACGGCGGGTTCCATCGAGGCTCCGGGCGGGCGTAACGGGCCCGGCGGGGAGGCCAGGCGCGGCGAAACTGCGGGATCCGGAGCATATCGCTATTGACGTGTCAAAGGAAGCATAGAGTTGACGTGTCAATAGTTTCGGTGCGATGCTGGGGTGATGCCCACGTCGCTTCTGTTGTTCGCCGCTTTCGCCCACGCCGCTTCGCCCAACGTGGAGCTCGGTGGCGCGGTGGACCTGATGGCGGGCGTGACCGTGGGCGAGGGTGGCGCCGTGGGCGCCTTCGGGCTCAGGCAGCTCGAGGGGGACCTGCGCGTGGGCAGCCCGGAATTCGGCTTCAACACCCAGCTCGACATCGCCGCCACCTTCTCGGGCGACGGCATCTTCCTGTACTCCATCGCCCCCGAGCGCCTCGCTGTGGAGGGGGGCGGCAAGGGCTGGAAGCTCGAGGGGGGTGTCTTTCCCGGCTACTTCCGCATGGAGTCCGTGGACCCCTGGCGGCGAAACGGCGTGGTGACTTCGCTCGCCGCCCAGCGCCTCCCCGGCGCCATCCTCGGCGCCGGCGCCCAGCTCGGCGACAACCGCGGCGGCGTGGACCTGCTCCTCGGCGCGCAGCCCTCCACCGTGGACGTTTTCGCCTTCGACGACGGCCCCGTTTCCCTGCCCTTCATCGCCGGCGCCCGCGGCCGGATCGGCATCCAGCCGGTGCGGATCGCCGGCGGCGCGTGGTTCGGCGGCAACCTCGGCGCGCTCGGCGTGGGCGGCATGGAGGTGGGCGTGGATGCCAACCTCGGCGTGGTGTGCCCCTACGGCGAGGTCGTGAGCGATCTCCGCGAAGGCCACGCGGGCTTCCTCGGCGCCGACCTCTTCCCCGATGGCGTGGTGACGCCCGGCGCCCGCGTCGAGCTTGATTCCCAGCGCGGGTTCGGGGTGGGCGTGGGGGCGGCCGCCACGCTGTTCGACATCCTGCGCATCAAGGGGGAAGCCAACTACCAGGCGGGCAACCCCGGCGTGTACCTGGAGGTGGCCCTGTTCAGCAAGGCGCCGATCGACGACGACGCGCACGGTTTTGTGAACCACCCGGCGCCCGCCCGGAAGGCGCCGCGATGAGCCGCTGACCGATCGACCTCACGCGGACCGGGATCCGCTCATCGCCCGACTGGTTATCCCCTCCCCATGCTCCCGCTCCTCGTCGCCACCGCCAACGCCGCGTTCCTCGGGGGCGTGGCGTTCGTGCCCGCCGGGATCGGCGCGCTCGCCTTCGCCGATGCCGACGGGTTCTCCGACACCCTCGCGAGCGAACAGGATGGGTGGTTGCGCCCTCCGCTGACCGCGCACGCCGGCTGGGTGACCGGTCGGAACGCGATGCTCGCCCACGTGGCGGTCGTCGAGGTGGTGTCGGAGTCGGCCAGCGACGCGGTCCACACCTTCAACGTGGGCGGCGTGCGGCTCGGGGCGGACTGGCGCGGCTACGTGTGGCCCCGCACGCCCGGAAAGGTGAACCTCTGGGGCACCGGCGGCCTCTTCGGCATCGTTCCCAACAGCGCCGAGGCCGACAGCGGCTGGACGGAAGACGAACAGACCGAAGCCGACCGGGACAGCGCGAGCCGACGCGGCCGAATCGGCGGGCTGGGGCTCCAGGCCGGGCTCGGCGCGGAGTACCCGTTCGCCGATGCCAGCGGTCAACCCGGTGTGTCGCTCGGCGCCCGCTGGGTGGTGCGCGGCTTCGGCGGCCTTGACCTCGAAGAGACGAGCACGCAGTTCTCGATGCTCGTGGTGAGCGAGGCCGCCCTGCTGCTCGAGTTCACCCGCTGAGGGCTACTTCTTCGCGATCTTCGAGGACTTGATCTCGCAGGACTCGTTGTCCTTCACCGTGCAGCTCGTGTTGTTGAGCGTGAGCGTGCAGGAGGTGGCGCCCGCGGGGATCGAGTACTTCCGGGTGGTGCCCCCGGCGATGGAGAAGTCCTCGGTGCGGCTGCCGCAGGTCTTCGTGAACGCGTAACTGTTCGCGTCCTTGTTGGTGATCTGCCATTCGGCGTGGGCGAGCCCGGGGAGGAGGAGCGCGAGGCAGGCGAGGAAACGAAACATGGAAGAACCGGGGAATCCCACAGCGTAATCCACGAAACCGGCCGGCGTGCACACGCCCGCGCCCGTCGAGCGGAATAGGCGCCCGCGTGGTGGACGCTCCCCTCAACCTCCTCGGCCTCCTCCCCGACGGGCTTGTGTCGGCGCTAGGGGAGCGGGGCATCCCCTGCTCGCTCCGCGAGGCGCGACAGGTGCTCTCGCGCGTGATCTCCGAAGGTCTCGACGACCCTACGCCCCGGATGTCGCCGCGCAAGGCGCTCCTGGAGGCCCTCCGAAAGGAAGCAACCTGGCGACGTCCCACCGTGCTCGAACGGGTGCCGGACAGCGAGGGGAAGAGCGTTCGGTACCTCTTCCAGCTCGACGATGGCGCCGTCGTGGAGGCCGTCCGCATCGGTCTGCACAAGCCCGACCACTTCACGGTCTGCCTCTCCTCGCAGGTGGGGTGCGCGATGGCGTGCGACTTCTGCGCGACCGGGCGGCTGGGCCTCACGCGCAACCTCACCGCCGCCGAGATCGTGGGCACCTTCCTGACCGTGCGGGACGAGGCGCCCGGCGTGGTGTCCGGGGCGGTGTTCATGGGCCAGGGAGAGCCCTTCCACAACTACGACGCGGTCATCCAGGCCGCAAACGTGCTGAGCAACCCCGCGGGCGGCCGGGTCGCGAAGGAGGCCATCACCATCAGCACGGTGGGGCTCGTGCCGCAGCTCCGGCGATTCACGAGGGAGGGGCACCAGTTCCGCCTCATCGTGTCGCTCACCAGCGCCGTGCCCGAGAAGCGGGTCAAGCTCCTGCCCGTAGCCGGCCGCACGCCCCTGCCCGAGCTCCTCGAGGCCGTGTCCGCCTACGCCGCCGCGGCCCGCACGCGCGCCACCCTGGCCTGGGTGGTGATGCAGGGGGTAAACACCGGCGACGACGAGCTGGAGGCCCTCCGGACCGCCGTGGCCGACCTGCCCGTTCGGCTGAACCTCATCGACGTGAACGACGCGCGGCCCGACGGGTACCGTCGTGTGTCGGCCGACGAGCTCAGCGGGTTCATGTCGCGGCTGCAGCTCCTCGGCATCCCCTGGATTCGCCGGTACAGCGTGGGGGCCGACGAGAACTCGGCGTGCGGGATGCTGGCCGCGCAGCGCGGGAGCTCGGCGTGAGCGTGCTCCTCCTCGTGTCGCTGGCCGGTGCGGAGCCGCAGAGCGTGCTCGTGGCGCCCGGTCAGCTGCGCGTGATGGTGATGGCTGACACCGCGTCGGCGGCCGGCGAAGGGGGCGCGGAGCTCTCCCCGGGCCTGCCCGGCGGGCGCTACCTGTACCTGCCCGGCGTGGCGCTGCCGGAGGCGGGAGTGGAGTCGCTGATGGCGCCGCTCGCTCCGGAGTCCGCGCGGGCGGCCGCGGGGCTCGTAGCGGGTCGGGAGGCGCTGGCCGGGCAGCTCGAACGCACCACCGCCACGATGGAGGTGACGGTGGGCGAAGGGATCGCGCAGAAGTGTCGGCACGCCACGATCGAGCGAGTGGCGCTCACGCTCCTCGCGGGCGACCTCGTGCTGCGCGGGCAGCGGGCCCTCCCCGACCGCGGCGACCCCACGCCCGGCCCCTGTCCGCCCGCCGCGCGTTAGCGCCAGACGATGACCATCCCGCTGCAGGCCCTCCTCTGGTTCACGTGCTGGACGCTCGGAATCGCCACGGTCGGGATCGGAGCCTGGCGGGTGGGAAACGTGCTCCTCGGCAAGGCGAGGCCCAACGCCTTCCCCGCGGACACGCCGCACGGCCCCGACTGGTACCGCCGCGTGATGCGCGCCCACCTCAACTGTGTCGAGAACCTCGGTCCCTTCGCCGCCCTCGTGCTCGTCGGGAACGCGGTGGGCGTCACCGACGGCACGTTCGCCACGCTGGCCCAGATCGTGGTGGCCGCACGCATGGCGCAGACGGTGGCGCACATCTCCTCCGGCCGCAGCCTCGTGGTGAACATCCGCTTCACCTTCTTCCTGACGCAGCTCGTGTGTTTCGCCTCGATGGCGGTGATCCTCCTGCGCCACGGCTGAGCGCTACCGGCGGGTGGCCGTCCACGCCTTGACCCGCGCCTCCACGAGGTCGAGCGGCAGGGCGCCTCCGCCGAGGACGGCGTCGTGGAACCCGGGCAGTTCGAAGCGGGGGCCGAGCTCCGCTTCGGCCGCACGGCGCATGCGCAGGAGCTCGATCTGGCCGGCCTTGTAGGCGAGCGCCTGCCCCGGCCAGGTGATGTAGCGGTCCACCTCGTTGGTGATGTTGTTCGCGGCGAGCGGCGTGTTCTCGAGCAGGAAGCCCTCCGCATCGGACCGGGACCACGCCAGTTCGTGGATGCCGGTGTCCACCACGAGGCGAGACGCGCGCCAGCTGTCGAAGCCGAGCATGCCGAGGCGGTCGAGGTCGCCCGAGTAGAGGCCCATCTCGTCGGCCAGCCGCTCGGCGTAGAGCGCCCACCCCTCCACGAAGACGCTGAAGCTCGCGATCCGGCGGAACCGCGGGAGCTCGCCGGCTTCGTTGGCCAGCGCGATCTGGAGGTGGTGCCCGGGGATCGCCTCGTGCCAGGCGAGCACCTCCGCGTCGAAGCGGGTGCGCGTGGCGGGCTCCCAGCTGTTCACGAAGTACACGCCCGGCGCGCTCCCGTCGGGCGCGGCCGGCCAGTAGTAGGCGATGGTGGTGTACGGAGCTTCGTGGTCCGGGATCGCCTTCACCACGCACTCGGCCTTCGGGAGCGGCGAGAAGAAGCGCGGGATCGCGGCCCGGGCCCGCGCGAGGGAGGCTTCGGCCGAGGCCACGACGGCCTCGCGGGTGTCGAAGTGCAACGCGGTGTCGGTGCGGAGCCGCGTGAGGATCGCGGCGAGGTCGGTCGTGCCGAAGAGGCGACCGCCGATCTCCCGCATCTCGGCATGGATGGCGTCGAGCGACTCGAGCCCGATGCGGTGGAGCTCGGCAGGGCTGCGCTCCGTCGTGGTCTCCTGGCGGGCGCGGGCGGCGTAGCAGGCGCCGCCGCCAGGGAGCGCGGACAGCCCCTCCTCGCCTTCCTTGCGCGCCCGCGGCAGGAGCTCCACCTTGAGGAACTCGCGGTACTCCTGGAGCGCCCTGCGGATGGGGCCGGAGACCAGGGTGGTGATCTCGGCGCGAAAGGCGCTCGCATCGGCTGGCGGCAGAGCGGCCAGCGGCTCGCGCGTGACGGCCAGCAGCGCCGCCGTTTCGGCAGGCGCGGCAAACTCGGTGTCGAGCATCGTGATGACCTTTTCCACCGAACCCCGGTTGGAGACCCGCCCGTTGGCGAGGCCGATGCGGAGGTTGGCGATGTCGTCGCGGACCCACCCCGGCACCGCCCGGAATCGTGAGATCAGGGCCCTCGCCTGGACCCCGTCGGTGAGCGGCTCCTCCCGCCCGAGATCGGCCACGAAGGTAAACGCGTTCCCGCGGGCGCTCACCGACCACTCCGCAAAGCGGCACGCCTCCTCGACGGCGGCTTCATCCCGAAGCTGCCGCACGAGGACCGCGCGGTGGACGGCATCCTCGCCGGAGAGGGCGGTCAGCCGCGAGGCGCGGTCGAGCCAGCCCGCCTGAAGACGGCCAAACCGCGAGCGTGCCGCGGCGGAGTGGTCGTCGAGGCGATCGTCGAAGCGGTGGTCACCTACGGAGGTGGCGAAGAGCGGTGAGGCCACGAGCGAGGCCTCCCAGCTCTCGGCGAGGAGCGCGGCCAGCCGGGCGTCGCGCACGCCCATCGTGACGGGGTCGGGCGCCGGTGCGGGGGGGGTGGAAGAGCCGTCGCGTGGCGCGAACCCTGCGCCCTGCGGCTTCGGCGCAGCCTCGGCGCTCCAGGGAACGAAGCCGGCGAGGAGGAGGACGGCGACACCGACGCGGCTGTGCATGCACACGCGAATAGCCCGGCCCCTCATCCGGGCCCCGCCGCGAGTCCCCACGTGAAGAGGCCGATGAGCTCCACGGTGACGGCCTCCGGCTGGAGCGGCGCGTCACCCGGGGCGGGGTCGAGCCAGGCCTGGGCGAGCCGTTCGATGCCCCCGGCGATGGCGAGGCCCACGGCATGGCTGTCGTGGGGCCGCAACAGGCCGCGGGCCACCGCGTCGTCGAGGATCTGGCGCGTCAGGCCGTGAAGCGTGGCGGTGACGCGACGGGCCAGCGCGCCGCCGGCCCCCCGGGCGTGGGACTCCTGCAACAGGAGCCGAGCGCCGTCGGGCTCCTGTCGGATGACGTCCGCGAGGGCGGCGCCGAGGGCGGCGTAGGTGGGAAAGGGCTCGCCCCCCTGCTCCAACGCCCGGCAGGCCTCGCCCACGGCGGACACGAGCGGCTCCCCGAACCGTGCGAGCAGCGCCGCGAGGAGCGCCTCCTTGTCGGGGTAGTAGAGGTAGTACGTGCCGCGGGCCACGCCCGCGCGGGCCACGATGCCATCCACCGTGGCGGCCGCGAAGCCGTGACGAAGAAACTCCTCGATGCCCGCGGCCTCGATCCGCCGCTGCTTGTCGAGCTTCTTGGCCTCTCTCGTGCCCACCGTCGCCCTATAGCGCACACCGGGAGCGGCGCCGCACACCCGGGCATTGACTTTTATGACGTTCGTGTCATATTCGAACCATGATCGGCGTACCTGTTGCACTCATCACCTCCGCGGCCTTCGAGTGGTGGGCCCACCGCTACGTTCTGCACGGCAGCGGCAAACGGAAGGGTTCGTTCTGGGCCTTCCACTTCCACGAGCACCACGGAAGCAGCCGCCGGAACGGGATGATCGACGAGGACTACCGCCGCTCGCCCTGGCGCTGGAATGCGCAGGGCAAGGAGCTCCTCGCCCTCGCCCTCCTGGCGCTGCCCATCGCAGCCCTCGCCCCGCTGGTGCCCTGGTGGTCGGTCACGAGCCTCGTGTGCATCGCACGCTACTACCGGCTCCACCGCCGCGCCCACCTGGACCCGGACTGGGCCCGCGAGCACCTGCCCTGGCACTACGACCACCACCTCGGCCCCGATCAGGACTGCAACTGGGGGGTGACGAGCGAGTGGTTCGACCGGCTGATGCGTACCCGGGTTCCCTACCGGGGGAGCGCGCGAGAGGAGGCCGATCGCCAGCGCAGGGCGCAGCGGTCGGGCAGCTACATGCAGGCGGCGGAGGGGCCGGAGGTGGCGTCTTCCGGGGCCTGACCGACGTGAGCGTCGTAGAAGGCCCGGATCGCCGCGACGTCGAGGCAACCCAGCTCGAGGCGGTGGCCCCAGGAGACGGCGGTGTAGGGCTCGGGGTCCGCGGCGTATGGCGTGAGCAGGACGCGCCCTTCCGGCATGGTGCCGACCCACTCCACGAGGCTGTCCCACTCCCCGGCGCAGGCGTCGCCCGAACAGTTGACCAGCACCACGATGCCGCCGTGCTCGAGGTTGTGCACCCAGTTCTCGGCCGGCACCTCGACCTCGTGGACCCCCCAGTCCGCCCAGCAGGGGTTGTGGTCTCCCCCCATCGGGGGCTCCTCTTCGTAGGCGAGGTCGCCTTCCACATGGTGGGCGTCGAACGAAGTGGCCGACGTTTCCACGCAGTCCCCGCCGCAGGCCTCGCAGGCCACCTCCTCGTACCCCACGCCCGAGTCCGCTGGCTCCTTCGGGTCCCGATCGCAGGCGGCGAGCAGCAGGATCACGGCGCGGTCCAGGTGCCCGAGCGCCCCCCCGACTTGGCGAGGAGCCGGACGCCGTGGATGCACATGCCCCGGTCGAGGGCCTTGAGCATGTCGACGACCGTGAGCGCCGCCAGGGAGACGGCCGTGAGCGCCTCCATCTCCACGCCCGTTCGCCCCGTGCACCGCACGCTCGCCTCGATCCGCACGCCATCCTCGATGGGGGTGAGCGTGACCTCGGCGCCATCGAGGGGGAGCGGATGGCAGAGCGGGATCAGCTCGCCGGTGCGCTTCGCCGCCATGATCCCGGCGAGTTGCGCCACCCCGAGCACATCGCCCTTGCGGGCCGTGCGCTCCACCACCGCCGCCAGCGCCGTGGGCGACATGCGCACGAAGCCCTCGGCCACGGCCTCGCGGCGGGTGACGGGCTTCTCCCCGACCTCCACCATGCGGGCGTTGCCGGCGTGGTCGACATGCGTGAGCTCAGGCATCGACCACACCATAGCCCGGGTGGCTCTTCTCCTCGATGATCACGCTGCCGTGGTTCCGGCTCACCGCCCGCTTCAACGCCGCCCGGCGGTCGTTCTCACGGTAGACGCTGCGCGCGTCGGCCACGAAGGCCGCACCGAACTCCTGGGCCGCCTCCGCCGCGCGAAGCCGGTCCTCGACCGCCCACAGGCGGCCGTTCACCTCGAGGAGCTCGGCGTACTCGGGCAGGCTCTCCGGCACGGGCAACGACGCCGCCCGCCACGCTTCCCGTAGCGCATCCAGCTCCCGGGCCACGTTGGGCCGCTGGCCCGCCGCCACGCGCTCCAGCTTGATGGAGAGGATCGAGAGGCGATCCAGCAGGTCGCCCACCGCGCACGGAGCGAAGAGCAGCATGGGTCAGATGCGAATCTTGTACGCGTTAGAGGTGGCCTTCTCTTTCTTGCCCTCCTCCTTCGATGCGCGCGCCTTGGCCATCCACTCCTTGAACACCTCGTTGTCCGGCTCGAACGACAGCGCGAACTGGATGTTCATCACGGCGCCATTGTAGTCCTTCTCCGAGAGGTTTCCGAGCGCGAGCTTCCAGAACTTCCCGCCCTTCTCGGTGCGGGCGGCCTTGGTGGGATCGTTGCGGGCGGCCGCTTCCGCCTCGGCGGCCTTGCGGGCCTCGGCATCCATGGTGAGGCGCCCCGCGCGCAGCTCGTTGTCGTAGTGCCCGCGGGAGTCCGGGTCGCGAAGGACCCGGTACGCATCGTTGACCGCCTTGAACACGCTGTTGGCCACCGCGCGGAACTCCGGCGCAGCCCCCGCGCTCACGCGATCCGGGTGAAGGCGCCTACCCTCGGTGCGAAAGGCGGCGTCGATGTCGGGCTGGGGACAGCCGAGCTGCAGGCCGAGCAGCTGGTAGTAGTCCAGACCCGCGAGCAGCTCGTGCATGGTCTCGATTTCGATGCGTAGCCGGAGACGAGAATCCATCTGCACAGTCTACCCGCAATCGGCCGGTGCGGCCCGACGCGGGGGCCGGCGGCCGATCAGAAGTCGATGTCGTCGAAGGGGCGGGCCTGCGAAGCCTCCACCGGCACGCCACTCCGGGACTCGATGCGGATGGCGCGCTCCAGGCCGAGCACACTGTCGACCGCTCGCACGTGCACGATGCCGTCGTTGTCGATCTCGAAGCTCACCCGCACCCGGACCTGACCGCGTGGCTTGGGGGCGAGCCCTTCGAGCACGAACTCGCCGAGGAGCTCGTTGTCGTCCGCCATACGGCTCTCCCCCTGGTAGACCGAGATCCGCACCTCGGTCTGGAGGTCGAACGCGGTGTGGAACACCTTGGTGCTCTCGGTGGGGACGGCCGTGTTTCGGGCGATCAGCGTTTCGCAGAAGCCGCCCACCGTGCGCACCCCGAGGGACTGGGGCGTCACGTCGAGGAGCACCGAGCCGCCACCCTCTTCGAGGTTGGTGAGGTTCCAGGCCTGGATGGCGGCGCCGATGGCCACCACCTCGTCGGGGTTGACGGTGGTGTTGGGCGCCTTGTGGAAGTGGCCGGCGACCGACTCGCGGATGAGCGGGTAGCGCGTCATGCCGCCCACGAGCAGGACGTGATCGATCTGGCGGGTGGACATGTTCGCCGCCTTCAGGGCGTCGTCACACACGTCGAACGTGCGCTGCACGAGCGGGAGCACCCACTGCGCGTAGGTGAAGCGGTCAACCGTGGTCTTGAAGTCGAACTCGCGGCCATCGCCGGTTCGGTGCAGGGCCGGCACGATCACCTCGACCGCCTCGCCCGTGGAGAGCGCTACCTTCGCCCGCTCCGCCGCCTCCCGCAGCTTCATGCGCACCGTGCGGTTGTCGCGCACGTCGACCCCCGAAGACTGGCAGAACAGCTCCATGAACTGGTCGGCGGCCGCGTAGTCGAAGTCATCACCGCCGAGGAAGGTGTCGCCGGCGGTGGCGATGACCTCGAAGAAGTCATCGTCGATACGGAGGATGGAGATGTCGAAGGTGCCGCCACCCAGGTCGTACACCGCCACGTGCTGGCGCTTCCCCTGCTTGAAGCCGTAGGCGAGGGCGGCGGCGGTGGGCTCGTTGAGGATGCGGAGGCATTCGAGGCCCGCCATCGTGGCCGCATCGCGGGTGGCCTGGCGCTGGTTGTCGTTGAAGTAGGCGGGCACCGTGACGACGGCCTGCGTGACCGGCTCCCCCAGCGCCGCCTCGGCGATCTTCTTCATGTGCACGAGCACGTGGGCGCTGATCTCCGCCGGCGTGAACAACTTCCCCTGCACGCGGACCTGCAGCTCTCCCGCCTGGCCTTCGGTGATGCCGTAGGCGCTCTGCGCTTTCATCCGCTCCACCTCCACCGAGCCCGAGCGCCGGCCGATGAGGCGCTTGGCGCTGATGACGGTGCTCTCCGGCGCATAGAGCAGCTGCCGCCTCGCCTTCCAGCCCACTACCGCGCTCTTGCCGTACCCGAACGCCACGATGGAGGGTTGCGTGCGCCGCCCTTCCTGATCGGCGAATACGATGGGCTCACCGTCACGAATGGCGCATACGCAGGAGTTGCTCGTCCCGAGGTCGATGCCGATCGCCACGCCCATCCCGCCGAACTATCACGACCAAGCGCGGCGGCGCCGCTCCCGCACCGCAGGACGCGAGCGGAAGCGCTCCAGGCCGGCCAGCACTTGCGCGATCGGGGTCCTTGCGGTTAGCCCGCGGGGCCGCATCATCCGAGGCGGTCGGCAACGGCCCACGAGATTCCCTCGAAACCCCCGTTCGCCGCGTAATTCGCACCCCAAGGAGCCATACATCATGGCACGTTATCGTGGACCCCGGCTTGCAAAGTGCCGGCGCGTGGGCGTGGTGCTTCCCGGTCTTACCACGGTCGCTACGCTCGACCGTGCAACGCCCCCGGGACAGCACGGCGCTCGTCGTAAAGGCAAGAGCAGCGACTTCAGGGATCGTTTGCTCGAGAAGCAGAAGATGCGTTGGCACTTCGGCATCCTCGAGAAGCAGTTCCGCCGCTACGTCACCGAAGCCAGCCGTCGGAAAGGCCCGACCGGCCGCATCCTCGTCAGCATGCTCGAGTCCCGCCTCGACAACGTGATCTGGCGTCTCGGTCTCGCCGCGACCATCCCGGCCGCCCGCCAGCTCGTCGTGCACGGTCACATCACCGTGGATGGCAAGCGGGTCGATCGTCCCAGCTTCAACGTGAAGCCGGGCGCCCCCGTCAGCGTGCACGAGAAGTCCCGCGCGAAGCCCTTCATCGTCGCCGCGCTCGAGATGGGTGCGACCCGCATCCGTCCCGGCTACCTCGACTTCGATCCGGCTACCGCCACCGGCAAGATCGTGACCGAGCCGCAGCGTGAAGACCTGCCGTTCGACTGCGATCCGCAGAAGATCGTCGAGTTCTACTCGCAGAAGATCTGAAGCGTCGGATTCGGCCGGGCCGTCGGCGTCCACCCGGGCGTCGGCGGCCCGGTTCCGTTTTTGGCCTCGCCGTCAGGCGCCGGTGTCGGCCTGGTCTACCGGGTCGAGCGCCGCGCGAACGGTGCGGCTGTCGCTGGCCGAGCGGCCCGAACCGTCGGTCGCTTCCATGCGGATGCGCAGCTCCTCCCCACCGAGGAGCTCCGGCGGCGTGTCGGCCTCCTCCACGGCGAGCCCCGACACGTCGAGCACGCCAAACATGCCGGCGTAGACCCCGCCGCAACGCTCCGCGTTCGCCACGAGCATCACGCGGAACATGCCGTGCGAGATCTCCACGTCGCCGCGGGCGGGCCACTCCACGGTGTACTCGAGGGAGACGATCTCCTCCATGCTCCTCACGTCCGCGCTGGCGAGGAGATGCCAGCCACCTTGCGGGCCGTGCACCATGGTCTGCTCGCTGCCCTCGGGCATCTCCACCCAGATGGGGCGCCCTTCGGCATCCACGCCGCTCCCGCCCACGGTGACGCTCGGCTCCCGGTCGAAGCAGCCCGGGGCGCCCGACTCGCCCGGGCCGGAGGCGGCTCCCGTGTCGCAGGCGAGGAGGACGACGAGAAGCGGCACGCCTATACTTTAGCCGCCTTTTTCTGCGACGCGTCGCACACCATGCGCACGACCCCCGGCACGAGCCGCTGGGCCAACGCGCTCGACCAGCCGTCGAACCCGGGGATGATCTCGAAGGCGTTGGCGGCCATGCCGGCCAGCATCGACTCGGCGACCGCGGCGGCGGGGAGCGTCTTCACGTTGCCCGCGATCGCCTTGGTTTCCGCCGGCTTGTACTGGTTCTCGAACGCGAGCTGCGGCGTATCGGTGTCGGGCGGCAGGCAGACGCTCACCCGGATTCCGTGCGGCCACATCTCGGCGCGCAGGCACTGGGAGAATCCGCACAGCGCGAACTTCGTGGCGGAGTAGGCCGTGTAGCCGTAGATGCCGATCACGCCGGCCATCGAGGAGACGTTGAGGATGTGGCCGCCGCCGCGGGCCTGCATCGAGGGGATCAGCGCCTTGCAGCAGTGAACGGCGCCGAAGTAGTTGATGTCCATCATCCAGCGGAACTGGTCGCTCGGGAGGTCCATGAACCGACCCGGCATCACCACGCCGGCGTTGTTCAACAGCATGTCCACCGGATGGGCCGCCGCGTGGGCGCCGAGCTTCTCCATGACATCGGCTTCCTTGGCGATGTCCAGCGCGAGGGTCATGGCCTTCGCGCCCAGCCGGGACCGAGCCTCCTCGAGCACGTCGGCCCGCCGGGCCACGAGCGTGACGGTGGCCCCGGCCTTGACCAGCCGCTCCGCCGCGGCGAAGCCGATGCCGCTGGAGCCTCCGGTGATGACGACGTGCTTGTTGGCGAAATAGGCGTCGATGGACATTCGGCCGCGCTAACACGGTCGGGGGGCGGTTCAGGCGATGCGTGCGGTCGTACAACGGGTGAGCCACGCGGAGGTGAACGTGGCCGGCGAAACCATCGGCGCCATCGGTCGCGGCCTCGCAGTCCTGCTGGGCGTGGGGGTTGGTGACGATCCGCGCGACGCGGACTGGATGGTGGAGAAGATCGCGAACCTCCGGATCTTTCCCGACGCGGAGGGCCGGATGAACCTGAGCGTGCGCGACATCCAGGGCGGCATCCTCGTGGTCTCGCAGTTCACGCTGTACGGTGACGCCCAGAAGGGCAGGCGCCCGGGTTTCTCCGCTGCCGCCCTTCCCGCGCTCGCGGAGCCGCTGGTAGACCGCGTGGCCGCCGGCCTCTCCGCGGCGCGCGGCCGCTTCGGTGCGGACATGCAGCTGCACCTCACCAACGACGGCCCCGTCACCCTCATCCTCGATTCCCCGAGTCGCCCATGAACCCCACCCTCGGGTCGCTCGGCGATGCCGCCGCCGCCGCCGCTCGCGAGGCGGGGCAGCTGCTCCGCAACCGCCCACGCGACGTCCAGCACAAGGGCGCGATCGATCTGGTCACCGAGGTCGACGTGGCGAGCGAGCGCTGCATCCGAGCCGCGCTCGCGCACACCGGCATCCCCGTGCAGGGCGAGGAAGACGGCGGGCCGACCCAGGGCGAGCGATGGGTGGTCGACCCGCTCGACGGCACCACCAACTTCGTGCACGGCTACCCCTCCTACTGCGTGAGCATCGCGCTGGTCCGCGGGGTCACGCCGGTGGTCGGCGCCATCTACGATCCCGTCCACGACGCACTCTTCGTCGGTCATGCCCGAGGCGGCGCACGGCGCAACGGCGTTCCCCTGCGCGTGAGCGACTGCCGGACCCTCGAGCGCGCCCTCTGCGTGACGGGTTTCCCGTACAACCGGCGCGACGCCATGCGCTTCTACCTCCGCTACGTGGAGCGCATCCTGCGCAGCTCGCAGGGCATGCGTCGGAGCGGCAGCGCCGCGATGGACCTCGCCACGCTCGCCACGGGCCAGTGCGATGTCTTCTGGGAGTTCGGCCTCAAGGCCTGGGACACCGCGGCCGGCCAGCTCCTCGTGGTCGAGGCCGGTGGGGTGGTCTCCCGCCTGTCCGGGCGCGCCCACGAACCGGGCGCGCCGAACATCCTCGCCACCAACCCCTGGCTACACGAGGAGGTGGTGCAACTCTTCGCCGACCTCCCCCGCACGCCGCCCCGCCCGGATCGATAGGACCCTGCCATGAAGAGCCTCCAGGATGCCCTCCGCGGCGCCCTCCCCGCCGCGCCCGCCGCTGTTCCCGCCGCCGCCGCGGCCCTAGCCGCCCGCGAACCCGGCCCCCCCGTGGGCGTGGCCGCGCTCCCCCGCCCCCCCGGCACCCCCTGGGCAGAGCTGCTCGCGGGCCACGGGGTGCGTCCGGACCGGGATGCACCGATCGGGCAGTGGGTCCAGAAGACGGCCGGCGTGCTCAAGCAGCTCGAAGCCAACGGCAAGAAGTACGACGTCCGGGCGCTGAAGCAGGCCCGCGACGAGTTCCTCAAGTCCCGGGAAAAGCGGGCCTGGGAGGGTGTGAAGGCGAGGTTCGAGGAGCTGGACCTGCCCGAAAAGGCCTACCGTGCGCTCAAGCAGGAAGGGGCCGACGTGGAGAAGGTGCTCGCCAAGCTCCACACGCGCCGGGCCGAAGAATGGCGCGGAATCGCGTCGAACCGGGTCCGCGACGCGCTGCTGGATACCTGAAATCGTGGAGATCGGGTAGACTCAGCTCCGACCGGGAGGGTTCATGCGGGCACGCCGCGGCGTCACACTCGTGGAGATCGCGATCGTCGTTGCCCTGATCGGCATCCTCGCGGCCATCGGCGCAGGTATGATGACGGAGCTGATGCCCTCGTGGCGCACCCGGCGCGCGGCGCGCGAGTTCGCCGCGCAGGCGAGCCAGGCGCGGTCGATGGCCATCGCCGACAACGTGCAGTACCGCATCTGGCTCGAAGAGACCGACCCCGACCCCGCCACGAGCGACACCAACCACGGCATCTACTGGGTGCAGAAGGGTGATCTGTCCGCGCACAGCACCGCATGGAACACGCTGCCTGTCGAGATGACCGGCACCGACGACCTGCAGGGAGAAGGCTACGTGAACATCCAGAGGGATGCCCAGGACAGCCTCCCCTGGGTGAGCATCGAGGAGCTCCCCGACACCCTCGCCGGCACCGATTCCTGGACCGATTCGATCGTCTTCAATCCGCGCGGCATGCTCGACAACCCCGCCAGCGACTACGACTGCGACATCAACGGCGACAGCAGCGCCGATGGCTACATCTGCGTGACCTTCGTGAACCAGAAGGCCGCCCTCTCGGGCAAGACCGATGAGTGGATCGTGGCGATCTCGCGCGCCGGCGCCGTCCGCCTCCAGCATGGTACGGACGATGCGGTGGGCTACCCCGCAGGCGCCCAGATCACCTCGCAGGGTGGTTCGGGCGGCGATGGCTACGCCGGCGGGAGCTGACCTCCGCAAGATGGACGCCTCACCCTACGGCCAGCTCCCCGCCTCCGGCAGCACGCCTCCTCCTGCTTTCAGCGACATCCGCGCCGCGTTCGACATCGACCGTGGCCTTCGCCGCGGCATAGCCGGCATCCGGCGGGCGCCGTGGGTGCTCGTGCTCGGGGGCTTCCTCAAGGGCTGCACCGAAGGCGGCGGCGGTGTGAATGTGCCCAATCCGGACGACTACACCCAGCTCCGCGAGATGTTCGACAAGGTTGGTGCTTCCGGCCACTCGGCGCTGCCGGGACAGCCGGGCTGGTTCGCCGCCGACGGCGGCCCATTCGCCGGGGTCGATGCCCTTGCCGGCGTGGGGCTCGGGGTGCTGGGGCTCATCGTCGTCGTGGCGGTGGTCCTCGTGGTGGTCATGTTCCTCGCCAACGGATGGCTCGGCGCGGGCTGGATCCGCCTTCACGCCCAGCTCATCCGCACCGGTGAGGCCCTCCCCGGCACCTTGTTTTCGGCAACCGACTGCTTCGGTACGATGCTCGCCTGGTCCTTCACCTCGGGCCTGATCGGCTTGGCGGGGGTGGCCATCGCGATAGCCCCGTTCGGCGCCATGTTCTTCTTGCCGGAAGGCTCCCCCACCCAGCTCGCCGTGGCGGTGGTGGGGGGGGTCTGGTTCCTGATGGTGGTGGGCGCGCTCCTGTACCTGCGGATGGCGTTGTCGCTCGTGGCCCACGTGATCGCGCTGGAAGGGCAGTCCATGATGGCCGCCATCGAGCGGTCCTTCTCGCTCACCTCGGGCGGGCGCTTCCACTTGCTCCTCTACATGTCGGTCTTCAGCTTCATCGGGTTGCTCGTCACCCTCCCGGGCTACTGCCTCTGCATCGTGGGCGTGCTGCTCAGCCGCCCGCTGGGCGTGGCCATGCGCGACCTGCCCTTCACCGAGGGCTTCCTCCACCTCACGCAGCCGCCCGAAGCGGTGGCCGCCCACAGCATCTCCACCTGGGGCGACGACTAACCGCGCGGGCGCAGGCCCCGGGCGCAGCCCCCGCTGGCCCGCCCTCAGCTCGCCGCCAGCTCCAACCGGCGCACGCCCGAAAGGAACTCGGCCAGCCGCTCGCCGGAGAGGGACTCCTCCTTCACGAGCGCCGTGGACATGCGGTCGAGCACGTCGCGGTTCTGGGCGAGGAGGCCGCGCGCGCGATCCTGCGCGGCTTCGAGGAGCTTGCGCACCTCCGCATCGATCAGGCGGGCGGTGTCATCGCTGTGCACCGTCTCCACCTGACGGGCGTGCATGCCGAACGGGTTGCGGCGCTCGCTGGCGTAGTTGATGGGGCCGAGCGCCTCGGACATGCCGAACTCGGTGACCATGCGCCGCGCGAGGTCGGAGGCCTGCTGGATGTCGTTGGCCGCGCCGCTGTTGTATTCGCCGTACACCAGCTCCTCGGCCGCGCGACCGCCGAAGAGGGTAGCCATCATGGCGAGCATCTGCGCGCGCGTCTGGGTGAAGCGCTCCTCGGGGTCTCGGAAGCTGGTGTAGCCGAGCGCGCCGATCCCGCGGGGGATGATGGTGACCTTCTGCACGGTGGAGGCCCCGGGCGAGCCGGCGGCGACGATGGCATGGCCCGACTCGTGCACCGCGGTGCTCCGACGTTCCTCCTCGCTCAGGCGCCGGCTCTTGCGCTCGAGCCCCATCGAGATGCGCTCCACGGCATCCTCGATCTCGAGCTGGCCTACCTGGTCGAGGTTGCGCCGCGCAGCGAGCAGCGCCGCCTCGTTGAGCGCCGTGCCGAGGTCGGCGCCGACAAAACCGGGCGTGACCTGCGCGATGCGCTTGAGATCAACCTCAGGGGCGAGCGCCAGCTTGGCGGCGTGCACGCGGAGGATGGCCTCCCGACCACGCACGTCGGGCCGGTCGACCAGCACCTGGCGGTCGAAGCGACCCGGCCGCAGGAGCGCGGCATCGAGGGTGTCGGGCCGGTTCGTGGCCGCCATGAGGATGATGCCCTTGCGGCCATCGAAGCCATCCATCTCCACGAGGAGCTGGTTCAGCGTCTGGTCGCGTTCGCCCTCGCCGCCGCCGGGCACACCCGCGATGCGGGCCTTGCCGATGGCATCGATCTCATCGATGAAGACGATGCACGGCGCCCGCTCGGCGGCCTGCTTGAAGAGGTCGCGCACGCGCGCCGCCCCCACGCCCACGTAGAGCTCCATGAAGTCGGAGCCCGATAGCGAGAAGAAGGGCACGCCGGCCTCGCCGGCCACGGCGCGCGCGAGGAGGGTCTTGCCGGTACCCGGCGGGCCGACGAGCAGGACACCTTTGGGGATCATGCCGCCGAGGCGCGTGAAGCGCTCCGGCGTTTTCAGGAACTGCACGAGCTCGTTGAGCTCCTCCTCCGCTTCATCGATGCCCGCCACGTCCTTGAACGTGACGCCCGTGCCCTCCTCGGGCGCGAGCTTGGCCTGCGATCGCGAGATTCGCGCGGCGTTGGGCGTGTCGGGCTGCGGCCGGAAGGTGTTGAACATCATGAACGCCGTGACCACGGCGAGCAGCATCACCAGCGGGAGCGCGCTGGCACACCCTCCTGCCTCGGAGGCGCCGTACGGCACCTTCGCGGACTGAAGGGCCTTGACGACGCTCTCATCGCCCGGGACCACCACGGCGTAGACGACCCCCGGCGGAGCCCCCTCGCGCTCGGGCTTCACCGACGCTTCGATGCGCGTGGCGCCATCGAACTTGGCCTTGGTGACCCCGCCGCGCTCGATGAGCGCCACGAGATCGGTCTGGGTGATCTCGGCCACGGCCAGCCGCTTCTGGAACCAGATCGCGGTGAGGGCCAGGAGGAGGACGGCGGCAACGAGGATGCCGTTCGCGAAGTTCAGGCGCACCACGTCTGATTAGTCACGGCGTCGCGTGGGGACAAGCAGAAGGGCGAAGAGGGCCGCCCCCATGCCGGCGCCGCCGCCGGTCTGGCAGCCGCCATCGGGCTTGGTGGCCGTATCGACCTCGCCCGCCGTACCCCCCTCGCGGGTGGGGCGGAAGGCGCAGGCGCCGTCCGGCTCGTCGGCCTCGCCATCGTCGATGAGGCCGTCGCAGTCGTTGTCGTAGCCATCGCAGTACTCGCGCGCGCCCACGAAGGCCCAGGGGTCCTGGTCGTCGCAGTCGTCGAAGTCGCGCCGATCCTCCGGCTCCACGTCGGCGAAGCTGTCGGAGTCGTCGTCGAAGGCGGGACCGCCCTCATCGAGCACGCCGTCGCAGTCGTTGTCCCGCCCGTCGACCACCTCGATGGCATCGAAGTTCACGACGGCCTGCGTGTCGTCGCAGTCGCCTTCGAGCTCGGTCCAGCCATCGAGGTCGTCGTCGGAGGCCTCGGTGCCATCGTCGACCACGCCATCGCAGTCGTCGTCGATGTGGTTGTACACCTCGGCGATCTTGGGGCCGATGGCGGCGTCGTTGTCGTTGCAGTCCATGCCGCCGTTGCAGCGCGTGCCGTCGCCGTTCTCCGCGCAGTCGTCACCATCGTTGTCGTCGGTGACGGTGTCGTCCTCCGTCTCGTCGATCTCGCCGTCGCAGTCGTTGTCGAGCCCATCGCCGACGAGCTCGTTGCGGGAGGGGTTGTCGTCGGCGCGGGTGTCGTCACAATCGCCGCCGCAGCTCGGCCAGCCGTCCTCGTCGGCATCCCAGGGGGTGGAGTCGAGGGCCCGCTCGCAGTCGTTGCCGAACAGGGAGACCTTCTGCGCCGTGAGCTGTTCGCTGTTCCCTTCGAAGGTGACCTCGCCGAGGGCCGGCAGGTCGTCGGCCACGGTCCAGCCGAGCACCACATCCTCATCCCGGCCCGGCAGCACGACCAGCGGCGGCAGGGTGCGCGACTCCATCGCTTCGCTGGTGTCGGTGATGGCCGACACGGTGAGCGGCACGATCCCGCAGTTGGAGATGGTCACGCCGGCGCTGAAGTCGCCCCCGACGGGGCGCTTGCCGAAGTCGATCACGTCGGGGAAGGCGCGACCGCATGCGTAGTCGGAGAGGCCGCGGAGCTGAACGCGCCACACCGTCCAGACCTGCGATTCGTCCTCGGGCAGCGGCAGCTCCTCCGTGGAGGTGTTGTCGTTGCTCCACACGGTGAGGATGCCTTCGTAGTAGCCAACCGCCGTGGGCGAGAAGCCGACCGCGAGCGGGAGCGTGTCCGCGTCGTTCTCATCGCTGTAGTCTTCCAGATCGAGGCAATCGTCCGCCCCATCCTCGTCGCCATCGCAGAGGTTGGCCCACACGGCGTCCGTCACCGTGAACGCCGGGCCGGTGGCCTCGGGCGGCACCGACACATCCTCCGTGGCGATCTCGAAAATCCGCAGGCTGCCGGCCTTCGAGAAGAGCGGAACGGTGAAAACCGAGTTGTCGTTCACGGCGATGGCGCCCGCATCGACGTAGGAAAAGCCGTCGAGCACCCGATCTTCGGCCGTAAAGCTACGGTCTTCTTCACAGGCGAACAGCACGAGGGCGAGCAGCGGGGCGAATCGGCGCATGGTGGCGGGAGGATACGCGATGTACCCCTTCTCGTTCAAGATTTCCTCGTGACCTGATCCAGCGTGTCCTTGGTCTTCCGGTAGAGGAACCGGGCCTGCTGCCAATTGTCGCCGATGCAGACCAGACCGAGCTTTCCGAACTCCGAGAGCGCGCCGATGAGGTGGAACACCACCCCGCGCTCGCTGCTCGAGTGGAAGTGCAGCTCGTTCACCACGGCGAGGTCGACGAGATCGGCCGGCCCGAGGCCCTGGTAGGCGTCGGACTGGAGGCTGTCGCTCGCGTAGTAGTACTTCGGCCGCCCGGTCTGGCTGTAGAACAGGCCATCGTCCACGTTGTAGCTACCGTCGGTGAGGAAGCGCAGCGTGAGGAAGGGGTGCGTGGTCCCCCCCTTCCGGAGGTTCACCTCGATGGCGTGGTGCTTCCACTCGCCATTCTCCTTCACGCTCACGAAGTCGGTCGCGAACCGGCCGATCACCCCCTTCGAGGCGAGGACCTGGGCCACGTGCAGCCCGGCATCCTGGATCTGCAAGCGGTACTCATCCGCGGCGGGGAAGGTGCACCCGAGGAACACCTGCCCGCTCGGGCCGCCCAGCACCTGGTCGTGCGTGGATATCGCCATGGCGCGCCCCTGCGCGTTGACGCGGTTCTGCGAGGAGGGGGAGCACTTCTCGTCGCCCTCCACGAACGACTCGACCACGCCCTGCATCTCCTTGAACTTGCCGTGGTAGCGGTCCCACGTTTCGCCCGGCGCTTCGAAGCGGAGCCCCGGGAGTCGAGCGCGGATCCAGCTCCGGAGGTCCTGCCCCCGGAGGTCGTCGGCGCCATCGAAGTAGAAGAGGGCGTTGCCCTCGCCGGAGAAGCCGTCGTTGAGCTTGACCACCGCCCGGCGGCGGCGCGGGTCGCGCTCGCGTAGCGCCGCGAGGGCACCCACGATGTCCTCCCCATCGCGCAGGTCTTCGAAGCCGTCGGGGAACAGGATGCCGGCATCGCGGAAGATCTTGCGGCAGCCCGACTTGGTGCCGTAGTGCGCCAGGGCCGGGTCGTTGGCGTAGAGCGGGATGCCGAGCTGGACCGCCAGCGAGCGCTCGAACCCGCTGCTGTTGAAGCAGACGAGGTGCGCGAGCGATGCATCGGGGATGGCCCCGCGGATGCGCTCGATCAGGCGGGGGCGGGCCAGCACCTTGGCGGTGAGCGGCTGCTTGCTGGCATCGCTGCAGTGCAGGAGGATGAGCCGCTCCCGGGCGTGCGAGGAGGGTACGCCCGTGAGGAGGTGGAGGAAGTAGTCCACCACGATGGGGTCGAGCTGCTGGCTGGTCACGAAGATCACGCGGGTGCGCGGCCGGCGCAGCAGCATGAGCATGTAGAGCATGCGCTCTTCGTAGTGGTGCACGCCCTTGACCTTGGCGAGCTCCTCGGGGTCCAGGCTGAGGCTCGGAACGACCACCACGGTCTGCTCCTGCGTGCGCCGGGTGGTGACCTTGCCGAACAGATCGGGCAGGCGGGACTGGAGCTGCGCGAACGCGGCGATCTCTTCGGGGGAGCCGTACTGCATTTCAGACATCATACCCGAGGCGATGCGGCGCGCGTGTGCGCACGCCGCTCAGGAAGCGCCGCGCCCCGTGAGAACCACCGGAAAGGTGCGGAGGATGAGCTTGAGGTCGAGGAAGAGCGACCAGTTGTCGATGTACTCGAGGTCGAGGCGCATCCAGTTGTCGAAGTCGACCTTGTTGCGGCCGCTCACCTGCCAGACACAGGTGAGGCCGGGCTTCATCGAGAGCCGCCGCATCTGCCAGCGCTCGTAGCGGGCCACCTCGGCGGGCAACGGCGGGCGCGGCCCCACGATGCTCATCTCGCCGCGCAGCACGTTCCAGATCTGCGGCAGCTCGTCGATGCTCGACTTGCGCAGGAACGCGCCTACGCGGGTGATCCGCGGGTCGGCCTTCATCTTGAAGACGGGGCCGGACATCTCGTTGTGCTCGGCGAGGTTCGCCTTCTGCGCTTCCGCATCCACCACCATGGAGCGGAACTTGAGCATGCGGAACGGGCGACCGTAGAGGCCGCTGCGCTCCTGCACGAAGAACACCGGACCGCCATCGGAGGCCTTCACCGCGATGGCGGCGGCCACGAGCACAGGGGAGAGCACCACGAGGCCGCCGAGCGCCACGACCACGTCCACCAGCCGCTTCACGAGCAGCGCGGTGCCATCACTCGGCACCGAGGAGAACGAAAGGACACTCCACCCGCCGAGGTCCATCACATCGGCCCGGGCGATGGAGAGGCCGAGGAAGTTCGCATCCATCGAGAAGGTGACGCCCACCTCCTCGCAGCCATCGGCCACGAAACGGAGGGTGCTCGTGTCCCACGCCCGGCCCGTCATGAAAACCTGGCCAATGCTCTCGCGGTCGAGCACCTCCGCGAGCTGGTTGACCCGACCCAGCACCCGGACGCCCTGCACGCTCGTCACGTCGTCCCCGTCGGGAACGAGCACGCCGGCCACCCGGATGCCCCACTGGGGGTGGGCGAGCACAGTGTCCACGAAGGGGGCGGCCTCCACCGCGCTTCCCACCACGAGCACGTTCCACGCGGGCGGCTGCCGGCGCGCGCGGGCCGCCTCGAAGCGCCGGGCGCCGAACAGGGCGCCTACGCTCACCACGCTGAACAGGAGCAGGAAGGACCGCGAGGCGGGCGCAGCGGGCGGAAACAGGAAGAGCACGAGCAGCAGGAGCCCGAAGGCCGCCGCCACGGCGCTGGCGATCCGGAGGAGCAGCAGGTCGGACCGGATGCGCCGCACATTGTCGTACAGGCGGTGCTGGGCCAGCGAAAACAGCCATAGCGGCACCACGGCGAAGACCAGGTGGAACTGGCTCTGCACCGTGACCGGCGACATCACCTTGGGGCCGGGGAGCACGTCGAAGCTCCAGAACTCCCGCGCCCACTGACGCGCGAGGGCCACCGCCACGAACGTGACGGCGACCACGAGCGCATCGATCAGACGCGCGACCCAACCCACCGAAGCGGCTTGCACCCTCTGCATACGGGGAGGCACATAACCGCGAAGGCGCGATCAGTTCGCCTTGTGCCACGACCAGAAGCTGTCGGCCCAGGTCGCGCCACCGTTGGAATGGGGGGTCGGGCGCGGTGCCTGGCTCCACTCGGTGGGGCGCCAGGTGTCGCCGCCCGTCACGAGGCTGCCGACGTAGTCGCCCTTGCCGTACACGCGGTCGATCTGGGCGCGGACCTCGGCGATGTCGGCGGAGCTGACGACGCCGTTGCTGGTGGCCTTGTAGAACTGCACCGTGACCCGGATCGGGAAGCGGGTGTCCCGCTCCACGCCGAGGTTGTCGAACTCGGTGAAGGGCCCTTCGACCGGGCCGTGGCTCACCACCGCCATCTCCACGTCGCTCGACTTGGCCGCCGACTCCATCATCGGTGCCGCAGACGGCGCACCGCCGGACCCGTACCCCCAGCCGTCGCCGAGCTCCTCCATCCAGCTCCGGCGCACCTCCTTCTGCTTCAGGGGCACCTGGATGAGCAACACCACGTCCAGCCCGCTGTCGGCGCTGATGCTGTCCACGTCCACGCCCTGCTCGCGCGCCCACTGGCTCACGCGCTCGGCCTGGAAGGGCGCGCGCTGGCCGTCGTCGTTGAAGAAGAGCGGCTGGCTGAGGTAGCCGCCCTCGTTCTGGATCACCTGCATGCTGGTGCCCTCGCGGGTGGCCATGATCGCCATCACGGCGGGGTTCCCGGGCGAGGACTGGTAGTTGTAGAGCACCGGCGTGAAGGTGGCCTCACCCCGCTCGGGGATGGGGAGGAAGCAGGCCTGGGCGCTCACGAGCACATACTCGTCGCGGGAGGCCCAGAGCGAGGTGCGGCTGCCCGACCAGGAGCCCGGGTCGTGCATGTAGCTGCGGGGGCTCTGGAGAAGGCCGGCCAGCGAGGTGGTGCGGAGCGCGCGGCCATCCTCGTTGCCGGTGCGGAGGAAGAACTCCTCGCTGCGCACGTCGGCCGTCTTGTCGGAGAAGTTGTCGAAGCGGATGACCGGCATCGGGTGGAGCGCGCCGTTGAGGTCGCGCACGCCGATGGTCATGTCGGAGATGTTCGGGCCCACGGAGCTGCCCTTCGAGCGGCCGGTGTCCTCCCAGGTCACGTTGAGCACCGAGAGCCCGCGGGCCGCCGCCTTCTGCTGCGCGTCGGGGTTCCACACCATCTGCTCCACCGTCTGGATGGTGGTCTCGAAGCGGGTGCGCCAGTCGGCGTGGGCGGGGGTCACGAGGGTCAGGGCGAGGGGCAGAAGCATCGAAGTCTCCGTGGGTTCGCGGGGACAACGAAGCGGTGGGAGGGCGGCTTACACGGCCGGCAGGTTTTTGTGGGAGATGCGCGTGCGCCCCACCTCGCGGTGGGCGTTTGCCGCCGCGCATCTCGGTGCCTCCGGGAGTGCCACGGGCTATGCGCGCGCCGTGCCCGACCCCTCGATCCGCGCCCGCATTGCCCACGCCCTCGCGGGCCTCGTGGCGCTTGCGGCCGCCGTGCCGGTGGTGCGCGCGCTGACCGCGGCGATGCTCGAGCGCCGCACCTACAACGGCGACCTCGAGTGGATGGAAGGCGCCATGCTGGTGTCGGCGCAGCGGGTGCGCGACGGCCTTCCGATCTACGGCCCCCCGGCCGATGACTACATCCCCTTCATCTACCCGCCGCTGCACGCCTGGCTCCTCGGCACGCTCGGCCACGTGCTGCCGCTCGGCTACGAGCTCGGCCGCACCGTGAGCATCGTGTGCACGGTCATCGCGGCCGCCGCGCTGGTTTTCGGCGCCCTCCGCGCCGGCGCGGGCTGGCTCCTCTCGCTGGCCTGTGTCGGCCTCTTCGCTTCGGCGTGGGTGGCGGGCGGCACCTTCTACGATCTCGTCCGGACCGACTCGCTCTCCCTCGCCATCGCCTCGTGGGCGCTGGTGCTCGGCGCCGAGCGCTCCCGTGGGGCCACCGTGGCAAGCGGTCTTCTGCTCGCCCTCGCCTTCACGGCCAAGCAGCACGTGGCGCTCCTCGGGCTGCCCATGCTGATCTCGATCGGGCGGGCACACGGGCGCCAGCGCGCGCTGCAGTTCGCGGCGGCGAGCGCCGGGCCGGCGCTCCTGTTCGTGGCCGGCATGTCCATCGCGACCGCCGGCAGCTTCCTGAACTGGGTCGTGCTGGTGCCGGGCGCGCACGGCCAGGTCCTGAGCCGGGCCTTCCCGGGCGCGCCCAAGGAGGTCTGGGCCGCGCTCCCGATCACCACCACCGCGGTGCTGCTGGCGCTGCCCCTGTGGGTGCGCCGGCCGTACTGGGGGGGCGTGGCGCTCACCACGCTCATCATCGTGGCGTTCATGCGGGGCCACACCGGGGGCTTCCTCAACGTGCTCATCCCGGCGTTCTGGGTGGGCTCGATGCTGCCGGCCGTCGCGGCGGGCGCCTTCTCGGCCCGTCCGGCCGTCTTGCCCTGGGCGCGGGCGGCCGGGGCGCTCGTGGTGGCCGCCCAACTGGTGAACTTCCAGGTGGACCGGGAACGGTTCTCCACCGCGCTCGAACGAGGCGCTTCGGTGCCCGAGGCCTGGCGCAAGGCCGAACGCCAGCTCGGGCGCTTCGTTCCCACCGACTCCGACCGCGTGGCGGTGGCCCGCCTCGTGGAGAAGATCGCCGCCCTCGATGGCCGGGTGCTCATCCCGCACGCCCCCTGGTATGCGGTGCTGGCCGGGAAGCAGCCTTCGTTCGCGCTCATCGCCCTCTGGGACATCGACCACGAGCGCGGCTACTACCGGCCCCAGGTCGAGGAGATCGACGCCGCCATCACCACCGGCTTCGACTGGGCCATCCTGCCCAACGACAAGCTCGGCCACGGGCTGAAGAAGGCCTTCACCCGCTCACGCACGGAGAAGATCACCGCCAGCTCGACGCGCGCCGGATGGACGGTGCGGCTGCGCGAGGTCTGGGAGCGGGCGCCTGCGGGCGAGGCGGAACCCGATGCCGTACCGGAGCCGGAGGCCGCCGCGGTGGGGCTGGAAGGCGCCGAACCCGAGCCCGGCGCCCCCTGACCCCGGACCCGGCGGGCCTTCGTTCCGCCCGCGCCGGGCGCCGGACTCAGCCGAGGCTGGCGCGGTGCCGAAGCACCTTGCGCGGCGCCCAGGCCGGCCCGGCGCGCACCGGCGCGGGCGCACGCTCCCCGCTGGCCAACGGGTCCGCCAGCGACAGGGCCTGCTCCACCACAGCCCGCATGTGCACCAGCGCCGCGTTCGGCGCGACCACGACGGAATGGTGAACCGCCCGCACGACGACCTGTCCCGCGGCCGCATCCACCAGTTCGGCGGGGAGGACCACGAGGCCGGGCGCGGCCTCGGCGCAGCGCCACGTCCTCCCGTCGGCTGCGGTCAGATCGATCTCCACCCGGGTCTCCGCCTGCTCCACGAAACGCAGCAGCACTGTACCGCCCGGCCCCACGGTCATCGCATCCACCGTGGCCGCATCGCCGAAGCGCAGCGCGCCTTCGAGCACGGCGCCCGTGCCGTCGGCCGCGACGAGGCGCACATCGCCCACCGCCCAACGCGCATCGCGCACGTAAAGCGGGCCGGCGGCCTGCATGCCCGCGCCGTCGCCGGGCTGCAGGCGCGTGGCCACGGGCGCGGTGAGGTCCACCGCGGCGAGGCCCGGCACGTCGGAGCGGGCGGGCGGAGCGTCGCAAGCGCCGGCGGCGGCCGGGGCCGACGGCTCCTCCTTCCACACGCCAGCCGACCAGGCGGAAGCACGGCCTTCTTCGTCGATCCGGGCGCTCACCTCGAGGATGGCTTCGAGGCCCGGACGCGGCCACCGGGGGGCCAACGCCACCGCTTCGGGTTCGCTGCAGGCGAAAGCGAGGAGCGTGAGGAGCATGACTTCTCCATGAGGATGCACCAGATCCCCATCGCCCGGCCACTCCTCCGGTAAAGGAATGTCTGCGGAGGCGCCGCAATGCGCGCCTGCCCACGCCACACCCGAGGTTGGGCGCGGCGCATTGCCCCACGCCCTATTTTTCGGGCTCCGCCTCGGTGGGCGCCGCGTCGTCGACCTCCCAGGCCGGGGGCACCTCGGGCACGATCGGACGCACATCCGCCCTGGGCGCAGGCAGGGTCGGCGCAGCCCCGGGCGCAGGAAACGCGCGCTCCGCCGCCTCCCCGACCGCGCGCACGCGACGCTCCAGATCGTCCACGCTCGCCTCCACCCGCACCCGGTCGCGGCCATCGAGCACCACCCGGAGCTGCCCGAAGGCGTACTCGAGCTGGGCAGCCGCATCCGGACCTTCCATCTCGCGGAGCGCCGGCTCCATCCGGGGCTCGAAGCGCTCGGTGTACACCCGCTCCGCCATCGTTCCGGCCGCGCTCGCCTGGCCTTCGTTCCACAAGGATTCCACCGCGTGCAGCCCATCCACCACCAGCTCCGCCTCCTGGGGCCACGACTGGGCATCGGGAGTGAGCACGACGGGTTCGGGATCGGCGCAGGCGAGGAGCAGGAGGATCACGGGGAGGACCGGGCGGGCAAGCCCTGTATCCCGACGCGACCGGTGCATGGGAGGGCCCGGACAGAGGAGGACTCCTTGCCGCATGGGCGCGCCGTGCCCAAGGAAAGGCTAAGACAGGTCGCCCCCCGGCGACCCCACAGGAGCCCGCACATGAAGTTCGAACGGTTCACCGTGAAGGCGCGCGAGGCCATCTCCGACGCGCAGAATCTCGCCGGCAAGATGGGCAACCCCGAAATCCGCCCCCAGCACCTGCTGCTGGTGCTGCTCACCCAGGAAAAGGGCGTCGCGCCCAGCATCCTCTCCCAGGTCGGCGTGGATGTGCCGGGCCTCGAGCGGGGTGCTGCCCAGCTGCTCGACCAGCTTCCGAAGGTGTCGGGCGGCACGCAGGCGGCCCTGAGTCGCGCCTTCCAGACGGTGCTCGACTCGGCCGACAAGGAGTCGAAGGCCCTCGGCGACACGCACGTGAGCACCGAGCTCTTCCTCGTGGGCCTCTGCGATGCCCAGGACAAGACGAAGCAGCTCCTGCTCGACTACGGCGTCACCCGCGAGCGGGTGCTGAACGCGATCGCCGTGGGCCGGAAAGGCCAGAAGGTGGAGGGGGAGGACAGCGAGAAGCAGCGCGATGCCCTCGGCAAGTACACCCGCGACATGACGAAGCTCGCTCGCGAAGGCAAGCTCGACCCGGTGGTGGGCCGCGACGACGAAATCCGGCGCACCCTGCAGGTGCTCAGCCGGCGGAGCAAGAACAACCCCGTGCTCATCGGCGACCCCGGCGTGGGCAAGACCGCCATCGTGGAGGGCATCGCCCAGCGCATCGCCACCGACGACGTGCCCGAGTCGCTGAAGAACAAGGAGGTGCTGAGCCTCGACATGGCGGCCCTCATCGCGGGCGCCAAATACCGCGGCGAGTTCGAGGAGCGCCTGAAGGCGGTGCTCACCGAGATCGAGGCGAGCCACGGCGGCATCATCCTGTTCATCGACGAGCTCCACACGATGGTGGGCGCCGGCAAGTCGGAAGGCTCGATGGACGCCGGCAACATGCTCAAGCCCGCGCTCGCCCGCGGCGAGCTGCGCTGCCTCGGCGCCACCACGCTCGATGAGTACCGCAAGCACATCGAGAAGGACAAGGCGCTGGAGCGCCGCTTCCAGCCGGTGCTGGTGGAGGAGCCCTCGGTGGCCGACACCATCCGCATCCTCCGCGGGATCAAGGACAAGTACGAGACCCACCACGGCATCAAGATCACCGACGATGCCATCCTCGCCGCCGCCACGATGAGCGACCGCTACATCAACGACCGGCAGCTCCCCGACAAGGCGATCGACCTCATCGACGAAGCGGCGAGCCGCCTCAAGATGGAGATCGAGTCGCTCCCCCAGCCGATCGACGTGATCGAACGCCAGATCCGCGGCCTGAGCGTGGAACTCGCGGCGCTGGTGCGGGAAACCGACAAGGCGGCGGTGGAGCGGGCCAACAAGCTCCGGGAGGAGATCGCGGAGCGCCAGGAGGAGTCGCGCGGCCTCCGCAGCAAGTGGGAGGCCGAGAAGACCGCGCTCGACCAGATCAACGAGCAGCGCGAGCGCATCGAGGAGCTCACCCACCAGCTCGAACGCATGGAGCGGGGCGGCGAGTACGCCAGCGCGAGCGCCATCAAGTTCGGCGAGCTGCCCGCGGCCAAGGCCGCGCTCGAATCGGCGTCGGCCCGCCTCTCCGAGCTGCAGAAGGACGGCGGTGTGCTCCGCGAGAAGGTCACCGAAGAGGACATCGCGCTCGTCGTCAGCAAGTGGACGGGCGTGCCGGTCACCAAGCTGAAGGAGGGCGAGCAGGCCAAGCTCCTGAAGATGGAGGACAACCTCCACGCCCGCGTGATCGGCCAGCACGCCGCGATCGTGGCGGTGTCCGATGCGGTTCGCCGGGCCCGCGCCGGCCTCCAGGACCCGAACCGGCCCATCGGCAGCTTCATCTTCCTCGGCCCCACCGGCGTGGGCAAGACCGAGCTGGCGAAGGCCCTCGCCGAGTTCCTGTTCGACGACGAGAACAACATCGTGCGCATCGACATGTCCGAGTACATGGAGAAGCACACGGTGGCCCGCCTCATCGGCGCACCCCCCGGCTACGTGGGCTACGACGAGGGCGGCCAGCTCACCGAGGCGGTGCGCCGGCGGCCCTACAGCGTGGTGCTGCTCGACGAGATCGAGAAGGCCCATCCCGACGTGTTCAACGTGCTGCTCCAGGTGCTCGACGACGGCCGGCTCACCGACAGCAAGGGCCGCACGGTCGACTTCAAGAACACCGTCATCATCCTGACCAGCAACGTCGGCAGCCACCGCATCATGGAGCTGCAGGACAACCGCGCGAAGATGGAGGTGGAGGTGATGGCGGAGCTGCGGCGCGCCTTCAAGCCCGAGTTCCTCAACCGCATCGACGACATCACCATCTTCGATGCGCTGCGCCGCGAGGACATGGACAAGATCCTCCTCGTACAGCTCCGTCGGGTGCGAAAGCTCCTCGCGGAGCGCCAGCTCGACCTGGAGCTCACGCCCGCCGCGCTCCATGCGGTGGCGGAGGCCGGCTTCGATCCGATGTACGGCGCCCGTCCGCTGAAGCGGGCGATCCAGCAGCACCTGCTCAACCCGATGTCGAAGGCCATCGTGAGCGGCGGGTACGGCGTGGGAGACACGGTGAAGATCGACGTCGAGAACGAACACATCACCTTCGAGCGCATCCCCGCCCCGCCCGACGCCGAGTAGCCGCAGCGCATGTTCCACACGGCCCGACTGGTGCTGCGGCCGGCCCGCCTCGACGACATCCCCGCGATGCACGCGGTGCTGTCGAATGAGGTGGCCATGCGGTACTGGTCCACCCCCCCGCACCAGACGCTCGAGGAAACCGAAGCCTGGGTCCGGACGATGATCGAGGGGGAGCGAACGGGCCGGAGCGCGGACGACTTCGTGCTCGAGTGGAACGGCGTGGTCATTGGCAAGGCCGGCTTCTGGCGGGTGCCCGAGGTGGGCTTCATCCTCCACCCCACCGCGCAGGGCCACGGCCTCGCCACGGAAGCCCTGAGCTTCCTCTTCGACCGCGCCTTCTACATGCGGCGTGAGCCGCGCGTGATCGCCGACGTGGACCCCCTGAACCTGCGCTGTCTTCACCTGCTCGACGCGCTCGGCTTCCGGCAGTACGACGAGCGCAGGAACAGCTTCCAGGTGGGCGACCGCTGGTGCGACAGCGTGTTTCTCGAGCTGCACGAAGATCGTTGGCGGCACCATCGGGAAACCGCGCAGATCGGCCGCCCGCGGTGACGGCCTCCCGGCTCGTCCTGGCCGCCCTCGCGAGCATCCGACGCAACGCGGCCCGCTCGCTGCTCACCGCGCTCGGCGTGGTGATCGGCGTGGCCTCCGTGGTGGTGATGGTGGCGATCGGGAAGGGCGCGGAGGCCGAGGTGGCCCGCCAGATCGCGGGCCTCGGCTCCAACCTCGTGGTGGTCACCCCCGGGGTGGATCGCAAGTCCGGCGTCTCCGCCGGCGCCGGCAGCATGGACAGCCTCAAGATCGAGGATGTGCGCAAGCTCTCCGCGGAGTCGCTCCAGGCGGTGGCCGTGACCCCGGTGATCCGCACGTTCAGCATGGCCGTGGCGGGCGGCAACAACTGGCGCACCCCCATCGCCGGCGTAGACAGCTCCTACTTCGAGATCCGTCGCTGGGCGGTGCGCTCCGGCCGCGTGTTCGACGAGCTGGACATCCGCAACAACCGCAAGGTGTGCATCCTCGGCAACACCGTGGCGCAGAACCTCTTCGGCGAGGATGATCCCGTGGGGCAGACGCTCCGCCTCCGCGGCATCCCGCTCGAGATCGTGGGCCTGCTCGCCACGAAGGGGCAGACCGCCGAGGGCAACGACCAGGACGACATCGCGCTCGTGCCGTACACCACGGTGCGCGCCCGGATGGCGGGCCGCCAGTTCATCGCCCAGCTTCTGCTCAGCGCGCGCTCCGAGGCCGCCCTCCCCGCGCTGATGGCCGAGACCCGCAGCATCCTCCGCGAGTCGCACGGGCTCGGCGGCAAGGCCGACGACGACTTCACCGTGCAGGACCAGAGCCAGATCGCCGAGGCCGCGCGCGGCGCCACCGAGGTGATGACCAACCTGCTCCTCGTGGTGGCCAGCGTGTCGCTCGTGGTGGGCGGCATCGGCATCATGAACATCATGCTGGTGTCGGTGACGGAGCGCACCCGCGAGATCGGCATCCGCCGTGCGCTCGGCGCCCGCCGCGCCGATGTGCTCTGGCAGTTCCTGGTAGAGGCCGTGGTGCTCTCCTCCCTCGGCGGGGCGCTCGGCGCGGTGCTCGGCGTCATCGTGACCGGCGTGGTTGCCTCGGCCACGGGCTGGACCACCGCGGTGACCGTCGACAGCGTGGTCCTCGCCATGGGCTTCGCCGTGGGCGTGGGGGTGTTCTTCGGGTGGTACCCGGCCCGCCGCGCCGCCGCCCTCGACCCCATCGAGGCCCTGCGCTTCCAATGATCGCCTTCCTCCTCGCCGCGCTGGTCCCGGCGGCCGCCGCCCAGACCATCGACCTCGCCGCCGCCATGGAGATCGTCCTCCGCGACGGCGTGGATGCGCGGGAGGCTGCCCTCGCCGAGCGCGCGGCCGACGCCGCGCTCGCTTCGCGTCGCACGGCGGGCCTGCCCGACCTGCGGCTCGGCGCGAGCACGGCGGTGGGCGTCGATGTGGGCGGGCCGGATGCGGCGGCGCGGCTGTCGCTCAGCTCGGTCACGCCGCTCTACGCCGGCGGCAGCCTCACGGCCGACCGCGAGTCCGCGGAGGCGGCCGTGCGGGCCGCGCGGGCCGATGCCGAAGCGGTCCGCCAGGACCTTCACCTCGCGCTCGCCGGGGCGCTCCTCACCCTCCGGGAAGCGGAGGCCCAGGCGGCGAGCGCGCGGAGCGCCCTCGCCGCCGAACAGGCGCTCGGCGAGCGGGTGGCGGCGCTCGTGGCGGCGGGCGCG
>CAISIK010000130.1 GCA_903885375.1 uncultured Pseudomonadota bacterium
CCCCCGCCGGAAGAGCGCGGACTCATTCATGAATTCTACACGCCATCGAAGGTGGCGAAGGAGATCGCCCGCCTCGTGGCGCCCCTCGTCCCGAGTCTCCCTCACGACGGCGAGACCGTCCACGCCCTCGAACCGTCGGCCGGGATCGGCCGCTTTCTCCGCGCCTTCGAGCCCGTCCCCGGCATCACCTGGCACGCCGTGGAGTGGTCCGAGCTCTCCGCCCGGATGCTGCACGTCCTGCGCCCCGACGTGGACCTCACGCTTGCCCCCTTCGAGCGCTGGGTCCGCGAGAAGGGCGCCGGCGCCGCCGGGCGCCTCGGGCTCGTGGTGTCGAACCCACCCTACGGCATCCGTGGGGCGTCGATCGCGGAGGACCCCGACCGGGCCTACCGCGAGAAGATGGCGTACCACTACTTCCTTCGGCGCGGCCTCGACCTGCTCGCGCCCGACGGGCTCGGCGTGTTCCTCGTGCCCGGCGGCTTCCTCACGTCGCGGACGGCGCAGTTCGTGGCACTCCGCGAGAAGGTGCTGAAGCGCCACCACCTCGCCGCGGCGTTCCGGCTCCCGAGCATCAACGAGAAGCGACGCGAGGCCATCTTCCCCGGCGCGATGCTCGTCACCGACGTGCTCTTCTTCCGTGCGCGGGGCGGCCAGCTCGACGCCGTCGACAGCGCCGACGAGGCCATCGTCTCCGGCGGCTACTTCAGGGAGTTCCCTCGCCACATCCTCGGCCGCGAAGTCGGCGACGACCGCGGCGAGGACGACCAGACCGCGAAGCCGCGCTGGGGCTACCAGGTGCAGGGCGAGTTCACCGGCCTGCCCGCGCTCGTCGAGCGCCCGATCTGCGGCGATTGCAAGGTCATCGCCTTCCCGGCTCGGCAGGCAGCCGATCCCGCTGGCGGCGGACCGTTGTTCGAGGGGCTGCGCGTCGGGGTTCCGTCGGCGTGGAACGCCTCGAAGGTGGACTACATCGAGTTCGGCAAGGTCACGCGGGACGGGCAGATCGCCTTCCGCTCGGCGGGGGAGGCTGTCTGGAAGCTGCTGAAGTCCGACTCCGCGCAGTTCGCGACGCTGAAGCCCGAGCACTACGGGGCGACGTTCCCGGCTGACCAGGAGCCGTCCACCATCCGCGCGGTGACGCAGGCCGCGAACGACCGCCTCCGCTACTCGGGCGACTGGCCCGGCCTCGGCTGGCAGCACGGACCCGATGCCTGGGTGGAGCGGACCTGGCCGCAGGTGGCCGACACCGTGGTCGGCGCGCTGGCGAAGGTGTCGTACTACAACCAGCAGAGCCAGAAGGTCCCCGTCGTCGCACCATCGGGGGTGCGGATCGTGAACGCCGGCGCAGCTTTCGGCACAGCGGGCGTGGACGTGCTCCCGCCAACCGAGGGGGGCTGGCAGGCGTTCCTCGCGCAGGCCCCGGCGTCGGGGCTCAAGTTCGGCGAGCTCGCAGAGGCCGGGCGCTGGTGGTGGGGTCGGTCGATCCCGCGGAACCTGCTCTCCGGCGAAGCCGACGCGGGCGATGACGTCGCCGAGGGGGCGGCGTGAACCGTTCCAAAGCTTGGTTCGCTATCGCCGATCCCGCACCTCGATGCCCTGCTCGGGCTTCTCTTCCCCGCGCCGAGGGAGCGGTGAGTCGGCCGGCGGGACTCTTCAGTGTGCCGGACGGGGCGTTTGCGGTCGGTCGGTTGGGATCGCATTTCCAAACGATCCACTTACTTACAGTCGTACTCGGTGGTGATCACACAGCTGACATCGCAGCGGTCCTCGTCAGCTGCGGTGCCGCTGTCGCCCGGTGGGACCCAACCTTTGCTGCAGTCAAACGAGCACTCACCGACGGATTGGCTCCCATCGCCACCACCACCGACCGACAGGCACAGTTCCGCACACTCGAAATCTGCACTGAGGCCAGTAGGCCGAGGGAAATCCTCTTGTTCAACGACCAAAACGTCGGGCTGGGGACAAGGGCAACCAATCGCGATGCAAAGCACCATTTGTGGCGTCCGGAAAGTCTGGCGGGTTTTGTCCGGAAAAGATGGCGGCTTCGAGAATGTGACGCGGCGGGTTCAGGGCCGCAAGATGAGGCTGCAGAAGAGAAGGTTGGTGGCGGTGCCACCGCGGGTCGACGGTCCGGCCGCGGGGCCGCTTGAGCGAACCCCACGCCCAGCCCGCCGCCCCTACGAGGCCGGCGGGACGGGAGGGGAGCCGGCGACGGGATTCCGGACGCTTTCCGGATCAGCGCCCGGGTCGCCGAGCATTTCCGGATCGACGTGCTTGGTTCGCCACGAACGGCCGCCGAGGATGATGTGCTCGCCGCGTTCGAGCACGCGGTCGAGGATCACCTCGGCGAGGTCGTGGTCGTGCAGCACGTCGCCCCAGGCCCGGAGCCGCTTGTTGGTGGTGAAGATCAGCGGCTTGCGGCGCAGGTAGCGCTGGTCGACCACGCCGAACAGCACGTTGGCTGCGTTCTCCGCGTGCTGGAGGTAGCCGACCTCGTCGACGATCAGCACGTCGGGGGTGACCCACCCAGCTGTAGCCTCGTTCAGCCGACCCGCGCGGGACGCGGCGCCCAGCTCGTCGATGAGCGCGCTGGCGCCGACGAATCGTGCCGTGAAGCCGTTCTGGATCGCCCGGTATCCGATGGCGACCCCCAGGTGGGTCTTGCCTCGCCCCGGCCGCCCGGACAGGACCAGGTTGCGCCCCTCGGAGACCAGCTCGGGCCCGAGGTACGGTCCGAGCTGCTGGCGCCGGAGGCTCGACTGGAAGACGAAGTCGAACTCCTCGATGGTCTTGACGAATGGGAAGTGGGCGTGCCGCGCAGCTTTCTGGACGCGCGTGTCGTTGCGGTGCGCAACCTCCTCTGCGATGAGCAGGGCCAGGAAGTCACGGTGCGACCACCCCTCGGCCGCCGCGCGCGCGGCGTAGCCCGGGTACAGGCGCCGCACCGTCGGCAGGTGAAGGCGCTTGAGGAGCGCGTCCAGATCGATGTCGCCGGGGTTCACGCGGCCACCAAGGCCGCGCGGACCGCGGCCACCGTGTAGCGCTTCTCAGCGTGGCACCGGCCGAAGGCCGCGCGCATCGCGTCGTCGTTGTGACGCTGGAGCAGGGTGAACAGGTCGCTGCACGGCTCCTCCCAGCGCCCGTGTGGTTCCAGGTGCACGAGCTGGCCCAGGAACAGCCAGGCTTCCTGGCCGAGTTCCAGCAGGCACTGCCGGCGGAAGGTGGCGAGCTTGCGCCGGCCGTGCAGCACAGAGACCACGTCCTCGCGATGCTCGGGCAGGCGGCGGACCTCGCCGGTGTGGTCCTCGCGAACGTGGCTGCACCGCTCGTCCCCGATCTCGATGTCCAGCCTCGACCCTCGGATGTGAACGGTCGCCGGTGCGCCGAGCTTCCGCGCCGTCGCCGAGTAGGAGGTGCCCAG
>CAISIK010000131.1 GCA_903885375.1 uncultured Pseudomonadota bacterium
CGATCCGGTCACGCCCGTGGAGGTGAGCGCCGAGGTGCTCAAGGTGCTGCGCCAGTGCGCCATCGAGTGCCTGTTCGGCGAGCCGGGCGGCGCGGTCATCACGGTGCCCGCCTACTTCGACGATGCCCAGCGCCAGGCCACCCGGGACGCCGCGCGGCTCGCGGGGCTCGAGGTGCTCCGCCTGCTCAACGAACCCACCGCGGCGGCCATCGCCTATGGCCTCGACAAGCGCGAGAGCGGCACGTTCGCGGTCTACGACCTCGGCGGCGGCACGTTCGACGTGTCCATCCTCCAGCTCGACGACGGGGTGTTCCAGGTGCTCAGCACCGCGGGCGACACCCACCTCGGCGGCGACGACTTCGACCGCATCCTGCTGGAGCGCCTCCTGGGCGGCGCCGACGCGGTGGCCGCGCTCGACGACGGCCAGCTCCGCGAGGCCTCCGCCGCCGCCCGGGCGGCCAAGCACCAGCTCAGCAGCGCAGCTTCCGCCACGGTCACGATCGGCGGGCGCGCGCTCACGGTCACGGCGGCCGAGTTCGAGGCCGACATCGCGCCGCTCATCGCCCGCACGGGGGCCGCGTGCCGTCAGGCCCTCGCCGACGCCCGGCTGACCGCCGCCCAGATCGACGCCGTCGTGCTCGTGGGCGGCTCCACCCGCGTGCCCGCCGTGCGGCGCTTCGTGGCGGAGTCCTTCGGCCGCGAGCCCTTCTGCGACCACAACCCCGACGAGGTCGTGGCGCTCGGCGCCGCCCTGCAGGCCGACATCCTCGCGGGCAACTCCTCGCTCGCCGACGATCTGCTGCTCCTCGACGTCATTCCCCTCTCCCTCGGTCTCGAGGTGATGGGCGGTGTCACCGAGAAGTTCATCCCCCGCTGCTCCACCATGCCGGTGAGCGCCCACCAGACCTTCACCACCCACGTGGACAACCAGACCGCGGTCGACCTCCACGTGCTCCAGGGCGACCGCGAGCTGGTGAGCCAGAACCGCTCGCTCGGGCGCTTCGTGCTGGCGGGGTTGCCGCCGATGCCGGCGGGGGTGCCGCGGGTGCGCGTGGAGTTCACCGTGGATGCCGACGGCATCCTCAAGGTGTCGGCGCGCGAGGAGCACACGGGCATCGAGGCGAGGATCGACGTGAAGCCGAGCTACGGCCTGACCGAGGAGGAGATCGAGACCATGCTGGAGGATGCTATCGACCACGCCGAAACCGACGTGGACGAGCGGCTGCTCATCGAGGCGCGGGTGGAGGCCGAAGGCATCCTCGCGGCCATCGCGAAGGCGCTCCGGGTGGATGGGGCGATGCTCGTGGCCAACGAAGCCGACGTCATCGGCCAGGTGGTCACCGCCCTGACCGAGTCGATGCCCGGCACCGATCGCGAGCGCATCGGGGCGCTGTCGAAGAAGCTCGACGAGGTGAGCGCGCCCTTCGCACAACGCCGCATCGAGCGCGACCTCACCCGTGCGCTCACCGGCCGCGACGCCTCGGTCGTGGGCGCCGAGCTGGGGATGAAGTAACCATGGGCAAGAACCCCTACATGAAGAGCGAGCCGCCGCCGCTCCCCACGCGCCCCTACGTGATCACGGTGAAGGGCACCGACGTGCGGGTGGAGGTCAACCCCGCGGCGCTCCCCGAGGCCGACCACGGCGAGGAGGGCTCCCTCCTGGCGCTCCTGATGGCGGCGGGCTTCCACGAGGTGGAGCACGTCTGCGGCGGCGTTTGCGCGTGCTCCACGTGCCACGTCTACGTCACCCGCGGCCTCGTCCAGTCCAACGAAGCCTCCGACGAAGAATTGGACATGCTGGACACCGCGCCGGCGTTGCGTCCCAGCTCGCGACTTGCCTGCCAGTGCGTGCCCACGGGGGCGTCCGACGTGGAGATCGAAATCCCGTCGTGGAACCGGAACGCGGTGAAAGAAGGACATTGACGAGCCGGATTTGGGGCGAGGGCCGTTCGCCCCACCTCGGGGTGGGCCGGGTTGCCGGCCCTCGCGGCGTGTGGGCGAAGGTGGCGAGCGCTGAAAAATCCAACGCGCAGGGTTGCGCCTCGCCCCCCCCCCCCGTTGTAACCTCCCTCCGGGCGGCTTGACCACCGCCCTGTGCGGTCGCCGTCCGGCTCCCGTGAACGGTTCCATCCCCCAGACATAAGGGTGCTACAATGTCGTCGATCAAGAGAGTCAGCTTTCCTTGAACCACCGCCTTCTCCAACGTCTCAACGGGGGATGGCGTGTTCATCGCGCTCACCGGGTTCATGCAGGCAGCCGTATCCACTCAGCCAACGGCATCCTGCCGGGCG
>CAISIK010000132.1 GCA_903885375.1 uncultured Pseudomonadota bacterium
ACGGCGCCGAGCAGCTCCGCCATCCACCGGGCGAGCGTGCTCGCGCGCCCCAACGCCACCAGCGCCTGCGCCGCATGCTGGTTCGCCGCGAGCTGGGCCTGGAGGTCGAGCGCCACGGTGGACGGGTCGCGGCAACCGGCCAGGTCGGGGAGATTCAAGCGGCCGGCCCGGAGCAGCGGCCAGCGCCGGAAGCAGAGGCCCTCTTCGGAGAGGCGCCGCGAGTGCGGCGGCATCGAGCCCGGCGTGAGCCCGCCCACGTCCACGTGGTGCGCGCGGTTGGCCACGAAGAAACGCTCGCCTTCGTGCACCACGCAGCGCACCACGGTGAGGTCGGGGAGGTGCGAGCCGCCGGCCGCGGGGTCGTTGGTGAGCCAGGCGTCGCCCTCCTCCATGTCGGGGAAGGCCGCGAGGATGTCGGTGACCGTGTCGCCCATGGCGCCGAGGTGCACGGGCACGTGCGGGGCGTTCGCCACCAGCTCGCCGCGCCCGGAGAACACCGCGCAGGAGAAGTCCAGCCGCTCGCGGATGTTCACACTGCGGGCGGTGCGGCGCAGCACCTCCCCGGCGCCCTCCGCCACGGCGGAGAAGCGCTGGGTCCAGAGCGAGAGCGCCGTGTCGCGGTCGGCCTCGGGCGCAGGGGGCGCGCCGCCCACCCGCTCCACCCGGAGGAGGGCTCCCTCCAGGATCGCCCGCCACCCGCCGGGGACCACGAGCGTGGTGCCCGGAAGGAGCATCCGGGCGGGGCCGATCGTGAGCGGCGCGAGGTCCTCCGGCCAGGCCGGCGCGGGCGAAGCCGACGCCGCGGCCTCGGACACGCGCAACCGCACGTTCACCAGCTCCAGCGGCGCCGAGCCGGGACCGAACCCGTAGCGGGCGCGATGGGCCGCGTCGAAGGCCGCGCGGAGCGCCTCCGGCGGTGCCCAGGCCAGGGTGAGGCTCGCGTCGGTGCCCACGGCGCGAACGTCGACCTGGACCGCACGTTCGGGCCAGCCCGGGAGTCGCGCGGCGAGGCGCAGGAGCGCGGCCTCCAGGCGGGGGGCGCTTCCCTCGAGGGGGCACCAGAGGGCCTCCACGGCCTCCTCCGAGCGCACCGCCAGCGCCTGCCCCCAGGCGCTCAGCACCGGCGCCGCCGCGTGCACGAGCACCAGCCCGAGCCCGAGCCGCTCCGCCACCGCGCAGGCGTGCTGGCCCGCCGCCCCGCCGAAGGACACGAGCGCGGCGCCGGCAAGGTCCACGCCCCGCCGCAGCGCGAGGCGCCGCACCGCCGCCGCCATTCCCTCGCGCGCCACCGCGAGGAAGGCCTCGGCCGGCCCGGGGAGGTCGACACGATCGAGGTGGAGCGCCTGCGGGAAGTGGTCGGCCGTGAGCAGGCCCGCGGCCAGCGCAGCGTCGGTGAGCGTCGGCGGGCCGCCGCGCCCCAGCGCCTGCGGGCCCGGGTGGGCACCCGCCGAAGCCGGCCCCACCGTGTAGCCCACGCCGTCGTGCCCCAGCACCGAGCCGCCGCCCGCCGCGATCGTCTCGACCTCGAGCGAGGCCCGACCCACCCGGCGCCCGCCCACCCGCCAGCCCGGCTCGCGGCGCGCGAGCCGCCCCGGCTCCACGAGCGACACGTCCGTGCTGGTGCCGCCCATGTCGAAGCCGATGCCGAGCGGCACCCCCGCGAGGCGGAGCACCGCTTCCACCGCGAGCACGCCGCCCGCGGGGCCGGAGAGCACAGCGTCCGGCGCCCGCAGCGCGCTCGCCGGACAGAGGCCGCCGTCGGACCGCATGGCCAGCGCATCGGCGGGAATCCGGTCGCGCACCATGGCGGCGTGCAGGAGCGGGGTGATGGCGGCGTCGAGCACGGCGGCTTCGATGCGCGCGAGGTAGCCGACCTCCGGCGCGAGGCGGTGCCCGAGGCTCACCGGCACGTCGGCGGGCAGGAGCGCGGCGAGCGCGATCTCGTGCGCGGGGTTCCAGCCGCTCCCGAACGCCACGATGGCGACGGCGTCGATGCCGTGGAGGTCGAGGAGGGGGGCGACGAGCGGCACGACCTCGCCGCCGTCGGGGCCGTGGCGGCCCTCGAACTCCGCCACCCGCGCCACGAGCGCGGGCGGCCACTCGCCGTCGGGGTCGAGGAGCTCGGGGCGGGTCATGTCGCCGAGCCGCACGAGGTCGCCGAAGCCGCGGGTCACGAGGAGGAGCACCCGCACACCGGCGTGCTCGAGGAGCGCGTTGGTGGCCACCGTGGTGCCGAAGACGAGGCGGCCCTCCGCGAGCTCGCCCACCACCGCCCGATCGCTGGGCACCTTCTCCACGGTGACCCCGGCGGGTCCGACCCTCACCACATCGGTGAAGGTGCCGCCGCGATCCACGAAGGTGCGCAGGCTCAGCCCAGCGCGGCGAGGAGCACGGCGAGCGCGCGAGCACCGGCCGGGTGGGTGAGCGTTTCCGGCGCGGCGAGGCCGAGGTCGTGGACGGCGAGTGACCGGCGCCCGGTGGGCGGGATCGGCGGCTCGACCAGCTTCGCCTCGGCGGTGTCGGCCGTGCGGAGTACGAACCAGGGCACCGTGCGGTCGAGCTCGGTGTCGAACGCCACCTGCGTGAACTTCTCGGCGAGCCACACGGGGTCGAAGCGGGCGCCCACGAACAGGCAGGCGCGCAGGCGATCGCGCACGGAGGGGGCTTCGCGGAGCGCGGCGAGCACGGCGGCGCCGTGGTCGCGGGTGGCGAGCACGAAGCGCTGATGGGGCTCGGGCAGCGGCGAGAGGAGCGAGGCGAGGTCGGCCTCCGCGAGGGTGCGCACGGCGATGCCGGGCACGACCACGGCGGGCTCGCCCACCCAGACGAGCGTCACGTCGGTGAGGCGGCGGGCGCGGGCCGCATCCACGGCCGGCGCGCCCTCGGCCAGCGCATCCCAGGTGGCCTCGGCGCCGAGGCGCTGCACGGGGTCGTAGTCGGCGCCGAGGAGGGCCGGCTCCTCCGTCCACCCGCCCGAGGGGGGGCGCGGGCCGCGGGGGAGCACCGCATCGAGGCGCGCCTTCCAGTCCTCCAGCTTGCCGTTCGCCGCTTCCACCTCGCCCCGCAGGAAGGTGGCGAGCGCCATGTGGTGGAAGAGCACCGGGTCCCAGGCGGGCGGGCGCGGCCACGCGAAGAACAGCGCGCCGCAGAGGAGCGCCACGAAGATCGACCAGAGCACCGCGTCGTTCATGCGTTCCCGTACCTCCACGGCGGCAGCGGGGTGCCGCCGGTCCGGGCCTTGCGCGCGAGGATGTGAAGCGCGGTGTAGAGCGCCAGCCACTCCCAGAACGGCTTTTCGTCGATGCTGAACTCCACGAAGGACCATGCGAAGTAGCCGGCCATCGAGGCCGGCATCGCCCAGGCCATCACCTCGGCTTCGGTGCCGCGCGTGTCGCGGATGGTCTGGATGGACATGCGGGTGATCGAGACGACGAGGGCGCCGAGGAGCACCACGCCCACCACGCCCGCGTGCGCCAGCTCACCCCAGAAGATGCCATGCGGGTAGCGGTACACCGAGTTGTAGAGCCAGTCGCTGTACTTGGCGAGGTTGTCGATGTAGCCGCCCGGACCGATCCCGATGCCGTAGCTGTCCTGGAACATGCCCATGCAAGCCGCCCAGTTCGCGCCGCGGATGTCCTTCTGGAAGAGGAAGGTGAGGCCGCCGGCAATGCGGTTGAAGCCCTTGCCGATGTCGCCCAGGTTGGTGAGCGCGGCCAGCGTGAACAGGCCAACGGCCACCACCGAGAAGCGGATGAACCACTTGCGGAACAGGGGCTGTCCGAGCGCCACCAGCCCGCCGGCGATGACCACCGCTCCGGCGCCGCCACGGCTGCCGCTGGTCATCATGGCGAAGAAGATGAAAACGGTGCCCGCGAACAGGCCCCAGCGCTTCCAGGTTTCTTTCTGGATGAGCCCCATCGCCGCGGTGGCGGGCACCACGAACGACAGGTTCATGGCGAACCAGTTGGGCTGCTGCCCGAGGCCGGTTTCGCGCCCGCCGCTCTCGGCTGCTTTCCACTGCTGGGCATAGCTGGTGAGGCCGAGCGAATCGCCGAAGAGCGCGAGCAGGCCGATGAGCAGGCAGGCGCCGATCCACCACCACAACATGCCGCGGAGCTGCTCCCAGGTCTCCACGAAGGCGATGATCACCATCGAGGTGGCCACGATCACGCCGAAGGTGACGATCTCCTTGGCGCCATCGGACAGCTTGGTGCACCAGAGGAGCCCGACGAAGCGCCATCCGAGGATGGCCAGCATGACCGGCTTCCACGGCCACTCGCGCCAGAGCTCCTTGCGGGCGAAAACCGCCCGGAGGCCGAGGGAGCCGAGGGCGAGGAAGAGCACAGGCTCGAAGAGGCCGATGCTCGTCTTGCCGATCGTGATGAACGACATCGTGCCCACCGAGAGGAGCCGCGCCGCCAGCATCCCCCCGACCGCCCAGAGGGGGTTGTCGAGCAGGAGCGCCGTGACCACGAATCCGCCGGCGAGGAGCACGGGAACCCGCCAGTCCACCACGAAGGTGGCCAGGAGGACGGTCTGGACCGCCACGATGAGCACGGCCCAGCCCACCCGGGGGAGGCTGAGGCGACTCTGGAGCGTGGCAAACATGGCGGGCGCGATAGCGCCATGGCGGCCAACGTGTCAACCTGTCCGTCATGTTCTTGGCACTCCTCTCCCTCGCCAGCGCCGCCACCCTGAAGGTCGGCCCCGCCGAAGCCTACAAGACGATCAACTCGGCGGTGGATGCCTCCTCCGCGGGCGACACCGTGAGCGTCGGCCCCGGCACCTATGTAGAGGACATCGATCTCCGCGGCCTCACCATCACGGTCACGGCCTCGAGCGGGCCGGCCGTCACCACGATCTCCACCTCGGCCTCGGTCGAGCTCAGCGGCGGCACCTTCGAGGGCTTCACGCTCTCCCCCGCGGGCGACACGGCGGTGCGCGTGGTGTCGGGCTCCCCCACGATCCGGGAGGTCATCATCGACTCCCCCGGTAGCTACGGCGTGGCGATCGGCAGCGGCGGCGCCATCGTGGAAGAAGTGGCCGTGTACGACGCGGGCCACAGCGGCTTCTACGTGACGGCGGGCACCGCGCAGCTCAAGCGCGTGGTGTCGGTGCGGGCGGCCAAGTACGGCATCTACCTGAAGGGCGGTGGTTCGGCCTACAACTCGCTCACCCTCGGCGGGCTCTACGGCATCGTCACCCAGACCGCGAGCCCAGTGGTGCAGCACTGCACCTCGCTCGGCGCCACCGCGGGCGGGCTCGTGGCGGCGATCGACACCACGTTCACGAACGGCGTGTACAGCGACTCCCCCTACGTGGTGGTCTGCAACGGCGGTGAGCCCACCTTCAGTGATGGCATCGGCCACGACACCTTCGCGGCGAAGTCCTGCGCGGCCAGCGCGCTCACCGGGCTCACCGACGCCGACCCGCGCTTTGTGTCCTACACCTCGGGCGCCGACCCCTGGCAGCTCGACCTCACGCCGGCCGCCGGCTCCCCGATGCTCGACGGCGGCAGCGGCCTCGATGGGGATGGCTCCGTGGCCGATCTCGGCATCTTCGGCGGCGCGCAGGGCGCCTGGCGCGACCGGGACGCCGATGGCTCCGTGGTGCTCTTCGATTGCGACGACCACGATGGCAACCGCTACCCGGGGGCCACCGAACGCGCCGACGGCATCGATCAGGACTGCGACGACATCATCGACGAAGACGTGCCGGTCGACACCGGCGGCGACACCGGCGACGACACGGGAACCGACACCGACACCGGCACCGACACCGGCGCCACGCTCGACATCGATGGGGATGGCTACCCGGGCGCCACCGACTGCGGCGACCACAACGTGGCCACCTACCCCGGCGCCCCCGAGCGGCTGGACAGCGTGGACAACGACTGCGATGGCCGGGTGGACGAGGGCACGGCCGGCGGCGATGACGACGGCGATGGCTTCACCGAGCTGGCCGGCGACTGCGACGACACCGACGCGAGCCGCGCCCCCAACGCGGAAGAAGTGCCTCGCGACGGCGTGGATCAGGACTGCAACGGCACCGACAGCTCGCCGCGCCACCAGGACACCGACGACGACGGCTACACCGACGACTCGGACTGCGACGACACCGATCCCGACACGCACCCCACCGCGGCCGACCCCACCGACGGCAAGGACAACGACTGTGATGGCCTCGCCGACGACGATGAGCTCAACACCGACAAGGACGGCGACGGCGTCACGCCCGCCGAGGGCGACTGCAACGAGTCCGACCCCCAGATGAACTCGCGGGCCTACGACACGCCCGACGACTTCATCGACCAGGACTGCAGCGGTGAAGACAACTACGACGTCGACCGCGACGGCTACCCCTCCCCCGTGAGCGGCGGCACCGACTGCGACGACCTGCGCAGCACCACCAACCCCGGCGCCGTCGAGGCGTGCGGCGACTCCCTCGACAACGACTGCAACGGCGCGGTGGATGACGCCTGCGACGACAGTGGCGCCGTCGCCGACGAACCCGAATGTGGCTGCACTTCCGCCGGGGGCGCCGGCGGCGCGGCGGCCCTCATGAGCCTTGCGCTGCTCACAATTCGTCGTCGGCGCGCAGCAAGCTCTTGACAAGATTCGGCGGACGGAGCATGATGCGGCCGTCTCCATGAGGGATTGGCCCGAAGTGGAGCGATCGCTGCAGTAGACCGCAAGAGAATTACTTCTCGAGGAGACAACATGTCGTTCATCAAGCCCCTCTTCGCCCTCATCTTCGCCGCCTTCGTGGGCGCCACCGTTGTCGCTTGCGACAGCGGCACCGACACCGCGGCCGAGGCCTGAGAAGGCTGCCTTCGGGCAATGCGGCCCCCGAGCCTCGTGCTCGGGGGTTCGCATTTTTGGGCCCAGGTTTTCAACGATGACGCGTAAACATCTCGCAATCGTGGTGATCCTCGGTGCGGCCGTGCTCTGCGGCGGCCGCTCGATCTGGCGCGCCAACCACCCCGACCCGGTGGAAGCGGCGCACGCGGCGGCGCTCCCTCCCCTACCGGCGGGCGCCCCTTCGGCGGAGCCTTCGGCCTGGCTCGCCTCCTTCTTCCCCGCCCCCGAAGGCCCGGCGGGCGCGGGCCACTGCGCCACCTGCCACGCCGCCGAGGCCGCCGCCTGGGCCGCGAGCGCCCACGCCACCACGGTCTCGTGCGCCGGGTGCCACGTTCGCGAGGGGTCGTTCCACGGCCCGGGTGCGGCGCCCGCCGAACCCGCACCGGCCGGCGATCCAGCTCCCATGCCCGCTGCTTCCGCCCCGGCATCCCCCGGCGGCCACGCACCGAGCACCCCCCACGCCGAGTTCCGCTCCGCGGCCTTCTGCGCCTCCTGCCACGACGACGGCGGGGCCGTGACGGGCGGCGAGGGCAAGCCGCGCTCGGAGCTCACCGCCGAATGGCAGCGCACGCCCGCCGCCCTGCGTGGCGACACCTGCCAGTCCTGCCACATGCCCGACGGCGCCCACACCTGGCGCGGCTTCGGCCACGTCGAGCTCGTTCGGGGCGCCTTCACCGCGCGCGCCAAGTTCATCTCCGATGGCCAGCAGATGGTCGGGAAGCTCACCGTGACCGCCACCGAAGCCGTGGGCCACCGCCTGCCGAGCGGGATCAGCCGGGAGCTGCGCCTCACCATCGATCAGCTCGATCACGCCGGCCTCATCCTCGAGGGTACCCACCGCGAAGGTGTCCTCGGCCGGCGGCTCGATCCCACCGGCACGACCGAGCTCTTCGACACCCGGCTCCTCCCCGGCGAAGCGCACGAACTACCCTACATCGCCGCGCTCGAGGCCGAGTGCGCCGTGGTGCGGTCCCGCGTTTCCGCGGTCGTGGACCCCTCGCATCCCGACGGCGAAGTGGTCTGGGAGGACAAGGTGCTCATTCCCGGCTGAGCCTGCCGCGCCCCGAGCTCAGTTGCGGCGCACGCGGATGCGGATCGGCTCGGGTTCCGGGGGTGGGGCGGGGAACAGCCGCTCCATCAGCTCCTCGAGGCGCTCGCGGACCTCGCTCCAGAACGAACGGTCGCGTTGGCGTGGGCGGCTGGGCGGCGTGCTTTCGCTCATGCGCGGATCCGGGATGGAGGGACTGACCATACAACGATAGCACCTCATCGTTCATTCCGGGATCGAGTTGAGCGGCAAGGGAGACAGCCTGCTACCCGTGGCCCTCGCCGCCTACGCCGCGCTCGCGTTCTCCACGGTGGGTGCAGTCGGCGCGGTAGGCGAGGTGGACGCATCCTGGGCGAGCGCAAAACCCCCGACGGTGCTCCTGCAATGGCAGCCCCCGGTGCAGAGCGCAGCGGGCGGTCAGCTCGGTCCGCTCGAAGCGCGCCAGACGCGGCCCACGGAGCTGCTCCACGTGGGCGACCTCCGTTTCCCCCTCGCGGTGAACGCCTATACGGGCGGCGCCGCCGACTGGCCGGCGCGCGTGGTGCGCGCGCTGACCGGGTCGCGCGAGGCCGGGGCGGCCACAACGGTGGTGCTCGGCGGCCTCCTCCTGTGGCTCTCGCACCGCTTCCTGCGCTTCCACGGCACGCCGGCCGCGGCGGCGGCGGCGGCGCTCCTGCTCGCCACCGACTGGAGCTTCGTGTTCTTCAAGCGGGTGCTCGGCGGCACCGAGCTGCTCCTGCAAACGGCGGGGCTGCTCGTCCTGTGGTCGCTGTGGAGTCGGCGCTGGAAGGGGGGCCGGCACGGCACGATCGCGCTCGCGCTTGGCATCGGCATCGGCCTCGGCGCGAAGGTCACCTTCGCCGCCACGCTGGCCGCGTTCGCCGTGGCCGCCTTCGCCACCCGCTGGGATCGGCCGGGCATGCGCGCCCCGGAGCCGATGCGCCTGCGGTGGCTCGTGGGCATCCCGCTCCTTTGCGTGCTGCCCCTGATCGTGGCGGCCGCCCACCACGCGATGCTCCCGGCGGAGCCGCGGCTCCTCTCCCACGACACGCTCGCGCTGCAGGCGAGCCGCCTCGTGGGCGGGAGCCCGATGGGCCGGGAGTCCTTCCTGAACCTCGCACGTTTCCTCGGCAACCCGCTCGGGTGGATGGCCGACGGGTGGGGCACGCTGCCGGTCCCGGCGGCGAGCGCGCCGCGGGTGCTCAGCCTCGCCGCCGGCCTCGCGGGCGCCCTCCTCGAATGGAAGGACCGCACGCGCTCCCCCAGCGCGGCGCTCCTGCGCTTCCTGTCGCTGTTCGTGCCGGCCCAGCTCGCCTTCCTGTTCTTCCTCAACCACGACCTGCACCACCTCGCGCAGGCGACCGTGCCGCTGGCCCTGCTCGTGGCGCTTGGCGCCGAGCGCGTGGCGGCCGAGAGGAGCCAGGCGCGCTCGTTCCTGCGGACCGCGATCACGCTCCTCCTCGTGGCGCCGGCCATCGCGGCGGGGGTGGGCCAGCTGCGGGAGACGGACGGCCTGGTGCGCACGGCCACTTCGCGCACCTTCACGCGGGATGGGCAGGAGGCCCTCGCGGAGATGATCCGCGAGGCCGCCGTGCGCCGGCTGGTGGTCACCGACTACGAGATGTACGGGCTGCTCGAAACGCTCGTGCCCGAGGTGGAGGTGGTGCACGGGTGGGGCGCCGTGGCCCGCCACGAGCGCGATCTCCCGGCCCTCCGCGCCACCGTGGGGGCCGATGCCTACCTGCGGGTGCGCGCCAGCGCCCCGCTCGTGTACAACTGGCGCGCCGACGGCGTGGGCCCGCGCATCGCGGCGCTCAGCGATGGCCGCGAGAACTGGGCAGAACTCTACCGCGTCGAGTAGGCCAAGACGCGCTACGCTACGCCCGTGCTGCTCTTCGTCGCCGCCGCCGCCGCGTACGCCCCGATCCCCGAGGCGGTGGGCGTTTCGCTCTCCGCGGCCGGCTTCGAGCGGCTCGGGCGCGCGCTGGCCGATGTGATGCCCGAGTCCTTCGGGATCGGGGGCCTCGAGTCGGAGTTCGTATGCGACGAGAGTGATCCCGCCGCGGTGCTCTCGCTCAACATCGATGCGCTCGATGTGCTCATTCACATCGACCAGATCGAGCTTCTACCCAGCAACGACCGGCTCGATGTGGCGCTCTACGGAGCGATCGACAGCACGCCCACCACGCTGACGGCCAACGGCTCCTGCCCGCCGCTCACCTCCCTGGACGAGGTTTGCAGCGTGCAGTTGGGCACCACCCCCATCGAAGCGCACTTCGGCCTCGCCCTCACCCTCACCGATGGCGTGGTGGATGCCACGGTCGATGAGCTCACGGTAACGCTGGGCGCCATCGGCAACCCGGTCGATGATTGCACCGTGGCGAGCGCCATCGGCACGCTCCTCGGCCAGAACCCGCTGGCCCTCACGGAGCTGCTCCAGGCGCAGATCGATCCCTCCCTCGCCGACCTCGGCCCCACGATCGAGTCCTCGGTGGAGGATGCGCTCGCCGCCTTGCTCATCGAGACGTCCTTCGCCATCGGCGAGGCGGAGGTGGGCCTCAAGATCGAGCCCACCGCGCTCGACCTCGACGCCGATGGCCTCACCCTCGTGCTCGGCGCCGAGGTCACCCAGTCGGGCAGCTCCACCTGCGTGCCCGAGGCCACCCCGCCCTCGAGCCTGCCGCCCCTGCCCATCCTCGACGGCAACGGCCCCGGCGATCTGGCCTACGACGTGGGCGCGGTGGTGAACCGCACGTTCGTCGACCAGATCCTGTTCGCGGTCTACGCTTCGGGTGGCCTGTGCATCGATGCCGGCGCGCTCGGCGGCCTCACGCTCGACACCTCGCTGCTCGGCGCCGCCCTGGGCGAGGACTGGGCGGCCCTCTTCCCGGAAGCCCAGCCCGTCACGTTGCTCGTGGCGCCCACCCGCCCCCCGACCATCCGCTTCGAGGAGGATGGCCCGCCCGTGCGGCTCGACCTCAACGGGCTCGGTCTGCAGGCCTACTCGGAGCTCGACGGGCGCATCACCCGCATCTTCGCCATCACGCTCGATGGCGAGGTGGATGTGGACGTCACGCTCGTGGATGGCGTCCTCACGCCGTCCCTGATCGTCGACCCCGAGCTCCTCGGGCTGCACGAAGCGGACCACGAATTCCTCGGCGCGGGGTACGCCGCGGGCCTCGAGAGCTTCCTTCCCACGGTGCTCGACGCCGCGCTCCCCGCCGACCTCCTGCCCACCTTCGCCCTGCCCGACTACAACGGCATCGGCGTGGAGGCGCTCTGGCTCCTGCCGGCCCAGGCCGGCGACTGGCTGGGCGCGTGGCTCACCCTCGATGTCGACGATGTGCGCCCCATCGAGCTCGCCGGCTGCGAGGGCGGCAGCCTCGGCTGCGATGGCGCGAGCGGCGGCGACCTCGATCTCGGCACGGCCCTCGGGTGCTCCAGCGAGGACGGCGGCTGCGGCACCGACGCGCTGGGCTGCGGGGGTGGCTGCGAGGGCGATGGCGGCTGCGGGGGCAGCTCGGGATGCGCCACCGTGCCCGTGCGCCCCGTGATGTTCGGATTCGCGCTCATGGGCGCGTTGTGGCGCCGCCGGAGGGCCGATTGATGTTTCGTTCGCTCAACGTCCTGGGACAGCCCCTGAAACCCTGCTCGCAGGACCCGCTCACCGGCTGGTTTCGAGATGGCTGCTGCAACACCGACGACCGCGACCGCGGCCTGCACACCATCTGCGCGCGGGTCACCGACGACTTCCTCACCTACCTGCAGGCGCAGGGCAACGACCTCATCACGCCCATGCCGGAGTACGGGTTCCGCGGGCTGCGGGCGGGTGACCAGTGGTGCGTGGTCGCGGCGAGCTGGCTGCAGGCGTACCGCGCGGGTCGGGCGTGCCCCGTGCTGCTCGAGTGCACCCACCAGGCCACGCTGGCGATCGTTCCGCTCGACATCTTGATGGCGCATGCCTGGGGGGATGCGGACTGACCTGACCGGCCGGGCTCCTCCGCGGCCGGCCGGGCTCCTCCGCGGCCGGCCGGGCACGACGCGGCGACCGTGCGGCGGGAGGCGCTTCGGGCGGCGGGATGGTGGCGCATCGGAGCAACCCGGAGCGTTGGTGTTGGGTCCTGCCGGCGCGGTCCTCCCCTTCGTCGGCCCGAGGCGGGCCTCGGTCGGGGCGGCCCGCACCGTCACCCGGCTCGTCACCTCGACCGGGGGGCGCCGAGGGGCGAGAGCGCCGCACGACGCTTGCCCGCGAGGTCTGGCTGCACCGGCCTGACGGCGGAGGGCGCGGCCGCGCCGGGGGCCGTCCGGGGGCAGCCGGCCGGGCACGACGCGGCGACCGTGAGGCGGGGGGTGCTTCGGGCGGCGGGATGGTGGCACATCGGAGCAACCCGGAGCGTTGGTGTTGGGTCCTGCCGGCGCGGTCCTCCCCTTCGTCGGCCCGAGGCGGGCCTCGGTCGGGGCGGCCCGCACCGTCACCCGGCTCATCACCTCGACCGGGGGGCGCCGAGGGGCGAGAGCGCCGCACGACGCTTGCCCGCGAGGTCTGGCTGCACCGGCCTGACGGCGGGGGGCCGGAGGGGGCGAGCGCCACCCGCCGCG
>CAISIK010000133.1 GCA_903885375.1 uncultured Pseudomonadota bacterium
ACGCGACCGTGCGCTGCGGTTCCCCGTACTACGCGACGGAGGACGAGTGCATGGAGTGGCGTGACGATGACCCGTTTTCTGAGGGCAAGTGGTGGCTGTCGGTGGTCTGCCCCGGTGCCGTGTACGACCCGGTGCAGGCGGCGGCCTGCCTCGACCAGGTGCTTCATTCCCCGTTGGACTGCGAGGGCATTTGGTACACCCCAGCGTGTGGCAACATGGACTGGTACCGGGGTGTTTGCTCGGAGGTCAACAGCGCGGCATGATCCTGTCCGCTCAACTATCGCTGCTCGCCATCCTCGCCGGCTGCCCCACGGAGGTCGACCCGAAGGCGCGCGCGATGCCGTTCTGCCCGGCAGAGCCCGAGTTTCAAGAGATGCGCGCCAAGCTGACCTGCCGCTGGTCGGCCCAGTGCGGTCTGCAGGAATCCGAAGACAACGACCCGAGCTATTGCATCACGCTCCTCCCTTCGCCCGACCCCTACGACTCCGTGCGCTGGCGAGAATGTGGCGCCACCTACGACCCCTGCCGTGCGGGCGAGTGTCTGGCCATCTGGCGGGAAAACCCGGTGGACTGCGGAGTGTCCTTCTATTCGGGTTGTGAGTGGGGGGACTGGTACACCGGCTCCGAGGGCTGCGACGTTTGGGGGCAGAAGTAGGCGAGCCCCACCGCTACTCCGCGCCGTCCGCCTCACCATCCGGGTAGAAGCTCGGGAGGTACCCGATGCGGCCGACCGCGGTGCCGATGTCGGTGGAGGCGCGCCAGACCACCTCGCCGGCCGGCGTGATCTCGGTGACCATGCCGGTCATCGTCCAGGACACGAGGTAGTTGCCGCCGTCGAGCTTGCGGACATCTCCCAGGACCGGGTCGTAGACCCCGTTCTCGGCCACGAACTCGAACGTGCGACGCAGCGTGCGGTCCTCCGGGCTCCACGCATACTCGGCCACCCTCGTTTGGAGCGGGTCGTGGTGCGAGCCGTTGTCGTACACCACGAAGCCATCCCGCCAGGCGTGACTCATGTGCGCGTGGCTCCACCAGGTGCGCGCCGGACCGTCCACCAGCCAGGCCTCGTCGGGGTTGATGGTGTCGCCGGCTTCGTCCACGAAATCCCCGAAGCGCCCGCCGGCCTGCCACAGCGGGGCTCCCCCCTCGCGCGGGACGGCCACGATCGCGTCGAGGTACTTGGGGGTGTAGAGGAAGACGTCGCGGTCGGCATCGTAGAGCAGCGAGTTGCCGTGGGTGAAGTCCTCGCCGCCGACCTGGGCCGCCTCCAGCGCGCTGTGCGAACACACATGCCAGGGCGCATGGCCGTAGTCGTCGAGCATCGAAAATACCTGGCGCGCTTCGCCGTCGAAGGTGTCCGCCACGAAGATGGCGTCGGTGGTGAACGTGGCGGCCGCTCCCTCCTCGGGCGTCGACTCCCGCGACTCGTAGGCGAGCCAGGCGATCCCGCCTTCCGGCAGCTCCACGAAGTCGTGGTGCACGTTGTCGATGGGGCGGTATTCATGCGAGCTGCCATCGAAGGCCACGCGGCCCACGCCGGCCCAGCCTCCCTCCAACATGTCGTTGTCCACGTACAGGGCACCCCGGCCATCGGCGCTCAGGTGCGCCATCGGGATGGGCGTGCCCGGCCTCGCGGGCATGCGCCACACATACTCCCCCTGCCGGTTGAGCACGATGAGGCTGCTCTCCTCCTGCCCGATGAGCGCGGCGAGCAGGAAGCCCTCGCCCTGCCACGACTCCGCGTCGGACTCTTCCACACGAAACCGCGGCGCGGCGGCGGGCAGGTCGTCCACCGTGAAGTCGGCCTCGCCGATCAGGAGCGCGCCGTCCGCCGTCTCCGTTTCCGCGCGCAACGTGTACGTGGCCCCCGACACGAGGCCCATCACCCGCACATCGGGCGCTTCCCCCCACGGTGTGGACTGCTCCGCGCCCCCCTCCCGCGTGAATGCCACCCGCGACCTTCCCGCCGGCGCCTCCCAGGTAGCGTGCACCACGTTCGGCAGGCCATCCACCACGGCGAACGAGGGGTCCAGCGCTCCATCGGCAGCGCCGTCCGCGACGCAGCCAGCGAGCAGGAGCACGGGGAGCGTCATGATGCGTTCTGGCCGAGGACGGCCGCGAGCTCCGCGTAGAGGAAGACGTTCGCCTGGATGGTTTTTTCGAAAACGCCGAGGTGCAGGCTCTCGTTGGGGCCGTGCGCGGTGGTGAGCGGGTCGATCACGCCGTTGAGGATGAGCGGCAGGTCGCCGAACCGGCGCCCGAAAATATCCACGAAGGGGATGCTTCCCCCCACGCCCACCTGCAGGAGCGGGCGCCCCCACGCGCGAACGTAGGCGCGATCCGCCGCCTCGAAGGCCACCCCGCGCGGCGTGTAGAGCCAGGCGCCCGAGGCCTGCGTCGTCCACTCCGCCTCCACCCGCACGCCGCCGGGCGCATCCCGCAGGAGCTCGGCGTTGAAGGCCGTCTTGACCGCCTCATCCGCCATGCCGGGCGCCACCCGCACCGACAGGATCGCCTCCGCCGACCGGCGCAGTGCGTTCTTCTTGACTTCGAGGGTGGGCAGGGTGGTGGCCACCACCGTGACCGCCGGCTGACGCCAGAGGTGCTCGGCGGGCGGAGAGCCGCGGTTGGGCAAGGGCTCCACCCCGTGGCAGAGGTGCCCGCCTTCGCGGATCACCTCGGGCGTGAGCGGAACGTCCCATGCGGCCGCCTTCCAGCTCTCCGGCACGGTGGCGCGGGGCGCACGAACCCGCCCGTCCTCGTCCACCAGACGGGACACGAGCTGCATGAGCGCGAGCGACACGTCGGGCACCATGCCACCCCAGAGGCCGGAGTGGATGTCGGCCTCGAGCGCGGTGCAGCGCACCTTCACCTCGAGGATGCCGCGCAGGGACACGGTGAGCCCGGGAATCTCCGTGGAGGGATTCTCGCAGTCGGTGAGGATCATCGCGTCGGCCTCGAAGGCCTCGGGGAAAGCATCCATGTACCGTTCGAGGTTGGGGCTGCCGATCTCCTCCTCGCCTTCGATCACGAGGCGCAGGTTGCACGGCAGTTCGCCGGTGACGGCCAGCCAGGCCCGGATGGCGGCGAGGTGGCTCACCCAGCCGCCCATGTCGTCGGCCGCGCCGCGCGCGTAGAGGCGGCCATCCCGCACGGTCGGCTCGTGCGGGGGCGTGTTCCAGGACTCGCCCTTCACCGGCTGCAGATCGAGGTGGCCGTACACGAGGATGGTGGGCGCGCCGGGCTTGCGGAGCCAGCTCGCAGTGACACAGGGGAGCGCCCCCTCCAGCTCCTGCGCGCGGGCATCCTCGAAGCCGAGCGCGCGCAGATCGGCGGCCACCTGGCCCGCGAGCGCCCGCACGTCGGCGGCGCGAGCGGGATCGCAGGAGATGGCCGGCACGCGGAGGTAGCCACAGAGCGCCTCGAGGGCGGCGGGAACGGCGGCGGCAGCGGCACGAGCGACGGGGGCGGGGTCGAGCTTCATGCGCGCAGGGTATCCCACGCGGGATGGCCGGGGGGCCCATGTCGGCCCGCCGTCGACGGGGTAGACACTCCCGAACTCCCGCGAACCCCATGCGCCTCGTCCCCTCCCCGCTGCTGCTCCCCCTGCTGGTGACCCTCGGCGCGATCCTCGCGTGCGAAGGCAGCTCGCAAAGCTGCGAAGTCGGCGAGGAGTTCCGCAACGGTGCCTGCATGCCGGCGAACGACACGCCGGAGGCCGACGCCGACACCGACGTGGACGCCGACACCGACTCCGACTCCGACTCCGACTCCGACTCCGACTCCGACTCCGACACCGACACCGACACCGACACCGACACCGACTCCGACTCCGACAGCGACACCGACTCCGACGCCGACACCGGCACCGACACCGGTTCATCCGCGCTCACGGTCGCCGACGTCCAGCACGGCGGCACGACCGGCGCCGTGGAGCTCGCGGGCGTGATCGTGACCTCGCCGGTGGCCGCCGACGGCAGCTTCTTCGTGCAGGACGCCGGGGGCGGCGAGTGGAGCGGCGTGCGCGTGTACTCCGCGGTCGGCGCGCTCAGCGTGGCGATCGGCGACGAGGTCACGGTGAGGGGCGAGGCCCAGGAGTACTACGAGGAGACGGAGGTGGTGGTGGCCGATGCGGTCGACGTGTCGGTGACCGGCACCGGTCGCGTGTCGGCGAGCGCGCTCTCCACCCCGCCCGCGGACTGGGAGCCCTGGGAGGGCGTCCTCGTGGCGGCCGAGGGCATCCGCATCGGCGATCCGGTCGACGATTACGGCCAGTGGTCCACCGACTGGGACGTGCTGCTGGACGACTACCTCCACGACTACGCCGGCATCATCACCTCGGGCGAGCTCACCTCGCTGACCGGCGTGGTGCGCTGGTCCTACGACGAACAGAAACTCTGCCCGCGCCGCGCGAGCGACTTCAAGGAATAGGCCGTGCTCACCCTCCTGCTCTTCGCCTGCGCCGATGGAACGCCCAAGTGGGCCGTGCAACACGCCTCCGTGATTCCCTCCTCGACCGCGGTGACCGGCACGCAGTCCTGGGAGTTCTTCGACAGCAGTTGGACGCCCGAAGGCGGCGACAAGGGCTACGTCTGCGTTCGCGCGCAGACGATCGAAGGCACGCTCACCACCGCAAAGAGCTGCCCGGAGTGCCGGGCAGTGTGGGTGATCACCGTCACCGAGCTCGACTCCGACTGCCCCGATTCGCTGGTGGACGACGAGAGCTTCACCGGTCCGGACACGTACGCCATCGGCGAGGTCGACGAGGAGTTCGCCGCCGAGGACCCCTACCCGGACCGCTCGTTCGGCTGGGCGGCGGGCTTCGGCGATGGCGAGCTCACGCCGATGGGCTGGGCCTGGCCCGAGGCGCTGGAGCTCGAGGGCGAGGCAGCCCCGGGTTGGGCGTTGGACCGCCCTTACACGTTGTGGCCCGCGGTGGCCTGGGAGATCTAGCCGGGAGGCCCCGGGTTGGAGGCTCTCGCTTCGCCAACCGCGACATTCCGATCAGCCTTGGCAGGGCGTTTCCCCGCGGCTACCCTCCTCGTGGGTCGGGTCGGCCGAGGAGCCCAGATGTCCAGGATGCTGTGTCTATCCGTGTGCCTGCTCGCCGCGTGCAGCGAAGATGGGCTCTTCGCGCTCGACGGGGCGGGCGCCGAGAATGATGCCGACTCCGCCTACGCGGAGGATACCGGCACCGACGGGCTGGACACCGCCGACGCCGGGCCGGCCGTCTGGTACACCTTCGCGGCCTCCCTGCCGATCGTGGAGGGTGCGCCGAGCCTCGAAGGCGCCACCGGTCGCGTCGTTCTGGCCGGCGGCGAGCTCGACCGGCGGGACTGTGCGTCCCTGGCCTCGACCGCGATCACCGTCGGCGAAGTCCCCGAGGTCGATGAAACCCTTTTCGCCTGGTGGCAGTTCGACCTCACCGCCCTCGGCGAGTGCGCCACCCCGGGCCTCCCGTCCCGACTCGGCGTGGGCATCGGCGCGCTCGACGCCGAGGTCCGCGCGCGCCTCGGCACGGTGGACCGGGAAGACGACGCCGACCTGCTCTACGGCGCCTGGCTCTCCAACGACGACGGCCGCACCGTCTTCCCCTTCGGCTATGCCGACGCCGGCAGCGTCGAAGCGGCCACCGCCCCCGCGCCCGACGGCATCTACGAGCTCGTCCCCCTTCTTCTCCTCGCGTTGCCCCCGGCGGAATGAATCGGCACGGCCGGCGGTTCCATCCACGAGGGATGGAGCGTCGTGGTCCACTCCGGTGGCACCCGTCACAAGGCGGGCAGGGTCACGGCGCTCCGTCCCGCCTTCCTCCGACGGGATACCAGCGCGCGTGGCTGAACTTCTCAACGAGCTGGTGTGGTCGCATTCCCGGGCGGGCGCGTTCGCCGGCTGCCTGAGGGCCTACTGGTTCGCCTACTACGGGAGCTGGGGGGGATGGAAGGCCGAGGCGCCGGCGGAAGTGCGCGATGCGTGGGTCCAGAAGAAGCTGACGAGCCGGGCGATGTGGATCGGCACGGTGGTGCACGGCGTGGCCGAGCACGCCCTGCGTGAGCTGCGTGAGGGGCGCGGGCCGGTGCCGCTGGAGGATGCCGTTCGGGCCGCGCTCGCCGGCGCCCGCCGGGACATCGAGGGGAGTGAGTCGGGCGTGTGGTTGGCGCGGCCCGCCAAGCGGGTGGGCTTCCGAGAGCACTACTACGACGAGGCGGTGGAGCCCGAGACCTGGTCGGCCGCCCTCGCCGAGATCGAGCGCCAGGTGCGCGCGTTGTGGGAGCAGCGCACCTTCCAGCGGCTGCACGAGGTGCCGGGCCGCATCCGGGAGCTCGAGGAGCTGCGGCGCTTCCGCGTGGGCGACGTGGACGTGTACGTCGTCCTCGACGTGATGGTGGACGATGGGCGCGGCGGAGCGGTCATCCTCGACTGGAAGACGGGCAACCACCACGAGAGCGAGGAGATCGCCGCCCAGCTCGGCGTGTACGGCCTCTACGCCACGGAGGTCCTCGGCCTGCCCGCCGAACGGCTCGTGGCCATGCACGTGAACGTCCGCCACGGCACGGAAACCCGGCACCCCGTGGGGGAGGTGGAGATCGCGATGGCCCGGGAGCGCATCCGCGCGACCACCGCCGCCATGCGCGCAAGACTCGTCGACGTGGCGGGCAACGTGGCGGCCCGCGAGGACTACCCGGTGCTCCCGGAGGGCGACCCGACCTGTCGGAGCTGCGGCTTCCGAGGAATTTGTGGTCGTCGCTGATCGACCGACCATTTTTTGGTATCCACGGATGACGTCGGTTCAGTAGGTTGTGGGTGTACCCGAGAGGTCCCATGTCCACCCTGCCCGCATCGCTCCGCCTGCTCCCCTGCTTCCCGGCCAGCACCCTCGGCGCCGAGGTCGCCGCTCTCGGCGGGCGATGTTTCACGGTGCGGCACGCCGGCGCCCCCGCGGATGGCGACCTCCTCGTGGCCGTGCCCGGCCCTGAACGCGCTCGGCAGGTTCTCCTCCCCCGGGGGCTCGGTCGCCCCCTGCTCGCGCGGGTGGCGCCGGGCGGCTGGATGGTGGAGGGCTCCGGCGAAACGTGCAGCCCCCGTCGCTGGATCACCGCGGGCGGGCTCGCGGCGCGGGTGCGTCGGTACCAGCTCCCGAGCGGCCCGGCGGTGGCCCAGCCCCGCCTCCAGCGGTTCGCCGGCGCTGAAGCGGGCAACGTGATGTGGCTGGCCGTGCGGCTCGAATCGCCGCTGGTGGCGCCGCTCACCCGGTCGCGGCCCGAGCTCCGGGGCACGCCGGTTGCGGTGTGTACGAGCCGCGTGCGGGATGTGTCGCCCGAAGCGCGCGCGGCCGGTGTCCGCGCGGGAATGTCGTTGCGCCTCGCCCTCCGTCGCTGCCCCACCCTCCGGCTCGCCGAGCCGCCCCCGGTTTCGGCGCACGCCGAGGTGCGGGCGCTGCTCGAAGCCGAAGTGGGCGACGTGCGGCAGGAGCGCCGCGGCCTGCTCGTGCCGATCGCCGCCAGCAGCGTCGGGGAGCTCTTCGCCGCCGCCGAGCGGATCGCGCTCCGCATCTGGCAGGCCGCCGGCGTACGGGCGCGGCTCGCCATCGCCGCGGATGGCGAGATCGCGATGCGCTTCGCCCGGCTCCTCTCGGCCGACAGCGTGGCCTACGTGCCCGCCTCCGCAGAGGCGTGCTGGCGCCGAAGCCGGCCGCGTCCCGGCTCGGCCGCGATGCCCGATGTGGAGGGGATCGTGGCAGCGGCGCGCGCGGCGGCGGCCAACGGCACCGGAAGCGGCCGGATCGTGGTGCAGGGAGCGGCCTCGCGGATCGAGCTGGTGTGCGCCGCCGATGGGTCCGCGGCGGTGCAGGTGGAGTCGGCCGTGCGGTCGCATGCGCTCCGGCTCGGCGAGGTGTCGTCGGTGCGCTGGATCGCGGATCGCAGCACCACGCCCGCCCAGGTGCCGCTGCGGCTCGCGCGATGAGGCGGGGTGGGGCCGCCACATGCCGGCGGCCGGAATAGGCCGGGGCGGGTGGCAGTCTCCCTGGGGGTCCAGATGTCCGCGTTCTCCTTCGTCGGCGTGCTCCACCTGCTCCCGCTCCCCGCGGCGCCGCGCGGCTCGCCGGGCTTCGAGGCCGTGCGCGAGCGCGCCCTTCGGGATGCCGAAGCGCTCGCCGAGGGCGGGGCCGGCGGGGCGATGCTGGAGAACTTCGGCGATGCGCCCTTCTTCGCCGGGCGGGTCGATCCGCACGTGGTCGCCGCGATGGCGCTCCTCGCGGGCGAGGTGCGCCGGTGTTTCCCGCAGCTCCGCCTCGGCATCAACGTGCTCCGGAACGATGCGCGGGCGGCGCTCGGCATCGCCGCCGTGTGCGATGCCGACTGGGTGCGGGTGAACGTGCTCGCCGGCGCGGCGGTCACCGACCAGGGGGTGATCGAGGGGGAGGCCCACACCCTGCTGCGCTACCGGCGCGAGCTGGGCGCGCGGGCGCAGCTCCTCGCCGATGTCCACGTCAAGCACGCCCGGCCCCTCGCGGGCGGTCGCATCGAGGATGCCGCGGCCGACCTGTACCGGCGGGCCGGGGCCGATGTGCTGATCGTTACGGGGCAGGCCACGGGGGCGGCGGCCAACGCGGGGGAAGTCGAGGCCGTGCGGTCGGCGGTGCCCGAGGCGCCAGTCTGGCTGGGCAGCGGAGTCACCGCCGAGAGCGCGGGCGAGTGGCGAACACGGGTGCACGGCGCCATCGTGGGTACGGCGCTGCACCACGGGGGCAACGTGCGCGAGCCGCTGGATGTGGCGCGCGTGCGGCGCATGGCGTCGCTCCTCGCGGGGGGTTGAGGCCGGCCGGCGCTCAGGCGTCGGGCGGCCAGGGCCACTCGGGATGGCTGCACGCGTCGTCGGCGCGCACAGGGCCGCCGGTGGGGAGCGCGGCGGGGTCGGCGATGCGCGCGAGGAGGCGGCGGCGAATCGCCTCCGCAGGGCCGGTGGCGGCCTCGGCACTCCAGCGCTCGGCGAGCGCACGATGCCCGCGCGACTCCGCCCACCAAGCGAGCAGGGCGCGTTCTTCGGGAGAGAGGGCGGCGCC
>CAISIK010000134.1 GCA_903885375.1 uncultured Pseudomonadota bacterium
CCGACGACCCCCGTCCCAGGCGCGGCTACCGGTAGCCCCTGACGGGATGTGGGCGCCAGGAGTCGGATCTCCGCCTCGCCTGGCGTGCGAAATCAACGGGACGGGACATACCAGACGCCGGGCTCGGACGGCAGCCCGGGCGTGAGCGCGAAGACGTGGTCCACCGCGCGCGCGCGCGGCTCGCCGGTGGGAAAGCGCGGCGGGGTGACGGCCTCCTTCCAGGTGGCGCCGCCATCCTCACTACGGAAGACGGTGGGGCCGAGGTGCCACTGCCGCGAGGCGCAGAGAAGCGTGCGCCCGTCGCGAGGGTCGAGCACCGTGTGGTGCACCTGCTGGCCGAGAAAGTTCGGGTCGGCGAGCGTGAAGCGGCTGCGATCCGCATTGGCGGTCGCGATAAAAACGCCCTTTCGCGTTGAAATATAGAGCTGGTGGGGCGCGAACCCTCCGCGGGGCTACGAGCGTAGCACCCGGGTGTCGGGCGGGTCAACGGCGGGGCCCGCGAGGGGGCCCCGGCCGGGCGGCGCCGCGGACTAGCGGAGCGCGTCGATGATGGCGTTCAGCGTGGCGCTCGGGCGCATCGCGGCGGCGGTCTTCACGGGGTCGGGCTGGTAGTAGCCGCCCATGTCCACCGGGGAGCCCTGCGCCCCGATCAGCTCGGCGTTGATGGCGGCCTCGTTGGCCACCAGCGCGTGGGCCACGCCGGCGAAGCGGGCCTGCAGCTCGCTGTCGGCCGACTGCGCCGCCAGGGCCTCCGCCCAGTAGGTGGCCAGGTAGAAGTGGCTGCCACGGTTGTCGATCTCGCCCACGCGACGGGCGGGCGACTTGTTCTCATCGAGGAACTTGCCGATGGCGGTGTCGAGCGTCTCGGCCAGCACAGCGGCGCGGCGGTTGCCGAAGCTCTGCCCGATGTGTTCGAGCGAGGCCGCGAGCGCCGAGAACTCGCCGAGCGAGTCCCAGCGGAGGTAGCCCTCCTTCGCGAACTGTTGCACGTGCTTGGGGGCGGAGCCGCCGGCGCCGGTCTCGAACAGGCCGCCGCCCGCGAGCAGGGGCACGACCGAGAGCATCTTGGCGGAGGTGCCGATCTCGAGGATGGGGAAGAGGTCCGTGAGGTAGTCGCGGAGCACGTTGCCGGTGACCGAGATGGTGTCGAGGCCCTTGCGGATGCGCTCCAGCGAGTACTTCATGGCCTCGACCGGGGCGAGGATCCGCACCTCGAGCCCCGTGGTGTCGAGCGCGGCGAGGTACGTCTCCACCTTGGCGATGACCTGGGCATCGTGGGCCCGGTTGCGGTCGAGCCAGAACACGGCGGGCGCGCCCGAGGCGCGGGCCCGGCGGACGGCGAGCTTGACCCAGTCGGCGATGGCGATGTCGCGCGTCTGGCAGGCACGGAAGATGTCGCCCTTCTGCACGGACTGCTGGGCGAGGGTGGCGCCGCTCGTTTCGTCGACCACGCGGATGGTGCCGGTGCCCGCCGCGATGAAGGTCTTGTCGTGCGAGCCGTACTCCTCGGCCTTCTGCGCCATCAGGCCCACGTTGGGCACGCTGCCCATCGTGGCGGGGGAGAGCGCGCCGTTGATGCGGCAATCCTCCATGATCGCCTGGTAGATGCCGGCGTAGCAGCGGTCGGGGATCATCGCCTTGGTGTCGTGGAGCTTGCCGTCGGGGCCCCACATCTTGCCGGAGTCGCGCACGACCACGGGCATGGAGGCATCCACGATCACGTCGTTGGGCACGTGGAGGTTGGTGATGCCCTTGTCGGAGTCCACCATCGCGAGCGCCGGCCGCACCGTGTACGCGGCCTGGATGTCGGCTTCAATCGCGGCCTTCTCCGCTGCAGGCAGGGTGGCGATCTTGGCGTACACGTCGCCGAGGCCATTGTTGGCGTTGATGCCTAGCTTGTTGAACGTTTCGGCGTGCTTCTCGAAGAGGTCCTTGAAGTACACGGTCACGGCGTGGCCGAAGAGGATCGGGTCGGACACCTTCATCATGGTGGCCTTCAGGTGCAGCGAGAGCAGCACCCCGTTCTCCTTCGCCTGGTCGATCTGGGCGGCGTAGAAGCCGCGGAGCGCCGACACGCTCATGGCGGAGGTGTCGAAGACCTCGCCGGCGAGCAGGCCGAGGCCCTTCTTGAGCACGGTGACCGCCCCGTCGGCCGCGACGAACTCGAACCGCACCGTGGTGTTCGCGGGGATGGTGAGGGAGGTCTCGGAGCCGAAGAAGTCACCGTGGCTCATGTGGGCGACGTGGGACTTCGACTCGGACGACCACGCGCCGAGCCGGTGCGGGTGCTTCCGCGAGAAGGCCTTCACCGCAGGCGGCGAGCGGCGGTCGGAGTTGCCCTCGCGCAGGACCGGGTTCACGGCGCTGCCCAGGGTGCGCGCGTAGCGGGCCTGGATGGCGCGCTCGGCGTCGTCCGCCGGGTTTTCCGGGTAGTCGGGCACGTCGCAACCGTGGGCCTGGAGCTCACGGATGGCCTCCTTGAGCTGCGGGATGGAGGCCGAGATGTTCGGGAGCTTGATGATGTTCGCTTCGGGGAGGAGCGTGAGCTTCCCGAGCTGCGCGAGGTGGTCCTCCACGCGCTTCTCCGGGGGGAGGCGCTCGGGGAAGGTGGCGAGGATGCGGCCGGCGAGGGAGATGTCGCGGGTCTCGACGCCGATGCCCGTTCCGTGGGTGAACGCCTGCACGATGGGCAGGAGCGAGTACGTGGCGAGCGCGGGCGCCTCGTCGATCTGGGTCCAGATGATGGTCGAGGTCGGGGTGCTCATGGCTGGTCTCGGGGTCGTGGGGGACGAAAGGCGGCGTGTTCTAGCACGATCGGCGGCGGGCGACGCTGGCAGCCGCGGCGAGGCCCGCGCCGATGAGCGCGGTAGCGAACCCCCCGCGGGCACCGGTCGCGCAGCCGCAGGCGAGGGGGTCGTTGGGATCGGGCGCGAAGCCGGGGTTGACCGTCCACGTGAAGTCGGCGCCTTTCTCCCCGATCCTGCCCACGGGCACCACGCCCACCCACGCGTCGGTGATGTCCTCGCCGAGGCCGGTCACCCAGACGCCGCCCCGGCCGTCGGTCGTCGGCTCGCTCGAATGCGTGATCTCGCCCGCCTCGTTCATCGTGGAGAGCGTGAGCACGAAGTCGGTGGCCACGTCGTTGACCTCGGTCTCGCCGACGATCTCGAAGTGGATGTCGCTCCCGGGCTCGCCGCGGAGGCGGAAGAAGCTCTGGCCGCCCCACTGCGGCGCCCGCTTGCCCTCCACCACGCCGTTCGCCGGGAACTCCTTGAGCTGTTCGGTGAAGGGGTCGGTGCCGAACTCGGCCACGGCCTCCACCCAGACGCTCCGCTCGGCCACGTCGTAGGCCGCCACGTGCGAGGTGTGGAGCGTGAGGAGCTCATCGATCGGGGTACCCAGCGCATCCTCCAGCGCGCTGGACACGGAGGCGTCCGCGTCGCCAGCCTCCCACACGAGCAGCGGCGCCTCGGGGTCCACCTGCTCGGCCAGCACCACGTTGAAGGTGAAATGCCCGTAGTTCACGAGCCCCACCTGGGAGTGGATCGAGCGGTACGGCGCCTCGAAGTACGAAGCGAGGCTGTAGTTCCAGGTGTTCGAGTCGGGGTAGGGGCCTTCGAAGCTCCACTCCGCGGTGGACTCCCAGTACCACCAGTCCGTTTCCTTCCAGAAGATGTTGTAGCCGAACTGCGAGGCGTGGTTGAACTCGTGGGCCACGAGCGACTCGACCCAGTCGTCGCCGTCGTTGAACCAGTCGGTGTTCAGGACGATGAAGGGCACGCCGTGCTCTTCCTGCACGTTGGTCCACCCGCCGGTGCCTTCGAGGCTGCCCTCGAAGTCGGCGAGGATCACGGTGATGAGGCAGGTGTCCGTCTGGTCGGGGGCGCGCCATCCCTGCTCGTCCACCATCACGGCCCAGGAGCGCTCCAGGGCCGCCTCGGTCGTGTCGAGCATGGCCGCGTCGAGCGTGCCGTTGGCCGGGTCCCACACCATCTCGAAGTGCTCGGTCGTGCGGCTCGACGTGTAGGAGCCGGTCACCTGCTCCTGCCTGGCCAGCGGCCCCGGGTCGATGCACACCGCACGTTCGGCGTAGTGCGGGAGCGACCGGGCAGGGGGGAGGCCCACCGCCACGTCGGCGGCGAGCTTCAGGGGCGTGAGGCAGGTGGGGCCGATCGGCAGCATCCGGTCAGCTATCCCGGCCTATCACTCCACCGTGAGGCGCAGGTAGTCCCAGGCTTCGAGCCCGTCGAGATCGGCGTCGTAGTCCTCGAGCTGCTCCTGGACGGTGCCATCGTCGGCGGTGGCTCGCACGCGCAGGTCCACGTCGCCGGCGGCGTCGGGCAGGTACCGGTACTTCCAGGTGGCGCGGATGCCCGGGCCGCCGGCGTAGACGATCTCCGCCTCGTCCCAGCGCTCGCCGTTGTCGGCGCTCACCTCCACCCGCACGATCCGCCGCTCGCCGGCGAACGCGATGCCCGTGATCCACGCGCCGGTCTCCAGCGAGACGATGGCGCCCGAGGTCGGGCTGTAGAACCAGCTGGCCACGAGGTAGAACGCGTCCTGGCTCCACCCGCGGCTCTCCCAGAAGCCCGGCTCGATGTCGGGCACGAAGTCGACGCGGGTGATCCACTTCGGCTGCTTCATGCCGTACCGGCCCGGCATCAGCGCCCGGATCGGGGCGCCGTGGGCCGCGGGGAGCGGCTCGCCGTTCATGTCGAAGGCGAGCGCGAGGCCCGCATCGAGGTCGGCCCGCGGGAGGTCGGTCACGTAGCCATCGCCGGCGGTGATGCGGATCGCGCCGAGCTCGGGAGCGGGTGCGAGCCCCACGGCCGCCAGCAGCTCGGCCAGCCCGATCGCGGTCCACACGGCGTTGCCGGTGGTGCGCCCGCTCCCGCTGCCGATGCACGAGAGGGTGCGCTCCTGGGTGGATCCCCCGAGGGCGCGCAGGTCGTCCACCGTGAGCACCACCTCCTCGCCCTCGGCCGCGAGGGTGAGCGTGTGCGCGGCAAGGAAGGCCTCGTCCGGCAGCCAGAACGACATCGCGACGACGTAGAACTCGTCGTTGGGGGTGATCGGCGAGGGCAGGTCGATCACGTCGGGGTCGACGGGCGCGCCGGTGGTGTCCGCGTTTCCCGCCGGGCTGGCGGCACAGGCGGCGGTGAACGCGGCGGAGGCGGAGAGAAGGTCGCGGCGAGAGGGCATGGCTTTGGGTACAGGATGCCATGGCGGATGGAAAGTTTCGGGCTGGTTCAAGTCGTCGGACGAGATACCGATGGAGGGATTGGGCAACCGGAGGAAGATTGCGCTCGTTTCTTGGAATCCATCTCGTGCGTGTCGGCTGCATCACCCCCGAGCAACTGATTGCTGCGCTGGATGAGCAGGAGTCGCTGTGCCCGCGCATCGGGCAGGTGGCCATCCGGGCGAAGAAGCTGTCTGTGGCGGACGTACTGAGGATTCTCGACGACCAGCGGGGGAGCAAGGAAGCGTTCGGGCAGGTCGCCGAGCGGCTGGGCCTGCTCACGGCGTCGGAGGTCCACGAGCTCCTCGCGGAACAGCGTCGCCAGACCCCGCGAATCGGGGAGCTCCTTGTCCGCATGGGTGCGCTTCTGCCGGAGAGCCTGGAGCGCGAGCTTCGGGTGCTCGGCGTATCCCCCGACGGGAACTCGGTGCTTTAGGCGCCGCGGATCGCCGCGATGGCGCCCGCCCGGTCGGGGGCGCCGAACACGGCCGAGCCGGCCACGAGCACGTGCGCGCCTGCGTCGATGAAGCGCCGGGCGTTGCCCGGCTTCACCCCGCCATCCACCTCGATGAGCGTGGGCAGCTTCAGGCGTTCGATCCGCTCGCGAATACGCTCCACCTTGGGGAAGACCCTGTCGATGAGCGACTGCCCGCCGAAGCCGGGGTTCACCGTCATGCAGAGCACGAGGTCGGTGACCTCGAGGACGTAGTCCAGCACGTTCTCGTGGGTGTGCGGGTTGAGCGCCACGCCGGCCTTCGCGCCGCTCTGGCGGATGGCCTGCAGGCTCCGGTCGAGGTGCGGGCAGGCCTCTGCATGCACGGTGATCCAGTCGGCGCCGGCCTTGCGGAACTCCTCGATGTACTTGTCTGGCTCCACGATCATCAGGTGAACGTCGAGCGGGAGGTGGGTGGACCGGCGCGCCGCTTCGCAGATGAGCGGGCCGATGGTGATGTTGGGGACGAAGCGCCCGTCCATCACATCCACGTGGATCCAGTCGGCCGTCTTCACCGAGTCGAGCTCGGCGGCGAGGCGGGCGAAGTCGGCGCTGAGGATGCTGGGGGCGACGAGGGGCTTCATGGCGCGAGTGCTATCCGGATCGTGCGCGCGCCGCCCCGACCTACGGGAGCCACTTGTCGTAGGCGGCATCCCCGGTCCACTGGCGGAGGGCCCAGGCGGTGGTGACCGCCTTGATGTCGTCCCAGGCGTCGTCGGGCTGGGCGTAGGTCTCGTCGTCGCATTCGGGCTGGACGGGGCCGATCTGGCACATCACGGAGAAGATGAAGTGCCCACCGTTGGGCACGGTGTAGAGCAGCGTCGGGTCGCCCACGCGGTCGGCGGCCGGCTGCACCTCCGCGTCCATCGGGCAGGTGAGGTCGCGTTCGCCCCCGAGGATGGCCACACCCTCCACGGCCCCAAGGCCATCGTCGCCGAAGGTGTACCACCCGCAGGGTGCCATCGCGACGCCGCCGTACACCCGCGCGTCGGGCGGTTCGGGGGGCGTGCCGCCCGCATCGATGAGGCCGCACAGCTCGCCGACGCCGCCGGTATCGCACCAGTGGGCCACCCAGTCGGCGTCGAACTCGCCGCCGGCCACGGCGAGCGTGGTCCAGGCGCCGAAGCTGTGCCCCACGATGAGGTAGGTCTCCTCGGTGCCGAACTCGCCCATGGCCCAGGTGGCCGCGCGCGAGATGTCCCCCGGCCGGCGCTCCATCACCTGCGTGAGCAGGGAGGGCTCGTAGTCGAAGAGGGTGTTGTTCGGGTGGTCGGGCGCCACGACCACAAAACCGTGCGAGGCCAGCCACTCGGTCACGAAGTAGCTCTGCCAGCGGATGCCGCTGTTTCCGTGGCTGAACGCGACGAGCGGGAAGGTCCCGTCGGCGCGCGGGGCGCCGTGCTGGGCGAGGCCCGTGAAGATCGTGGGCGAGTAGGGCGTAGGCTCCGGCGCCTCGGTGGCGGGGTACCACACGTCGACGGTGAGCTGGCCGCCTCGGTCGTCGTCGACGAGCGCGGTGGTGCGGCCGACCGCCCACGGCCCCGCCTCGTCGGGATCGACGAGGGAGACGAGGGGGTCCTGCACGACGCAGGCGAGGAGGCCGAGGAGCACGGGCCGAGTGTAGCGCACGGCATCGGGTGAGCGGGAGCGAACGATCGGGCGCCCCGTGGGGCGAGGGCATCAGCCCAACCGATCTCCCGGCCGGAGCCGCGCCCCGTGGAGGAACTCCGCGCCGGTCACCGCACGTTTCCCGGCGGCCTGCACCCGCACGAGCTCCAACGCGCCCGAGCCACAGGCGATGCGCGCGTCGGCCTGCACCGTTCCCGGCTCGCCGGAGCCCTCGTGCACCCGGCTCGTGAGCAGCTTCACGGGCTGGCCGGCGTGCAGGAAGGTGGTGCCGGGCCACGGCGAGAGGCCGCGCACGCGGTTGTGCAGGGTGGCCGCGGGTGCGCTCCAGTCGATGGCGCCGAGCTCCCGGCTGAGCATCGACGCGTAGGTGACGCCTTCTTCGGGTTGGGCGCAGGGCACGAGCTCGTCGAGCTGCGCGAGGGTGCGAACGAGCAGCGCGGCGCCGAGGGGGGCGAGCCGCTCGAAGAGGTCGGCGGACGTTTCTTCCGGCCCGATCGGGGTGCGCTCCACGAGAAGCAGGTCGCCCGTGTCGAGGCCCTCGGCCATCTGCATCGTGCATACGCCGGTCTCGGCGTCGCCCTCGATGACGGCCCACTGGATGGGCGCGGCCCCACGCCAGCGCGGCAGGAGCGAGGCGTGCACGTTGATGCAGCCGCGGCGGGGGGTGGCGAGGATGGCGGGCGGGAGAATGCGGCCGTAGGCGACGACGACGGCGACCTCGGGGGCCAGCGCCGCAAACTGCCCGGGGAAGTCGCCCGACTTCAGCTTCGTGGGCTGGAAGACGGGGATGCCGGCGGCGCGCGCGGCCTCCACCGTTGGGGGCGCAGTGAGCTGCTGGCCGCGCCCGGCGGGACGATCGGGCTGCGCCACCACGCCCACCACGTCATGGTCGGCCTCGATGAGCGCCTGCAAGGTGGGCACCGCAAACGCCGGCGTGCCGAAGAAGACGACGCGCATGCGCTCAGTACTCCAGGCTGCCATCCGAACGGACGCGCACCTTCGTGCGCTTGGCCAGGTAGCGCCCCTTCTTCATGCGCGACACGCGGTCGAGGATGACCACGCCATCGAGGTGATCCATCTCGTGCTGCACCACGATGGCGTCGTAGCCCTCGAACCAGCGCTGCCAGGGAACGCCGCGCTCATCGAGGTAGCGGATGTGCACGCGGCGCGGGCGGGCGATGTTCTCCTCGAAGTCGGGCACCGAGAGGCAGCCCTCCTCGTAGACCATCTTGTCGTGGCTGGCCTCGATGATCTGCGGGTTCACCAGCGCGAGGAAGCGCGGGTTGGTGGGACGCCCATCGTCGTCCTGCTCGCGGGTGCAGTTGCCGGGGTCGATGACGATGACGCGCCGGAGGTCGCCGCACTGGGGCGCCGCGAGGCCCACGCCGGGGGCGGCGTACATGGTCTCGGCGAGGTCGCTCACGAAGCGGGCGAGCTCCTCCCCGAACTCGCCGGGCCCGACGGGGCGGCACTTCTTGGTGAGGAGCGGGTTGGGCACCGTGAGGATTTGGAGGACGGCCATGTGCGGGCGGATAACCCGCGGACTCTCGCTCGCGCGCGTGTCCCGCCATACGCAGCGCGCACGCCGGGCCAGCTTCCCGTTGAGCCCACCCTCCGTACCCGGTACCTTCCGAGCACCCATGTACTTCGGCCGCATTCCCCGTTTCAGTCCCAGCTTCAGCCCGGCCGAGGCCGCGGTGTCGCTCCGCTCTCTCCTCTCGCGCCCGGACGATGTGGCCGAGGTCGAGGCCTTCGAGAACACCTTCGCCTCCTTCATCGGGGCGAAGTACGCGATCATGACCCCCTCGGCGCGCTACGCCTTCTTCCTCATCCTCAAGGCCATGGGCATCGAGGCGGGCGACGAGGTGGTGATCCCCGCGCTCACCTACTTCGCCATCCCGTCGATGGCGGCGGCGGCGGGCATCAAGCCCGTTTTCGCGGACGTCGGCCTGCGCACCCACGTGCTCGATCCGGCCGCCTTCGAGGCGGCGATCACGCCGAAGACCCGCGCGGTCGTGCCCACGCACCTCTACGGCACGCCCTGCGACATGGCGCCCATCCTCGAGATCGCGCGCAAACACGGCGTCCGGGTGATCGAGGACTGCGCCCAGAGCACCGGCTCGCGGTATCGCGGCGTTCGCGCCGGCAACCTCGGCGATGCCAGCTACTACACCTTCGGCCTCACCAAGAACATCACGACGCTGAGCGGCGCGATGATCACCACGAACGACCCGGCGATCGCCGCTTCGTGCCGCGCGGCCATGAACGCCACCACGCACGGGCCGATGGAGCGCGCCGCGAAGGAGGCCGTCACGGGCCTGGCGATGATGTTCGCCACCCACCCCCTGCTCTACCCGTGGACGCTTCACCCCGCGATCAAGGTGGGCAACCTGCTCGGCAAGGACCCGCTCCACGAGCGCTTCGGCGAGGCCGAGGTGCGCTACGAGGGCATCCCCACCAGCTTCGCGAAGGCACGGCCGCGCGCGGTGCAGGCGGCGGTAGGCCAGAAGCAGATCGAGCGCATCGAGGCGCTCAACGGCGCGCGGATCCGCAACGGTCGCGCGCTCGACGAGGCGCTCGCCAACGTGGAGGGCATCCTCACGCCCGAGTACCCTGCGGGCGCCGAGCCCATCTACATGAGCTTCGTGGTGCACCACCCCCGGCGCGAGGCCTTCATGGCGGGGCTGCGCAAGCGCGGCGTCGACACCACCTTCGGCTACATGAGCAACTGCTCGGACCACGCGCTCTTCCCCGAGTTCCGGCGTCCGCAGCCCAACGCCGCCACCATCATCCGCGACCAGGTGCACCTCCCGGTCCACCCTCGCATGGATGCGCGCGACACCGGCCACATCGCCGAGTCGGTGCGGCAGGTGGTGCGCGAGTTGGGGGGATGAGCCGATGACGGGAGCGGCGCCAGCATTGCGGGGGCTCGTGAAGTCGGCCGCGGGTGCGGCTCGATTCCGGCTCACCGGCCGGCGTGTGCCGCTGTCCGTCACGCTGGTGCTCACCCATCGGTGCAACACGTCGTGCGCGCCGTGCGGGGTGCCCCTCCAGGTACGTCCCGAGCTCGACGCGTCCGAATGGCTCGCGCTGGTGGATCACCTCGCCCGCCTCGGCACCACGCGCGTCGTGCTCACCGGCGGCGAACCGCTCCTGCGGCCCGACCTCGCCGCGATCGTGGACCGCTGCGCCGAGCACGGGATGTGGACCGTGCTCGAAACCAACGGGCACGACCTCCCCGGGCAGCTTTCGCAGCTCCGGCGGCTCGACCGGCTGATGATCCCCCTCCACGGCCCGAAGGCCGTGCACGACGCCATCGTGGAGCCCGGCGCCTTCGACAAGTCCGTGGCGGCCATCCGAGCCGCGCGCGAGGCGGGCATGGAGGTGGGCACCGTCACCCTGCTCGCCCGCTCCACGCTCGTTTCGGTGGGGTGGGTGCTCGACTTCGCCGACCAGCACGGCACGGAGGCCGCGTTCCAGCTCCAGGCGCGCCGGGGGTGGGTGGCGAGCCGCGGCGCCCGTCGGGAGCTGGCGGAGGACGACGCGCTCCGCCGCACCCTGCGCTTCCTCCTCGAAGCCCGCATGGCGGGTCGGCGCGTGGCCATGACGGAGAAGCTCCTCCGCTCCCTGCTCACCTGGCCCGACCTGCGCGAACCCTTCCTCGAGGTCGACCACGAGGACGTGCGCTGCATGGCCGGGCAGACCTTCTGTGCGATCGGCCCCGACGGGCTGGTCTCCGCCTGCCTCCCGCGCAGCGGCGGCACCCTCAACGTGCGTGAATCGGGTTTCGATGCCGCCTTCGCCGCCCTGCGCGATGGCGCTTGCCGGAGCTGCATCGATACACCGTGCGCCGAGGCCAATTTCCTCTACAATCTCAACACGCCGGTCGTCCTGGAGCTCGCTCGCGCGAGCCTCCGCGCCCGGCTCGGGAGTGCCGCATGAAGCTCGACGTCCGTGGTTACGCTCGCGTGGCCGAGGCTTTCGTTACCCGGAAGGTGCCGGTGTATGCCCACTATGGCATCACGCACCGCTGCAACCTCACGTGCAAGATGTGCGGCATCTGGCGGTACGGCAACCGCAAGGAGGAGCTGGAGCTCCCGCAGATCGAGCAGATGGCGCAGCGGATGAAGCGGCTCGGCGTGGTGCAGCTCTCCATCGGCGGCGGCGAGCCCTACGCCTGCGACTACCTCGAGGAGGCGGCGAAGTGTTTCGTCGACGCCGGCCTGCAGACCCGCGTGCTCACCAACGGCGTGGGCGTGAGCCGGGAGCGCCTCGAGAAGACCGTGCGCTACGGCGTGAAGAGCTTCTCGATCTCGCTCGACTCGCTCTACCCCGCCCGCTTCGACTACATCTGCGAAGCCGAAGGCAGCTGGGACGCCGCCGTGCAGTCGATGACCACCATCGGCCAGCTGGTGAAGGGCACCAACGGCCTGCCGAGCATCAACTGTGTCGTGAGCAACCTCAACCTCGAGGAGCTCCCGGAGATGGTGAAGTTCGCGGCCGCCATCGGCTTCCACATCTCCTTCCTGCCGATCGAGCTCCTGGCCGATCCGAAGGATGGGGTGCGGAACTGGGAGGCCCGCTTCGTGCGCCACCGCCCGGAGATGGGGCTGAACGTGACCGACAGCGCCGCGGCGGTGCAGGATCGCATCGACCGGGCCTACGAAACCCTGCTGCGCATGAAGAAGGAGGGCTGGCCGATCCTCAACAGCACGCCCTACCTCGAAGCCAGCCGCATGTACCTGAAGACGGGGCGCTTCCCCGCCGAGGGCTGCGACGCCGGGCGGCTTTACTTCAGCGTCTCCCCCAACGGCCAGTTCGCCATCTGCCACCGCACGGAGCACCAGCACCTGCACTTCCTCGACCCGAAGTTCGAGGAGTACTTCCACAGCGCGGACTACGAACGCAAGCGGATGCTGGAGGCCGGCAGCTGCGAGGGCTGCATGCGCGCCTGCTGGATCGACAACAGCTTCATGTTCCGCACGATCGAGGGCTTCTTCGAGGCGAGCAGCATGGCGCTCACCCAGAAGGTCAAGGACCCCGCGCCCTGGGAGGTGGCCCAGAAGTGGGCCCGCTTCGACCAGGTGGACATCGTGCCCCAGGTCGCGAAGTAGGGGAGGATTCCCCCGCCTTCTCGTAACGAGGTCCGCCCCCGCTCCCGCTCCCGCGAGCCGGCGCTCCGCAGGGCGTCGGGCGTCGGGCGCCGCATCGTCGTCGAGCGCCGCGTCGTCGTCGGGCGTGTCGGTCGGTTGTGTCGGTCGTGTCGTGTCGTCTCGGAGTGGCGAGGCAGCTCCGGAGGCGGCCCGCAGCCAGCCTCCGCAGGGCGTCGGGCGCCGCGTCGTCGTCGGTCGTGCGGCGTGGGCCGGCTGGGTGACGTGCCGGGTGGCGGTGCG
>CAISIK010000135.1 GCA_903885375.1 uncultured Pseudomonadota bacterium
CCGACGGCGAGCGGCGCCACGGCGCCCGCAGAGGCCGCCGCGAGGCGAAGCAGGAGCGAGGCCGAGGGCGCGGCCGAGCTCGCGAGGAGCGCCTGCCCCAGACCGGCGAGCGTGAGTAGCCCCAGCGCGAGCAGGCCGGTTCGCCCGGCCGCGGGCGCGGCGGCACGCCACACCATCCGCGCCAACGGGGAACCCGGCCTTGAAATCAAGCTACCAACCGGTTATCGGCCCGGTCGTTCGAGGTCGGCATGCAGTTCAATGTGGGCGATAAAGCGGTCTATCCGGCGCACGGCGTCGGGATCATCCGCGATGTGATCACGATGGAGCTCGATGGGGAGAAGCACACCTTCTACGTGCTGAAGATCATGGACAACGGCATGACCATCCGGGTGCCGATCGACAACGCGCGCCAGATCGGCATGCGCACCGTGCTCGGCCAGGAGCACATCGACAAGGTCTTCGAAATCCTGAAGGACCGCGATGTCCCGGCCGACAACCAGACCTGGAACCGCCGCTACCGCGACTACATGAGCAAGATCAAGACGGGCGATCCGCTCGAAGTCGCCAAGGTCCTTCGTGACCTCGCGCTCTTGAAGGCCGAGAAGCCCCTCTCTTTCGGCGAGCGCAAGATGTTCGACCAGGCGCGGAGCCTGCTCGTGCAGGAGATCGCCTGTGCGCGCGAAGTGCCCGAAACCGAAGTGAGCGGCGAGATCGAAGCCCTGTTCGCCCCCAAGCAGCCGGCGGCCTGATCGCCCTGCCCCGGGCGGGCGGCGCAGGTGCGGGTTCGCGGCGGGAATCAGTACAAACGTTGACACGGCCGCGTCGGTCCCTATAGACCGCCGCCCGCCGTCGGAGTTGCCGTGATCCGCATCTACAACACGCTCACCCGCACCGTCGAGCCGCTCGAGCCGCTCGTGCCCGGCGAGGTCGGCCTCTACGTCTGCGGCATGACGGTGTACGACCACTGCCACATCGGCCACGCCCGCGCGATGATGGCGTTCGACGTGGTGGTGCGCCACCTGCGCCGTCGCGGCCTGCGCGTGAAGTTCGTGCGCAACCACACGGATGTGGACGACAAGATCCTGAACCGCGCCCAGGAGCTCGGCGTCCCCCCGCTCGTGCTCAGCGCCCAGTTCATCGCCGAGCTCGATGCCGACCTCGATGCGGTGGGCATCCTCCGGCCGGATGTGGCGCCCCAGGTGAGCGAGCACATCCCCGAGGTCATCACGATGATCGAGGCCCTCATCGGGAAAGGCCACGCCTACGTGGCCGCCAACGGCGATGTGTACTTCAGCATCGAGCGCTGCCCGGGCTACGGCAAGCTCAGCGGCCGCAAGATCGAGGACATGCGCGAGGGCGCGCGGGTCGCCGTCGATCCCCACAAGCGCCACCCCGGCGACTTCGCCCTCTGGAAGGCCGTCCCCGTCGCCACCGACCTCGGCTGGGAAGCCTCCTTCGGCCGCGGGCGCCCCGGCTGGCACATCGAGTGCTCCGCCATGGCGGCCCGGCACCTCGGCGAGCAGTTCGATCTGCACGGCGGCGGCATCGATCTCGTGTTCCCCCACCACGAGAACGAGATCGCCCAGTCCGAATGCGCGAGCGGCCACCGCCCCTTCGCGAAGGTGTGGATGCACAACGGGCACCTCACGCTGGTCGATGCCGCGGGCGAGCCCGTGAAGATGTCCAAGTCCCTCGGCAACGTCGTGCGCATCCGCGACATCGTGGCGCGCGTGCCCGCCGAGGCCCTGCGCCTCATGTACGTGGACACCCACTACCGCTCGCCCTTGCCCTTCAGCGATCAGAAGCTGGCCGATGCCCTCGGCGTGCTCGATCGCGTGTACATCGCCCGCGAAACGGTCGATGAGGTGGTGGGCCGCGGCGTGGGCGCCCCGCTCGCCGCCCTCCCCGACTCCGCCCGCGAGGTGCACGCGCTCGCCACCTCCTTCGTGGCGAAGTTCGAAGCCGCGATGGATGAGGACTTCAACAGCGCCGCGGCCATCGCCCACTTCTTCGAGCTCGTCCGGGCCATCAACCGCTTTGGCAACGACAAGAAGGCGCGCGCCCGCGGGGCCGATGCGCTCCGCCCCGCGCTGGAGTGCTTCGCCGTGGTGGCCGAGGTCTTCGGCATCGCGGCGCTCTCGCCGGCGGCCTACTTCGAGGAGGCCAAGGTCAAGCGGATGCGCGAGCAGGGCCGCAGCATCGAGGCGATCGATGCCCTCGTGGCGGAGCGCGCCGAGGCCCGCGCCGCCAAGGACTGGGCGCGTGCCGATGCGGCCCGCGTGCAGCTCGAAGAGCAGGGCATCACGGTGATGGATGGCCCGGAGGGCAGCACCTGGCGGGTTCGGGTCGACGCGTGATTCGCCTCGTGCTCGCGTCGCGAAACGCGCACAAGATCGAGGAGCTGCGCCGCATGGTGCCCACGGTCGAGTGGCTGGCGTTGCCGGCCGAGCTTGGTGATCCGCCCGAAACCGGCAGCACCTTCGTGCAGAACGCCGAGCAGAAGGCCCGCTTCGCCTTCGAGGCCACGGGCCTTTGGTCATTGGCGGATGATTCGGGCCTCGAAGTGGATGCCCTCGGCGGCCGCCCCGGCGTGTACAGCAAGCGCTTCAGCCCCGAAGGGCGCGACGACACCAACAACGCCCTGCTCCTTCGCGAGCTGGGTGATCGTCCGCCCGCCGAGCGCGGCGCCCGCTTCCGCTGCGTGATCGCGCTCGTCGGCCCGGGGGGCGCCTTCTCCACGAGCGGCGCCTGCGAGGGCGGGATCGGGTTCGAGGCCCGCGGCCAGGGCGGCTTCGGCTACGACCCGCTCTTCCTCCCCGTCGCCACGCCGGGCCTCGCGATGGCGGAGCTGAGCGCGTCCGAGAAGGACCGCATCAGCCACCGCGGCGCGGCGATGGCGGGGCTGCCGGCGCTCCTCGCCGCGGCCGGTCTCGCGCCCGGCGCGCCTCCCCTTGTCCGTCCCTGAGCCCCAAGGAGTCTGCCATGGTCGTCATCATCACCGGGGCCAGCACCGGAATCGGCGCGGCCCTCGCCGTGGAGTACGGGCGTCGGGGGCACAAGGTGGGCCTCGTGGCGCGGCGGGCGGAGCTGCTCGCCGAGGTGGCCGAGGCCGTGCGCGTCGCGGGGGGCACGGCGGCCGTCGCGGCGGTCGATGTCACGAACCGCGCTGATCTCACCGAGGGCATCGGCCGCCTCGAAGCGCTCCTCGGCCCGTGCGACCTGCTCGTGGCCAACGCCGGCAGCGGCGAGCCCACGCCGGCCTACAAGTCCCCGATCGACACCATCGAGCGCATGCTCGATCTCAACGTCAAGGGCGTGCTCTTCGCGATCGGCGCGGTGCTGCCCGGCATGGTGGAGCGCAAGGCGGGGCACATCACGGCCGTGAGCTCGGTGGCCGGCTTCCGCGGCCTGCCCGGCACGGGCGGCTACAGCGCGAGCAAGGCCTACGTCACCACGCTGCTGGAGAGCTTCCGCCTCGACCTGCGGCGCCGCGGCGTGGCGGTCACGAGCATCAACCCCGGCTTCATCGAGACGCCGCTCACCGCCAAGAACCGGTTCCCGATGCCGTTCATGATGGGGGCCGACCGGGCGGCGCGCATCATCGCCGACGGGCTGGAACGGCGGCCGGCCGAGCTCACCTTCCCCTTCCCGATGCAGGTGCTCATGCACTTCGCCCGCATCGTGCCGAACTGGCTCTACGACCTGGTCATCGGCCGGGCGAGCCCGATGAAGAGCTGAGTCGGGCCGGCGCGCCGGGCCCGGCAGCTGGGGTTTCCAGGGCAGGGGCGCGCCGGGGCGCGTCACTCACCACGGCACCATCGCGCAGGAGGATCGCGCGGGAGCAGTAGTCCGCCACCTCGTCCTCGTGGGTGACGATGGTCATCGTCGTGCCCCCGCGGTTGAGCTCGGTGAAGAGGTCCATCACCTCACGGGTGGTGGACGTACCGGTGCACGGTTCCCTGGAAGCGCCGGCACGGCGGATCGAGCGACGTTCCCAGCTCGACCGACGCCGAGCGCGAGGAGCGGGCGTCGCTGCGGCTGGTGAAGCGCGACGCCAAGCGCGGCCGCGACAAGCTCCCTGACGCCGCGCCGTTGGGGTGGGCTGTGGTAAGCGAATGCGCCTCCGGACGGTGGTCGAGGGCGCCCCCGCCGCGTTCACGATTACCACCAGCCTGCTTCGCTCGACGGGGCCGCCTCGGCCCCCCGCCGGCGACGACGACCGGGGGGTCTGCGCTCCAGCGTAGACGGGGCCGGGGACGGAGCTGCGAGAGTACCCCTCATTTTGATCCCGATTGCGGCCTTCTTCGCGTCCCGAGGGATTGCCCCGCCACCCGGGGTAGGCGTACCCTTCCGGGGTGTACCCGCCGTTAGGCTGTTCGAAGTTCCTATCCTCTCGCCGCCACCAGGGCGTGTTCTGTGGGTGCGGGCTCGGCCAACCGGTGCTCCTCGGCTGAGCCCCTGTTTGCGCGACACCGGCGAGACGAGGTTGGGCATCAGCGTCGGGACGGTCGGCATGCTACTCTCGTCGCTCCGGTCGAGGTGGCGAATTCACAGCATCGACCCGTCCGAGGCTCCGCTCGCGGGTCTGGGCTCCCGGTTCGCCGCCGCGGCGGTCGACCTCTCGTTCCTGGTGCTCGTGCCCTGCTGCGGGATGGGCATCGTCCAGGTGCTTCACGGCACGGGTCATTGGCTCGCCCGCGCCACGCTCTCCCTGTTTCCGCTGATCTTCCTCGGGCAACTGCTGGCGTTGGCGTTCACAGGACGGACGCTGGGGAAGTGGCTCTTCGGCTTGCAGGTGGTGGACGGCGGCGGACGAGTCGCTCCCTGGACGCACGGGCTGCTCGGCCGCGAGGGCCTCAGGTGGACGTTCGGGCTGATGCCCGGGATGGGGGTGGTTCTCGTGCTGCTCGATGCTGCCTTCGTGTTCGGCCCGCAGCGTCAATCCTTGCGCGACCTGGTGCTCGGGACCTTCGTGGTGGACACGCGCCGGCAGCCGACGGAGGGAGGACCCCGACTACCCCGGCCGGAGGTTCCGCTGGCCTCGCGGAGCCACCTTGCGTTTGCCCTGCTC
>CAISIK010000136.1 GCA_903885375.1 uncultured Pseudomonadota bacterium
CGGGTGGCCCCGCGGGGAGGTCGGGCCGGAGCGCGCGCTCGCGGCGGCGCTCGTCCGGGCGGGGTTCCGCGTGGAAGTGAAGGCGGACATCGGGCCGTGGGTGCGCGCCAAGGCGCTCACCAACCTCGGCAGCGCCTTCGTTGCCCTCTGCGACGACCCACCGATGCCGCTCATCGAGCGCTGCGTGGCCGAAGCCCGCGCCTGCTTCGCCGCAGAGGGCGTGGAGGTCATCCCCGACGAGGCGTTCGATGCCGCCATCGGACCCATGCAGGTGGCCGAGGTCGACGGCCTCCCCCGCGTGGGCGGCTCCACCCGCCACGCGCTCGCCCGCGGGGACCGCCTGGAGACCGAGTGGCTGCACGGCTACTTCGTGGCGCTCGGCGCGCGGCTGGGGGTGCCCACGCCGATCAACGCGGCGCTGGTGGCGCTCGCCGACCGCGCCTGGCGCGAGCGCTGGGAGCCCGGAAGCCTCGACGCCGTCGCGTTGGCGCGCGAACTCGAGCGCTGAGCCGAACCACTTCCGGGTGACCCTTCTTCTCCCTGGCGCTTCGCTGGCCCGCGCGACCGACCCGGTGGATCCGCAGGCGCTCCCCGTCTCGTCGGCCACCACCGCGGTGGACCCGTTCGGGGCCGTCCCCGCCGGCACACCTTCAACGTGCCGGTGCGGGTTTCCGCGAAGCCGTGAGGCCCCCCGGCGGCGCTCCGATGCGCGGCCGGGACCGGTGAACCCCGAGGTGGGGCAGACGCGCATCGGCCCGCCCCCCTCCGGTCAGCGGCGGCGGCGACGCCCGAGGAGCGCGGCGGCGAGCATCACCCCCACGGCCCCGATGGGCGCCGGCGTGCCGCAGATGCTCAGGTCCAGCGCCGAGTAGTCCTCGCCCACGTCGGCCGGGGAGGCGGGATCGTCGAAGGGGCGCTCCGGGCCGGTGTCGGCGTTGGTGCCGGTGTCGGCATCGGTGTCGGTATCGGTGTCCGTGTCGGTATCGGTGTCCGTGTCGGTATCGGTGTCCGTGTCGGTGTCCGTGTCCGTGTCCGTGTCGGCGTCGCCGTACATCTCCTCCCAGCTTTCGACGGGGGTGTAGCCCTCGATGAAGGAGATGAACTTGTCCACCCGAACGCCGCCGGTGGCGCCGTTGCTGCAGGGGGAGTTGCCGCCGTTGATCGCCCACACGAAACCGTTCACCGCCGAGAGCTCGAACCCGCCGTTGGCGAGGATCTCGAGGCCGGCGCCGCCGGAGTCGCCCGAGCAGACGTTCTGGTCGTCGTCGGGGTCGTAGGCGTACTGGATGGTGCTGTCGTAGTCGTAGAGCGGCAGGTCGGCGAAGCGCTTCTTGGTGGAGTCGGTGGCCTTGTCGCTCGTGATGCCCCAGCCCACGTAGCGGTAGTCATCGCCGATCTGCGCGTCGCGCAGGGGCTCCTTGTTCACCGGCATGGGATCGATGGAGGTGATGCGGGTGACGAGCTCGACCACGGCGATGTCGTAGGCGTTGTTGTCGCCCCCCCAGTTGCTGTGCTGGTGCCACTCGGCCACCTCCGCGTATTCCTGAACGCCGGCGGACTTGTTGAGGTCGTACCCGACGATGGCGTAGTGCTCCTTGAGCCCGTAGTCCGCCTCGTTGGACTCGAAGGCATCGGCGCAGTGGGCGGCGGTCACCACCCACTTGTCGGCCACGAGCGTGCCTGAGCAGAAGTTGTAGCCTTCCCCTCTGGAGTTCTGGCTCCAGAGGGTGACCACCTGCGGGTAGTCCGAGGTGGTGTCGCCGTTGACGATGGGCGGCGGAGCAACAGCAAAGGCGAACGAGATGAGCAGCATGGGCGTCCGGAGTCGGGGGCACCATAGCCGCGGACAGGTGCCGATCGCGAGCGCGGTGTGTAGCCTTCCCGTCAAGGCTCCGACCCCCCTGCCGGGCCTCCCCCCTGCGAGGGACCCCGTGCGTTCCGAGTTTCGCGTCCTCTTCGGCCTCGCCTGGCCCACCAGCGTGGGCATGCTCGCGTTCATGGCGATGAACGTGGTGGACTCGATCTGCGTGGGGCAGCTCGGGGGCAGCGCCCAGGCCGGGGTGGCGGCCGCGAACGCCTGGGGGTTGTCCGGCGTGGTGCTGGCCATGGGCTCCGTGCGCGCGATCGAGCCGATCGTGGCGCAGGCCTACGGCGAGGGCGACCGGGAAACGGCCGGCCAGGCGCTCACCCGCATGATGGCGCTGGCGTTGCCGCTCTCCGTGCTCGCGGGCGGCTGGTACCTGCTCGCGCCGTGGGGGCTCCGGCTCCTCGGCCAGCCCGAGTCGGTGATCCCGTTTGCGCGCGCCTACGTGGGGCCGATGGCGCTCGCCTGGCCGATCGCGCTCTCCTCGCAGACGCTCCGCACCTTCCTCCAGGCCATCGGCAACGTGCGTCCGGCGATGGTCGTCACCGTGGCGTTCACGGCCCTCAAGGTTCCTCTGAACCTCTGGCTCATGTACGGCGGCGGCGGGGTGCCGGCGCTCGGTGTGGCGGGCGCCTCGGTGTCCACCGTCATCGTCGATCTGCTCGTGCTCGTCACGCTCGTCTGGGCGGTGCGCGGCACCCTCCGCGAGTGGTGGCCGCGTGAGCCGGGTGTAAACGTCCGATCGCTCTGGCGCCTCCTGCGCATCGGCCTCCCCCTGGGGGTGCAGATGGGCACGGAGTTCTGGGCCTTCGCGGGCATGGGCGTGATGATGGGCTGGCTCGGGGAGCGCGAGCTGGCGGCCCACGCCACCGCGATCAACCTCGCGTCGGTGTCGTTCATGCTCCCGCTGGGCGTGAGCTCGGCCGCGGCTGCGCGGGTCGGCCACCGCTTCGGCGCCGGGCAGGACTGGTGGCCGGCTGCGCGGGCGGCCCTCCTCCTCGGGCTGGGCACCCAGCTGCTCAGCGGCGCGGTTTTCTGGCTGGCAGGCGACTGGCTGGTGCTCCCCTACAGCAAGGACCTCGCCGTGCAGGCGCTCGCGGCCAGCCTGCTTCCCATCGCTGCGGCCTTCCAGCTGTTCGACGGTGTGCAGGTGATCAGCTTCGGCGTGCTCCGCGGGGCCGGCGATGTGCGTGCCCCGACCATCGCCAACCTCGTGGGCTACTACGGCTTCGGCCTGCCGGTGGCCTACCTGCTCGGCTTTGCCGGCGGCTTCGGCGCGCAGGGCGTGTGGTGGGGCCTGAGCCTCGGGCTCGGCGTGGTTTCGATGGGCCTGTTGTGGCGCATTCGGTACGTGCGCCGGCGTGGCGGCGTGCGCCTGCGGTAGACTCGCCGCCCATGAACGCCTTCTGGCTGATGCTCGGCGCCCTTGCGGTGCTCTCGATCGGGTACCGCTACTACAGCGCCTTTCTGGCGGCGAAGGTCATGGTGCTCGATGGCACCCGCACCACGCCCGCCTACGCGCAGAACGACGGTCAGAACTACCACCCCACCCACAAGTGGGTGCTGTTCGGCCACCACTTCGCGGCGATCTCCGGCGCCGGGCCGCTGATCGGCCCGGTCCTGGCCCTCCAGTTCGGCTACCTCCCCGGGTACCTCTGGCTGCTGTTCGGCGTGGTGCTCGGCGGCGCCGTGCACGACTTCATCATCCTCGCGGCCTCGGTGCGGCGCGGTGGGCGCTCCCTCGCGGAGATCGCGCGCGCCGAGCTCTCGCCGCTGAGCGCGCTGGTCACGAGCGTGGCCATCCTGTTCATCCTCGTGGTGGCGCTCGCGGGGCTCGCGCTCTCCGTCGTCAACGCGCTGCACGAGTCCGCGTGGGGCACGTTTACGATCGCGATGTCGATCCCGCTCGCGGTGGGGCTGGGCTTCTACCTCTACAAGCTGCGCCCCGGCGATGTCGTGGGCGCGAGCGCCGTGGGCGCGATGGGCATGATCCTCTGTGTATTCCTCGGCGAGCCGGTGGCGCGCTCGGCGCTGGCGCCGTGGTTCACGCTGAGCCGCGAGCAGCTCATCTTCGCGCTCGCGGCCTACGGTTTCGTGGCCAGCGTGCTCCCGGTGTGGGTGCTCCTGTGCCCACGCGACTACCTGAGCAGCTATCTCAAGCTCGGCACCGTGGCGGCGCTCGTGGTGGGCATCCTCGTGGTGAACCCCGAGCTCAAGGCCCCGGCCCTGAGCGAGTTCACGGGCGGCGGCGGGCCGATCATCCCCGGCAAGCTCTTCCCCTTCGTGTTCATCACCATCGCGTGCGGTTCCATCTCCGGCTTCCACAGCCTCGTGGCCAGTGGCACCACGCCCAAGATGCTCTCCAACGAGCTCGATGCGCGGGCGATCGGCTACGGCAGCATGCTCCTGGAGGGCCTCGTGGCGATCTGCGCCCTCATCTGCGCGGCCTGCCTCGAGCCCGGCGACTACTACGCCATCAACCTCGCCACCGAGCCCTTCACCAAGCTCGGCCTCTCCATGGTGAACCTGCCCACCTTCGAGGCGGAGATCGGCGAGGCGATCGCGGGCCGCCCGGGCGGGGCGGTGTCGCTCGCCGTGGGGATCGCCCAGATATTCTCGGGCCTGCCGGGGATGTCCTCCCTGCTCGGCTACTGGTACCACTTCGCCATCATGTTCGAGGCGCTGTTCATCCTCACCACCATCGACACCGGCACGCGCGTGGCCCGGTTCGTGGTGCAGGAGTTCATCGGCAACGTGGTGCCCGCCTTCCGCGACCCGGGGTGGCTTCCCGGATCGCTCGTGGCCACGGGGCTCGTCGTCGGCGGCTGGAGCTACTTCCTCGCCACCGGCAACATTTCCACCATCTGGCCGATGTTCGGCATCGCCAACCAGCTCCTCGCCTGCGTGGCGCTCTGCGTCGGCACCTCGGTGATCGTGAACTCCGGCCGCGCCCGCTACGCGTTCGTGACGCTCCTGCCGCTCTCCTTCCTTTCGGTGACCACGCTCACGGCCGGGTGGCAGGCCGCCACGCGGAAGTACCTCCCGATGGCCAACTTCGAGGGCTACCTCGACGCATCCCTGATCTTCCTGATGATGGGGTGCCTGCTCGTGGTGGGGGCCGACACCGCCCTTCACGCGCGACGGGGCCGCCTTTCCCGGGGTAAGGCAGCCGCGTGACTCCTCTCCTCACCGCGCAGGCCAGGCTCGAGCGCTACATCGAACGGCAGGGTCTGAAGCAGACCCGGCAGCGCTCGGTCATCCTCGAGGCCTTCCTGGCCGCGGGCAGCCACCTCTCCGTAGAGGAGGTGCTCCGGGCGGTGCAGGCGGTGCAGCCCGCGATCGGCGCCGCCACGGTGTACCGCACGCTGAAGCTCTTCGTGGAGGCGGGCCTCGCCCACGAGCGCAACTTCGGCGATGGGCAGGCCCGCTACGAGGCCGCCCACGACGACGAGCACCACGACCACCTCATCTGCACCGACTGCCACACGATCTTCGAGTTCGAGGAGCCCGAGATCGAGCGTCGTCAGGCCGAGGTGGCGGACAAGCACGGCATCCGCTTGCGGTCGCACCGGCACGAGATCTACGGCGAGTGCGTGGAGCGCGAGCGCTGCCCGCGTTGGCCTCGATCGTAGCCGCGGGCCAACCTCGTGGTTAGCTCCTCGCGCTTCCCGGAGTCGGCGTGCAAACCTTTCTGCTCACCCTGCACATCATCCTGAGTTTCCTGCTCATGGGGGTGATCCTGATGCAGCCCGGCAAGGGCGCCGACATGTCGAGCGCCTTCGGCGGCGGCGGTGGCTCCCAGCTCTTCGGCGCCTCGGGCCCCGGAAACTTCCTCACGCGCGGCACGGGCGTGGTGGCGGCGCTCTTCCTCGTCACGAGCATCACGCTGGCCTACCGCAGCACCCGCGCCAACCAGGCCGGCGGCGCCCTCCAGCTCGACACGCCCACCGCCGAGCCGGCGAAGGGCACGGGCTTCCTCCCCGCCGATGCGCCCGCCCCCGAGGCTCCCGCACCGGAAGCGCCGGCGCCCGCGGATCCGGGTATCGTTGTTCCTACCGAGATGGTTCCTGTTCCGGCCGCTCCGGCGCCGGCAGCAAACCCATAGAATCGTCGCCGAGGCCTTGACCGCGAGCGCGGGCAAGAGTACAAGGCGTTCGCCCTGCGCGGGTGGCGGAATGGTAGACGCGCTAGTTTGAGGTGCTAGTGGGTTAATCCCCGTGGGGGTTCAAGTCCCCCCTCGCGCACCACCTCCCAGAGCCCATCGGAAACGATGGGCTCTGGCTGTTTTTGGCCCCTGCTGATCGGCGCGGAGGGCGCCGATCAGCCCGCTGCGGCCACGATCTGGAGGAACTCCTCGGCGTTGAGCGCGGCGCCGCCCACGAGGGCACCATCGATATCGGGCATCCGCAGGAGCTCGGCGGCGTTGCTGCCCTTCACCGAGCCGCCGTACTGGATGCGGGTGCTGCGCGCGACGAAGGCGGGGAAGTTCGACTCGAGCCAGCCGCGGATGGTGGCGTGCATGTCCTGCGCCTGCAGCGGGCTCGCGGTGCGACCGGTGCCGATGGCCCACACGGGCTCGTAGGCGAGCGTGACGGAAGGAATCTGGTCGGCGTGGAGCTTGCCGAGCGCCGAGGCGAGCTGGCGGGTGACCACCTCCACCTCCTTGCCGGCCTCGCGCTCGGCGAGCGTCTCGCCCACGCACAGGATGGGGAGCAGCCCGGCGCGGAAGCAGGCGTGCACGCGCTTCTCCACGAGGGCGTCGGTATCGCCGAACAGCTGCCGCCGTTCGCTGTGGCCCACGAGGCAGTAGGCCACGCCGGCCTGGCGGAGCATCTCGCCGCTGATCTCGCCCGTGTAGGCGCCCTGCATCTCCGGGTGGAGGTTCTGCCCGGCCACCACGATGCCCGTGTGCTTCAGGCGGGAAACCACCGCCGGTAGGCTGAGGAAGGGCGGGGCCACGCCGACGTCCACCGCCGCGTCGCGGCCGGCGAGCCCGCGCTTCAGCGCTTCGGCGAGCGTGTCGGCATCGGCCGGGCCCTTGTGCATCTTCCAGTTGCCCACGATGAACTTGCGACGCATGCGCTCTCCCGCCTCGGGCGTAATCCGACCCGGGGGAAGGGGCTCGCCGCCCCTTCCCCTACCAGGCCGTTCCCTCCGGCCTCCAAGCTGCGCTTTCCGGCCTGCGGCGCCGGGCGCGTTCGATAACGCGCCCGGCGTGGCCCTCTCCCCATCCCGGCCCGCCTTGGCATCCGAGTCCGTTCGCGCTACCGCGCCGCATGTCCGCGCCGCCCCCGCCGATCCTCGGCTGGCAGAACGCCCCGCTCCCCTTCCGGATGGCCACCCCGCTCGCCGCGCCGCGGGGCGTGGGCGTGGTCTTTCCGGGCGCCGCCTACGGGCAGGAGCGCCCTCTCTGCGCGCTCACCCGCGATGTCCTCGTGGCGGCCGGGGTGGAGACCTTCCTCAGCGACCGCTCCTACGCCCTCGACCCCGAGGTGCGCGGGCTCGTGGGCGAGGAGCGCGAGGCCTGCATCGCCACGGATGCCGGCGCCTTCGCTCGGGCGGCCTTCGCGCGGGCGGCCGGGCTGCCGGTCCTCCTCGCCGGCAAGTCGCTCGGCACCGCTTCGATGGCGCACGCGCTCCTGCAGGTGCCGGACCTCGTGGCGGCCCCGTCGATCTGGCTCACGCCGCTCTGGAAGGACGCCGCCATCTTCAACGCCATCGCCGCCGCGGGGAGCCGCGCCTTCGTCCTCATCGGCACGGCCGACCCCCAGTGGGACGAGGCGCTCCGTGCCGATCTCGACAAGCGTGCCCTTCGGGTGGCGAAGTCGCTCCCGGTGATCGTGGTCGTGCCCGGCGCCGACCACGGCATGAACGTGGCCGGCAATCCTTCGGCCACCGCGGCGGCGCTCACGGAGCTGAAGCCCGCGCTGGTGCAGCACGTGGCCACGGCCTTCCTCCCGCCCTAGAAGTCCTTGCCGCCCTTGCCGCCGGGGGCATCGTGCTTCACGAGGCGCACGAGGAGGCCGCTCACGGCATCCGACTTCACGGTGACGGGGTAGCGGTCGGCGGTGCCGCGCGGGTCCTGCGGGCCGGGGCGGCCGTCGAGGTCCTCGTCCACCACCGCCTCCACGTAGATCTTTCCCGTGCCCGCGGGCACGGTCAGCGTGAAGGTTCCGGGGCGGTCGATGCGCGCGGAGGCCACCACGCCCGGCCGGTTGCCGTGCACGGTGTGGTCGCCGTCGAAGGCATCCACGCGCACGCCGCCCTGCTTCCACGCTGCGTACTCCACCACGCCGGTCACGGTCACGCTGGGGCCGGCCTCGGGCGGGGCGCCGACCGCCGCGCCAGGTGCGCCGCCGGGGGGGGGTCGGCGGCGCCGGCGTGCGCGGCGCCGCCCGGCGAACCTTCCGGGGCCGGCGTGGGCTCGACGGGGACGCCGGGCTTCTGCTCGGCGGCCACGACGGGCGCGCTGCCGGGGCCCTCGTAGCCGAAGGGCGGAGGCTCGCCGCCGCCGGGCGGGGGCGCCACCGTGCCGTCGGGCCCCGGGGTGGGCGGCGTGCCGCCGCCGGGACCGCCGGGATCGCCGCCCCCGGGCGGGGGAGCCGGTGCGGCGCCCCCCGCGCCCCCTGCCGCCGCGCTCGCGGCGGCCTCCTCACGGGCGCGCTGGAGGATGGGGTCCTCCCCGCAGGCGGTCATTCCAAGGACCGTGGCGACGAATACAAACGTGGGGCGCATCGACAGGTAGTATAGCGATCCGATGGCACGAATGGTCCAGATGGCAGCCGGCGCAGCGCGTGTCGCATTCACGCCGCAGATCATGCTCATGGTCACGAAGGTGTACATCCCCTTCCTGTTCCCGTTGACCTTCCTGATCTCGATGCTGGCGCTCTGGCTGGATGCCCAGCTCGGCTTCGCCAACGGGCTGCTTCCTGCGCCGGCGAACCTCGTCGTGGCGGCCGTGCTGATGGCTTCCGGGCTCGCGTTCGTGGGCATCACCTACGCCGAGCTGGTGTTCGAGGGCAAGGGCAGCCCCTCTCCCACCGCGGGCCGCACCCTCCATCTCGTACGATCGGGCATCTACGCCTACAGTCGCAACCCCTCCGTCATCGGGAAGCTGCTCGGCTTCCTCTCCGTGGGCGTGGCGCTGAACTCGTTCACCTTCGTGGTCATCCTCGCGCCGCTCCTGCTCGCTGGTTCGCTGGTCGAGAAGGTGGTACGGCAGGAACCGCAGCTCATCGAAATCTTCGGCGAGGAGTACCTCGCCTACCAGAAGGAAGTGCCCCTGTTCTTCCCCTGGCGTCTCTTCGGGCTTCGTCCGCCCTTTCGTTCGTAGCTCCCGCCCCTCCCGCAACCGGAGTCCCCATGGACATCACGCTTCTCAATCCGCCCGAACAGCTTCGTGTGTGGGCCGGCATCCCGAAGGCGATGGCCTACGGTGTGTACTGCTTCCCGCCGCTCGGCCTCATGTACATCCAGGCGGCCATCGAGAAGCGCTCCCGGTACAAGGCGGAAATCTTCGACCCGGTCGTCGATGACCTCGACTACCCCGAGTTCGAAGCGCAGCTCAAGCGCTACCCGCTCGACATCGTGGGCATCAGCACGTACACGCACTCCCTGCCCGACGTGCAGATGACCATCAACACGGTGCGGAAGCTCAACCCGAAGGCGAAGATCATCCTCGGTGGCCCCCACTGCTCGATGTTCCCCGACTACGCGATGCAGCTGAAGGATGCCGATGCCATCCTCACGGGCGATGGCGAAGATGCCTTCCTCGAGATGGTGGAGCGCTACGACCGTGGCCAGTCCTGGGAGGGCATCGAGGGCCTCTGGTTCAAGGACAGCGATGGCACGATCATCAAGAACAAGGATCGGAAGAGCACCAAGTCGCTCGACTCCTACCCCTGGCCGGATCGCAGCCGCACCCGCTTCCGCGACTACTACCTGCCCGGCTGCAAGCAGCCGCTGAACACCACGGCCATCACCAGCCGCGGGTGCCCGCACTCCTGTCCGTTCTGCCTCACCTACAAGAAGCAGTACCGGATGCGCGACATCGACAACATCCTCGATGAGATGGAGCACTGCGTCTCCCTCGGCATCACCGAGACCCACTTCATCGACGACCTGTTCACCCCGAACAGCCAGTGGGCGATGAAGTTCTGCGATGGCATCGAGCGTCGCGGCCTCAAGTTCAACTGGGGCTACAAGACCACCATCGCCGGCACCACCCGCGAGCAGCTCCGCCGCTGCGCCGAAACGGGCTGCTCCAAGATCCACTTCGGCGTGGAGAGCACCAACAACGAGGGCCTGGACGTGTGGGGCAAGCACTGCGACACGGACGACGTGCATCGTGTCTTCAAGTGGTGTCGCGAGGAGGGCGTTCGCAGCGTGGCGTACATCATGCTCGGCGGTCCCCACGAGCGCACCATGGATGCGGCCGTCAAGAACATCGACGAGATGATCAAGCTCGACGCCGACTACGCGGTCTTCGCGGTGTTCTCGCCCTACCCGGGCACGGAGAGCTTCGAGGACGGCGCCAAGAAGGGCCTGTTCGCGGCCGACTGCTGGGATCGCCTCATGAAGGACCCGCTCTGCGGCGTGGAGGTCCCCGCCTGCTGGGAGGAGCACCTCACCAAGGAGCAGATCCTCGACCTGCTCAAGATCGCGCACCGCAAGTTCTACATGCGGCCCCGGTTCGTGGCGCGCACGGCGGCCAAGATCGCCAGCGTGTCCGAGGCGAAGCGCCTCATGGCGGGCGGGCTCTCGATCTTCAAGCTCGAGCTGCTCAACGGCAAGAGCCGCACCGCCCCGGTCTGACCGAGGGAGGGTTGGGCAAAACGCGGAGGCCCGGCAGCTTTTGGGCGGCCGGGCCTCCTGCGTTTTGCGGCGCCGCCGGAGTGGTGCATGATGCGTGGAGGAGTGTCCCCTTGCGAGTACTCGTCCTGTTCGCCTTCCTCTCCGCGTGCACCGTCCCCGAGCCCCGGTGCGACGCCGGCGATTGCGGCACCGACACCGGGGAGACCGGCGGCTCCGTCCACACCGGCGAGACCGGCGAGACCGGCGAGACCGGCGAGACCGGCGAGACCGGCGAGACCGGCGAGACCGGCGAGACCGGCGAGACCGGCGAGACCGGCGACACCGGGGCGCTCCCGCTGGGCC
>CAISIK010000137.1 GCA_903885375.1 uncultured Pseudomonadota bacterium
ACGAGGGAGCGTCGGCCTACGCCCCCGCGAAAAAACGACCAGCGTAGACGGGGCCGGGGGCGGAGCTGCGAGACAGCCCCGCTTGTTGACCCCGCTCGCGGAGTTGTTTGCGTCCCGAGGGATTGCCCCGCCACCCGGGGTGGGCGTACCCTTCCGGAGGGTACCTGCCGTTAGGCCGTTCGAATTTCCTATCCTCGCGCGCGCCTGGTACGGCGCCTATGCCCTGAACCTATACTCGAACTTCACGTTCTTCGCCTCGGACCCGGTGAATGGCGACCAGATCGAGCAGCAGGACCAGCGGACGTTCGGCGGGTACGACACCGCGTGGACGACCTACATCCCCGCTGGACCCGTGCGCTTCACGACGCGGATCGGGGCACAGGGACGGATCGACGACATCGAGACGGGCCTCTTCCACGACAAGGCGCGCGAGCGGCTCTCCACGACGGTGGACGCGGGCGTGCAGGAGGCGAGGAACGGAGCCTACATCCGCGAGGAAATCGGCTTCGGGCGCTGGGTACGGGTCATCGGGGGCGCTCGGTTCGACCACTACACGTTCCAGGTCAACGACGCGCTCGACGTGGCGGGCGACGGGCTCGTTTCGACAGGCGTTGCCGACGCGAACATCATCTCGCCGAAGGCGAATGTCGTCGTCATGCCGACCGAGTGGCTCGACGTGTTCGTGAACTGGGGGCGGGGCTTTCATTCGAACGACGCCCGGGGCGTGGTTCGGGGGGACGACCCCGTCGATCCGCTGACCGCAGCGATGGGGTACGAAGGCGGCGCCCGCGTCAAGAGCGACCGCTGGGGCCAGGTTGCCGTCGTCGCGTGGGCGCTCGACATGGACGCCGAGACGGTGTGGGTGGGGGACGAGGGGACGACCGAACTGAAGGGCGAGACCCACCGGCAGGGGCTCGACGGGATGGTACGCGCGACGCCGCTCCCCTGGTTGCACGGGGATCTCGACGTGACGGTGGCATCCGCAACCTACACATCCAACGCCGGTAATGGCGACGCAGTCGCGCTCGCACCCACGTTCACCCTTGCGGGCGGGCTCGGGGTGAACCACCCCAGCGGAGCGTCGGGAGGCGTGCGTGTGCGGCACATTGGCGACAGACCCGCTACGGAGGACGGGTCGCTCGTGGCCGAGGGCTGGACCGTGTTGGACGCGGAGGCGGGCTACCGTTGGCGCTTCATCCAGGCGCAGCTCCAGGTCAACAACGTGCTGGGGACCGAGTGGAAGGAGGTCCAATTCGCGAACGAATCACGCCTCGCCGACGAGGCCGAGGCCGTCGAGGACATCCACTTCACGCCAGGGTGGCCGCGCACGTTGATGGCGACCCTGACGGTTTACAGGTAGAACACCCACCACCCGAGGCTCCCATGCTCATCTCCCTCCTGCTCGTCGCCTGCGCCGGCTCCTCCGACACGGGCGAGGCCGAGGCGGAAACGCCCATCGTGTCCTTCGTTTCTCCCACCGACGGGGCGACCGTCACGGCGGGTGACGTGGACGTCTCCATCGCCGTCGAGCACTTCATGCTCGTGGACCTCGCCAAGCACAACGAGGGCGAGCCGGAGGGGTACATCTCGTTCACATACACCCAGGGCGACACCTCGGAGACGGTCGAGAGCAGCGAGACGACGCTCACGGCGCCCCTCGAGGTCGGCACTGCGACCCTGACCGTCGACCTCTACTTCGAGGACGGGGACCAGATCGGGGAGGAGTTCGCGGACTTCGAGCCGGTGTCGATCACCGTCACGGTGGAATAGGCGCGCTGGGGCTACCCCGCCTCTACTCCGAGCGGGTACACGTCCACGAAGCCGCCATGCACCGGCCGCTGCGACTTCGGACCGATCATCGGCGACGCGAGCACCTCGTCGAGATCGACGCCCAACAGCGACATGAGGCCGTCCAAGGCGAAGGGCCGGAGGCGCACCGCCGTGGACGGCACCGTGAGGTTCACCCGCATGGCCGCGGGATCGGCGCGGAGCGCGGCGTTCACGGCGTCTCCTCCGGTGCGCGGCGGGCGCCGGCGGGCAGCGCCTCGGGCACTACGGCCTCGGCGGGGTCCCCGGGGACCTGGCGACCGGGGTCCGCGGCGACTACAATGCCCCCATGGAACCCTCCTTCGACGAAATGACCAAGGCGGAGCGCATCCTCTACGTGCAGGATCTGTGGGACCGCATCGCGGCCGACCCAGAACCTCTCCCGCTCTCCGCTGCTCAGCTCGCAGAGGTCCGTCGTCGGCTGGCCGATCACGAGGCGCACCCCGAGGCCTCGATCCCTTGGGAAGTGGCCCGGGAGCAGGTTCGGACTCGACGGTGACCCTCCCGCTCCGGATCCGCGCGGAGGCCAACGCGGAGCTGAACGCCGCGTGGAACTGGTACGAGAATCAGCGCGAGGGGCTCGGCGACGACCTCCTCGGTTGCGTGGACGCCGCGTTCGCCGCCGTCGCCAGAGCCCCGAACGGCTATCCCCGCGTCGATGGCACCATCCGACGTGCGCTCGTCCGCCGGTTCCCCTACATCGTGCTTTTCCGCGAGTACCCCGAGTACATCGCGATCCTCGCGGTGTTTCACACGAGCCGGAACCCGGACGAGGCCCGCGGTCGGGGCTGATCCAGCATCAGGCGCCTACCGAGTTCGATAGCCTCTCAAGCCGAAAACTGAAGAAGGCCCGTAGAAGTTCATCACTTCGACGGGCCGTCATTCGGCGTGGTCGGGATGGCCGAATGGTTATCGAACTTTCTGGCTGGACCCGAAGGGCTGGGGCACCGAGAAGATGCTGGCCTTTGAGGGGCAGTTCAGTCCGAAGCCAGAGGCTCCGCAGCCTTCAGCGTAGCCTGGTACGGGGCGGGCGTCTATGAACGTCACCCCGCCACACCGCGCCGAGGCGTCGCGGATCGTCGGGGACGCGGCTCAGTCGCGCTCAAGTTCGCAATCGACAACGACATAATCGAGGTCGAGCGATCCCTCCAGATCGTCGCCGTCGATCTCGCCTTTGAATGTCCAGGTCTCGGAGGAGCCACCAGAGCTGATTTCGACGTCGAACTCCAGGTCCTCGTCCTCGCGCTCTCCGTCGACGTCTCCGTCGTAGGTCTGACCCCCACTCGAAATCTCGAAGTCGCCCGAGACGTTGCCGCCTTCGTCCTTCAGCTCCATCTCGAGTTTGACGGTCTCCATATCGGGGCCACATTCACCGACCCACGTCCCGCTGGCGGTGGTGCAGGCAAAGAGCATGGTAACGAAGATCATGTGGCTGTCCTGATGGTGGACGGAGATAGCGCGGTAGGTGGTCAGTCGCAACTGCTGCCACAGCGTTTTCGCCTGCCTACCGTGCCCGGTCGCCGACGGCGTCACTTGATGCGTGCCGTAGCTCGCTCGCCAAGGCATGGGGTCTGGCCGTAGAACGCCGCGGTGTTGGCCGCGTCCCAGGGGTCGCCTTGCGCGAGCAGCTTCCGCGTCACTCAGTCCGGGTAGCTGAAGCAGGGCAACGTGTGCCCGGGGATGATCGCGTCCGTGATCGGCTGCGGCTCTGGCGCATCCCTGTGCCAACTGAGGCGGCCGACGCCGCAGCGTCAATCCTTGCGCGACCTGGTGCTCGGGACCTTCGTGGTGGACACGCGCCGGCAGCCGACGGAGGGAGGACCCCGACTACCCCGGCCGGAGGTTCCGCTGGCCTCGCGGAGCCACCTTGCGTTTGCCCTGCTC
>CAISIK010000138.1 GCA_903885375.1 uncultured Pseudomonadota bacterium
GCGGAGCCCCGCCGGAGCGCGTGGGGCAGCCTGCGAGCAGGAGCGCCATCGCGGGGAGCGTCAGGGCGCCGCGCACCGCTCGCAGACGCCCCGGAACTGGATGGAAACGCCCTGCGCGAGCACCGACGCGGGCACGTTCCTCGGCGTACTCACCTCCACCATCGGGAGGCAGGCCACATCGCCGCAGCGCGTGCACAGGAAGTGGGGGTGCTCGGCTGCGTGGCCCACCCCGGTGGGGGCGGAGGCGAGCTCGTAGCGCCACACGTGGTCGCCGAGGTCGACCCGACGGAGCAGGCCGGCCTCCGCGAGGTCCACGAGGTTGCGGTAGAGCGTGGCCCGATCCCAGCCATCCCCACGCAGGTCGGAGAAGACCTCGGTGTGTGAGCTGGGTCCGCTCCGCCCCTCCAGCACCTGCAGCACCGACAGCCGCGCCCGGGTGGCGCGCAGGCCGACCGCGCGGAGGCGGGATCGGAGGTCGGCGTCCTCGGTGGGCATGGCAGGCTTGTACCCCGATCAGGGCGCGGGCGCGCCGCCTTCTCCATCGAGGTACAACCAGCGCCCCTCCACCCGGCGGAAGCGGCTGTGCTCCTCGATGGCGCCCCCCTGGCCGCCGTGCACGAAGTGCGCGGTGAACCGGACGGTTCCGACCTCACCCGCCTCGGCGGCCTCGTGCACCTCGAGCCCCACGAAGTCGATCAGCCCGCAGTAATTGCGCAGCTCCTCGGCCCAGGTCCGCTCGTCGGACCGGAAATGCGGTCCGTCGGGGTGGGTGGTGCGGAGCAGGTGGCGCACGGCGCCCGTGGCGTAGGCCGTGTACCGGGAGCGCATCAGCGCCTCCGGGGAGGGCGCCGCCTCGCCGCCGAGGATGGGTTCGCAGCAGCCCTTGAAGCGCCGCCCCGAGCCGCAGGGGCAGGGGGCGTTGCGGGCCGCGGACCTCAACGGCGGCGGTTCTCTTCTTCGTCTTCTTCGGCGAGGATCTGCTCGCGGGTCTTCCCGCCGCGCACGAACGCGCGGCTGGCCTCGTAGCCCTCGTTGAGCATGTCCTTCACGCCGGCATCGGTTTTGCCCTTCTTGCGGAGGCGCAGGAGGCCCCACACCAGCAGGATCACGAAGACCCAGAAGATGCAGCAACAGAAACAGCCGAGGAGCGACGAGATGATGGAGACCATCTGCCAAGTGTAATTGCCGACCGTCGTTGACGCTACGTGACGCCCTTTGACGGCATCGCGGCGGGTGTCCTAACGACCGGGCGGGGGGGGCCCCGGCGGCGGGTGCAGGGCCGGGTCGACGTAGCCGAGCGATTCGAGCATCTGCCCCGGCACCATCGGGTTGCCCTGGCCGCCGCCCTCGATCGTGCGCTGCCGCGGCGCCATGGACTTCACCGCCTCCTGGTACGCCGACCAGAGCTCCTCGGCCGGCGCGCTGCAGTCGCCGTGCAGCTCCTCCGGATCGGTGGTGAGGTCGTAGCGGCAGGCGGTGCCGTCGGCTTCGCGGATGGTGCTGCTCGTGGGGGTGTGCTCGCCGAGGCGCGGGCCCGGCGTGCCCGGCATGGAGGGGATCCACGGGTCGGTCCGCGCCCAGCTCCGCTCGGCGCCGCCGCCCTTCCCCATCAGCACGTCGAGCCGCGAGACCCCCTGGAACGGCGCGGTGGCGCCCCACTCGGCCAACGCCGCCACGGTAGGCGCCACGTCGATGAGGTTCACGATACCCGCCACCTCGCCGTTAGCGAGGCCGGGTGCGCGCACCCACATGGGCACGTGCATCACGTCGTCCCACACCACCGAGCGGTGGTTGAACAGGTAGTCGTGGGCGAAGCTCTCGCCGTGGTCGGCCGTGACCACGGCGATGTCGGTGCCGCCGATCTGGGCGACGAGGGGGGCGAGCGCCTCGTCCATCTCGGCGATCTCGGCGTCGTAGAGGGCGACGACGTGCTCGAGGTCGCGGGCCGGGGGCGTGCCCTTGCCCTCGCGGAAGAGGTCGAGCGCGGCCTCGGTGCCGGTGAGGGTGCCGGTGTAGTCGGGATCGTAGCGCTTGGGGTCCTTCGGGGTGTAGGGCAGGTGCGCATCGAAGAGGTGCACCCACAGAAACCACGGCCCCTCCTGCCTGGCGAGCCAGGCCGTGGCCGCGGCCACGGTCTGTGCGGCGGGGCGTTCGGTGCTGCCCTTGGCGAGCTCGTCGTCGTACACGTCGAAGCCGCGGCTGAGGCCGCAGGAGCCGTCGAGGAGGGTGACCCCCGAGATGAAGGCAGCGGTGGCGTAGCCGCGCGTGTGGGCGATCTCCGCGAGCGAAGGCCCCGCGTACACGCTCGCGCCGTTGGCCGGGATGTTGCCGTGCACCTCGGGGAGGACGCCGGAAAACAGGGACCAGTGCGACTGCGCCGTTTGTGGGAAGTGCGAGTACGCCTTCTTCACCCGAACCCCCCCGAGGCGGTCGAGCACGGGGGTTTCCACGCGTCCGCCCCAGTGGGCGAGGTGGTCGGCCGACACCGTGTCGAGCGTGAGGATGAGCACGTTGGGGCCGCCCTTGCCGCCCGCCGTGAAGCTCGCGGGGTCGGCGGGCTCGGGGGCGCGTGCCGCGCGGGGGGGCGGAGGGCCGGGCGGCCCCGGGACCGGAGGGGTCGGGGCCGCTTCTTCAGCGGTGCACGCGAGGAGAAGGAGCAGCATCGGCACGCTTGTAACCGCCGGGCCCGGAGCGCCCGAAGGGCTACGTTGGCGCCATGCTGCTGCTCCTGCTCGCGTGCTCCACGGCGCCCGACGCCGCCTCGCCCCCCGCGGGACCGCCGCCCGCGGGCGCCCCGC
>CAISIK010000139.1 GCA_903885375.1 uncultured Pseudomonadota bacterium
ACCGGCGAGACCGGCGAGACCGGCGAGACCGGCGAGACCGGCGAGACCGGCGAGACCGGCGAGACCGGCGAGACCGGCGACACCGGGGCGCTCCCGCTGGGCCAGGACGACTTCATCGACGTGAGCGAGCCCGTGGAGGGCGATCTCGCGTGCATCGGCCAGCCGCCGGCGGAGCCGGAGGCGGTCTGCATCGCCGAGCAGACGCTTCAGGCCACCGTGTACGACTTCCAGACCGAGGACGGCGTGGCGGAGGCCGACTGGTTCCTGTGGGAGTCTGACGACCCCACGGCCGCGGCCGACGCCGCGGGCACCGCCGACCGCCGCGGCCAGTTCACGACGCTGGCCGCCACCTGCACCCCGCTCACGATGGCCACCACCACGCCGGAGGAGTGGGAGTCCACGGTGCCCACCTACGTGCAGCACCTCGCGCTCGACTGGGGCCACATCGGGGTGACCAGCGCGGCCCTGCCGGCCGTGGGCGTGAGCACCGCGAAGATCATCCCCGCGCTCCTCGGCGTGGAGTGGACGGAGGGCACCGGCCTCGTTGTCGGAAGCGTGGTGGGCTGCGACGGCCAGCCGGTGGGAATGGCCCAGGTGTACGCTCACGATGGCGCGGGTGGGGCGCCGGCGGCCGAGCGCGTGTTCTACATGGACGCGGGCCTGCCTTCCACACGGGTCACCACCACCAGCGGCGACGACGGTGCCTTCCTCGTGATGGAGCTTCCGCCGGGCGAGTGGACCGTGAGCGGCTTCGCCTGGGATGGCGCGCTGGTGGAGCTCGGCGCGGCGCCAGTCACTGTCCTCGCCGACGCCGTCACTCTCGTGACCGTCGTCGTGGGGCGCGAGGATGGCGTGGACTACCCGGACATCTGCTTCGCGGCGTGCGACCAGATCGATTGACCCGCGCTACTCCCCCGGGTCGATCCCGAGGCGGGCGAGCACGTTCGTGAAGGCCTCGTCGAGCGGCGCCTTCACCACCACCGGGGCGCCGGTGCGCGGGTGGGCAAAGCCCATCTCGCAGCAGTGCAGGGCGAGCCGGAAGAAGCCGTAGTGCTCCCGGAAGTGGCGGTTGTGCTCGCCCTTGCCGTAGGAAACATCGCCGATGACGGGGTGGCTCGCGTGCTTGAGGTGCCGCCGGATCTGGTGCACCCGACCGGTGATGGGCCGCGCTTCGAAGAGGCCGTAGCGCCCGTTGTGCCCGAGCAGGCGGAAGTCGGTCACGGCCGGCTTGCGCTCGGCGCCATCCTCGGCGGCCAACGGGTGGTCCACGCGGGTGAGGGAGGCGTCGTTGCCACGGCAGAGGGCGAGGTAGCGCTTGCTCACCGTTCGGGCGGCGAACTGGTCGTGGAGGCGGGCGGCCATCTCCGAGGAGCGCGCGAAGAGCAGCACCCCGCTCGTGCCGCGATCGAGGCGGTGGGCCGCGTGCAGGCGCTGGCCGAGCTGATCGCGGAGCTGCTGCAGCACCGGCAGCGCATCGTTGCCCCAGCCGCGGTGCACGAGCGCGCCGGCCGGCTTGTTGATCAGCACGATGTCGTCGTCGATGTAGAGGACCTCCAGCGGCGCCCGCGGCGGCTCCGGCGGAGCGGCGTCGGCCACCGGGAGGGTGGGCTCCTTGCCGCGCATCCCCCACGTCTCCTTCACCATCGTCCGGAAGACGGGCATCAGGGCGGCGCTCACGTCGATCCCCTCGGTGAGGGTGAGCGCGCGCACGATGGCCTCGAAGGTGGAGAGGCCGCCCTCCTTGCGCTCCTCGCGGATGCCCCACTCGGTGGGCGGCCCCGCGGGCAGGGTGACCTTCTCGGCTTCTGCCGTTCCCGGGAGCCGCCGCGCGGCCCGACGCGCCTGGGCCCAGCTCCCGTCGGGCACGATGAGCGTGATGGGGCGCGGATCACCCTCGGCCATGACGGCATCGAGCGGGCGGGCATCGTCGGCGGGGAAGAGCATCAGCACGCGGCGATCGGCCTGGAACAGCGGCGAGAGGTCCACGCGCTCATCGCGCCGGCCGTGCACGTGCAGCTCGCTGTTGGGCAGGCACTCCATGGCGAGCGGGCCGCTGGCGCTCGGGCGCCCGTACTCGCTGGCGTGCATCACGAGCACGAGGCGCGTGCGCAGATCGAGGCGCGGGAGCATCGTGCAGACGCAGCGCTCGAGGTGCAGCTTGCAGCGAGGGCAACGGGGAACGTGACTTCGGGAGCGGGACACGCCGGCCGCATAGCCCGCGGCGGCGTTGCGGGCGGGGTGGCCGCGCCCGGCCGCGGCGCCGGGAACTACCGGCCCGTCACTTCCCGCCCGGCGCGCTCCCATGCGTGGAAGGTCTGCTGCAAATCGTAGCGTTGGGCGCGCTCGCGCCCCCGGGCCGAGAGCTCGTGGCGCAGGTCTGCGTTCTCCAGCACGCGGAGGATGGCCGCGCGAAGGGCGGCGGCATCGCCGGGCGGAACGAGCACGGCCGAGGCCCCCACCACGTCGCGGAGGCCGGGCACGTCCGAGGCGATGACCGGCGTTCCTGCCGCCATGCCCTCCAGCGCCACGAGCCCGAAGCCCTCCCACCGCGAGGGCACCACGAGCACGTCGGCGGTGGCGAAGAGCTCGGGTAGGTCGTCGCGGGTGCCGAGCCACTGCACGCCGGGCGTTTCGGGCGCGTAGGGGCCCTCGCCCACCACGCGGAGGGGCACGCCGGGGGGGAGCGCTTCCAGCAGCACGTCGAAGCCCTTCTGGGGCACGCGCCGTCCCACGGCGAGGAGGCCGGCGCCGCCGCGCCAGGGCGCGGCGTAGCGGGCGAGCTCCACCCCGTTTGGGGCCACCACGATGCGTGGCGCGAAGCTGTGGCGGGCCGCCGCCTCGCTCACGGCGAGGGTGAGCGCCGGCAGGCGCGCCGAGAGGCGTCGGGCGGCGCGGTGGCGCGCGGCTTCGTCCACATCCACGTTGTGCTCGTGCGAAACGACGGGGCGCCCGGCGAGGCGGGCGGCGAGGCCGCCCCAGAGGTCGCCGGCGAAGAGGTGGGTGTGCACCACGTCGGCCGCCCGCGCCGCCGCCACCAGGCGCACGAACGCGCGCGCGCTCGGGCGCCCCTTCCGCCGCTCGCCGAGGATGGCCCCGGGCAGCTCCGAAGCGAGCGGCCCGCCGCCGAAAACGGTCGCCACGGTCACCTCGGGGCACGCACGGGAGTGCGCCAGCACGAGGCGTTCGGCGCCGCCGCCGGAGAGGTCGGGGAGCACGTGCAGGCGTCGCACACCCGAGCCTATCGCGGTTGGCACGCCGCTTGCTCTACTCGGAAGTGCTGCTGCTCCTCCCCGCTGCGCCCCCGGAGACTTCCATGGCCCGTTCCCTCAATGTCAAGCACGAAGAAAAGCTCGGTACCTCGCCGCTCATGAACGCCTTCCTCGCCCTCGCGCTCGGGTGGATGGTGATCGGTGCCTTCCTCGCGAACCTCGCCGAGACGCCCGTCGTCACGCCGTAGACACGTCAAGAGTAATCCATGAATCGTATCGCGCCCGCTACGATTCATGGAAATGACTCCGCGCGCGGCGCCCGCTGGACGGGTTCCTCCGCCGCGCGAGGCGGTTAGGCCGGCATCCCCCGAGGAAGCCCATGCCCCCCGCCCAGAACGCCCGCGGCACCCGTGACCTGCTCCCCGCGCAGATGCACGGGCGCCTCTACGTCATCGGCATCCTGCGCGACGTCTTCGCCCGCTACGGTTTCGAGCCGCTCGAAACCCCCGCGTTCGAGCGCCTCGAAACCCTGATGGGAAAGTACGGCGAAGAAGGCGAGAAGCTCATCTTCCGCATCCTGGAGCGCGGCGAGGGGGGCCGCGAAGGCAAGGCCGACCTCGCGCTGCGCTACGACCTCACGGTGCCGCTCGCGCGGGTCATCGCGCAGCACACCACCATCGCGATGCCCTTCAAGCGCTACCAGGTGCAGCCGGTGTGGCGCGCCGATCGCCCCCAGCGCGGGCGCTTCCGCGAGTTCTACCAGTGCGATGCTGACGTGGTGGGCGTCGATTCGCGCGTGGCCGACGCGGAATGTCTCGCCGTGGCCAGCGATGGCCTCTCGCGGCTCGGCTTCGAGCAGTTCACGCTCAAGCTCAACCACCGGGCGCTCCTGCGTGCCATCGTCGGCGCCGCGGGCGCGGCCGACCGCGAGGGCGAGGTGCTCGTCGCCATCGACAAGCTCGACAAGATCGGGGTCGAGGGCGTGTCGGCGGAGCTGGTGGCGCGCGGGTTCTCCGAGAGCGTCGTGGCGCGGCTGTGGGAGGTACTGGCCCGGCCGGCCGACCTCGACGCGGTGGCCGAGGCCGTGGGCGAAGCGGCGGCCCAGCCGGCCGCCGAGCTGCGCGAGGTGCTCGCTCACGCCGCCGCGCTCGGCGCGCGCAACGTGGCCTTCGATGCCACGCTCGCCCGCGGGCTCGGGTACTACACCGGCGCGGTCTTCGAGGCGGTCATCCACGACGGGGGCGTGGGCTCCGTGGGCGGCGGCGGGCGCTACGATGGGCTGGTGGGCATGTTCAGCGGCCGGCAGGTGCCCGCCGTGGGCGTGTCGCTCGGCCTCGAGCGCCTCCTCGTGGTGATGGAGGAGCGCGGGATGCTCCCCGGCGTGGGCACCCGCACCCGCGCGCTCGTCACCCGATTCTCCGCCGAGCTCGACCCCCCCACGCTTCAGCTCGCCGCCGAGCTGCGTGGCGCCGGCCTCGACGTGGAAACGTGGCTCGGCGCCCCGGGCAAGCTCGGCAAGCAGTTCCAGTACGCCGACAGCCGCCGCATCCCCTACGCGGTGGTGCTCGGCCCCGACGAGCTGGCCGAAGGGGTCGTGGCCCTGAAGCACCTCGGCACCGGTGAGCAGACCCGCGTGGCCCGCGCCGCCCTGCCCGAGGTCCTGCGTGGCTGACGCGCGGAACCCGCTGGAGGGGCGCTCCCCCGCTGCGCTGGCCGCGGCGGCGGTGCTCGCGCCGGGAAGCCTGGCCGGGAAGGTGGCTCTGGTCACCGGCGGCGGCACCGGCATCGGCGCGGCCACGGCGCGGCAGCTCGGCCGGATGGGCGCGGAGGTGGTGATCGCCTCGCGGAAGGTGGCCAACATCGAACCGGCGGCGCGGGGGCTCAGCGAGGAGCTCGGGCGTGAGGTGCTCGGCGTGGTGTGCGACGTGCGCGACCGCGCCGCCGTGGATGCGCTCGTGGCGAGCGTCCTGGCGCGGTTCAGGCGGATCGACGTGCTGGTGAACAACGGCGGGGGTCAGTTCCTCACGCCGTCGGAGGCCATCACGCCCCGGGGTTGGGATGCCGTCGTGGCCACCAACCTCACGGGGCAGTGGGCGCTCACGCAGGCCGTGGCCAACGCGTGGATGCTCGAACACGGCGGCGCCATCGTGAACGTGACCATGCTGAGCCACCGGGGCTTCCCCGGCATGGCGCACAGCGTAGCCGCCCGCGCCGGAGTGGAGGCCCTCACCCGCACGCTCGCCGTGGAGTGGGCCAGCCGCGGCGTCCGGCTCAACTGCGTGGCCCCGGGGCTCATCGCCAGCTCGGGCTTCCGGAACTACCCGGCGGGCGCGTTCATGCTCGAGGAGCTCCGCTCGAGGGTGCCGCTCAAGCGCCTCGGCACGGCCGAAGAGATCGCCGCCACCATCGCCTTCCTTGTCTCCCCGGCCGGCGCCTACTTCACGGGGCAGGTGCTCACCGTGGATGGCGGCCAGAGCCTGTGGGGAGACAACTGGGTCGTGCCCGACCCGGCCGAGCCGTCGCCCGTCGCCCTCCCGCACGAGTGGTGGGAAGAAGAGGGCTGAGCTTTACCAGGAGCTCCCTTCCACGCACAGCCCTTCGGTGCGTAGGAACGTCTCGTCGAGCCGGGCCAGCATGTCGGGCGGGATGGCCTGCGTGGCGGCGAGGTCCACCTCGCTGTCGGGGTCGTTCAGCGTGTCGTAGAGCTCGTACGTTTCTTTCCCCCCGGGGCGCCGGATGCGGATGGCCTGGAGGTCATTCTCCCAGAGCGCGGTCTCGACCGTCAGCGACTGGGGCGCGCAGCGCCAGGCGTGGATGGGGGTGGTCGGCTCCTGCCCGAGCGGGACCCCCTCGTACTGGTCGGCGGGGGCTTCGATCCCGAGCCGGTCGAGCACGGTGGGCGCCAGATCGACCTGGGAGGCGAGCGGGTAGCGGGCGCTGGCATGCTCGGCGTCGAACAGCGCGAGGTAGCTGCGGGCGATCTTCTGGTTCAGCGACCAGTTGTGGTCGGTCTTCGGGTCGAGCCAGCCCTCTCCGTGATCGGTCGTGATCGCCACGAGCGTTTCGGGAGGAAGCGCGGTGAGGAAGGCATCCAGCTCCGCATCCACCTGCAGCGCGGCGCAGGCCTGCCCGAGGTGGAGCACCTCGCCGCACGCGGCCTGATCCTCCGCGCTCATCGACTTGAAGTCGATGAAGGCGTAGGTGACCTCATTGCCGATGTCGAAGAGCTCCACGGGGCACTGGGCCTCCGAGGCCTCGACCTCGGCCACGCACGAGGTGGCCATCGGGGCGTAAGGAACGTGCAGCTCCATGAGCTGCACCCACGCGAAAACCGGCTCCTCGTGCGCCTCGAGCTGGGCGAGCACGGAATCGAAGCGCTCCCCGGCCGTCTCGTCGTCCTTGTCGTCGATCACCTGCTCCTCGAAGCCCTGGCTCAGCCAGTCCGAAAGCGCCGAGTTCGCGCTGTTGAGGCTGGTGTGCCAACCGTGGGCCTGAAGCGTTTCGGCGAGCGTTTCGACGGCATCCTCCGCCACCGCGGCTTCGCCGCCGAGCACGTAGCGCTCCTCGATGCGCAAGCCGCTCATGAGCGAGGAGGTGGCGGGGCGCGTCCATCCGGCGGTGGTCGTCATGTTCTCCACGAGCTCGGCGCCCTCGGCCCGGGCGCTCAGGAGCGGCAACGCGCCCTCTTCGAAGAGCTGGTACCGGGCGGTGTCGAGCACCACCACCACCACATCCCGCCCCTCCACGGGCACCTCCGCCGTCTCCTCCGCCGAGTCCTCTTGCGAGTCGCCCGTGTGGTCTTCCTCGACGGCGGATTCGCCACCCTCCTCGGCGGAGTCGAGGGGCGCCGCGGTGCATGCCGCAAGGAGCAGGATCGGCAACGCGCACCAGCGAACCATGGGAACCCCTACCACGATGATAGCCGCGCCGCTGCGAGCCGGGGAAGGGCCGTCAGTGCGTCGGCACGCCCAGCCGCGCGCGAAACGACGCGGCAGGCTCCGGCCGCGCGAACAGGTAGCCCTGGAAGGCCCGGCACCCAAGCTCCCGGAGCAGGGCGAACTGCTCGGCGGTCTCCACGCCTTCCGCGATGCATTCCAGCCCGAGGTTCTGGGCCATCGTAACGATGGTGCGCACGATCTGGAGGTCGTTCTGGTCGTCGGGCAGCCCGCGTACGAAACCCTGATCGATCTTCAGGACGTGCAAAGGCAGGCGCTTCAGGGTGACCAGCGAGGAGTATCCCGTGCCGAAGTCATCGAGGGAGAGGCGCACGCCGAGGGAGCGCAGGCGGTCGAGGTGTTCGCGCGGCGCCACCCCCTGCTCCATGATGGCGCTCTCCGTGATCTCCAGCTCGAGCAGCTCGGGTGACAGGCCGGAGGCGTGCAGCGCCGACTCGATGCGGTCCACCAGATCGCCCGCCCGGAACTGCACGTTCGACACGTTCACCGACACCCGGAGCGGCCGGCCGGCGAGCTGCCAGCGACGCGCCTCCGCGCACGCGGTGCGCAGCACCCATTCGCCGAGGGGCACGATGAAACCCGTCTCCTCTGCCAAGGGGATGAACTGGCTGGGGGGCACCAGCGAACCTCCGCGCGGCTGCCACCGGATGAGCGCCTCCACCCCGGTGAGCGCGCCGGTCTCATCCACCTTCGTCTGGTAGTGGAGGATGAACTCCTGGCGCTCGAGCCCGCCCCTCATCCGCGAGTCCATGTCCAGACGGCGCTGGATGGCTTCGGTCAGGGCCGCGTCGTAGAAGCGGAAGGTGGAACGACCGGCCTCCTTGGCGCTGTACATGGCCGCGTCGGCGTTGCGGATCAGCCCGGCGGCGTCGGTGCCATCGTCGGGGAAGAGGCTGATGCCGATGCTCGACGAGATGTAGAGCGTGGAGCCGTTGGACACGGTGAACGGCTCGGCGAGGGTCTCGACGAGCGAGCTCGCCAGCGAGGCGGCCGCCGCCTGCGAGCGGATGCTCTCCATCACCACGATGAACTCGTCGCCGCCGAGGCGGGCGAAGGTGTCGCCGGCGCGCACGCGCAGGTGAAGCCGCCGGGCGATGGCCGCCAGCAGCTCATCGCCCACGGGGTGACCGAGGCTGTCGTTGATGTTCTTGAACCGATCGAGGTCGAGGAAGAGCACGGCCCCGCGGGTTCCGGTGCGTTGGGCCTGCGAGATGGCCTGGCCGAGCCGGACGAACAATTGCGCGCGGTTGGCCAGCCCGGTGAGCGGATCGAAGTGGGCGAGGCGCTCCAGCCGCGTTTCCGACGCCCGGAGGGCGCTCACGTCGGAGAACATCGACACGTGGTGGGTGGGCGCGCCGTCCGCGCCGCGCGCCACGCCGATGTTCAGCCACTGCGGGTAGACCTCGCCGTTGCGGCGGCGGTTCCAGACCTCGCCCTGCCAGCGCCCCTCGGCGTGCAACGTGGCGAGAACATCGCCGAAGAACTCCCCCGGGTGGCCGCCGGCCGCGAGCACCCGAGGGCGACGACCGATCACGTCGGCCGAGCTGAACCCCGTGATCTGCTCGAACGCGGGGTTCACCGCCACCACCACCCCGGCGGAGTCGGTCACGACGATGCCTTCGAGGGCGTTGTCGAACACCGCGGCGCCGAGGGCCGCCCGACGGGCATCCTCGCGCTCCTGCGTGACATCCCGCGCGATGGCGTGGATCACCGGCGCTCCGGGCGCACGGCGGCCCGCCCACCGCAGGAGCCGGTACTCGCCATCCCCCACCCGGAACCTCGCCTCGAACTGCACGGTCGAGGCCGCCGAGGCGAGCCGCCGCAGCGTCACGAGGGCATCCGGGAGATCATCCGGATGCAGGAAGTCGCGGAGCTCGTGCTCGAGGAGGTGTTCCCGGGGCCAGCCGACGACCCGCTCCCACGAAGCCGACACGCTGCGGAACCGCCCCTGGGGCGTCATGGTGCACAGGAGGTCGAGCGCGAGCTCGAAGAACGGCCCCGTGTCGTCGGTGGGAGGCAAGCCGGGCGAGAGCGTGAGGAACCAGCCGGCCGGCGCGCCCGCCACGGTAACGTCGACCGTGGCGCGGACGACCCACTGCGGGCCGGCGCCCTCGCCCACGGACACCGTGAGCTCCCGGGCGGTCTCCGCGTTCTCCCCGCGGGCCCACACCGTCTGGAGCGCCGCCCGCTCGGCGGGCCGGATCGCAGCGAGCCAACCCTCGCCGGCGCAGGCGGGTTCCGTCAGGCCGAGGGCCTCGCAGGCGGCGGCATTCGCGAAGACGCAGGCCCCCTCGCGGTCGAGCACGAGGGCGGGCGTGGGCAGGACGGCCAGCAGACGCTGGCGCCACAGCCAAACCTCCTCGGACGGGAACGCCACGACCCCCCCTACCAGGGGAGCGGATCGGGCCGGACGGGCTCGGCGGCCGGCGCCGGCGCTGCGGCCCCACCCACGATGAGGAACTCCACCCGGCGGTTGTTCGAACGACCTTCGTCGGTGCGGTTCGTATCGACCGGGCGGGTCTCGCCATAGCCCATGGTCATCATCCGCACGGCCGGGATGCCCTTGGCAAGGAGGTATTCGAACACGGCGTCGGCGCGTTCCTTGGACAGCTTCTGGTTCTTGCTGTCATCGCCCACGTTGTCGGTGTGACCGCCGATCTCGATCTTCAACTTGGGGTAGTCGCGCATGGCCTGGGCCACATCATCGAGCAGGCCGAAGCTGTCGGGCAGGATGACATCCTTGCCCGTGGCGAAGTTGACCTTCTGGTTGATCTCGATGGCGGTGCCGGTGACCTGCACGCGCGAGGGCTTCTGGTCGGGGCAGCCATCGGTGTCGAGGTAGCCGTTCACGGTCTCGGCGGCATCGGGGCAGGTGTCCGCGCTGTCGGCCACACCATCGCGGTCGCGGTCGAGCGAGGGGCAGCCGCCGTCGGCCGCGAGGCCCGCCTGCGTGGGGCAGCGGTCGGCGATGTCGGCCACGCCATCGCGGTCGTTGTCGGGGTCGGGGCAGCCATCGGCATCCTCGAAGCCGTCGCGGTCCTCGGCCTGCATGCCGCAACGGTCCGCGCTGTCGTTCACGCCGTCGCTGTCGTTGTCGAGCTCGGGGCAGCCGTCGGCGTCCTTGAAGCCGTCGAGGTCTTCCGGATCGGCGGGGCAGGTGTCCTCGTTGTCGGTGAGGCCATCCCCATCGCGGTCGGCCGGCGAGGACGGCGCCTTCGGGGGCGGCGGCGGCGGCTTCACGGCGGCCGGCGGCTCGGGGAGCGCTTCGAAGGCGCTCGGCTGCTCCATGGCGGGGGCGGCCCGCGGCGTGTCGCGTTCGGGGCAGGTGTTGGCCACCGCGGCGTAGCTCCGGCCGAGCTTCAGGTGCTCCTGGGCGCGGGCGAGCGAGGCCTCATCGAACTCCACCTCGGCAAACGCGAGGTTGGCTTCGGCGAGCGCCAGTTCGGCCGGCTTGCACTGGGCGCGACCCTTGGTGTCCTCCAACTCGCGCTTGAGCGCCGCATGCTCGGACTGGAGCAGGGACACGGGAACGCAGCCGGCGAGGAGCACGGCGATCAGGGAGAGGCGCATCACAGGTCGTCCAGGTCGATCTTGTCGAGCGAGTTCTCTTTCTTTTCCTTGACCTCTTCGATGCGCTCTTCCGGCACGAACTCCTCCCCGAACTCGCGTTCGGCATCGGAGGTGTTCTCAAGGGCACGCGCGGCCCAGTCCATCGAGGCCTGCGCGAGGAGGTCGGCGTGGCCGAACTCGTTGGCGCCGTTCTCCTCGCGGGCCTTGTCGAAGTAGGCCACCGCGAGCGTGTACTCGTACGTGGCTTTCTTCTCGGCGCCGGCCTGGCGGGCTTTCTCCAACGACCGCTGCGCGTTGATCATCACGTAGCCCGAGCGGGCCGCCGCACAGCCCGAACCCAGGAGGGTCAAAACCACCAGAAGTCGCATTCCCCGATCGTAACGCTCGTTCGCGCGGCGCGCTGTCAAGGCTCTGGTTTGGATTCGGGCGCGGCGGCGGGCGCGGCGGCGGGCGCGGCGGCGTCGACGACGGGCGCCTCTGCGGCGGCGGCGGCGGCGGGGGTGGGCACCGCGGTGTCGGCCGGGATTTCGAACACCGCCATGCGCAGCGCCGAGGGGGCGATGGCCTCGGGAATGTCGGCGGGCTGGGAGGTCCAGGGCACGAGGTCGCCCGAGGTGGGGACGCCAAACTCGGGGTTCGACGGGTCGCCCCGGCGCATCTCCTCCCTCACCCGGGCGGTGATGCCGAGCTGCAAGCTGATGCGATCCACCGCCGCGATGAACAGTCGCGCGCCCTGGCTGCGATCCGAGAGGAAGTACCCGCGTTCGTGCACGATGATGCGCTGGTAGTTCCCGGATTTGCCCCACTTCCGGAAGCTCGCGAGCGTGAGGTCGGCGGCTTCGGTGGTCATCGGGTGCAGGGAGAGCTCCTCGAACGCCTTGGGTACCTTCCCCACGACCACGTCCGGCCGCGCGAGGTAGCGCAGGCGTGCACCCGCATCGCCGCCGGCTTCGGCGCCCCGCAAGAAGGGCGGGACCGCGCCCGGCGAGGCCCACGAGCGGTACACCTTCTGGTGGTGCACGACCTGATAGTAGTAGAGCAGGTCCTGCTGCTGCTCGAGCGGCAGCTCCACGATCCCTGTGAGCTGGGTGGCATCGAGCTCGCGGTAGTAGTCGGGCACCTTGATGCGGCTCGCCTTGATGGGGGAGCGCCACTCGCGGGCATCGCCGCCGCCTTCGACCACCGCCCCGCGCCCCCAATGGTAGAGCGGCTGCGCGATGGTGGCGGTGATCACGAGCGGCGCCAACCAGGCGCGGAAGGGCAGGCGCGCGAGCCCGAGCGAGACCAACGCCACCGACGACACGACCACGTACGCGGAGAGCCGGTAGGGCGCGAACATTCGCGCCATGCCCGGGATGTACTGGAACATCAGGGTGTAGGGCATGCGAATGACGTACCCGCCGTCGAGGCGGACCACCTCGCGGGCATCGCCGTCGCCGATGCGGAGGAAGGGGCCGAGCGTGCCGAGGTAGAAGAAGAGCCAGACGGCGAGCCAGCCCCACGCCCGCCGGCGCGCGAGCGCGGGCAGGACCCCGAACGCCATCGCCGTGAGCGGCATGGCGAACGACACCCGCGGATCGACCGGGTAGGTCGCGCTCCACGAGGAGCCGATCGTCCGGTTGATGGAGGCGAGCACGTTCTCCGCGTAGGTCTCGGGTCGGAGCGGCGCGTGGCTGACCGTATCGTAGCTCGGGAATGGAAGGAAGAAGGTCATTTCGGGCAGCGCCGTTCGGCCGCTCTCCGACCCGCCACCCCCGCTGCTCCCGTCGCCCAGAAGGTAGGCCACCACGAACGGACCCGCCGCAAGCGCCACGCCCAGCCCCACGCCGGCCAGCGCGCGGAAGAGCGCGCCGATGCGCAGGCGTTGGCGTTCGGCCACCAGCGTCTTCACCACCCAGAGCACCGTGAAGATCGCGGTGAACAGCCCATAGAACCAGTACCAGGCGCCCGCGAGCCCGAAGCAGGCGCCGGCGAGCGCGCCGGCCCCGAGCGTGCGCCGACGCAGCGCCCGATCGAGCAGCGCCGGGTAGAGCAGCACCCACCAGAGCACCGCCTGGCGCAAGCCGCACTCCCCGACCTCCAGCACGGTGAGGGGGTTCACCACTGCGATGCTCGCGGCCGCCAGCGCCGCCGCGATGCTGCCGGAGAAGTACCGGGCGAGGGCGTAGCCGGCCACGGCGTCGAGCACGAGCACCACCGCGATCTTCGCGTTGTACGAGGTGGGAAAGCCGAGGAGGTGCTCGAGCGGGTAGGAAAGCGCGAGCACGTCGAGGATGTTGCCGGTCTCCGGGTAGCGGCCGAGCGACACGAACCCGAGCCACCGGTCGATCGGCCCCATGTCCGCGTTGGCGAGGCCCTCCAGCGAGTCGAAGTGCCACTGGTACCGCCAGAGCCACCCGCCGAGCTCGCCGCCGCCCGGCACCACCTCGGTGGCGTAGAGCGCCACCGGCCAAGTGACGGCCACAACGCCCGCCAGCCCCACGAGGAACGCGCCCAGGAGCCCCAGCGCCTCCCGCAGCCCCCGCGTCATGGGGCGTTCCCGGCGGACAGCGGGGACTCCAGCTGCCACACGTGCTCGCCGGTGCTGGTGGTGACGGTTTCGGGGCCGAACGCCACCCGCAGGAGCGTGAGCGTGCTCTCCACGCGTTCGGGGATGTAGAAGCGCTCGTGCATCACGACGTAGCGTACGCCAAGGCGGCCGAGCGCGCGGCCCGACACGACGAGATCGAGGTCGGGGAGCAGCGGGGGGAGGCGATCGAGCCGGCCCGCTTCCGCCACACGGAGGGCGCGCGCGAGGTGGGAGCGCTCGAGGATTTCGGGGTTGGGCTCGTTGAGCGAGTACACGCTCGGGCGCTGGTGCCCGATCTGCCAGTAGTTGTAGATGGCGCGCTCGAGGTTCGGCAGGCCCATCGGCAGGTCGAGCACGGCCCCGGGGACGGTGTCGGCCGCCATCAGCGCGCTGCTCTCGGGCATGGCCGTGGGGCTCCGCGTGAGGGGCCACGGCCCCGGTGAGCCGAGGAGGAGCTCGGCCGAAACCAGGGCGCCCGCCACGGCGAGCCACCGACCGGAGAGGCGCCGCGCCCCGAGGGTGGCGAGCACGGCGAGCCCGATCTGCACGGGAACAACGAAGCGGAAGGGGTGCGAGATGCGCGCGAAGATCGGGAAGGAGTCGAAGAAGAGCAGGAAGGGTAGGGGGATTTTCCGATCGTCGATCGTGACGTACTCACCCGCCACGTTGAGGTACGGCCCCAGCATCAGGAGCGAGAAGAGGCCGAGCCACAGCACCCACGGCAGGCGGTCGCGCCAGCGGCGCAGCGACCAGAGCCCCACGCCCGCGAGCGCCAGAAGGCTCCAGCCCACGTAGGTGACGATGAGCAGGTCCTCGCCGTGCAGCGCCTTCAGGTCGGGGCTGTAGACCTTGCCCGGCCGGAAAACGGACACGAGATCGGTGACGTTGTGCGTGATGAGCTGCTTCCACACGAACTCGGGGTCGCGGTTCACGATCGCGTCGGGGCCTTCGAGCGAGGTGGCGAGGAGCCACAGCGCCGGGGCGACGAGCACGCCGGCCAGCCCGGCCGCGAGGAGCGTGGGGAGCGGCAGCCCGCGCCAGTTCACCCGTTCCCACCGAGCCACCGCGGTGGAGACGAGCAGCACGCCCGCGCCGAGCACGGCGAACAGGCCGTAGTAGTTGTTCGACAGCATGCACAGCGCGCCGGCGAGCGCCGCCAGCACCCCCGTGCGGAGCCCCGGCCGCTCCACCAGGCGGAGGGTGGCGAGGGTGGCCAAAGCGAGCGTACCCGCCGTGATGGTCTCGCTGATGCCGTTGTACGCCTGCGCCATGAGGTGCGGCGAAAAGCTGACGGCGGCGGCCCCCACCAGCGCGGGGAGCTCCCCCTTCCCGAAGCGTTCGTTGCACACGTGGCGGCACAGGAGCCAGGTGCCGAAGCCGGCCAGCCAGAACCCCACGAAGATGGCGGTGTTGTACGCGGCGACGGGGCCGAAGAGCAGCTGGACGGGCAAGGTCCACAACGCGCCGAACGTGTCGATGAAGAAGAGGCGGCTGCTGCCCGGGAAATGGAGCAGGTCGGTGACGAGGGGGAGATAGCCCTGTTCAACCTGGTCCTTTACCCACCAGTACCCCCAGACGTGGTTCCACACGTCGTTGCCGGGGTGCCCCACGAGGCCCCCGAGCGGATCGATCGCCATCGGCCAGGTGGCCACCAGCGCAAAGAAGAAGGTCACGGCGAGGCCGAGCCGCATGCCGGGGAGCGTAGCTGGCGGAGTAGACTTGGCCCATGACCTTCTGGGTGTTCCTCCTCACCGCGGCCGGATGTGCCCTCCCTCCCGAGCCGCCGCCCTCGGAGGCCGCGGCGGAGGCCGTGGAGCTCGACCGCGAGAAGCTGCCGCCGCTCTACCGGAAGCTCTACGACTATGCCTTCCTGCCCTCGGTGCAGACGAGCGAGCAGCGAGTGCGCTTGCGGGTCTTTCTGCGAGCGCTCGACTTCGACCTCTACCAGCTCGGGCTGCTCGAGGAGCTCCAGGGCTTCACCCAGCGGGAGTTCGCCTCGGTGGCGGCGAAGAACGCGGAGATCACGGGCACCTACGAGCCCGAGATCGGCAAGGTCTACGAGGAGCTGTGGGCCGCGATGGAGCGGGGCGCGAGCGACGAGGAGCTGGGGAAGATCGGAGAGCGGCTCGATGGCGTGAAACGACGGGAATCGGAGCTCCTCGCGCTCCGCGCTACCTCGGTGCGCACCGTGCTCGAACAGGAGTCCACCTTCCTCGGCACGCTCACGCCCCGTCAGGACACCATGTTCGCCGACGCGATCTTCGCCCTGCGCCACCGCCTCGACCCCTGGGCCAACCCCGGCGACTTCCGGGAGCTCGTGGGCACCGTCTACGTGGCCGGCGAGTTCGGCACGCTCACCCGTCCCACCTACACCCCCGACGAGGACCACCTCAACATCGGCGGTCTCTGGTCGGCCGAGCCCGAGAAGCTGGCCGGACCTTACTTCCAGGACGCCCGGCGCGAGATCATTCTCTACATGCTGCTGCTCGAGCCGGCGCTCCCCGAGGCGCTCGCCGCCGCCCGGGCGGATCGCGCCCGCGCCGCCGCCCCCGCCCCCACGCCACCCGCGCCTTGAGCCGGCTCCTCCCACGGCTGCGGTGGGCGCTCCTGATCGCCGCCGGACCGGCGGCCGTGGTGGCGCAGCGGTACGCCAACCCCGCCTGGGTCGAGGTGCACGTGGCCCGCGGCTGGTCGCTCCAGGTGGGGGCGGGGTTGTCGCGCGTGAGCGGGGCGGTGGGCTTCTCGCTGGCCGAGGTCAGCGTGATCGCCCTCGTCCTGGGGCTCGGGGTGGGCGCCTGGTCCACCTTCCGGCCCGCCGACCGGTGGGCGCGGGCGCGGCGGCGGCTCCCCGTGCTGCTGGCCGCGATCTCGCTCACCTGGGCGTGGGGCATGTTCGCCTGGGGGCTCAACTACAGCCGCGAGCCCATCCGCAAGGCGTTCGGCTACGCGGTGGCCCGGCCCACTCCCGAGGAGCTCGGCGCGCTCGGCGTCTTGTTCGTCGAGGAGCTGAACGCGGCCCGCGCGGCCGTGCAGGAGGACCCCTCGGGGGTGGCCCGCCTCCACGACACGGTGCCCGCGGCCTTCGCCCGCGCCTCGGGCGCCTTCGACCAGCTCGGCGAACGGTATCCCTTCCTGGGCGGCACCTACGCGCCCCCCAAGGCCATCCTGCTCTCGCCCATCCTTAGCCTGCTCGGCATCGGGGGTGTCTACGATCCGCTCACCGGCGAGCCCAACGTGAACGTGGACGTGCCGGAGTTCTTCCTTCCGTTCAACGCCTGCCACGAGCTCGCCCACCAGCGGGCGGTGGCCCGGGAGGACGAAGCGAACTTCGTCGGCTGGCTCGCCGCCCGCGGCGTGGCGGACGCCGACTTCCAGTATTCCGCGGCCCGGTTCGCCTCCCGGCAGATCATCAACGCCTGGGGCCGCACCGACCCCGATGCCGCGCGTGCCGCCTGGTCGGCCCGCAGCGCGGCCGTGCGCCGCGACGACGACGCCGCCGACGCCTGGCGGGCCCGCTACGACACCCCGGTGGCCCACGCCGGCCAGGCGATGAACGACGCCTACCTGCGCTCGAATGGCATCGCCGACGGGGTGGAGAGCTACGGTCGGGTCACCGACCTGCTCGTGGCGTGGGCCCGGGCCGAAGGCCGGCTCGGCGCCCCTGCGACGGACTAGAACCGGGTGACGTAGGACTTCATCCAATCCACGCCGCCCCGCACGCCTTCGCCGTACACTTCCTGCACGCGGCGGGTGATCGGGCCGGGCTTGCCCACCTCGCGGCGGTCCACCTCGCGCACGGGCGTGATCTCGGCGGCGGTGCCGGAGAGGAAGACCTCGTCGGCCACGTAGAGCGCATCGCGCCCGAAGTGCATCTCGTGCACGGGGATCTTCTCGTGCTGGAGCACCTCGATGACGGTGCGGCGGGTGAGGCCCCCGAGGATGTTCACGACCGGCGGGGTCTTCACCACGCCGTCGCGCGCCACGAAGAGGTTCTCGCCGGTGCCTTCGGCCACGTAGCCGGCGCCATCGAGCATGATCGCTTCATCGTAGCCGTTGTCGTTGGCCTCGTAGCGCGCGAGGATCGAGTTCACGTAGTGACCGATCACCTTCGCCCGCTGCAGGTTGCTGTTCACGTGGTGGCGCGTGAACGTGCTGGTCTGCACGCGGATGCCGTTCCGGATGCCCTCTTCGCCGAGGTACCGACCCCAGTTCCACACCGCGACCGTGAGGTGCACGGTGTTGTTGCGGGCGCCGAGGCCCATGCTGCCCTCGCCGAAGTACACGATGGGCCGGATGTAGGCCTCGGGCATCTCGTTCGCCGAGAGGGTTTCGAGGCAGGCGTCGCGGATCTGTTCCTTGGTGAACGGAATCTCCATCCGGCACATCTTCGCGCTGTCCATGAGGCGGCGCACGTGCTCGTCGAGCTTGAAGACGCCACCGGCGCCGTCGGGCTGGCGGTAGCTGCGGATGCCCTCGAACACGCCGAGGCCGTAGTGCAGGGTGTGCGAAAGCACGTGCACCTTGGCGTCGTCGAAGGGGACGAGCTTGCCATCCATCCAGATAAAACGACTTTCGATGCCCATCACTTCACTCCGATTGCGTTGCCGTCCACATCCACCAGCACGACGCTGAGGCCCTGCCGCTCGAGGTCCGGCCGGACCACGGCGGCGTCTCCTACCACGACGAACGTGAGTCTGTCGGCATGCACCCGCGAGGTCCACGCCGCTTGCGCACCGGCTGCGGTCACGCTGCCCGTTCGGGCGAGGTAGCCGCTCACCCAGGTGTCGGGGAGGCCGTAGGTGCGCATGACGTCGAGCTGGCCGAGCAGGTAGTCGGGGCTCTCGAAGCGGAGCGGCCAGCCGCCCACCAGCGAACCCACGCCCTGGGCCACCTCCTTGTCGGTGAGGGGGCGGTCGGTCTCCACCGCGCGGAGCTCCGCGAACAGCGCTTCCAGCGCCGGACCGGTCTTCTCGGTGTGGATGCCCGACGAGAACGACCAGCTCACGCCGGCGAGATCGTAGGACACCGACGTGCGGGCGCCGTAGGTGTAGCCCTTCTGTTCACGGAGGTTCATGTTGATGCGCGAGGCGAACTGCCCGCCCATGGCCATGTTGGCCACTACCAGCGAGGGGAAGTCGGGGTCGGTGGGCTTGCCGAGGTACACGCTCGCCCGCACCACGCTCTGGGCCGATCCCGGCTTGTCCACGAGGTATACCGTGGCCTTTTCCGGCGGGGCGGGCGGCAGGGGGGCGGGCTCCACGGCCGGCGCGGGCCGGTTCATGCCCGCGAATCGCTTGGCGAGGAGGGGCTCCACCTCGGCGAGCGTGACATCCCCGCCCACCAGCACCAGCGCGCCGCTGAGGGTGAGGTTCGCCTTGTGCCAGGCGACCATCTCCTTCACCTTGATGCGCTTGAGCGTGGTCGGCGTGGCTTCCTTGCCGTAGTACCGATCTCCCCACAGCCGCTTGTTCATCACGCGGCTGGCGATCACCGAGGGGTCGTTACGGCCCTCCTCGATCCCGTCGATCCACAGCGCGCGGCGCCGCTCCCATTCGTCGGCGGGGAAGGTGGGCCGGATGAGCACGTCGGCGAGCACGTCGAGCGTGGGCTCCAACCGGTCGCGCAGGCACGTCACGGAGGCGCTGCTGCCGTCCACCCCCGAACCGGTGGACAGGCTGGCGCCGAGGCGGAGGAGCTCGGCGCTGATCTCGAGCGCCGAGCGCTTGCCGGCGCCTTCGTTGAGCATGTCCATCGTGGCCTCCGCCAGGCCCGCCCGGTCCAGCGGGTTGGCGGTGGAGCGCACCGGGAACTGGAACTCCACGGTCACGAAGGGGACCTCGTGGTTCTCCACCACGGCCAGCTGCGCGCCGCCCACCTTGCCCCAGGCCACCGTGGGCGGAGAGAAGGGGCGTGGCGCCAGCGTTTCCGGCGGCTTCGGCACGTACACGGGCGCGGGCGCCGGCGCGACGGGGGCTTCCGGCGCCACCTTGGGAGCGCAGGCCGCGAGCAGGAACAGGAAGGTGCGCATCACTTGACCTCCGGGCCAATGGTGAGGACAAGGCGCCGGTCGGGCGGCAGCCAGCGGGCGAGGGCGGCGTTGACCCCCTCGGCGGTGGCGGCCCGGTAGCGGCCGAGGTCGTTCTTGAGGTACCCCGCATCGCCCGTGCGGGTGATGTAGCCGTTGAGCAGGTCGGCCTTGCCCTGGATGCTGGCGATCGACCCGAAGAACTGCACCTCATAGGCGGTGCGGCCCACCTCCAGCTCGCCCTGCGTGATGGGCCGGGTGCGGGCCTCGGCGAGCACCTTGTCGATGGCGGCCACGAGCTCCTCGCCCGTGTGGCCGGCGGAGGCCTGCGCGGAGATGACGTAGAGGCTCTCCCAGGCGTTGCTCGACTGGTAGGCCGACACGTCCTGCGCGATCTGGCTCTCGTGCACGAGCGCCTTGTAGAGGCGGCTGTCCTTGCCGCTCGCGAGCGCGCTGGAGAGCAGATCGAGCTCGGCATCGTCGGGCGCGTAGAGGGCCGGGCTGTGCCACACCACCCACACCCGCTCGAAGGGAACGTCGTCCGTCGCCCGAACCCGCCGCTCCTCCGTGAACACGGCGGGCGCCGGCGGCTTGAGGTGCTCGGGCGCCGGGCCGCGCGCCACGGGGCCGAAGTACCGGGCGATGAGCTCGCGGGCCACGGGCTCGTCGAAGTCGCCGGTGAGCACGAGCGAAGCGTTGTTCGGCAGGTACCACTTCTTGAAGAAGGCGCTCACGTCATCGAGCGAGGCGGCGTCGATGTCCTCGTGCAGGCCGATGGTGGCGATGTGGTAGGGGTGCCCTTCCGGGTAGGCGTTCTTCAGGATTTCCAGCCAGGACTGCCCGTACGGCGGATTGTCGTAGTTCTGGCGCCGCTCGTTGCGCACCACGTCCTTCTGGTTCTGGAGCTTCTCGGGAGTGAGCGCCGGGAGGAGCCAGCCCATGCGATCGGCTTCGAGGAACAGCGCCAGCGGGAGGTGCTCGCTCGGCAGGCACTCGTAGTAGTTGGTGCGGTCGAGCGTGGTGCTGCCGTTCAGCCGCGCCCCGAGCGGCTGCAGGGGCGCGAAGAAGTCGTCGTCCGCGTGCTGGCTCCCGTTGAACATGAGGTGCTCGAAGAGGTGCGCGAAGCCGGAGCGGCCGGCCACCTCGTCCTTGCTGCCCACGTCGTACCAGACGTTCACGCACACGAAGGGAACACTCGTGTCGGGGGAGAGGGTGACATCGAGTCCGTTATCCAGTTCATACCTGGAAAATGGAATGTCCGGGTCACCGGCGAGGGCAAGGGACGACAGGATTGCGATCATTCGCATGCCCTTAGCCTGCTACCCTGCCGGCATGCTCCTCTTCGCCATGCTGGCCTGCGTGAAGCAACCGTCGGGCGACACGGCGCGGCACTTCGAGACGGGCGACACGGCGCTCGGCGACACCGGCGCGGCCCCCGAGCCCCCCATCGGCCCGTGTGGCCCGTGGTCGGGGGTCCGCCGGATCGGAACGCGTTGGAACGTGCGGGCCACCCAGGCCTACATCGATCGGTTCGGCTGGGATGGCGGCGGCGCCTACGAGGTGGTCGACGATGCCGCCGATCACACCGTCATCCACTACACCGCCCGCTTCGAGAGCGAGGATGCCTGGTTCGACGTGGATCGTACGGAGACCTGGCGGTGCGATTCGGCCGGCGCGTGGTGGCTGGCCTCGGACGTGAAGACGGAGGGTCGAACCAGCACCGCCGACATCGGCCTGACCGCCACCCGCACCTTCGAGCCGGGCTGGCTGGTGCGGCCGGCGACGATGGAGTCGGGCACCACCTGGAACGACAGCTTCGAGGTGACGACGAGCGTGGAGGGGGTGGGCGCCTCCACGGAGTCCGTCGCGTGCACGACGCTCGCCGAGGAGGAGGTCGACCACACCGTCGCCGCCGGCGTCTTCTCGGCCATCCGCCTCGCGGTGGACTGCGCGGGGTTCGGCGCTGCGCAGCCCTGGCTGGCGGAAGGCACGGGTCCCATCGATGACGGCGACGTGGAGCTCGCCAGCTACGTACCCTGAGGGGGGGCGGCACGTCCCGGCGTGCGCGATGCCGCGTTAGCCGGCCGGCGTGCTGGCCTGCCCCGAGTGCGCTCGCCCCTTCGACCGGGGGCGCTGTGATTGTCGCCGCGACTGGACGGAGACCGGCGGCGTGCCCGATCTGGCGGTCAACTCGGTAGACCGCGGCGAGAACCTCGACCTCACGGCGCGCATCCGGGCCTGGTACGAGGAGCGGCCGGCCCAGACCCGCGAGGACGACCCGGTGGTGGCGGCGCTCCTCGCCGAGCTCGCGCCGCGCGCCCGCGTGGCCGACCTCGGGTGCGGCGCCGGGGCGGTGGCCGCGAGGCTCGCTGCGTCGGGGCGCGAGGTGGTCGGCGTGGACATCGCGATGACCGGGCTGCTCCACGCCGAGTCGCGCCGGCGGCTGAGCGGCTGCGCTTCGCTGAGCTTCGTGCGCGGCAACCTGCTCCGCCCCCCGCTGGCCCCCGGCTCGGTCGATGTGGCGCTGCTGCTCGAATCGGCGGAGGCGTGCGGCTCACCCGAAGGGGCCGTGGCCGCGGCGGCCGAAACGCTGGCCCCGCGCGGCCACCTCGTCCTCCGTTTCGCCCGCACGATCACGAGCGCCGCCCCCGGCGCCACGGCGCATGCCGCCGAGGAGGCGCTGCTTTGGCTGGCGGCCGCCGGCCTTGCCCCCGTGGGCGCCGACCCCGCCCTCACCCCGCTCTCCGGCGTGCGGCCGCTCCTCGGCCCGCACGCCGTCGGCGGGTGGCTGCTTCGACAGCTGCACGCGTGGCGCGCCGGTTCTGCTCCCCCGCCCCAGACGCTCGTGGCGCGAAAGCCCGGCTGAGGCTCAGCCGCCCGGAAGCTGCTTCTTGAGCGCTCGGGCCTTCTCGTTCTTCGGGTCGACCTCGAGGGCCGCCTGCAGCTCGCGCAGGGCGTTCTGCATCATGTTCAGCTCCACGTACATCTCCGCGAGCGCGATCCGGAACTCCGGCCGCCGCGGCTCCTTCTGGGCGGCCTTGCGCAGGAGCGCGAGCGCCTCTCGCGGGTCGCCGTCGTTGGCCCGAAGCATGACCGCGAGCTTGGCGTAGGCCACGCCCTCGTCGGGCTCGCACTCCACCGCGTTCCGGTAGTGGGTGGTGGCGTCGCGAGCGTTGCCGAACTGCTCGGCCTGCTGACCCAGCGCCACGAATCCTGCGGCCCGCCCCTGCTTGGCCTTGAGCTGGGCTCGCTGGAAGTACTCCTGGTACTCGGCGTTGCGCGCGTCGTAGCGCATGGCCAGGTAGAAGGAGCTCTCGGCCTTGCTGTACCGGCCGGCCGCGAAGTCCGCCACGCCGGCATCGAAGTAGGCGCGGGCCCGACCGAACTGCTCCGCGATCTGGCCGCGGAGGCGCGCGACCGAAGCGGGCGGCGCCGCCCGGGCGGCTGTCGGGCCGGCCTCGGGCGCTGGAGCGGCGGGCGGAGGGGGCTGGCGGCGCGGCGCGGCCGCGGGCGGCGCCTCGGCCACGGTGGCCCTCGCCCGGCTCGGCGCGGGATCGCCCGCCCCGCGCGCCGTGGCCCCGCTCGCGGGGCGCTCCAGCCGCACCTCGAAGCCCACCCGCTCATCCCGCACGACCCCGCCCACGGCGGCCACGGTGACGCCGCGCTGCCGGAGGTCCGAGTCGTAGACGGCGCGCTTCGCGGGGTCGCGGAGCGTCTTGTACGCGCGGGTCACTTCCACGAAGTTGGTATCGATCTGCTCGGCGTAGGCCTTTGCGTTGCGCGAGAAGAAGCGGTCGGGATGCCAGTCCCGCACGTACTCACGGTAGGCGGACTCCACGTCCTCCTTCCCGGCGCGCGAATCGAGACCAAGGAGCCCGTAAAGGGTTCCGGTTTCGATCAACTGCTGGATCGACTCGAGCTTCCCCAGCTCGGTCGGCGTGAGCGGCGTCTTCGACATTCCGATCGTTGTAGCTCGCTACGGGGCACCTGTTCAAGACTGCCGTGCGCGGGGGTGTGCGGATCTGTACGCCACCTGGAGCGCCTCGAGGTCGACCTGCGTGTAGCGTTGCGTGGTGCCGAGCGAGGCGTGCCCGAGCATCTCCTGGATGGATCGGATGTCGGCGCCGGCAGAGAGGAGGTGGGTGGCGAAGCTGTGACGCAGCGCATGAGGATGTACGTCGGGAAGGCCGGCCCGTAGCGCTTCTGCGTTCACGACGGCCCAGGCCGACCGGGTGGAGAGCCTTCCGCCGCGCTGGTTCAAGAAAACCGCTCCGCTCACGAGCCCGGCGGCGAGCAGGTGGGCGCGCAGGGCGGTCACGGCGCCGGCCCCGAGCGGGACGATGCGTGCCTTCCCCCCCTTGCCGCGCCGCACGTTCACCAACCCCTCGGCGAGCTGGAGGTCCTCCACGTCGAGCGCGACCAGCTCCGAAACCCGCAGACCGGCCCCGTAGGCCGTTTCGAACAGGGCGCGGTCCCGGGCGAGGGCCGGCGACTCCACCACCCGCGCCGCCTCGTCGACCTGCAGCACGCGCGGCAGGGGAGGCTTCACCCGGGGCGGGCGGAGCCGTTCGGCCGGCGAATGCGCCGCGAGGCCCTCCCGCTGGGCCCAGCGCCAGAAGCCCTTTGTGCACGAAATGCGACGCGCGAGGCTGCTCGGCGCGAGGTCGGCGCGGGCCAGCCAACCGCGCAGGTCCAGGGTGCTCGCGGAGAGCACGTCGCGCGGGGAAAGGTAGGCCTGAAGGCTCGACAGTTCCACCTCGTAGGCACGGAGGGTGTGGGGGGATGCCCCACGCTCTGCGCGCAGGTGATCCAGGTAGCTCAGTACGGCATCGCCCATTCCAGTGATTCTATCCGTCGGGTTGCCCCGTCGGGGCGAGCCGGGGTATTCGGCGCCCCCATGGCCAAACCCCTCGTCATCGTCGAGTCCCCCACCAAGAAGAAGACCATCGAGCGCTTCCTCGGCAGCGACTACATGGTGGAGGCGAGCGTCGGGCACATCCGCGATCTGCCGGCCAACGCGAAGGACATCCCCGAGTCGGCGCGCAAGGCGGGGGTGCACCCCGACTTCGCGGTGAACATCGAGGATGGCTTCAAGCCCTACTACATCGTGCCCGCCGACAAGAAGAAGCACGTGGCCGAGCTGCGTGCGCTGATGAAGCACGCCAGCATCGTGTACCTCGCGACAGACGAGGATCGTGAGGGAGAGAGCATCTCCTGGCACCTCCGCGAGCTCCTCCAGCCCACCGGCCCCGTCAAGCGCATGGTGTTCCACGAGATCACCCCCGAGGCGATCCGGGCCGCGCTGGAGAACACCCGGTCCATCGATGAGGACCTCGTGGCCGCCCAGGAAACGCGGCGCGTGCTCGACCGGTTGTACGGGTATGCCGTCAGCCCGGTGCTCTGGCGCAAGGTGCGCGGCGCCCGCTCGGCTGGCCGGGTGCAGTCGCCGGCCGTGAAGCTCCTCGTCGATCGGGAGCTGGCCCGGATGGCGTTCCGATCGAGCACCTGGTGGGACGTGGAGGGCCTGTTCGGCGCGAAGGCGGGCGTCGTGCCTGCGAACCTCCTTTCCGTGGGCGGCCGTCGCGTGGCGCGCGGCAAGGACTTCGACGAGGCCACCGGCCGGCTGGCCGATGCTCGCGCGCTCCACCTCCACGAGGCCGATGCCACCGCGCTCGTGGCCCGCTTGACGGGTCAGCCCGCGCGGGTGGAGAAGGTTGATGCCAAGCCCTGGCGCGATCGTCCCGGGGCGCCGTTCACCACGAGCACGCTCCAGCAGGAGGCCAACCGCAAGCTGCGGTGGACGGCGAAGCACACCATGCGCGTGGCCCAGTCGCTCTACGAGCGTGGCTGGATCACCTACATGCGCACCGACAGCGTTCACCTGTCCGATCAGGCCGTGAACGCCGCGCGCCACAGCATCGCCGCCCAGTACGGGCAGCCTTTCCTCCCCCCGGCGCCGCGCCACTACAAGAGCAACGCGAAGAACGCCCAGGAAGCGCACGAGGCCATCCGTCCGGCGGGCACCGCGTTCCGGCCGATCGAGGAGGGGCGCACCCAGCTCGACATCGACGAGGCCCGGCTCTACGAGCTCGTGTGGAAGCGCACGATGGCCTCGCAGATGGCGGACGCCACCGGCGAGCAGGTGAACGTGGAAGTGGCAGTGGGGGATGCCCGCTTCGGCGGGAGCGGCCGTACCGTCAGCTTTCCGGGCTTCCGTCGCGCCTACGTGGAGGGGTCCGACGACCCCGAGGCCGAGCTGGCCGACCAGGAGCGCATCCTCCCGGCCGTTGCGGTGGGAGAGACGCTCACCACCCGCGAGCTCACCGCCAAGGGCCACACCACCCAGCCGCCCGCGCGGCTCACCGAAGCCACGCTGGTCAAGGAGCTGGAGCGCCTCGGCATCGGCCGCCCCAGCACCTACAGCGACATCATCGAGAAGATCCTCGTTCGCGGGTACGCCTTCAAGCGCAGCAACGCGCTCGTGCCCTCGCACCTCGCGCTCCTGCTGATCAAGTTCCTCGACAGCCAGCTCACCGACCTCGTGAGCTACGACTTCACCGCGCGGGTGGAAGACGACCTCGATCGCATCGCGCTCGGCACGGGCGACCGGGTGGCCTTCCTCAACAACTTCTACTTCGGCGAGACCGGCCTGCGCGCGCGGCTAGACCAGGCCCTCGCCGCGGAGACGGCCGAGCTCTACAAGCTCCCCCTCGCCGGTGATGCGCCCGCGAACCTCCACGTGCGCGTGGGCCAGTACGGCCCCTTCGTGACCGACGATGAAGGCGGCACCGCCAACATCCCCGAGGAGATGGCCCCCGACGAGGTCACGGCAGAGTGGGCGCTGGCCGCCATCTCGAAGAAGGCCGCCGGTCCGGCGCGCCTCGGCGAGGACCCCGCGGGCGTGCCGGTTTTCGTGGCCGACGGTCGGTTCGGACCCTACGTGCAGCTGGGCGAGGGCAAGGGCAAGGAGAAGCCCCCGCGCGCCTCGCTGCTGGCGGGCATGACCCCCGCCACCGTCACCCTGGCCGAGGCGCTCGCGCTGCTGTCGCTGCCGCGCACGCTCGGCAAGGATGCCGACGGCAACGACGTGACCTGCAGCAACGGCCGGTTCGGCCCCTACGTGCGGCGGGGTACCGACACCCGCAACGTGCCGCCCGAGTCGAGCGTGCTCACGCTCACCCTCTCGGAGGCACTCACGCTGCTCGCGGCCCCCTCCACCCGCAAGGCGGGGCGCAGCTCGCGCCCGAGTGCCCTGCGTGAGTTCGGGCCCGACCCGGTGTCCGGCCAGCCGATCAAGCTGATGGACGGCCGCTTCGGCGCCTACGTCACCGATGGGGAGACGAACGCCACGGTGCCCAAGACCACCAGCGCAGACGCCATCACGTTCGAGGCCGCGGTGGCGATGCTCGCGCGAAAGCGGGAGGCTGGCCCCGCCAAGGGTCGGTTCGCGAAGCGGGGACGTGGTCGCGCCGCGGCGCCGAAGGCCGCCGCCGCCCCGAAGAAGGCCGCGGCGCCGAAGAAGGCTGCCGCGCCGAAGGCCGCCGCCGCCCCGAAGGCCGCCGCGCCCAAGAAGGCCGCCGCTGTGAAGAAGCCCGCGGCCGCCAAGAAGCCCGCGGCCGCCAAGAAGCCGAAGGCCTGATCGGTGCCGGAGCCCGCGCGCCCGGGCTTGCGCGCCGCGGGGGTCATGCTGCTCGCGTGCGTCTGTTTCGCGGCGATGTCGCTCTCCATCGGCGTGGCCCACCGCGGCCAGGCCGACCTCTCGAGCACCGCCAGCAGCGCCGTCCGCTCGGTGGTGAACCTCGCCGTGATCGTGGCCATGGCCCGCGGACAGGCGTCGCTGCTCGTCGGCGACCGCCGAATGGCCCTGTGGATTCGCGGCGTGGCGGGTGCCCTGGCGCTCACGACCTACTTCGCCAGCCTCGCGCGCGTGGGCATCGGCGAGGCCGCGTTCCTCAACGCCACGTCCACCTTCTGGGTGGCCGCGCTCGCGCCGCTGCTGCTCGGCGAGCGAAGCCGTCCGCTCATCTGGGTGGCGGTGCTGGCCTCCGTCGTGGGCACCGCGCTGCTCGCGGCGCCGCGGGTGGGAGAGGCCGATCTCGTGGGCCGCGGGCTCGGGGCGATCAGCGGCGTGATGGCGGCGTTCGCGTACCTCGGGGTTCGGCGCGCCTCCGGATCGAACCCGCCGCAGGTCATCGTCTTCTACTTCATCGCCGCCTCCACGGTCACCTGCGCGCTCCTCGCCGCGTTCACCCCCGTGGTGTGGCCGCGCTCCCCCGATGTGTGGTTCGCGCTGGTGTTAGCGGGGTTGGCGGCCACCGGCGGGCAACTCCTGATGACGACGGCGTACAAGCTCGGCGAGGCCGCGCCCATCGCCGCGTTGTCCACCGCCACCCCGCTCCTGACCGCCGCGGCGGGGGTCTGGGTGCTCCACGAAACCCCCGACGCTACGGCCCGTCTGGGCATGCTCATCCTCGCTACTTTCGGAGTGGGTCTGCCCTTGCTGGACGGCGCGTTAAGCCGCGAACGTGCATCGTCCCGGTGATCGCGTCGGACCCTTCGAGCTGGTCGAGCTGATCGCCTCACGTCCGCTCGCCAGCCTGTGGAAGGCGGAGCGGGTGGATGGTTCGAAGCGCGACCCGCGTACGGTGGTGATGCGCATCGCCCACCACGCGATGGATCCGCGCGCCATGACGGAGCTGCGCAACGAGTACGAGGCCCTGCGCGCGATCGACGATCCGCGCGTTCGCAAGGCGCACGGCTACTTCGCCGGGCACGGCGCGCTGGCGCTCGAGTTCGTCGATGGCGTGAGCCTCCGCTGGGTGATCGAGGCGGCGCGCGCCGGCCGCCTCACGATCGATGTGGCCACGGTGGTCGACCTCGGCGTGGAGCTCTGCGAGACCCTGCGCATCGTGCACAACGCCGGCGTCGTGCACGGCCGGATCTGCCCCGAGAGCGTGCGGCTGCGCCGCGATGGGAGCCCCGTGCTCACCGACTTCGCGCTGCCGCAGGAGCGGCTCGATGTCTTCCCGCCGGAGTTCTTCACCAACTCCCCCACCGGGCCGGCCACCGACCAGTGGCTGCTCGCCGCGCTGCTCGCCCAGCTCCTCACCCAGGAGGCGCTGCTCGGCGGCGTGGCGGGCCAGCCGGCCGATGGTCGACGGGATCTGGGCGCCCACATCGCCGCGGTGTCCGCCCAGAGCCCCCCGCTCGGTCGCCTGCTCGCCCGGATGCTCGCGCGGGATCCTCGTGATCGTTACGGCGACTGGGGCGTCCTCACCCGCGAGCTGCTCGCCACCCTGCGCAACACCGGCGCGCGGCCCGACCGCGAGCGCCTCGCGCGCCGCGCGCAGGCCGGGCCGGAGGCGCCGCCGTTGCTCCCGCCGCCGGCGCCC
>CAISIK010000140.1 GCA_903885375.1 uncultured Pseudomonadota bacterium
CGCGCCGCCGAGCGCGCCGATCACGGCGCGCTCGAGCTCGGCGGCCTTCGCGCCGGCAAGGCGAGCGCGCACGACCGCGGCGGCCACGCGGGGTACCCGCACATCGACCGCGCCGGGAGCGCGCTGGTAGGTGGTGGCGAGGCCCACGCGGCCGGCCACCTCGTTGGCGGCCACCATCGCCGTCAACAGATCGGCGAGCGAACCCCGCGCGGCCTCCCAGGCCGCCGGGCCGGCGCCGAAGCCGGTGCGCCCACCGGGGAGGTGGTCATCGAACGGCACGGCGAGGAAGCGCGCCACCCGGCCCGAGGCGTCGTTGCCCCTGCCGGCGAGGGAGGGCAGGGCCGCCAGTTGGCGCGCCGCGCCGGCCAGGCCCACCTGCTGCAGGCGCGCCGACGCCAGCACATCGGGCGGCACCGATCCCGAGTCCAGCGATGCGGCCCAGGCGCAAAGTTCAGCGAGAGAACCGCTCATTCAGTACTCGAGTCCCCATTGCACGCCGCCGGCCAGAAGATGCCCGCCGATCGGGATCGCCGAACCGTCCACCGAGTAACCTGCCGTGGGCTCCTCGGGAGCCCCGCGATCGAGCGTTCCCGCGCCCACGATGTGGTACTGGAAGAAGGCATCGAGCCGCACGCGGCGCTGCTTGTCGGCCTGTCGGAAGGGGTCGTCGGTGGCCACCCCCACACCCACCGCGAACAGCGTACGGTCGCCGTCGAGGAGCGCGGTGGCGGTGGTCTGGCTCACCAACGGGCTCGGCTCGAAGCCGAACCCGCCGCGCAAGTCCACCGCCCACTGCCCCCACCGCGGCCAGACCGTGAAACGGGGCAGGTGCAGCTCCGCGCCGAGGCGGGGTGACCAGGTGGGCTCGAGCGTGACGTCGTAGGGGTTGCCGTCGGTCGCTTCGCCATCCTCCACCGAGAGCCCGCTCCCCTCCACCGTGAGGTGGGTCACGGTGGCGATGCTGGGGGTCATCTGGTCCCACGCGGTGCGCTTCACGTCGGCCGTGAGGAGGAAGGTGTCGGCGAAGGTGTAGGCGGCGCCGAGGTTGAGCTGGCTCGGGGTGTAGTGGTCGAACACGCCGAGGCCGAGCGCGAGCACGAGCGGGAGCGTGGTGGGGTCGAGATCGCCGATGGCGCCGGTGCCGGCGTTCACCTGAAGGTCGATGTCCACTTCCACCGGGAGGCCCGCATCCCCACGCCAGGAGGCGCCCAGCTCGAGGCCCTCCAGCACCGGGAAGGCCTCGCCCGCATCCCAGTGCAGCGCCACCATCGGGGCGAAGCCGGGCACGAGATCGAGCTCCATGCTGTGCACGTCGAGGCCGACTGCCACCACGTCGCCCGCGTTGTCGTCCCCCTCCGAGGCTCCCTCCACCTTGAGGTCGAGCGTGGCGGAGAGGCGGTACTTCGCCCGTGGGATCACCTGCACGCCGCCGCCCACGCTCAGTCCCCACTTGGGGCGCACGCCCGCGCCGAGCGACAGCTCGTAGCGCTGCGCCCGGTTTTCGTATAGGAAGTAGCTTGGTAGTTGGGGTTCGGAGGTCTGCAGGCGCAGGAGGCGATCGGTGGGGAGGAAGAAGCCGGCGCCGAAGGAGAAGTGGCTGCCGAGGGGGCGCGTGACGCCCACCATGATGCCCTCCACGGGGTCGTAGTCGGGGCCCACGTCGAGCGGCTCGTCCGACGTATCGACCGAACCATCCTGGTTGGTGTCCCACCACACCGGCGGGATCGGAAGGAACTCGGAGTCCACACCGACAAAGCCGAAGGAGGCCTGCGGGTACCGTTGGCCGGCCAGCGCCGCGGGGTTCTGGAGGATCGACTCCGCCCCTTCGGAGAGCGCCACGCCCCCACCCGCGCGCCCCATCTTGCGGGCGCCGAAGCCGTAGAACTCCATGGGGCTGGCCGCCGCGGCGGCCAGGAGGAACAGACTCACGCGTACCCGATCTCGGGGACGGGGGTGAGCGCCACCTGCCGGAGGTGTTCGATCAGGTTCACCGGCGATTCCTGGGGGAGCGCCTCGCGCAGGCAGCAGATGCGACCGCTCAGGTTGGCCGTGGCGAGCCCGGAGCCCTTGTACACGCCGCTCGCGGCGCCGGGGTTCGGGGCGGTGTAGCCGTGGCCGAGGAACTTGCCCGAGAGCGCGCCCCACTGGCGGGCGGGAAAGCGGTGCGGCGCGAAGTAGTAGAACTTCTCGGGCGGGCAGTCGGGGTGGCTCGCCACGCCCACCGCTTCGGGCAGGTCGGCCGGGTAGGCGCGTTCGCCCTTGGGGTGCGCGGCGGCAATGACCACCGCGCCCTTCTCCACCGCGTTTGCGCAACAGTCGCGCAGGAGCAGCGCCTTGCCCATGTTCGGTGTGCCGAGCGAGAGGTTGATCACGCCCGCGCCGTTCTTCGCGGCGAGCTCGATGGCGGCGGCCATGAGGTCGGCGCTGGTGCGCAGCTTGGCATCCATGATCTTGATGCACATGAGCTCGGCATCGGGCGCGACGGCGTGCACCGCCGCGGCGATCTCGGTGCCATGCCCGTTCTCGTCGGCGTAGTCGGAAGCGAGGAGCGCATGGGCGGTGGCGTTGAGCTGGATGTTCCAGCCGGTGATGCGGGCGCCACGGAGGCGGGCGTCCGTCGCATCCACCCCGCTGTCGACGATGGCGATGATCTGACCCTTGCCCGTGTATTCCGTTCCGCGAAAACGCATGCCTGCCTGCCTCAGCTACGGCCGCCATCCTACGGGGTTCGCGGCGCTTCGGCAAGCTCCGCGGCCGCGCGGTATGCTGCATGCGCCGTGTCTTCATCGAAATCAAGCGCCGCCGAGGGGGTGAGCCCGCTCCTCCATGGAGCCCGGGCGCGGGCGGGCATGCAGGCGCTCGCCGATCGCCTCTGCGCCGTCGGGGTGCCGGCGCGGGTCTTCGGCCACCCGGCGCGCCTGCCGGGAGATGGCAACGTGCTGATCGCGGCTGGATCGGCGTTGCTCAGCGCGCTCGCGGGGCTCGCGTGGCCGGGATTGGGGCGGCTGGCGGGCGTCGGCGCGGTGGCCGTGGGCGTCCTCCTGCTGGCGGGGCTCGATGTGTGGCCCCGGGTTCCCGGGTGGACCGTCGTCGTGGGGCAGCCCGGGCCGGCGGTGCGGAAGCTCGCGGTGCTCGCGCTCGATCGTCGCCATCCCCGGCGCTGGCTGTTCGTCGCGGCCATCGTGAGCGCGGCGGTCGTGGTCCTTGCTCCCGGGAGCCTCCTGTCGCTCCTCGGCGCCGTGGCCGCTTCCGCGGCCTGCTGGACGGCGCGGGGCCGCCCGCGCGAGCTCTCCCTCGATGCGGCCGTGGAGTGGGTGCAGCGGCGGCCCCCGAACGCGGACACGCTCCTGCTGGTGAGCACGGCCGCGTCGGCCTTCGGGGAGGGCGTGGCCTGCGTAGTGGACTGGTACCAGCTCGAAGGCGCGAAGCTGCAGGTGGAGATCGACGAGGAGGTGCCCACGGGCGTCGAGGACCGGCTTCGTGCCGAGGGCATCGGCGTCATCGCGGTGGAGGAGCCTCATGTGGTGGCTGCCGATCAGCTTCGCGGCTGAGCTGTCGGGCACGCTCGCGGGGGCCGACGGGGAGCCCGTGGTGGGCGCCACGGTGCTGGTGTACGACTCCCGCTTCAACTACGGCCAGGCCACCACCCGGAGCGGCGGGGAGTGGGGCGTTCGCGGCCTGCCTGCCGACCGGTACCGCATCCGCTTCAAGCCGGCGAACGACGATCCGCACGGCGACCGGTTCTACGGCGGGGCCTGGGATGCCTGCGAAGCCGAGTCGGTGGGGCTCGACGCCGAGGAGAGTGTGCTCGCCGGGCTGGACGACACGCTCGAGGTCGGGGCGGGCGTGGCGGGGAGGGTCACCGACCTCGACGGGGTGGCCCTCGTCGGCGTGCGCGTGGCCGTGTACGGCGCCGAGGCCCGCACCTCCCTCGTGTTGCGCGAGGCGGTCACCGACGAGGCCGGCGCCTTCTCCGTTCAGGGGCTCGATGCCGACGCCGAGGGCTCCGCGTTCCTCGTGTTCTTCGAGGTCGACGGGTGGCCGGGCCAGTGGCTCGGACCCGCGTACGCGGATGACAGCGGCGAGGTCGTGACGCTCGCGCCCGACGCGCCGATGGACCTCGGCGATGCCGCGCTGCTCGACGGCATCCGGGTGTCCGGCCTCGTCACCGGTCCGGAGGGCCCGGTTTCCTCGGGCACGGTCGTGGCCTACAGCACTGGCCAGGTCACGACGGAGCCGCTCGCCGAAGGCGGCCGCTACGTGGCCGAGGGGCTGCCTCCCGGCGAGGTCGTGGTATGGGCCTCCTCGCCGGGGCTCGCCACCACCTACTACCCGAACGCCGACCGTCCGAGCGGGTCCCTGTCCGTGCCCGAGGAGGGCGGCGAGGGCACCGTCGATCTCGACCTGCCCGCGGAGGGCACCCTCACCCTCGAGGCCGACGTCGGCGCGGCCGCCGAGGGCGTGGGCGTGGTGGTGTACAACGACACCTACACCGTGGGCCGCGGGGCCAGCTTCGGGCCGTCGGGCGTGCTCACGGTCGGGGGACTGCACGCGGGCAGCTACGAGGTCTACGTTTCCGGCGGCGATCTCGGGTTCGTCTCGGGGTTCCTGCTCGACGAGGCGGGCGAGCGCGAGTCCTTCGCGGTCGAGGAGGGCCGCGCAGCCCAGGTGGGGCTCACCCTGCGGCCCGCCTCCACGCTGTCGGGCACCGTGAAGGACGACGAGGGCGCGCCCGCGTACGGCGCCGCGATCGTGGCCACCGAAACGCTGGGGGAGGAGCGTTCGTGGTCCACCACGACGGCGCGAGATGGCACCTGGGAGCTCGTGGGCGTCGATGCCACCACGGTCACGCTGTCGGGACAGTTCCGTTGGTACTGCCCGGACGACCTCGGCTACGCCGACACCTGGTACCCGGCGGCGCGGCGCGAGGAGGAGGCCGCGTACCTGCTCGTGCCCGAGGGATCCCCGCTTGGCGATCTCGACCTCGTTCTCCCCCGCGACCTCGACCACGACGGCATGGGCGATGCCTGGGAGGAGGCCCACGGGCTCGACCCTGACGCCGACGACAGCGCCGAGGATGCCGATGGGGACGGCTACAGCAACCTCGAGGAGTGGCAGCTCGACACCGACCCGAGCGCTCCGTTCACCAGGGGAGACTGTGGCCGGGGATGCGCTGGGTCAACCTGGGGTATTCTTGCTGCGCCAGCCAGCCTGCTCCGCCGGAGAAAAAAAATGAACTGAACGGTTGTACAGTTACCGAGGTCGTGGATGGCAGGGGGTTCCCACCCTGGAGCACACATGGCCTCGACCTGGGCCTGGTACGAACTGATGACCCTCGACACCGCCGCCGCGGTGGAATTCTACGGCAACCTGCTGGGCCTCACGGCCAGCGCCTGGCCCGATCCTGCGATGAACTACACCGTCCTGTCCTCGCCCTCGGGCGCCATGGGCGGGGTGGCCGTGCTGCCCGAGGAGGCGAAGGCGATGGGGGCCCCGCCGCATTGGCTCGGCGTCGTGGGCGTGGCGAGCGCGGCCGACACGGTGGCGCGCGCCGAGGCGCTCGGCGCCCGCCTGCTCATGGGCCCCTTCCCGATCCCGAACGTCGGCACCTACGCCACCCTGGCCGACCCCACGGGCGCTGCGTTCTCCATCCTCGAGGCGGCGCCGGGCGATTCCGGCCCCGCGGCCAACCCGCAGGACATGGGCCGCGTGTCGTGGAACGAGCTCTGGTCGAGCGACCCCGACCGCGCCTGGGCCTTCTACTCCGAGCTGTTCGGCTGGGTAGAGACCGGCACGATGGACATGGGGCCCCAGGGCACCTACCGGATGTACGGCCCCACCCGCGAGGGGCAGTCCCTCGGCGGCATCGCCATGAAGATGCCCGAGCAGCCGGTGAGCGCCTGGGCCTTCTACTTCAACGTGGCCAACGCCGATGCCGCGATGGCCCAGGTCGTCGAGCTCGGTGGCAAGGTGATCATGGGGCCCATGGATGTGCCGGGCGGCGGGCGCATGGGCATGGCGCTGGACCCGCAGGGTGTGCACTTCGCCGTGTACACGCACGGCGCCAAGGCCAGTTGAGAGTGGGGCTCCTCGCCGCCCGCGGCTTCCTCCTTGCGCTCGGCCTCGCGGCCTGTGCGCAGCCCGCGGAGGAGTCTGCGGCGGCGGGCGTGGACTACGCCGAGCCCGGTCCCTACGCGGCACGGCGCCATACCTGGGCGCTCACCGATGCGGCTCGCGCCCGCACCTTCGAGGTGGAGGTGTGGTCGCCCGCGGTCGCCTGGCCCGCCAGCCCGCAGGGAATGAGCGAGCTGCTCTCCGACCCCACCCAGGCAGCAACGTTTGCCGCGCTGCTCGCCGCCTCGCCGGCCGACTGTGCCAGCCGCACCAGCGCCGCCCATCCCGAAGGGGAGGGGGCCGAGGGCGGGCCGTGGCCGCTGGTGATGATGTCGCACTGCCATGGCTGCACCCGCTTCTCCACCGCCTCCGTGGCCGCGCACCTCGCTACCCATGGCTTCGTCGTCGTGGCGCCCGACCATGCAGGGAACACCCTCTTCGACACGCTCGCGGGCGCGGGGCTCCCGCTCGACACCGAAACGCTCGCCCTCCGTGAGGGCGATGTGGCCTACGCCCATGCCGCTGCCCTTGCGGGAGAGCTGGGGGTGCAGGTCAACCCGGATCGGGTGGGCGCGTTCGGGCACAGCTTCGGCGCGGTCACCGTCGGGAGCTTCCTGCAACAAGGACTGGCCGAGCTCGGCGGGCCGCGGGCCGCGCTCTTTGTCGGCGCGCCTCCCGAGAACCCGCTCCTGCCCGGCGTGGAGATGGGCGCGCTCGGCGCGCCGCTGCTGTTCCTCCGGTTGGCGGAGGATCACAGCGTCGGCGAGGCGGGGAACCTGCTGATGGCGGCGAATTTCGAGGCCGCGCCGGGGGTGGCGTGGCAGGTGGACATGGCCGACGCCGGCCACTGGTCGCCCAGCGATCTGGTGGGGCTCGTGGAGGACTTCATGCCCGGCTGCGGGGAGGACACTCGGGCCGTCGGCGGCGGGTCGTTCGCGTACCTGCCGGCGGCTCGCGGGCGGGCGCTCACCGGCTTCGTGGCGGCGGCCTTCTTCGCGTGGGCGCTGGAGGGGGCGGAGTCCGGTGCGGCGGCCCTGGCCGAGCCCCCCAGCGAGCTCGAGGTCACGGCGAACGCCGCGGCGCCCATGTTACGCGGCCCCTGATGCCCTTCGCGCTCCCGCTCGTCCTGTGCTTCGCCCCCTCCGCCCACGCGGGCGACACGTGGAAGAACATCCGCTCCGGCGTCGACTACCTGCACCGCACCACGTCGGGGCCGCAGGACATCTACGCCGTCCGCGTGGACCTCACGGTTCCGAACGTGGGCCTCCACGCCTCTGCGGATGCGGATGGCACGGAGAGGCACACCAACACCTCCACCTTTGCTGACAGCACCGATGTGCTCGTGGCCATCAACGGGGACTGGTCCGACGGGCGAACGCCCGTGGGCATGGCCATCTCCGACGGCTCGCAGTGGCACTCCCACATCACCGACGACACCCTCGGGGGGCGCTGGGGGTTCTTCGCCTGCACTGCCACCAAGTCGTGCACGGTGTCGGCTGAGCTGCCGCTCGACACGGCGTGGTGGTTCTCCTCGCCCACGATCGCGCCGTACCGGTACTTCCAGGCGGTAGGCGCGAACGGGGAAATCCTCGTGTCCAACGGGGCGGCGGAGAGCGGCTGCTACGACAGCGCGCGCAACCCGCGCAGCGCGATCTGCCTCGAAGCCGACGGCACCACACTCTGGCTCCTCGCGATCGATGGCCGCACGAGCAGCGCCGCGGGGATGACCTGCGATGAAACGCGCGACCTCCTCTTGGAGCTCGGCTGCTGGTCGGGGGCCATGCTCGATGGCGGCGGCAGCACCACGCTGGTCATCGAGGGCGAGGTGAAGAACAACCCCTCCGATGGCTCGCTCCGCGCCGTGGCGAACCACCTCGGCATCGTCTACTCCGACACCCTCGATGCCCGGTGCGCGGTGAGCAGCGGTCGCTGGTGCGAGGGCACCGTGCTCGGCACCTGCCAGGGTGGGCGGTACCTCGGCGCGGGCGATTGCGCGGCCTACGGCGCCGGCTGCGAGGAGGATGGCGACTACGCCTACTGCGTGGACCCACGCTGCCCCGACGGCAGCGGCAGTGGCGCCCGGTGCCTCGATGGCAGCAGCATCGCCTCGTGCAACGATGGCCAGTACTCCGAGGGCGATTGCGGGGTTTTCGGGCTGAGCTGCGGAACCGACGCCGGCGGGTCGGCCTGCATGGACCCGCGCTGCGTGGCCGGCCCCAACTCCGGCTTCTGCACGGAGAGCGGGCTCTACGCAGCCTGTGCCGCAGGCGTGTACTCGGAGGGCGATTGCGCGGCGTACGGGCTCGAGTGCTGGCAGGGCGCCGGCACGGCCGCATGCGCCGACGCGCGCTGCCCCAACGGCCCCGACTCGCAGGCGTGCACCGCCGAGGGAGCGCTCGATTCCTGCGTGGGCGGCGTGTACGCCTCGCGCGATTGTGCGGCCGAGGGGCTCGTGTGCGACGAGGCGGGCGGCTGCGTGGAGGAGGGCGAGGGGGGCTCTCTCCCCCCGGGGCTGGAGGATTCCGCCTCCGAGCCGCCGGGGAAGGTCACGCCGCTCGACTCGCTGCGCGGCTGCGGCGCGGAGCTCGGCCTCGCGGCGCTGGTGCTCCCGCTGGGCACGGCGCTCCGCGCGCGCCGCCGTCAGAAGGTGCCAGCCACCGCCAGCCCGCCGGGCGTCGGAAACAAGCGCGCGGACACGCGTGCGTCGGCCGCGGCGGAAAGTCGGCCCAGCTCCACCCCGCCGGCCACGTAGCCGGTGGCCGCGGCGAGGAAGCCCGTGGCGGCGAACAGTCCCACGTTGCTCCGCTGCCCCGAAGTAGACAAAGCTCGCGGTGGCCAGGGTGCCGGCGCTGATGGCCACGATGGGCAGGGTGTTGCGGCCCCCGAGCGTCCGATGGGCCTCCAGCTCGGCGCCACCGACGGCGATCGGCCCGAGGGCCACGAGCCCGAGGCCCACCCCGAAGGTGGTCTCCGCCGCGCGGATCAACCCGGTCCCCTCGGCCGAGCAGGCGTCCGTGCACATGAAGGCCGCCACCAGCGCGATCGGGATGGACACCACCACCATGGAGCTGCCGACGTAGCCCGCCCCCATGCCCACCTGGGCCACAACGAGGGCGCCGGCGGCCGGTGGCTGACTCGCGGTCGGGGTCGGCAGGACGCTCGCGGCTGCCATGGGCGGCACCGGCGAGGCTTCCTCGGCGACGGCGAGCTGGGCGAGGAGGAGCGCGAACATGGGGGCTCATAACGGGCCGGCGCGCCGGCCCCCCGGGCGCCGGCTACGCCGCGAGGACGAGCCGGGCCGCATACACGGGCAGGCCCGCGCGGTTGAACTTGCCCTGGTAGGCGGTGACGATGTCGTCGGGCCAGGGGGCGCCGGCGGCGAGGATGTCGTCGCTCGTGCCGGCGAGCTGCCAGGGGGTGCCCACGATCCCCGCCACGAGGGACTCGCGGTGGGGGAGGAAGTCCGTCTTGAGGCGAAGCTCGCCGCCCACGGCCACGAGGCTCGCCGCCTGCACCAGGAACTCGGGGCGGATGAGCCGGTGCTTCGCCTTGCTGGGGCTCGACCACGGGTCGGGGTGGTGGATGACGATTCGGTGGAGCTCGCCGGGCGCGAACAGGTCCTCCAGCTCGAACCAGGACCACCGCACCACGCGCCCGTTCCGGCACCCGGCGGCGCGGAGCTTCTCGGCCGCCTGGACACACCGCTTGTACCGGATCTCGAGGCCGATGAAGTTCGACTCTGGCTCCTGGGCGGCGATGGTGCCGAGCCAGCTTCCGTTGCCGACGCCGAGCTCGAGCGTGATCGGGGCCACGCGGCCGAACTCCTCGTGCCAGCGGCCCTTGCGCTCGCGCCCGCCTTCGGTGGGGATGAGCTCCTGCCCGAAGTCGCCGATCGCATCGCGGTAGGGGTTCACCGCGGGGCGGTGACCGGGCCGGTGGGCGCGGGTCTCGAAGGGCTGGGCTTGCGGGCCGGGGCGGCGATTCATCGCGGGGCGCGGCTATCGCGCCGCGTTAGGCGGCTCTACCCATGATCGACGAGATTCTCCGCACCCAGCGTGCCGGCGGCGCGCTCTCCACCGAGCAGATCCAGTGGTTCGTCCGGGGCGTGGTCACCGGCGAGGTCTCGCGCCCGCAGGCCGCCGCCTGGTTGGCGTTCGTTTTCGTGCGGGGTCTCGGCGCCGCGCAGTCCGTGGCGCTCACCGAGGCGATGACGGCGTCCGGCCGGAGCCTGGGCTGGCCGGGCATCTCCGGCCCCTTCGTGGACAAGCACAGCACCGGCGGCGTGGGCGACAAGGTGAGCCTCGTGCTCGCCCCGCTCTGGGCCGAGCTGGGGTGGAAGGTGCCAATGATCTCCGGGCGCGGCCTCGGCCACACCGGCGGCACGCTCGACAAGCTCGAGGCCATCCCCGGCTACCGTACCGATCTCGACGATGCCGCGATGCACCGCGTGGTGCGCGAGGTGGGCGCGAGCATCAACGGGCAAACGGGCGAGCTCGCCCCCGCCGACCGTGTGCTCTACGCGCTCCGCAACGAAACGCAGACGGTGGAGTGCATCCCGCTCATCGTGGCGAGCATCCTCTCCAAGAAGCTGGCCGAAGGTCTCGATCGCCTCGTGCTCGACGTGAAGGTGGGCGCCGGGGCGTTCATGAAGACCGAGGCCGAGGCCCGGGAGCTCGCCCAGGCGATGGTGGCCGTGGGCAACGGCGCTGGCGTGCACACCACGGCCGATCTCACCGACATGGAGCAGCCCCTCGGCGTGGCGGCGGGCAACATCAACGAGGTGCAGGAGTCGATCGACACGCTGCGCGGCGGGGGGCCGGCCGACCTGCGGGCGCTCACCCTCGCGCTCGCCGGCCATCCCGACGCGGAGCGGGTGCTCGCGAGCGGCGCGGCCTACGAGCGTTTCGCGCGCATGGTGCGCGGGCATGGCGGCCGCCTCTCCGAGATGGGCGCCACGGGCCGCGAGGAGGTCGTTCTCGCCGACCGCACGGGTTTTGTGTCCCGGTGCGATGCCCTGGCCGTCGGTCGCGCGGCCTTCGTTCTCGGTGCGGGGCGGCTGCGCGCGGAAGACCCGGTCGATCCGCGCGTGGGCGTGCTCGTCCACAAGAAGGTGGGTGACCGGGTGGAGCGGGGCGAGCCGCTCGCCACGCTGCAAACGGGCGATCGCGGCATCGAGCGCGCACGCGCGGAGGTGGCGGCTGCCTTCCAAATCGGCGACGTTGCGGCCCGCCGCCCCCTCATGATCGCCCGAATCGAGGCCAATCCGTGATCCTGCTCGTTCTCGCCGCGTTCGCCGACCCGCCCACCGCTCCGGCGGCCCCCGCCGAACCGGCGCCCGCTGCCGCGCCGGCGCCG
>CAISIK010000141.1 GCA_903885375.1 uncultured Pseudomonadota bacterium
ACCGTGGGCGTGCCCCCCGCTCGCGAGCCCGCGCCGGCCCCGGCGGCCGCCGCACCGCCACCCCTGCCCCCCTCGCGCGGCGCGGCGTCGCGGCTGCGTCAGCGTGGCCAGCTCGCCCCCGACGCCGGCGTGTCCGATGTTTCGGCCGATGAGCATCTCGGGGGCGCAAGGCTGGAGCTCCCGCCGCGCCCGGCCGTGCCTCCCGCGCCCGCGACGGCTCCTGCGGCCGCGGCGCCATCGCCCACCCGCGCTCCGGCTCCGTTCATTCCGCGCAACCAGCGGCCGCCGGAGTCCAGGCCGCCCCGGGTGTCCGCCACCGTTTGGGCGGTCACCGGGATCGGGCTCATGGTGTTCTCGGCGGGCTTCATCTGGTGGCGCATCCGCGGGCAGGTTCGAAGCGCCGAGCCGGCCGCCGAGCAGGAAGCGGCGCTCCCGCCCGAGGTGCCGCCGGCCGCTCCCGAACCCGTGGCCATCGCGGCCCCGGTGGAGCCGCCGGTCGCCCCCGACCCCGTGGTGGAGCCCGAAGTCGTGCCGGTGCCCGCACCCGTCGTGGTCGTGGCCCCCCCGGTCGCGCCGACCGCGATCGTTCCCGCGCCGAAGCCGCCCGAGGTGGTGGTGGTGGTCCCCCCGCCGGTGGCCAAGCCGCCGCCGGAGCCCCTGGTCATGACCGTGCCGGCCCCGAAGCCCCCCGCGCCGGCCCCGGTAGAGCCGGCTCGTGTCCCCGCCACGCCGGTCCCGGCGGCGCCTACCATCCTCACGCCCGGCGCCGCACAGAGCTCGCCGGCCGAGGCGGCCGGCCTCCTGCGCATCACCACGAACCCGCCGGCGCGCGTGCAGATCGATGGCAAGGCCATGGGTACCATCGCCGAGCAGGGTGAATTCAGCCTGTCCGGCGGCGAGCACCGGGTGCGCGTGGTGTCGACGACCAACGGCAAGTCGCAGACGATGCTGGTGCGCATCGATCCGGGCCGCTCGACGGCGATCAGCTTTCAGCTCAAGTAGCGGGCTCGCGCGGCGCGCGGGCGCCGAATATGGCAGTACCCACGCGGATCATCGTGGCGCCATGGCGCAGCGCCACGGGCCAGTCGTGGCTCATGCCCATCGAGAGCTCGGTCAGCGGAAGGCCGTCGGCCCGCCCGCGGGCTGCGAGGTCGGCGAGCTCCGCGAAGCAAGGCGCGGCGCCCTCCGGATCGTCCGTCGCGGGCGGAATGGTCATCAGGCCGCGGAGCCGCACGCCGGGGAGGGCCATCACCGCCTTGCACAGCTCCAGCGCCTCGGCCGGCGCGACGCCGGACTTCTGGCTCTCGCCCATGTTCACGCCTACGAGGATGCCGGTGGGGCGGTCGCCCGAGCGCTTGCCGATCTCCTCCGCGAGGGCGAAGGAGTCGACGTCGTGGATGAGGCTGGCGCGCCCCACCACGTACTTCACCTTGTTGCGCTGCAGGCTGCCGATGAAGTGCCAGATCGGGCCCTTGCCCACCTCGTCGGCCTTGTCGCGCAGCTCCTGCGCGTAGTTCTCGCCGAAGTGCACCTGGCCGGCGGCGAGCGCCTCGCGCACCGCCTCGGCGGGACGGGTCTTGCTGACCGCGATCAACGTGACCGAAGGGGGCAGGCGGGCGGTGATGCCGCCCAGGTTGGCCGCGATGCTCATGCCCCGCGGCTATCAAGGAATCCGACGCGGGGCCGCGCTCAGGGGCCTCCCGCGGCTATCGCGGCGGGCTGGCGAGCAGGGCCAGGCTTTCCCGCAGCGGCAGCCCGACGACCGCCGTGTAGCTGCCCACGATCCGGTCCACGAGCGCCCCTCCGCCGCCCTGGATGGCGTAGCCGCCGGCGCGATCGAGGGGCTCGCCGGTGGCCACGTACGCGGCGATCTCGGCATCGTCGAGGATGCGGAACCGCACCCGGGTGGTCACCACGGTGCTGCGTTCGCGCCCGCCCTGGAGAACGACCACGGCGGTATGGACGTGGTGCCAGCGCCCGCTGAGCCGCCGGAGGGTGTCGATCGCGCGGGCGTCGGTGCCGGGTTTGCCGGGAATCCAGTCCTCCAGGGCCACGGTCGTGTCGGCCGCGAGGACGATCAGGTCGGCGCCGCCTTCCGGATCGCGGGCGTCGGCTGCCCGCGCCTTCGCGCGCGCCACGCGCAGGCAGTACGCGCGCGGCGCCTCGCCGGGGTGCTCCGTCTCGTCGGTGTCGGAGGGCCGCACGAGCAGGGCCACGCCGACGGCTTCGAGCAGCGCGCGCCGCCGTGGGGAGGCGGAAGCAAGGACGAGCGGACGGCTCACCGCGCGCGGAGGCGATGCGCGCGGCGCGCGTTGGCTTCGAGCACGCGGGCTTCGCCGCCGTCGGTGTCGGGCACGAGGGTGGGAACCCGGCCCTTCGAGCCATCGCTGTTGAGGGCCACGAAGGTGAGGTAGGCCGTGCTGGTGCGCGTGCGAACGCCGGTGAGCGGGTCTTCCCCGTCCACCGCGACGCCCACCTCCATCGAGCTGCCCCACGCCGCGTTCACCACCGCCTGGAAGATGGCGATGTGGCCGCGCTGGATGGGGTTGAGGAAGATGAGCTCGTCGATCGACGCCGTGACCACCTGACGGCGACAGAACCGCTGCGCGGAGATCGCGCCGCAGATGTCGATCCAGGCGGCAACCTGACCGCCGAAGATGGTGCCGACCGCGTTGGTGTGCTCCGGGAGCACGAGCTGGGTCATCTCGACCCGGCTCGCGCTCGCGAGGGCTCGCTCTACTTGTCCAGCAACCACGCGCTCACTTCCACTCCGCCTCCGTAGGCGAGCGAGATCTCCGACTTGGAGGCCTTCACCTGGCCCAGGCCGGGGAGGTTGGTGACGCCGAGCATCGGCACCACGTACACGCCGAAGCCCATGCCCTTCTTCATCTCCATGCCGGTGCGGAGCTGCGCCACGGCGTTGAAGCCACCGGACTGCATCTTGGCGTCGTCGAGCGCCTCGCCGAGGTCACCCATGAAGCCGAAGTAGCGGAGGCGCGCGCCGGGCGCCATCGTGCCTTCCACTTCGGGGGCGATCTGGCGCTTGAGGGCCACGAACGTGATGCCCGCGCCGAGGTTCAGCTGGTCGGAGCCCAGCCCGCCGATGGTGTCGATGGCCTGCAGGTTGAAGGTGATGCCGCTCGCCCGCCAGTCGAGCGAAGGCGCCCATGCCGTCCCGTCACTGAGGCCGCCCAGCTGCGCGGTGGCGCCGAAGCCCGCGAAGGCATGGGTCGGCGCGAGCGCCGCGAGTAGCGCGGTGGTACCAATCAGGTTCTTGAACATTGCGTCTCTCCTTGTCGCGGAGATCTTCCCACGGTTCCGTTGACACGTCAAGTTTTGTTCGGGACGCCTGCTCAGCAACAGCCGTCGCTCGATGTCTCCACCGTGCCCCAGCCGTAGGCGGGGTCGGGTGCATCGTCGAATTCGCGGTCGAAGAGCTGGACGCGCACGGTGCCGGAAACCTCGGCGGTGTCGGCGTCGAGGAGGGCAAAACCGTGGCCCTCGGCCATGCCCACCACGTTGCCGCTGCCCTGGTGGCGACCGGCGGGCACGGCGAACAACTGGCCGCCCTCCCGCTCGAGGCGCACGCGCAGGAGCTCCACCCGGCCCGTGGCCCGCCGGAGCGGGGACCGAAGCGTGGCGTGCACCACCGGCAGGAAGGGGTTCGGGTCGCCCATGGTGCGGCGGATCACCGGGCGCACGAACTGGAGAAAGTTCACCATGCAGGAGACGGGGTTCCCGGGGAGACCGAAGAACGGGCGCCCGGCGAGGCGGCCATAGGCCAGCGGCTTGCCGGGCTTCATCGCCACCCGCCAGAAGTCGATCGCGCCCACGACCTCCTTGACGTGGTCGAAGTCGCCGACCGACACGCCGCCGGTGGAGACGACGAGATCGGCGCGCGCGGCCGCATCCGCGAAGGCGGCGCGCAGGGCCTCGCGGTCGTCGCCCACGTTCCCGCAGTCGACGGGCTCGGCGCCGGCGGCGAGCACCAGCCCGACGAGGGCGTGGTTGTTGCTGCTGTAGATCTGGCCCGGCCCGAGGGGCAGGCCCGGCGCCACGACCTCGTCCCCGGTGGAGAGGATGGCCACCCGAGGCCGACGCGCCACCCGAACCCGCGCGAGGCCGAGGCTCGCGAGGAGGCCCACCGCGCCCGGCGTAAGGCGCGCTCCGGGCTCGAAGGCCCGGGCGCCACGTTGAACGTCGGCGCCCTCCCGGCGGATGTGCTGCCCGAGTCTTGCGCCCACGGCGATGGCCACCCGGTCTCCCTCGGAGCTGGTGTCCTCCACCATCACGATGGCGTCGGCGCCGGCGGGCACGGGAGCCCCCGTCATGATGCGCGAGGCGGTGCCCGGCTCCACGACGTGACGACCGACCGACCCGGCCGCGATCGTTTCGAGGACGCGCAGGGTGCCCGGCAGGTCCGCGGCGCGGACCGCGAATCCATCCATCGCCGAGTTGGCCCAGGGCGGCAGGGAGAGCGGCGCGAGCACGGGTTCGGCGAGCAGGCGCCCGTAGGCCTGCGAGAGCGCGACCTCCTCACTCCCACCCGGCACGACATCGGCGAGGATTCGCGCCAGCGCCGCTTCGACGGTGAGCGTGCTCACTCCTTGATCTTCAGCTTCTGGCCGGGGTAGATCGTGCTTCCCCGGATGCCGTTCCAGCTCTTGATCTGCGCCACGGTGCAGTCGTAACGCTCGGCGATGGTGCCGAGGGTGTCGCCGCGCTTCACGGTGTAGCTGGTGGAGCGGGGGGCGGCGGGCTCGGCCTTCGCGGACTTCTTGCTTTCGCTCGCCGGTACCGCCACCGTGCCGACCTTCAGCGTTTGGCCGACGAGAATCTTGTCGCTCTTGAGCCCGTTGAGCGACTTGAGCTCGCTCACGCTCAGCTTGTACTTGCCCGCCACGCTGGAGAGGGTTTCACCCGACGCGACCTTGTGGGTGCGGGCGCGCGTGGTGGAGGTGGCCTTCTCGGCGGCGGGCTCCGTGCTCTTCGACGCGCTCGCCGGCGCGCTCGCCTCGGCGGCGCCCGACTCGGTCGGCGCCATCGACACAAGCGACGAGCTGCCGGGCCGCGCGGGCACCACCAGCTCCTGCCCCACCTTGAGCTTGCTCTTCTTGGTGAGGTGGTTGAGGCGCGCGATCTCCTCGGATTCCACGCCGTACTTCTTCGCGATGGCGGCGAGGGTTTCCTTGCGCTTGACCACGTGGCGCGCCAACGTGATCCGCTCCTCGGGGGGCACCTTCGCAAACTCCACCTTGAAGGAGTCGACCTTGTTGGGAGGCAGGTTCACCCGCCAGTTGGGCACATCTGGCGGGAGCGCCCATCGACGCAGCCCCGGATTGAGCTCGAGCACCTGCTCGTCGCCCAGGCCGGCGGAGCGCGCGATCACATCCACGCCGGTGCCCCCCGGCACCTCGACGGTGACCTGTTCCAGCGGGTCCTGGTACTTCACCCCGACAAAGCCGTACCGTTCGGGGTGCTTGCCGATGATCGCCGCTGCGATGAGCTTGGGCACGTAGTTCTGGGTTTCGGTGTGGAGCGCGTTGCGCTCCACGAGCGTCCAGAAGTCGGTCGTGCCGTGTCGACGACACTCCTTGCCCACCCGGCCTTCACCACCGTTGTAGCTGGCCCAGGCCAGCCACCAGTCGCCCTCGAACATCTTGTTCAAGTAGGCGAGGTAGGTGAGGGCGGCGGCGGTGGCGCGCATCGGGTCGCGGCGCTCATCAGCCCACCAATCCACCCGCAGACCGTACTGCCGCGCGGTGGCCGGCATGAACTGCCAGAGGCCGGCGGCGGAGGCATAGCTCGTGGCGGAGGTGGTGAAGCCGCTCTCGATCATCGAGAGGTAGACGAGGTCCCGCGGGAGGCCGCGCCGTTCGAGCTCGGCGTGCATCATCGGCAGGTAGCGCGTGCTCCGCATCAGGTAGCGCGAGTAGTACTTGCGGCCGCGCCCGAGGAAGTAGGTCATCCACTTCTGCACCATCGTGTTGGTCACGATGGGGATGTCGAACTCTTCGGGGTTCACCTTGTCGAGTTGGAGCGGGTCGATCGACGTGGCGGTGAGGGGGGCGAGGTAGTACTCGAGCGGCAGGTCGGCGCCGATGGCACCCGTGTAGCCGAGCTCCGCGAGACGCTCGGCGGCGAGCTCCTCCGAGCTGGCCGAGGCGATCGCCCCGGCCGCATCGCTGCCCTCGATCTGTTCCCAAAGGCTGCCCTCTTCGACCTCGGCGGCCGGCTCATCGACATCGGGAGCCGCGAGCGCATCCGAGGGCGTGAGCATCGGCCGATCGCCCGCGTGTGCGCTGAACGGCGAGCCGAACAGCATCAGGAGGAAGGCGCCCGAGAGGAGGGTGGGCGAATGGGCCGGCCGGGGAGGCCGAATCGGGGATGTGGGCATGACGGAGGGGCATTCAGGATAACCGGTCGTGTGATCGTCTTCGCGACCGACCGTGAAAGTTCTCGTGATCGTTGGTTGCCGGTGCTCGCTGGCGGCGGATCGGCCATCCTCGTGGTCCGCGGTTGGGCGGAGCTGGTGGCGGAGGTAGCGAACCCCCGGGTGCGGATCGCGGTCATCGATCCGGCCCTGCCCGGGCTCCTTCCGGAGCTGCTGCTCAAGCTGGTCGAGTCCTTTCCCCATGCGCCTCTCCTCCGTTCCCTGGATGAACCCCTCGGGGCCATCCCTTCCCTCCCAGTGCGGGCGGTGCAGATCAACGGGCTGGTCCGGCGCCGGGGAAAGGGCGGCGCCGCCGAGGAGCTGCAAAGGCGCCTCCCGCACAGCGGGCTCGGTCCGGACGCCGCGGTGATCATGGCGCGGGCGGCGGCCGATCGCGGCACGCTGGTGCTCGTCGGCCCACGCGGCACGGGCAAGGAGCTCCACGCCCGCCTGCTGCACCGCATGTCGGGCGCCACGGGCCCGTTCGCAGTCCTCGCGGCCGACGCGGTCTGGCAGGCCACCGACCCGGTGGGCACGCTGTTTGTCGACGGGGGCCACATCCGGCCCGACCTCGCGGAGGTGGTGGTGTCGGCCACCGACGCCGGGTGGCGGGTGATCGTCGGCTCGCGGGCCCCGGTGGATGTGCCCATGGCCAGCACGCTGCAGCTCACCGGGCTGAGCCAGCGGCCCGACGCCATTGTCCCCCTCGCGCGGCACTTCGCGGAGAGCTACGCCCGCGCGCTCGGTCTCCCCCGCCGGCGCTACGACCGGCGGCTCCTCGCCATGATGCAGGCGTGGAGCTGGCCGCAGAACGACCGTGAGCTCGACCGTTTCGTGCAGCAGGCCGTGGCCGCCTCCACGGAGCCCGTGCTCCGCCTGGAGCGACTCCCCCCCGAGCTGCGTGCCCGGCTCGACCCGGCGGAGGCCGCGCCCACGGTGAACCTCGAGGGCTTCGAGGAGCTCGTAGCGGAGCGGCTCGCCGCCGTGGTGCGCGGCTGGCATGCGGGGGGGGCCACCGACCTCCACGGGTTGGTGATCGACGCAGCGGAGCGGGCGCTCCTCCGCCTCGTGCTGGCACGAACGAAAGGCAACCGGAAGGCCGCCGCCCAGCTCCTGGGGCTCGCCCGCAACACCTTGCAGGCGCACCTGCAGCGGCTCGGGGTCACCGCAGGCGGCGAATGACGCTCCGCGGGTCGGGAGCCACCCAGATGGCGCCCACCACCGCCCATCCGGCCACCCCGGTGGCGCGCACCTCGTCGATGTTCTCCAGCCCGATGCCGCCGATGGCGACGACCGGGCGTGCGGAGGCGGCGACGGCCTCCGCCAGCATGGGGATGCTGCGCGGCGACCAGGGGGTGTCCTTGGTGCCCGTCGCGAAGACGGGGCCGAAGCCGATGTAGAGGGCCTCGCGTTCGGCGCGCACCTGCTCCAGCGTGTGCGTGCTGCGGCCGTGGGGGCCCTGGGCGGCGCCATCGGTGTCGCCGAGGTGGGCGCAGAGCCCGAGCTCGGCGGCGAGCTCGGCGTCATCGTTCACGACGAGCACGAGGGGGAGGGGCCGACAGCGCTCGGCCAGCGCGCGGACAGCCGAACGCGGCCAGCCCTTGCAGCGGAGCTGCACGACCGCCACGCCCTCGTCGGCGAGGAGCCTCACTTGCCGCTCCGGATCGCCCCGCGCGGGGTCGGTCATGCCGTAGAGGCCGGCGATCACAGCGCCGCCTTCAAGCGCTGCACCTTCAGGCGCGCCTCGGCGAGCTCGCGCTCGGGGTCGCTGCCGAGCACGATGCCGCTGCCGGCCTGCACGTGCGCCTCGTCGCCTCGCAGGCTCACCGTTCGGATGGCCACGTTCGCGTCGGCCTCGCCGGGCGCGAACCAACCGATACTTCCGCAATACACGCCGCGCGGAACGGGTTCGAGAACACGGATGATCTCCATGGCTCGCACCCGCGGCGCCCCCGTGACGCTCCCCGGGGGGAACAGGGCCGCGAAGGCATCCACCGCGTCGAAACCGGGCGCCAGCTCGGCCTCCACGCGGCGCATCGCGTGCCACACATGGCCGACCCGCCCCACGCGGCGCGGTCCCGCCACGATCGAGCCGGGCAAGGCCACCCGCCCGAGGTCGCTGCGCACGAGGTCCACGATCATCGTCAGCTCGGCGCGCTCCTTCGGGCTGCGCAGGAGCAGCTCGGAGGACTCGCCGATCGGCGCGGTGCCCTTGATGGGCACGGAGAGCGCCCGGCCGTTCCGTACGCGGAGGAGCAGCTCCGGCGAGTTGCAGACGAGCGTGCCCTCGTCGGTATCGAGCAGGATGGCCCGACGCGCCCGGTTGCCGGCGCGGAGGCGCAGCCAGGTGGCGAGGGGGTCGAAGCGCCCGCGAACGACCTCGCGGCGGGTCAGGTTCACCTGGTAGCAGTCCCCGGCCCGGAGGTGGTCGAGGATGCTGGCCACGCCGCGCAGGAACGGGGCGTCGGGGGGCTCCTCGAAGGTGAGGGGCGCGGTCCCGGCGGGCGAAACGGGCGCGACGGGGGGCGGGAGGCTGCCCACCTGGTGGAGCAGCGCGCCGCGGCCGTCGAGCACGACCGCCGCCACCACCCGGCCCCACCACGAGTCGGGCAGAAGGCGGGCCGCCACGGGTTCCGGACAGCGCTCGAACGCGGAGCCGGCTTCGTACCCGAACCACCCCACGAGCCCGTGCGTCCACGCCGGGCCCCCGCTGGTGGGCGCGCGCACCGCCTCCGTCCACGACTCGCGACTCAATTCTCCCAGCGGCGCGAGTCGACCAACGACGGTTGTCTCCGCGCCGAAGTCAGCCCAGAACGCCGGGCCCTCACGACGGTAGCGCCGCCAGACGTCGGCGGGATCCAAGGGAGGGATACGCTGCACGAGTTCGGGCCCCGCTATAATCCGGCGTTGGGCCCTCCCGTGAAGCTGCTGATCGTCGACGATGACCTGAACTTCGGCCGCATCCTCGCCACGGTGCTGGAGGCGGAGGGGCATGTCGTCCGCCACGCCGAGGGCCCCTCCGGCGTCGGCACCCTGCTCGTCGTATTCGATCCGGATGTGGTGCTCATCAGCGTGGATGCCACGTCGCCGGCGAGCATGTCCTTCCTCGAAGGGTTCCGCGGCCTCCCGGGCGGTCACCGCGCCGCGGCCGTGGCGATCGCCGCGTCGGCCGACGATCGCATCCGCCAGGCCTGCGCGGCCAGCAACACCGACCACCTGCTCGTGCGCCCGTTCAGCGTGTTGGAGCTCGCCGTGCTCGTCCGCGGGCTCCGTCCCGTTGTTTCGGGGATGTCCACGGAGGCCTCGGGGGAGGAGCTCAACCTCGAGAACACCTCCAAGCTGATGCGCCTGTGGGCGCGCGGCGCAAACGGCGTGCTCAACTGTCAGGACGAGTCGGGCGACGAGCTGGTGATCCTCGCCAATGGCGGGCCGGTGGACCACGCGGTGCTGCCCGCCTTGCGCCGGATGCTGCATGCCGGCGCGCTGGACTTCCAGCCCTGCGATGTGGACGGTGACGGGGATCCGGCCGCGATGGCCGCGCTCCTGTGGGCCGAGGCTTGCGCTTCCGCGCCCCCGCTGAAGACCCGCCCTTCCCGGTCCACCGTGGTCGTGCCCTCGCGGCTGAGCGAGGTGGCGGCGCGGCTGCCGCTCCCGAGCGGTCTCGGGCTCATCCTGTCGTCGCTGCAGGGCCCCACGGGCCTCGGCCGCATTGCGGATCAGTACGCCGTGCCGGCCGAGGCGCTCGCCGAGGGCATGCCGGGCCTCGCCGCGCTCGGCCTGCTCACCCTCCAGAACGCTCCCGACATGCCGGTGGCGGTCACGCGGCTCCAGCCGGCCGCGCCCCCGCCAACCTTCGAGGTGCAGCGGCCGCGTGCGGCGGCGGCCCCCGTTCCCGTTCGTCCGCCGCACCCGGGGGCCGGTCCGCGCTCGGTGGATCGGTCGGCCGCCGAGCGCCCGTGGGCCGATCGGATGTCGTCGGTGTCGCCGCCCTCGATGCCTCCGCGCGACCTGCCCCCGCCGGGCGCAGCCCGCGCCCCGTTGCCCCGGCCGCCGCTCCCGGCGCTTCGCCCCGCCGGCGGCCCGCAGGCCCTCCCCCCCACGGACAGCGCCGCGCTGATTCGCCGGCTGCGCCGCGAGGTCGACATGGCGCGCACGAATGATGCCTGGGTGGTGCTCGGCGTGCCCCACGATGCTGATCAGGCGATGGTCGATCGGGCGGGCGAGCGCATGGTGGCCCGCTACTCCGACCTCGTGTCCAAGGAAACGGGCGAGGCCGGCGACCTCGCGCAGGCCATGCTTGATGCCGTTCGGCAGGCCATCTCCTCCTTGCGGTCGGACGATGACCTTCAGCGCGAGGATGAGCCGGGAGAGGATGCCTTCCGGGCTGGCCTGCGGGCCATGACCGGCGGCGATTGGGCGCTGGCCGACCGGTGTTTCCTCGCCGCCCGGGATCGCAACCTCGACAGCGTTCGTAACATTGCCCACGCGGGCTGGGCGCGGGTGCACAATCCCACCCGACCGGTCAAGGAGCGCACGGCGGAGGGGCTGGAGCTCCTCCTCCTCGCCGAGCAGCTCGAGCCGGGCTTCGCCGACGGCCAGTACTTCCTCGCCACGGTGCTTCATCGCAGCGGCGATGAGGATGGCGCCCTTCGTCGGATCCGCCGGGCGCTGAAGGCCGACCCCAGCCACGTGGCCGCCTCTGCGCTGAACCGCAAGCTCCGGCGGCCGCCGGTCTGAGCGGCGCGTTAGGCGCGCGGATGCGTGCGGTCATCGTTGGCGGCGGCCTGGTGGGGTGTGCGGTCGCGCTGGAGTTGGCGCGGCGCGGCGTGGCGGCCACGGTGCTCGAACGGGCGGTCCCCGGCGCGGAAGCCTCCAGCGCCGCGGCGGGCATCCTCGCGCCGCGCGTGGAGGCGCACGGGGATGCTTCGGCGCGGGCGCTCGGGCTGGAGAGCCTCGCGCTCTACGAGGGCTGGGTCGCCTCGCTGGGCGCCGACGTCGGCCTCGTACGCTCGGGCGTGGTGGTCGTGTCCGGCGCGAGCCCCGACCGCTCCGCCCTGAGCCTGGAGGGCGCCCCGCTCGATCGGCTGGTGCCGGGGCTCGCGGCGCGCCAGGCCTGGTACCTGCCCGACGAGGGGCGGCTCGACACCCGGCGGCTGGTCGGGGCGGTGCATGCCGCGGCGGCCGCGGCGGGCGCGACCTTCCGCACAGGGGTGGAGGTCGTGGCCCTCGCGGCGGGGCAGGTGGAGCTGGCCGGCGGCGAGCGGATGGAGGGCACCGTGGTGGTGTGTGCCGGCGCCTGGACCCCGCGGGTGGCCGGGATGGGGGCGCTGCCCGTCCGGCCGGTGCGCGGGCAGCTCGTTGCGCTGGGTGGGGCGCCCGCGTTCTCCCCGGTCGTCTTCGGGCCGGGCGGCTACGTCGTGCCGCGGGCCGATGAGCTGGTGGTGGGCTCCACGATGGAGGAGGTGGGGTTCACCCGGGGGGTCACCGCCGCGGGAATGCAGGAGGTGCTTCGGTCGGCCGTGGCGCTCCTGCCCGAGGTGGGCGGCCGCGAGGTGCTGCGCCACTGGTCGAGCTTCCGCCCAGGCTCGCCCGACGGCCAGCCCCTCGTGGGGCGCACGGCCAGCGGCTGGGTGGCGTCGGGCCACTTCCGCAACGGCATCCTGCTGGCGCCGCTCACGGCGCGCCGCCTCGTTTCGGCCATGCTGGACGACGCGGCCCTGCCGTCGGCGTGGGCGCCGGAGCGGTTCGGCGTCGCCTCCCGCCCGTAGACCGCGTCCCGCTCGAAACGGCGACTTCGCCGATCTCGACCGGTATCTTGGGAGGTCGAGCTCGATATCGGCTTTGGGCACCTCGCGCGCGTGGTCCGGGTACGGCACGGGGACGGCCGCACGTTTCTTCTGGCCCGCCGGTCGGGCTGCGCGCGTGGCCCGCTTGGGATGGGGATTGGGGGGGGGCATCCTGGTCAGCGGGGGCCCCTCCCAGAAGGTACTGCTCGCGCGGCCAGAGCCCTCAGCGGAGGAGGCTCGGATCGTCGAGCAGCATGGCGGCGGCGAGCACCTGCGCCACGTAGTCGTTCAGGTGCCCGGCGTCGGCCAGGGCCAGCGCGTCGCGGGTGCCGCCGGCCGCAATCGCGATGTCCACCGCGCGCTCTCCCTGGTTGTACGCCGCGAGTGAGAGCGCCCAGTCGCCGTAGCGCTCGCGGTTCTGGCGGAGGAGCGCGATGGCGGCGGTGGTCTCGCGGCCGAGGTCGAGGCGCTCGTCCCGAGCGGGGGACACCTCCAACCCGTAGGCGCGCGCGGTGCTCCCGATGAACATCCAGTAGCCGGCGCCACGTTGCCCGGGGGGCACGGTGGCCGGAAGGCTGGACTCCTCGCGGTTGCGGTAGCCGGACTCGACGAAGGGCACAGCCGCCAACGCGAGCGGCAGCCCGGCCGCGCGCAGCTGCGCCTCCACGTACGCCCGAGCGCCGGCGTCCGACGTCAGGCTCCGGTCCGCCCAGCGGCGGCCCCCCTCGGTGGCCACGAGCTGGTCGAGGGCGCGGGCCACGCCGGGGTGGGCGGCGGTGGGGAAGTCCTGGAGGAGGGGAAGCGTGGCCTCCCTGAAGTCGCGGGTGGCCACGCGGTGGTCCGCCAGCAGGTCGCTGCCGGCCCAGCCGGCGGGCGCGGCGAGCAGCACGAAGGCGAGCAGAACGAAGGGGGCGGCCCGGGACGGTGCGGGGGGCTTGAGCAGCATGGTGAGTCGCCGGGGCAGGAACGCCGCCATGCCGCTGCCGAGGGGCAGCGGAGGGGCGGCGCGGGTGGAGAGGGAGAAGAGGGCCGCGGCGTAGGCGGCGCGCGGCTCGCCGCGGCGAACGAGCGCCGCGTCCACCGCCAGCTCCTCCGCCTCGGTGAACGGCCGACGGAGGAGCAGCGCGGCTGGCGCGACCAGGCCGAGCGCCCAGATGAACCACGCCACTTGCGGGTCGTGATGCCGGTGGTGTTGAAGCTCGTGGCGCACGGCCAGGGCGGCCAGACCGCGGTCCATCGCCGTGTCCGGATCCAGCACCACAATGGGCCGCCCGAGCCACACCGCGAAGGGGGTGCGGGCTGCGGGCGCCAACCACAGCTCAACGCCGCGGATGCGGCGGATCCGGCGCGCTCCCCGCAACGTGCGGGCCAAGCCCGCCAACGCGAGCGCGGCCGGGATTGCAGAGAGCGCCACCAACGCGGCCGCCGGCGGCAGAAGCCAGCGTGCGGGCACATCGGCAGGCGCCGCGGCGCTCACCGAGAGCGCGAGGGGCGCTTTCTCGCGGTCCGACGGTGCGTACACCTGGGCGGCCGGCGGGAGCGCCGGCATCGCCGCGGGGCGCGGGGCAGCGAGCATGGCGAGCGGGATCGCGAGGAGCAGGAGGCGTTGCGCGGGTGCGGCCCGGAGCGGCTCGATCCGCACCGCGGCCCAGGAAGCCAGCGCCACCACTGCGAGCGGCCCGTTCAGGCCCAGCCAGAACGAGATCAGGGCGCCGCCTTGAGCAGGGCTTCGACTGCGGCCCGCTCCTCGGAGGTCAGCGACTCCGTGGCGGCGAGCGTACGCACGAGCGCGGCAGCGTTTCCGGAGAAGACGCGCTGCACGACATCCGCCACCGCCGTGGCCTCGTAGGCTGCCTTCGACACGACCGGGAGGACGACGAGCCGGCGACCGTCCCGCAGGGATTTGGCGAAACCCTTGTCGTCGAGAATCTTGAGCAGGGTGGCCACGGTGGTGTAGGCGCGGGGAGGGGCCGCCAATCCAGCCTGCACCTCGGCCACGGTGCTGGCGCCGCGCTGCCAGAGGACGTGCATCAGTTCGAGCTCGGCGGCGGTGAGGAGGCGCGGGTCGCTCATGAAGGCAATTTACTAAGGACATAGTAGAGTGTCAACTAAAGTTTTAGTTGTCGAACATTCTGGCGGAGACTACCGTGTATGGTCGTGCGTTTTGGCGGCGGTGGCGTCCCCGCCTGCAAGGACGTCCTCCATCACGAACGTCCCGCCGCGAGCATGGTCGCCGTCGTCGTTTCCTGCCGCGAGCTCCGGGCGCCCGTCGCCGTTCCATTCCAGAAGGATTGCGTCCTGAACGTCGGTGGACCCTACGCCGGACTGCCGTCCGCCCGTGAACACCCACGCGCCTCCGCTGTGGTCGCCCAATCCGCCGGAGGCCACGACGCCGGCGTCGACATCGACCTCCCGATATCCGCGGTCGGGCTCGGAGAAGTCGCCTGGCCGCGCGGCATTGCCCCTAGACCAGCTTCGACACCCGCTCGGCGATGGCCATGAACACCTCGTCGCCATCGAGCACCGCGGGGCGACCGGCATCCCCGCCGGCCCGGTACCGCTCGCGGAGCGGCACCTGCCCGAGCAGCGGCACGCCATACTCCGTGGCCATGCGGGCCCCGCCGCCCTCGCCGAAGGGGTAGGCGCGGGCGCCGCCCGGCATCTCGAACCAGGACATGTTCTCGACCACGCCGAGCACCGGCACATCGAGCTTCTTGAACATCTCCACGCCGCGAACGGCGTCGAGGAGGGCCACGGCCTGCGGGGTGGTCACCACGATGCCGCCGGTGATCGGCACGCCCTGGATCATCGTGAGCTGCACATCTCCCGTGCCGGGTGGGAGGTCGACGATGAGCCAGTCGGTGTCGCTCCAGTCCACCTCCTTGAAGAACTGGTTCACCACGCCCATCACCATCGGTCCGCGCCAGATCACCGGCTCCTTCTCATCCACGAGGAGGCCGATGCTCATGCACTTCACGCCATGGGCGGGGATGGGCAGGATCTGCTTCTTCTCGTTGCCGAACGGGCGGGTGTGCACGTTCATCATCAGCGGCAGGCTGGGGCCGTAGATGTCGGCGTCGAGCAGGCCCACCTTGTGTCCGAGACGGGCGAGGCCCACGGCGAGGTTGGTGGCCACGGTGCTCTTGCCCACGCCCCCCTTGCCGGACATCACCGCGATGATGCGCTTGACGCCCTCGGGCATCGTCTTGGTGATGGGGCCGCCGTGCGGCTGCATGCCCGGCCCGCTCATGCCCTTGATCGGGTCCTTGGCGGGGGCCGCGGCGTGCTTGTGCTGGTGGTCGTGGCCGGCGGAGGGGGCGGTCAGGCCCTCCACGCGCAGGGTGCACACGACCTCGCCCTTCCAGCCGCGCTCCACCAGGTTGCGCACGAGCGCCTCCTTCATGCGCTGCCGGTCGTCGGGGCTGTGCTCCTTCTTCACGGCGAGCACGAAACGCAGCGTGTCGCCGTCGATCTTCGCGTCCTGCACGAGGCCCGCGAGCCAGACGCTCCGGCCGGAGAGGGGGTCACGAACGCGGGTGGCGGCGGGTTCGATCAGGCTCAGTGGATCCATGCGGCGCGGGTAGCCCCTCGCGGGGGCGCGAGCCAGCGGGCTACGCTACCCAATGCTGTTGTTTCTCCTCGGATGTGATGCCGGTGCCGACGATACCGACGGGTCCGTCGGGGAGACCGGCCGCGCCGACACCGCAGAGGGCGACACCGGCGATACGGGCGACTCCGGTCCCACCGACATCCCCGCCGGCCCGGACTGTGATGCGTCGTCGCTACCGATGGACGAAGCCTACAACGTGGTCGTTGGCCACGTGGTGGAGGGCTCGGCCACCGAGGCGGAGCTGGCCGACCTGCAGCGGCTGGTGGAAGAATGGGCGCCGTCGGTCTCCGGCCCGTGGAGCCACGACGTACGGGGGCCCTACGTGGTGGCGGAAGACCTGTCCGTTTCGGGCGGCGGCGATTCCCTCGCGGCGGCGTCGGTGGCCGACGTGATCCAGCGCGACGACGGCAGCTTCCTCATTTTCTTCGTGGACGGTGATCTGACCGCCATGCTCGCGCAAGCCCGCGCGGGCGTGCCCTTCCGCACCGGACTGCGCGGCCTCGGTGGGCTGGCCGCCGCGACCTCCCCCGACGGTCGCTCGTGGACGCCGGCCGAGCTGACGGTGGATGTGGCATTCCCGGCCTACGCGGTGGACCCCGAGGTGGTCCGGGCGGCAGATGGCGGCTTCGTCCTCTACTTCCTCGGTGTTCCTGCCGAGGAGCTGTGCGCCGACACCCCCGACCCCTTCGTGGTGCCGGGCGCGCATCGGTTGTATCGAAGTGTGTCATCGGATGGCTTGCACTGGGCGGAGGCCCGGGAGGTGTGGGCCAACCCCGACGGCGGGACGGACCCGGCCGTGTGGTGTATCAGTGATACACGTTGTCTCGGATGGTTCTGGGGCGGGATCGGCTCGGTGGATGGTGGTCTCACCTGGCAGGAGGAGGAGACGCTGGCCTTCGACAGCACCCCGCAGCTCCCCGACGTGGTGCAGGTGGCCGAGGGATGGCGCATGTTCCTGCTCGGCGCCGAGGGGGTTTCCACCGCGTGGAGCGCGGATGGTTATGCCTTCACGGAGGAAGGGCCGCTCGGTCTTCCTGCGTCGTCTCCTTCGGCGGTGATGGCGGGCGGCAAGGTGCGGCTATACCTGTCGGGACCTCCTCCCCAGCCCTGATGCTCCTGCTCCCATTCGTCAACGACGCGCTCCTCACCCTCGATGGAAAGGCCGACGAGCCGGGGTGGGCGCAAGCCGTCGAGCTCCCAGACGGCGCGCCGTTCTGGCCCAACGACACCGTGGCCACGGTGGGTTCGCTCCGCGCGCGGGTGCTCACCGACGCCCGGAACCTGTACGTGCACTTCGAGGTTGCCGACCCGGAGCCCGAGCTCGTGCGGGCGGGGTTGGGCCGTCGCGACTCGCGGTATGCCGACGACTACGTGGGGCTTGAGATCGACCCCGGCGTGGGCGGCCGGCGGAGCTTCCGGTTCGTGAGCAACCCCATGGGCGTGCAGACCGATGGGGTGCACCTCCTCGGCGAGGCCACCTACGAGGAGGACAACTCCTGGGACGGCTTGTGGTCGTCGGTGGGGCGCCGAACGTCCGCGGGGTGGGAGGTCGAGATGGCCATCCCATGGAGCACGCTGCAAGTGTCCCGGGAGGCGGGCAAGCTCGGCGTGGCGGTGATCCGGCAGGTTGCGCGCAAGTCCCAGACCTACTCCTGGCCCAAACGGGAGCCGAGCACGGACGGGTTGCTGTCGCAGGCCACCGCGCAGGGCCCGTCCGGGCTCCCCGCTCGAGTGGGCCTCGAGCTCCTCCCCGAGCTCACCGGCGGCTGGAGCGACCCGCCGGCCGACACGGGGCGCTTCGGCCTGTTCGGGGTCTCGCCGGGGCTCACGTTGCGCTACGCCCCCAGCGGAAACTTCTCCGCCACGCTCACGGGCAATCCGGACTTTTCACAGATCGAGTCTGACTCCTCCCGCATCGAGGTGAACCAGCGATACGCGCAGAGCTACGAGGAGAAGCGTGCCTTCTTCCTCGATGGCCAGGAGTCCTTCGCCCATCCCTTCCGCGGGATGTATTACACCCGCTCGGTGAATGCGCCGCTCTACGGAGCGAGGCTCGACGGCAAGGCGGGCGGACTGTCGGTCTCCGGCATGCACGCCCTCGACATGGCGCCGCCCCCATCGGTGAACGAGGGCGGAGGGTGGACGGAAGCGCAGCTCGCCGGGCACGCCGCGCTCGCCACCGTGGCCCGCACCCAGTACGCCACCTCCAACGGGAGCTCGGTTGGGCTCCTGCTTTCGGATCGGACGGTGGTCGACACGAACCTCTCCAACCGGGTGGCGGGGGTGGATGGCAGCGTGCGGGTGGGCCGGAACTTCTCGGTGGATGGCTCACTGGTGGGTTCGGCCACGACGTTCACCGAGGGTGAGGCGGAACGTCTCGCGCCGGCCGGCTCGCTTTCCGGCTCCTGGGAGAGCGACACCGTCTACGTGGCGGCCCGGGGCGTGGCGATCGGCGAGGAGTTCCGGCAGGAGAATGGCTTCGTGACGCAGTCCGACGTGGCAGGCGGTGCGGCCGAGGCGCACTACCAGTTCCACCCCGGCGGCATCCTCCCCATGCTGTCGGTGGAGCCCACCGATGGGTGGGCCTTCTTCGATCTGGCGGGTGTTCCCCGCGAGCGGGCCTGGGATCCGAGCGTCTGGGCACAGTTCGAGGATGGAACCTTCCTCAAGCTGGACGGGCGCGTGGCCGGTGAGGCCTTCGCCGGGGAGTGGGTGGACTACGCGCGCGCCGAGCTCTACGCCAACACCTCGGTGGGTGAGTGGTTGAGGTTGGAGGCCGAGGTGAACGCGGGTACCTCGCCGTTCTACGACCCCGCGCACCCCCGGGCGGGCGTGCTTCAGGAGGGCGAGCTCGGCCTGCAACTCCAGCCGACCTCCTGGCTGCTGCTGGAGGTTTCGCCCGGGGTGGCGCACATGACGGAGCTCACCGGCGAGGAGATGTTTCTCGCCTGGACCGGCCGGGCGCGCCTGGAAGCCTTCGTGAGCCGGCGGGCGTGGGTGCGCCTCGTGGCCGATACCCAGGGTCAGGCCGACGCCCTCGACTCCTGGCGGCTGGAGCCGCTGTTCGCCTACGAGTGGACGCCCGGTCGCGCGGTGTACCTCGGCGGGAGCTACGGGCAGGAGGAGGAGGTGGCGAGCTGGGGGGTGTTCGCCAAGGCAAGCTGGCGATTCCTGCTCTGAGCGAGCTACCGCCGGGGCTCGCGCAGGTAGGCGACCTGGTACACCCCCGCCACGAGCAGGGTGCCGCCGAGCAGGTTGCCCACGGTGACCCACAGCAGGTTCCTCAAGATGCCCGCGAGCGGCACGGCCGTGGGGTCGAGGAGCGCGCCGTACGGCAGAAAGAACAGGTTGGCGATGGAGTGCTCGAACCCCATCGCCACGAACGCCGCCACCGGGAAGACGATGGCCACCACCTTGTCCACCACGCTGCGCCCCGCCATCGCCAGCCACACGGCGAGGCAGACGAGCCCGTTGCAGAGCACCCCGAGCGCGACGAGCGCGAGGGGCTCCAGACCGGTCTTGTGAACGGCCACCGCCACCAGCGTGGCGCCGACCGCGCCCTTCGCCAGCGTGTGCACGCCCCCCAGCCAGGCGAGCGCCACCGTGCCCAGCGCGCCAACCGCGTTGCCGGCGTATACGATCGCCCAATTGCGCACCACTTCGCGGAAGCGGAGCTGTCCGGAGGCCCACGCCATCGCCATGAGGTTGTTCCCTGTGAACAGCTCGGCGCCGGCTACCACCACGAGGATGAGCCCGAGGCTGAAGACCCCGCCGGCGAGCAGGCGGGTGGGGCCGAAGCCCAGCTCCGAACCGGTGCTCACTACGCTCGCAGCCAGCGCCCCGAGTCCGATGAAGGCACCGGCCAGCACGGCGAGCACCACGGTGCCGAGCAGATCGCGGCGGGCCTTGACCACCCCCACGTCGCGTACCCGCGCGGCGATCTCGAGGGGACTGTAGGCGTCGGGACCAGCTTCGTTCAACATGCCGATCCGGGGTGCAAGAGCGATGCCACCGGGAAGCGGCATTCCGCGGGGCCGGAATCAAGGGAGGGGGTGGGTTGGCCCACTCCGGCCCGGGGCCTGTGCACGCTCGCCCGTGGCGAGCTCCGCCTCAACGGTCGCGGGGCTGCCGGGCCACGTCGACCACGGCCTCGGCGTAGGCCATGGCGGCTGCCTCGCAGGCGGGCAGATCACCGGCCAGCCATGCGGCCGTGAAGTTGGTCTCGGTCGGCGGCGGAAAGGCCTTGAGCAGCCGCACGTCGGCCGACTTCAGCGCGAAGTCCAGCGCGAGGGTGCCTTCGAGCGGGGGCGCCACGAGGTAGGCCATCGGCTCCCCCGGACGGAGGCCGGCCTGGGCGCTCAGGTAGTGGCCGAGCGAGGCGATCACGTGGGGGAATACGGCGATGCTGCTGTCGGCGTTGGCGCCGTAAAAGCAGGCGTCGTGCGCGAGGGTTTGCAGGATGGCGTCGAGCGCGCTGTCGATCTCGGACGGGTCGTCGCTGGCGATGACACCGAGGATTTCGCCGGAGAGCGGCCCGCTCTGGTGCTTGCTACCCGCGTAGAAGCTCCGAGCGTACACCACATCCACCCGGGCGTGCTTGGTGGCCTCGTCGAGCGCCACGTAGGTGGGATCGTCCTGATCCACGGTGATGAGGCCCAGCGAGCGGTGCCGCTCGGGGTCGGCGCCATAGGCCCGCAGGAGCGCAGGGTCCGCGCCGGGGATGCGGCGGACGGCGAGGACACGGGGGAGCAGGGCTTCGAGAACCGGCATCAGCCCTCCACGAGGCGGGTTCGCACCTGGGGAGCCCGGTAGCCGCCCCGGGCGGCCTCGCCGAGCTCGGCGGCGCGTGGGGAAAGATCGAGGTGGACCCCACTGGTCTTCTGCTCCAGCATCAGCTGGGCCATCACCGCGAGGCGGCGGGCGGCATCCACGGGAGGAGTCCCCCGATTGTGGATGTTCGACATCATGTTTCGCTGCCCGTCGGTGTTGCCCACCTTCGGGCCGTACACGAGGTAGGCGCTGAGGCCATCGCCCGTACCGAGTCCCGGGCGCTCGCCGAGGAGGATGACGGCCACCTTCGCCCGCGCGAGCTCGCCGATCTCATCCTCGAGCCACACCCGCGCGTGGCGGGCGCACACCGGCGTGCCGGTGGAGAAGCCGCGCTTCTCGCACTCGGCGATGAACGCGGACATCAGCGCCGGACCCGCGCCCTGCGTGGCCACGGCGCTCAGCCCATCGGCCAGGATCGGCTGCACATCCACTTCCTTGCGGCAGGTGGCCGCCCAACGCTCGGCGCTCTCTGGGGCGAGGCGGCGGCCGAGGTCGGGGCGGAGGAGGAACTCCCGATGGGAAGTCACCCGTGAACCAAGTGATACATACCCCTGCGCCACGGCCCATTCTTCGGGGAGCTCCGTGGCTACGGCGCCGTGCGCCACGGCCAGCTCCGCCTGGAACTGGAGGACGACGTCGGTGGCGTAGCGCGTACCGACCGAGCCGATCCCCACGAGCGCCGTGGTGTGTGCGGCCGCGAGGTCGGCGAGCCGGCTGCGCCGGCTGGGGGAGGGGAACACCCGTTGGGGAGGCAGCTCGACGGGCGGGAGCGGCGCCCGCGGCGGCATGGGGTCGTCCTCGCCGAGCTGCCGGCGGAGCTGGGCCACGAGGTCGCGCGTGCGGGAGAGCGGACGAAGGCTCATCGCAGCACCGAGACATCGCCGAGGCGGGGGCCGGGCGTGTGACCCGAGGAGATGCCCACGGAGGCGAGCCAGGCATCGAACTCGGGGGCTGGCGCCTTCCTCACCAGCGAGCGCACGGTGGGCACGTCGTGGAACGAGGTGCTCTGGTAGTTGAGCATGATGTCGTCGCCGACCGGCATGCTCATCAAGTAGGTGCAGCCGGCGGCCCCGAGCAGCACCTTCAACGACTCCAGTTCATCCTGCGACATCTTTGCGTGATACGTGAAACATGCATCACAGCCCATGGGCAGGCCCATGAGCTTGCCCATGAAGTGATCCTCGAGGCCGGCGCGGGTGATCTGCGGCCCATCCTCGAGGTACTCGGGGCCGATGAAGCCCACGACGGTGTTCACCAGGAAGGGTTTGAATCGCCGGGCGAAGCCGTAGCAGCGGGCTTCGAGGGTGACCTGATCGGCGCCGTGGTGGGCATCGCTCGAGAGGGCGTTGCCCTGCCCCGTCTCGAAGTACATGAAGTTGGGACCAGCGCTGTTCTTGAGGCGCCGCATCTTGTCGTAGGCCTCGTCCATCAGCGACACATTGATACCAAAGGCACGATTACCGGCTTCGGTCCCGCTGAAGCTCTGGAACATGAGGTCCATCGGGCAGTCGAGGTCGAGCGCCTTCATCTGCACCGTGACGTGGCTGAGCACACACTGCTGCGTGGGGATGCCGTTGCGCGTGCGCAGGGTGTGGATGGCCCGCAGGATTTCTGCGGTGCTCTCGGGCGTGTCGGTGGCCGGGTTGATGCCGATGACGGCATCCCCGCAGCCGTAGCTCAGCCCCTCGCGGGCGCTGTAGAGGATGCCTTCCACATCATCGGTGGGGTGGTTGGGCTGGAGCCGCGAGGAGAGGGTGCCCGCCAGCCCGAGGGTGTTGTTGCAGCGCACCACGACCTCGCACTTGGCGCCCACCACCATGAGGTCGAGGTTCGACATGAGCTTGCAGGCCGCCGCCGCCATTTCGGGCGTGAGGCCGGGGGCCACGCTGCGCAGGACCGCCCCGGTGGTCTTCGGCTCCAGGAGCCACTCGCGGAACTGCCCCACGGTGAGGTGCTTGACCGCCGCGTACGCGCCCTCGTCGAGGTTGTCCTCCACCAGCCGGGTGAGCTCGTCCAGCTCGTAGGGCACCACCGGGTTGGCGCGGAGGTCGGCGAGCGTGAGCTGGGCCAGCGTGGCACGGGCGGCCACCCGCTCCACCGGCTCCCGCGCGGATAGGCCCGCGAGGTCATCGCCCGACTTCGGCGGGTTGGCCTTCGCCAACACCTCGCGCACCGAGGAGAAGGTGTAGGTCACGCCTCGGATGGTGGCCTGGAGCTTCATGCAGCCGCCTGCCTATCCGAAATCCCGCCGCCGGGCGTTGGCAGGAAGGGATGACGCCCGCAGTGCCGCCGCCCGATCCCGCAGCACGCCGCGGGGCGGCGCTCACCTTTGCGGTGGTCTGGTCGGTCGTGCTGGTGCTCGTGGCGCTGATCACGCGCGAGTTGGCGTACGTCTGTTTCGTGCCTCCGCCGCTCTCGCTGCTCGATGTGCTCCTCGGCGGCCTCCGCAGCCGCGCTCCGGATGGGGGCGACTTCGCGGCACGCGGGCGCGAGGTGCGGGCGTTTGCCGATACCCACCCGGGAACGCGGGTGGTTTGGGCGGGCTACCCGAGCGAGACGATGGCCGACGGGCGCCACCTCGCCGACGAGCGCGCCGCCTTCGGCATCCCTGCGGAGTCGCTCGACCTCCACGGTGCGTGGCTCCCGGCCGACCTGCACTGGACCCCGACCGGAACCGAGGCCGTGGCGGCGCAGCTCTGCCCCTGAGCACCGCGCGTCGAGATAGGCACGATGCCGTGAAGCTGGTCGGTGCCACCCTCCTGTTGGCCGGTCTGGCCCGCCCGGCCCTGGCGCACTCCCCCCACGATGTGGTCCGCGGTGCCGCGGTGCTGGACGGCGAGGTGGTGTCCGCCGAGGAGGTGCGGCTCGCGCGCTCCACCGATGACGGCGAAACGTTCCTCCACAGCAACTCGCCGGCCGGAACACCCACCTGCCTCGTGCCGCTGGCCACCACCGCCCACGCCTTTGTCCTCGTCACCGACGATGGGCAGGCGTTCCGCTCGCTCGATTCCGGCGGCTCCTGGTTGGCGGTGGAGGGTCTGCACGCCTGGACCTGCGCCCCCGCCCTGCGCGGCGCGCTCGTTGCGGGCCCGGCGGGCCTCGTGCGTGTGCTCGCCGACGGCGGGGAGCCCATCGCGCGGGCCGGGAGCACGCTGAAGGCGATGGCGGAGGCCCCGTGGGGCGAGGTGGTGGGGGTGACGGCCAAGGGGAGCTGGGCCACGGTGGAGGGGGCGAGCTGGGTGGAGGGCGCGCCGCTCGGGTACACCGCGGTGGCGGCGGGCGATGGCGTGCTCCTCCGCGCGAGCGGAGCCGGCATCGAGGTGAACGAGGGCACGGGCGAATGGCGGTTGGTGAACGACCTCCCCGCCCTCGCGCTGGGCGTCGCCGAGGCGGGTTGGATGGCAGCGGGGGCGGAGGAGGGCGTGCTCCTCTCGCGCGATCGGGGCGCCAATTGGGAATGGGTGACCGAGGGATTGGAGAAGACGGCGACCGGAGGGGGGGCACCGAAGCCGGGCGCCCCCCACTGGTTCAGCCTCCTCGGCGATGGTGACACCCTCTGGGCGGGCGCGTGGGAGGGGCTCTACCGTATGCGGTCCGGCGAGTCCGCATGGACCCAGCTCCAACTGCGGGGCCAGCCGATGATCCGCGACCTCGCCTGGATCGGCGACGAGCTGCTCCTCGCCGACAACGGCGCGGGACTCCTGCGCGGAACCCCGGGTGAGGATGACTGGGTGGATGCGGCGCCCGGGCTCGACTGGCCCTGGCTCCGGGCCCTCGTGCCCACGGAGGATGGTGCGGGGCGCTGGTACTTCTCCGGCGGCGTGCTGCTCTACCGCAGCGACAACGGCGGCGCGCTCGTCCGGGCGGTGGAGAGCGGGCTGGCCGAGGATGGCGATTGTATCGATGTGGCCCCGCACTACCCGAACGACCCCCACGCATGGGCCGGCGGCCTCCTCGAGGACGGCACGGGCGCGGTTGCCGAGACCGTCGATGCCGGCGAGACCTGGTCGCCCGTGGCCCTCGAGGGGTGCGCCGACAAACCGGCCGCGCTCGCCGGGACCGCCACCGGCGCCTGGGTGGGGTGCGGCTCGGGGGTGTGGTGGGGGCGCGACGGGGCCTTCTCGCCCGTGGCGGTGCTCTCCGACGGGGTGGGGGCGCTCCTCGACGATGACGGCGGCGTGCTGGCGGGCACGCCGGCGGGGCTCGACCGGGTGGCGCTCGGCGGGGAGGTGGAGCGCATCTGGGCGGAGGCCAGGGTGGACGCTCTGGCGCGCGAGCCCGATGGGAGCGTGCTCGCCGCCACGTCGCTGGGGCTCGTCCGCTTCCGGGAGGGGGTGGCGAAGCGGCTCGGGTGGCCCGTGGACGACGTAATCCTCACCCTCTCCGTGAGCGGCACTGGTGCCATCGCCGCGGGGGGCTACGCCGGCGCCTTTGTGTCCGACGACGGAGGGGCGAGCTTCAGCTCGGCCTCCGACTGGGACCGCTACGATGACGGCGACACCGCCTTCACCTGGTCCGACGCATGGGTGTGGGAATCCGACGACACGGCGAAGACGCACCGGGCGCACGTGGCCTCGACGCCGGGGGCATGGGGACGCTGGCGGGTGTACGGGCGAACGGTGCGGCTGGTGGCGCGCGGGCAGGGGAGCCTCACGGTGAGGGTGGACGGGGGTGCACCCGAAACGGTGACGGTGGAGACGGCCGACTGGGCGGCCGTTACTTCCTGGGTGATCGACGAGGGCTGGCATCGGGTGGAGTTCACGCTGGACGCGGGCGAGGTGTGGGTGGACGGCGGGGACCGGTGGCGCACGAACGTCGGCCGCGGGCCCGATGCGACCGAGGCGCCCGGCGGGGAGTGCGGCTGCGGTCACGGCCCGGCGCGCCCCTCCGGGCTGGTCCTCGCCGCGCTGCTGGCCGGCGCCGAGGCGCGTCGCCGGCGCGCGACCGGCCCGCGCCCCGCCGCCTCCCCCGAGCGCGCCCCGATGCGGTAGGCTGCGCGCCATGTTCCTCCTCTCCCGCATCACGAACGTCGACGGGGCCACCGCCAACGGGCGCACGGCCGCCCACCAGCTCTGGCGGGACCGCGTCTTCGTGGCCACCTGGCTCAGCTACGTGGGCTTCTACTTCTGCCGCAAGCCGTGGAGCGTGGCGAAGTCGGCGATCGGTCGCGAGGCGGGCTTCGACAGCAACACGCTCGGCCAGATCGGGGCGTCCTACCTCGTGGCCTACGCCATCGGGCAGTTCCTTGCTTCGGGGATGGGGCCGCGCTTCGGGCCGCGGCTCAACGTGCTCGGGGGGATGGCGCTCTCGATCCTGGCGTGCGTGGCGATGGGGTTCACCCTCGACGCCACGCTGCTCTTCGGGCTGGCGGCCGTGAACGGGCTCGCCCAGGCCACGGGCTGGTCGGGCAACGTGGGTACGCTCGCCTCCTGGTTCCACAAGCACGAGCGCGGGCGCGTGATGGGCGTGTGGGCCACCAACTTCACGGTGGGCTCGCTCGCCTCCACCTGGGTCTTGTCCTGGGTGCTGAGCTTCGGCACCCCGGAGGTGCCGGTGTGGCGGTACGCCTTCTTCGGCGGCGCGGCGGTGCTCACCATGGTGTGGTTCGTGTTCTTCGCCTTCCAGCGCAACCGGCCGGAGGACCTCGGCCTCGCCGCGATCGACGATCCGGTGCATCCTGACGGGGGCGAGACCGTCGTCGAGGTGGCCGGTCCCGAGTTCCTCGGGCTCCCGAATTCCGCCTGGGTGAACCTGCTCCTGGTGTCGGGCTTCTACTTCTTCGCCAAGCTCATTCGCTACGCCGTGTGGTCCTGGGTGCCCTTCTTCCTCAACCGCAACTTCGGCCTGAGCGACGCCGAGGCCGGCGCCTACTCGACCGCCTTCGACCTCATGGGCATCCCCGGCGTGTGGGTCACCGGCTGGCTCAGCGACCGCTACTTCAACAGCCGGCGCGGCGAGATCGCGCTCATCATGATGCTGGCGATGACGGCGTCGTGTGGGGCCCTGCTCCTCTTCGGGCACGTCCACGTCGGCGTCTTTGCCGTGCTCATCGGGTGCATCGGGTTCACCCTCTACGGGCCCGATGCGCTCCTCACCGGCGCCGGCGCCATGGACATCGGCAGCCGCAAGGCGGCCACGCGGGCGGCCGGGCTCATCTCGGGCTTCGGCAGCCTCGGCCCGATCGTGCAGGAGCTGTGGATCGGCAAGCGGTACTCCGCGAGCTCGGGCGACCTCGGCCCCGTGTTCATGCTGTTGTTCGGCAGCGCCGCGCTCGCATGCGTGTTCTGCGCCGGCCTCGTGATCCGCAACCGCCGCGGGGGCAAGGGCGTGTAAAGAGTCGGGCAGCATTGGCCGCGCGCCGGTCCGCCGGTCCCGCGGCGCGGCCGATAGACGCTACGTTCCGAACCCATGGCGCGCGCCCGCAGAACCACCCGGACCAGCCTCCGCTTCCGGATCGTGGCTTCCGCGGGCGTGCTGCTGGGCGCGCTGATGATCGGGGAAGGGGCGGCGCGGGTGGTGGGGCCGACGGCGATCGGTTTTCGCGGCGGCGATCCGGGGGCAACCCTGATGGTACCGCACCCCACCCGCCTGTGGGCGCTGGGGCCGGGCCCCCGGCAGAACGCGGGCATCACCGCGATGATCGCCGAGAACGGATTGCGTGGAACGATGCCGGAGGGGTCGCGGGCGGAGGGGGAGGAGCGCGTGCTGGTGCTCGGGGACTCGAGCTTCTTCGGGCATGGCATCCCCGACGAGGCCACCATCGCCGTGCAGATGCAGGCGCGCTTGCGGGAGGGCGGGGTGAACGCCACCGTGATCAACGGCGGCACGCCGGGGTACAGCACCGAGCAGTCCCTGCGCCTGCTCGACGAGGAAGGTTGGCAGCTTGAGCCCACCCTGCTGCTCGTCTGCAACCTGTGGAGCGACAACAACACCGACGGTTTTCGCGACCGCGACCTCCTCCGCACCGCCGACGTGCAGCGCGACAACCCGCTCATGCGCTCCTCGCTGGTGGGGCTCGTGGCCGGCTGGCTGGACCGCGCGCGCGGGGGCACCGGCGCCCACCTCGTGACCTGGACGCGGACCAGCGAGTGGCCGGAGGCGCGCGAGCGCCGCGTCCCGCTCCAGGACTACGCAGCCAACCTCGACCTCATGGCCCGCCTCGCCCGCGAACACGGCGCCGGCGTGGCTTTCCTCGCGCCCGCCAACCAGGGCCTCGTGGACGACCACTTCAAGGAGGGGGCCGGTTGGGACCCCTACTTTGCCGCGCAGGCGAAGGTCGCGGAGTGGCACGGCGCGCCGGTGGTGTCGATGAAGAAGGCGTTGCAGGAGGATGGCCTCGACACGCCGGCCGACTTCGTGGACGTGATGCACCCCTCGGCCGCGGGGGCCCTCGCGGTGGCGCAGGAGGCGGTCAATGTCCTGCAGGCCGCGGGCTGGCCGCAGAACCGCCTCCTCGCGAAGGGCGAGCCCTTCGACACCTCCGGCCTGGTTGACGACCGCCGCTTCGCAAACGGCGGGCAACCCCCGCAGTTCTCGCCGCAGGCCCAGCTCTTCCCGCTCGACCTCCCCGACGCGGGCGGCGGCGCGGGCGACCCGGGCGCCACCCAGGGCGCCCCCTCGGCGCCGGGGAGGTAGCCTACTCCTCGGGCTTTTCGGCCACGGTCAGCCAGAGGTAGTTCGCCGAGCCGGCCACGCCGAGCTCGAGCGTGCTGAGCGGCATCCACACCCCGGCCTCGTTGGTCACCGTCATGTAGTGCACCCCCACGAGCGCCACCGCGCTGTACTCGGCGCCCTGGTAGGTGCCGAGCAGGTCGGTGCCGGGGATGAGGTTGTCGTCGGGCTCCTGGATGCCATCGACCACCCAGAGGAGCGGGAGATCGATGAAGCCCCACCCGCCGGCGAGGTCCAGCATGAGGCCGAGGCGGGGGCCGGTCAGCGAGACGGGAACCTCCAGCATTTCGCCCTCGGCGGTGGCCACTTCGAGGGTGGCTTCCCCCGTCTCCACCCCCACCACCGCGCCCACCCGGAAGAGGGACACGTCGGTGATCGAGGCCTCGATGACGTCCACCCCGTCGAGGCGGCTGCCTTCCGCGCAGCCCGCGAGGGCCGCAGGGAGGAGGAGGATCGCCGCGCGGGTCATTCCGCTCGCTCTATCGCGACGACGACGGGCGCGAGCCCCTGCGCGAGGGCCGTGGCGCCTTCGGGGGTGAGGTGGTTTCGATCGGCGAGGAGCGTCGCGGCGCCGGGCCCCAGGGCTTCGGCGGGGTTGACGTACGTGGCGGCCGGGGAGGTGGCCGCCACCCGCGCGAGCATCTCCGCGTAGGGGCGGAGCGCCGGGGCAAACGTGTTGGTGGCGAGCTCGGGCACGAGGAGGCTGTGGGCCCCCGCGGTACCCGCCGCCGCGATCACCCGCCGGACGTTCGCCTCCGCATCCTCCACCGGCACCGCCGGCACGAGCGGGCGCGGGTCGCTCCCGCGCAGCAGGAGGGCGGCCGCGGTGAGCAGCCGCGACTCGGCCGCCATCGCGGCGAGCCGGCCGGTGGCGGCGGACCGCGCTTCCAGCGCCTCGTGCCGCTGGCGCCGGGTGAGGGGACTGTCCACGGTGAGGAGGTCGTTCACGCCGAGGTAGAGCACCACCACGTCGGGGGGGAGGGCGGCGAGGGTGGCCTCGGCGGCCTCCGCGATGTCGAAGCTGTCGCGGCCGCTGTCGCCGTAGTTCAGCGAGCGCACCGCGAGGCCCTGGGCGCAGAGGGTTTCGTGCAGGCGGGCGGGGAAGAAGGCGTCGGGCCGGCCGCGGAACTGCCAGGCGCCGCCGGTGGAGCTGCCCCCGAAGGAGACGACCACGAGGGGGTCGCCGGCGCCGCAGCGCTGGTCGGAGAAGGGCGTGAAGGCCGAGTGCGCCGTGGGCGCTCCGATGGAGGCCCCGGTGAGGCTCTCGGCGCTCCACGCGCTGCGGAGCGGCCCCACGCGCGCGAGGGCTTCGGCGGCCACCGGGGAGAGCAGCCCGAGCACGAGGAGCCCGTTCACACCGGCGCCGGCCGCACCCCGCTTCAACAATAGAGGGGCATCCTGCACGATGCCCAGCGCACGCCAGGCGAGCGCCAGCGGCAGGCCAGCGCCGAGGCCGAACGCGGCGGCCACCAGCCCCGCGGGAAGATCCCGCCACCAGGCTGCACCCGGCGGCAGGTTCGCGGCCCGCGCCACCCGCCACGGCACCGCCGCCGCGAGCGCTGCGGCGCACACGAGGCCCCCCCCCTCCAGATCGAAGGACCGGGTGGCCGCGAGCACGAGCGCGGCGGTCACGGCCAGCCGCACCGGGGCCGGCGGGGCCGGGCGCTCCTGCGAGGCTTCCAGCGCATCGGTGAGCAGGAGGATGCCGGCGGTGCCGGGGAGGAGCGACAGCGCCAGCGCCAGTCGGCGCACCGTGCCCACGTCGATGCCGACGAGGCGCGTGGCCTCGAGCCACGAGGCCCACTCGCCGTAGCGGGTGGCCAGCACCCAGGCGGGCAGCAGCAGGCTCAGCCCCACGACGACCCGGCCGAAGGGGGTTCCGCCGCGGCGCTGGATCGCCGCGGCGAAGGCCGCGGCGGCCGCGGCGGCCAAGAGCGCCCAGCCGAGCCGCCCGAGGGGGGTGGGGCGGGAGCGGAAGCTGTCCTCGAGGAGGATGGCGCCGCCCGCGCCCCGCAGGGTGATCCCTGCGAGGCGGGCGGTGCCCTCGGGGGCGAGGTCGGCGAAGGGAGTGCTGGCGCCGAGCGCGGTGCCATCGGCGAAGGCCTGGCCCTCACCAAACTGGATGCGCGCCACCCCGGGAGTGGCCCAGGGCACCGTGCCCGCGCGTGGCGCCACCGCGCCCTCCCACTTCAGCGTGCCGAGCGTGGCGGGCCCGCCGCCTGCGGTGCGGCCGGTGAAGCTGATCGGCGGACTGCCCGCAGCGAAGCGCAACTCGAGCTCGGTGAGCTCCGGCCGGTTGAAGGTGAGGCGTTCGGCGAGGCCGAACGCGCGGGGCTGCAGGATGAGCTCCCCGTCGGCGATCCCGCTCCAGGCGGCCTGCGCGAAGTCGCCGCCGGCCGCGGCGGCGCCGGGCACCCAGAGGGTGTACCGGTCGGGGTCGAGGGGGGTGCGGCCGGAGGTGCGCTCCGTGAGCCAGGGGGCCTGCCAGGCCGCGAGCGCGCCGGCGAGGAGGGCGGCCAGCGCCGTCCAGGGCGCCGTTCCCTGCTTGCGGGCGGAGCTCCGGCGCCGCCGCATCAGAACTTGTAGCCGTTCTTGTGGAGCTCCTCGACGTAGGCCGGGTCGAGCTCGAGGGTGCGGGCCTCCGCGCCGTTGGCCACGCGGAACTTCTCCCAACGGGCGGCGAGGTCGGCCACGATGTCGGGGTGGAGGGCAGCCACGTTGCGGTTTTGGAGGGGGTCCTCCCCGAGGTTGAAGAGGCAGGTGCCCGGCGCGCCGGGGGCCCGGGGGCCGGCGCTGCCGCAGCCCGGGTCCTGCTGCAGAAGCGCCCACGGCGGCGCGATGACCGCGCCCCGCGGCGGGCCTTCGCCGCGCCACGTGACGCCGCCCTCCACCAGCGTGGTGGTGCGGATGCTCTCGGCCTTGCCGGTGAACAGCGGCAGCATGGAGGCGCCGTTCACGCCGGCCGGGGCCACGGCACCCACGGCGTCGAGCACGGTGGGGAGCACATCCACCTGGCTCACGAGCGCGTCGGTCGGTCGGCCTGGCAGGCCCGGCACCCGGATCAGCATCGGGATGTGCACGACACCGTCGTAGTAGGCATCGCCGTGAAGGAGCTCGCCGTGGTCGTCGAGGCTCTCGCCGTGGTCGGCGAGCACGACGAGCACAGTGCGGTCGAGCCGGCCGCGTGCTTCGAGCGCGGCCCCGAGCACCGCGAAGTCCGCGTCGGTGCGGGCCACCGCCTCGGCGTACCGCTTCCGCCACACGGCCACGCCCTCGGCGCCCGCCGCCCGCACGCCGGCCGCCACCGGGTCGCCATCGGCCACGTTGACGACGCCGCGCTGCGCCGTGCCGCCTGCGATGCCCGGCATCGCCGCTGCCGAGCCAGCGGACACGCGGTCGGCGTTGAAGAGCAGGGTGCTCACGCCGGTGGGGTCGGTCGGGTCATCCGCGATCACGAAGGGGTAGTGCGCGCTCCGGGTGTGGAACATCGCGAAGATGGGCGTGTCGGTGGGTTGCGCCGTGATCCACGCCGCGGCGGGCGCGGCGCTCTCGCCGGGCGTGCCGGTGCCGGCCTGGCTGTTGCGGCCGTCGGGCGTGCCGCGCGGCGGGGCGAGGATTTCCATGCGCTGGAAGCCGCGGTCGAGCCCGTAGTCGGGCCGGAATCCGCTCGGCGCGTCGGTGGTGAAGCCGCCGGTGCGGTACCCGTACACGCCGAGCACCTCGGGGAGCGTGGGCACATCGGCCACGAGGCCCTTGTCCCACCCGGTCACCCCGGTGGCGCTGCCGAACCGCCCCGTGAGGATGGCGGTGAGGCTGGCGAGCGTGAAGTTGCTGGCCGACCAGGCCGAGTTCATCTGCCACGCGCCGGCCGTGAGGCGATCCATCGCCGGGGTGAGGGAGCCGCCCTCCCGCCAGGCGCCGGTGTGGTCGCGCCGGAGCGAGCACACGGTGACGATCACCACGTCGCAGCCGGGGCAGATCGCCTCGTGGTCGGCGGCGGCATCGGGGGCGGGGGCGGGTTTTTCCCAGGTGCCCGTCCCCCGCGCGGTCACGCGGGCGGCGGTCTCGGGAGCGGGGCTTGGGGTGCCGGTGGCGGCGGCGGGCGGGGACCCCGGCGCGGGCTGTGCATTGGCCCCCCCAAGGGCCTTCCAGAGGCCGAACCCGAACAGCCCCGCGCCACCCGCGGCGAGCGCGAGGAGCACGGCAGGAACGGGCGCGGACCGCGGCATCCCCGCTCGGATATCCCGCTCGACCGGATAAGCTGCCCTTCTGGGAGTTGCTCAACCGTGCTCTGGCTCAACCTGGCTTGTTCAACCCCCGACACCGGCGAGGACAGCGCGGCGCCGCTCCCGATGGACGATCGGGTGTCGCTGGGCGAGGTGCAGCCCTGCGAGAGCCCCGCGGCGTCGGTGAGCTACACGGAGTCCGGGGTGGCGTGGGGATTCCAGGACGGCGAGACCGAGGAGGAGCGCCACGAGGAGAGCCCGTCGATCGCCATCGGTGACATCTCGGGGGATGGGCTCGATGATGTGGTCGTGCTCCAGCAGCTCGGCAGCTCGTACGTGTACACGCGGTCGGGCTCGGGGTTCCAGTCGCAGCGCGTGGCGGGCCCGGGCACCTCCGCCCTGCTGGTCGACCTCGATGAGAACGGCCGCCTCGACCTCATCGTGGGCGGCATCGCGCCCTACCTGTTCCCCGACATGAGCTCCTCGCCGGTGTTTCTCACGGGCGTCCCGGCGATCGACGAACACGCGCCCGTGGGCCTCCACGACTTCGCGCCCGGCGATCTCGACAGCGATGGCCAGCTCGACTTCTACGTGCCGATCACCCGCGATCAGCACGGCGGGACCGACTACAACGACGTGCTCGTGGCCTACGACGGGCTCGATCCGGTCGTGGATGCGGAGACGGTCCCTTCGGACGTGGGCATCCGCCACGGGTTCGACGCGACCTGGTTCGACGAGGACGGCGATGGCGACCTCGACGTGTACCTCGCCAACGACCTCGGCTCGGTGCTGGGTGCGAGCACGCTCCTCCGCAACGAGGGCGGCGTGCTGGAGGATGCTGCGGCGAGCTGCTTCTGCTCGCTCATGACGAACAACAAGGGCATCGACGTGGGCGACGTGAACCGCGACGGGCGGCCCGACCTCTACGTGACCGGAAACCCCACCAACACGCTCCTGAGCCAGCTGGCCGACGGCACCTGGGTGGACGTGACGGCCGCCACCTCGGCCACCGGGGTGGATTCGGGCTTGACCGGCTGGGGCGGCAACCTCGTGGACTATGACAACGACGGCTGGCTCGATCTCCTCTCCGCGCAGGGCGATCGGTGGAACACCGGCAACGACAACGAGCGGATCGACGTGTCGCCCCGCCTCTTGCGGCAGGTGGACGGCGCGTTCGTGGACGTGGGGCCCGAGGTGGGCGTGGAGGGCCTGGGCTCCTTCCGCGCGGCGGCCTCGATCGACTTCAACGCCGACGGCGTGGAGGACCTGCTGGTGACCGGCCTCGAGGGCCCGCCGCTCTTCTTCCTGTCGGACAGCTGCACCGAAGCCGCATGGCTGGAGGTGACGGCGCCGCGCGGTAGTCGCGTGGAGATCGACGTCGACGGGTCCACCCAGACCGCCTGGGTCCGGGGCGACGAGGGCTACCTTTCTAACGGCCCGCCGCGCGTGCACTTCGGGCTCGGGGAGGCCGATGGCGTCGAGGCGATGCGGGTCATCCTGCCCGGCGGCGGGCGGGTAGAGACCGGCGCCTTCGAGGGACGGCGCCGGGTAACCGTGGTGGCCGACTAGGGAGCGGGAGAGCGGCCCGGCTCAGGGCGGCTCGTTGGCCGTATCGCCCGTATCGGGCACGGGCGGCTCGCTGGGCGGCTCGCCGGGGGTGGGGACGATCGTGGCGGCCACGGACACGGAGCGGCCATCGACGTCGGTGGTGTCGATCTGCATCCGCGCGTTGGTCCACAGGAGCTGGGTGGCGATGTCCTCGCTCTCCGTGCCGCCGCCCATGAAGCCGAGGTAGGCGTAGAGCCCCACCGCCGAGGCCGTGCAGTCGGCCTCCTCGATGAGCAGGATCCGGTAGGTCTGGTCGGACACCACCTCGCCCGTTTCCGCCGTGATGGTGAAGTGCACCAGCTGGATCGGGTTCATGTGGTGAACGCGGATGCTGCCGAGGATGTGGTTGCCGCCTTGCGAGCCGTGGATGACGGGGAGCTCGTCGCCATCGGAAACGGGTACGAACGCGGTATCGCCGGTGCCCAGCTCGGCGATGGCGGCATCGTCGGTACAGCCGGCTGCCGGGCTCCCTCCGCCGCTGTCGACCGTTTGCCCCGGGCTCGGGCTCGAGCAGGCGGCGACGAGGGCGGCGAGCGGGAGGGCACACACGACGGAGCGCATGGGGCAACTATAGCGCGCCGAGGCAGGCTCCGGCCCGGATTCGCAGCCATGCCGCGAGCGCTTCGCCGGTGACACGATTGCCGTTGGCGCTGAGGTGGCCCTCGTCGTCGGAGAGCACGAAGTCCGTCTGGCCGACGGCGCTCGATCGGAGGTCGGCCACTCCCGGGGGGCCCGCATTCTCGAGCATCCAGCCATCCAGCACCCGGGGGTGGGGGCCGGGCTGCACGTCCTGCGCGAAGGGGAGGTAGCCGAGGTGCACGCTGCCCCCCCAGGCGGCCGCCGCGGCGCGCATGTCACCGAGGACGGTGGTGCGTTCGACATCGCTCACCCGCGGCACACGCGATCGATCGGTGGGGGTATCGCCCGAGGCGGTGTGGACGGGCACGACGAAGGGAGCGTCCCCATCCGGGGTGAGCGCGCGGCGGAGGAGCGCGTAGATGCGCGAGTGCCGGTTGAGGGTGACGCGGAGCCAGGCCGGGAGGTCGGCGGCGCCCCGCCGGGCTTCGAGGTCGCTCACGAGGGCGAAGTTGGTGTCGTGCATGGGCACGAAGAGGACGGTGACGTCGGGCTGGTAGGCGGCCACCGCCTCGCTGAACAGGGTGGCGGCCATCACGGTGGTGTACCCGGGCTGGCCGGCGTTGAGGACCTCGGCGGCGGGGGCGAGGGCGGCCTCCGCGGCGTCGGCCACGGTGGCGCCGTCGTCGACCCCCCATCCGAAGACCGTGCTGTCGCCGAGCAGCGCGATGCGGCAACGGCCCGGCGTGCGGGCGGTCGGCACCTGTGTGCGCAGGCCCCCGGCGTTGGTGGAGACGACGAACGCGTGCCCATCGCGGGGGCCGCGGAGCGGCTCCGCCCGAAGGTTGGCGGTGAAGCGCCACACTCCGAAGCGGCCCACGTCGTAGGCCGGGGCGGTGCCGGCGAGGTGGAGGCCCGCTTCCACGAGCACCAGGAGGGTGAGCGCCACGAGCACGCCAAGGAACGGGCGGCGACGCTGTCGACGGCTTCTCACACCCCAATAGAGCCCGGCCGGCGCACGCCCGCAAGCCCGGATAGGGGGAGGCGGCCGGGGGTGGGGACGTGGTGCTGCAGCTGATGACCGCGCTTTGGATTTCGACCGGCCAGGCCGTGGAGCCGGCTGCCCCCGGAACACCGCCGCCGCCGGGAGGCGCTCTGGCGCCTACGGCTCCGGGCACCGCGCCTGCGGGCGGGGCCGACCCTACGGCCTCCACGGCCGGCCCCAGCGTGGGTGGCTCGGGCATCGTGGTCCGCCTCATGGCCGACCCTCCGCCCGCCTCGCCGCTCACCGTGGAGCTCGCGGCCGGCGGCACGAAGCTGGCCGAGACCACGCTCAACGACGAAGGCAAGGACCCCGACGTGACGGGGGGCGATGGGATGTACTCCGGCGCCACGTTCGTGTCGGGCGACAGCTTCACGGTCACGGTGAAGGCGGCCGGCAGCCTGCTGGGCACCACCGAGGTGGCCTGGAAGCCGGCCGACGCGCAGCGCGATCTCACACTGGCCTGGTCGGGAGGCAAGCTCACCGGCGAGGCCGGCGTTTCGAACCCCGCTCCCGCGCCGGGCACCGCCAGCCCCCCCACGCCGGGAGGCGAGCCCGCCTCGCCCGGCGCTTCGCCGGCCTCGCCCGGCGGTCAGCCCGGCTCCCCCGGCGGTCAGCCCGGTGGTCAGCCCGGCGGCCAGCCCCCGGCGGGCCCCGGCGGTGTGGCCACCAGCGCCGATGCCACCTGGTACCTGGTTTTCGGCGGCGCGCTCCTCGCCGCGGCGGCCCTCGGCTACTTCTGGTTCCGCTCCCGGAGTGCGGCGCCCGCGCTCGCGCTCCCGCCGGGGGTGGCCCGCGTTGCCGAGCGGGGCTTGTTCGGCCCCGGCACGCCTCCCGCGAGCGGCGGCCCCTCCACCTGGACGTTGCCGGTGGAGCCCGAAGCGCTCCCCGGCCTCCTGGGCGCGCTCGCGGCCCGCCGCCGCGTGCTCGTCGTGGTGGCCGATGGGCAGGCGCTGCCCGAGGTGGCCGGCGGTCCCGTGCACCGGATCGCGCCCGACAGCACCGACGCCGTGCTCGATGCCGCCGAGGAGCTCCTCGGCAACGACAGCGCCGGCGCCGTGCTGTGGCTGGCCCCGCTGCCGGAAGGCTCCGCGCGCGAGGCGCTCCTCGCGGAGCTGCCGCGCGGCGCGGGGCTCCTCGCCGCCGGCGGCGGCGGCGACCCGGCCTGGCCCGCGGCCACGCTGATGCGGGACGACGGCTGGGTGCTCGAGTGCGGCGGCCTGCGCCGGGCGCTCCGCCCGGGCCCCGAGGGCTTCCGCGAGGGGTGACTCAGCCGGCGGAGGGGTAGTCCTCGACCGCGCGTTGGCCCAGCTTCACCTCGATCGCTTCGACGAGGCCGGGCTCGGTGAACGCCAGCACGAGCAGCGCCGCGAGGCGCGCGCCGCGGATGCGTGAATCGGGCCCGTGGCCGACGACGTCGGCCGTCCACAGGCCGCCGACGTTCATCTCGGGCTCGTTGTTGCCCGGTGCGGTGACGCGCAGTGCGCCGAAGTCGGCGCCGTTCCAGGGAGTGCCCAGCCAGTCGGTGTAGGCGCCTGGGGTGGAGAGCGCGCCCGCGCGGTGCTGGAGGAAGAAGCGCGCGTCGGCGAGGTGCTCCTGCCGCTGCGCGGGGAGGGTGGTGACCCAGGACTCGGCGGCCCGGAGCTGCGCCGTGAGCGCCTCCCACGTGGCCTTGCGCGGATCCTCGAGCGGGGCCCGCGCGGCCTCGAGATCGGCGCCCAGCGCGGCCAGCTCCGCCTCCTCGGGGGTCGGGCCGGCGGCGTAGCGCGCCGCGATGGCCTGCAGGGCCGGGGTGAGCGCCTCCTCCGCCACGCCCGCCGCCTCGGCCCGGGCGGCGGCTTCGGCTTCGGCCGCCTTCGCGGCCGTGGCCAGCTCCTTGAGCGCTTCGAGCTCGGCGGGGGTGAAGCCGGCCTCGGACAGCCAGATCAGCATCCGCGCCCGCTGGCCCACCCGGCGGGCGGGCTCGCCCACTTCGCCGGCGTAGAGGCTCCGGTAGAGCGGCTCGGGCTCGGCCACGGCGGCGGGCGCCGCGGGCGTAGCCGGGGCGCCCGGACCCGCCGCGGAGAGGTCGACCTTGCACGCCGCGATGAGCATGAAACCAACGCCGAACGCCACCACGCGGGTTACCTCGTTGTTCCTATGCTAACACGGCGCTCGGGGGCCTTGGGCCGTCGCGACCTCCTCGCCGCCACCGGCCTCTACGTCGCCCTCGCCCTCCTCGTCTGCGCGCCGGCGCTCCCCGCGCCCACCCGGTACGCGCTGGGTCACCCCGAAAACGACGTGTGGAACCACGTGTGGGGCTACGGGTGGGTGGAGCACGAGCTCGCCGCTGGCCAGCTTCCCGTCCACACCACCGACGTGGGGTGGCCCACCGGGGGGAGCCTGTGGTTCATCGATGCCTTCAATGCCGTGCTCACGCTGCCGGTGCAGTGGCTCGGCGGACCGGTGCTGGCCTACAACACGGCCATCTTCCTGAACCTCGTGCTCGCCGGGCTCGGCGCCTGGGCCCTCGCCCGGGAGGTGACGGGCTCGCGCTCCGGCGCGCTCGTGGCGGGCGTGGCCTACGCCTCGGCGCCCCACCTCCTTGGGCAGCTCTACAACGGCATCTCGGAGACGCTCGCGGTCGGCTGGCTGCCGCTCGCGGTCCTCGCCCTCCGCCGCCTCTTCGTCGCGCCCAGCGCGGGCCGGGGGCTGGTGGCCGGGGCGCTCCTCGCCATCACCGCGCTGGCCAACTGGTACTACGGGCTCTTCGCCGGGGTGATCGCGCTGGGGCTCCTGGCGCGCGAGGGCCTGCGTCGGCTTGCGGCCCGGCGCCGGCGAGGGCAGCTCGCCCCATTGCCCTCCCTCGCCTCGGCCGGGATGGCGGGGGCCGCGCTGGCCGCGCTGCTGGTGGCCGGCCCCTTCGCGGCCTTCGCCTCAACCATGAACGCGCCCGACGCGCTCGTGACCCGCAACCCCGCCTTCGTGTGGGCCACGCTGGTCATGCACAACATGACCGACGTGGAAACCTTCGTGCACCCCGGCAAGTTCTACAGCCCCGACTTCTTCGCGGAGTCAGGGGAGCGGCTCATCGTGGTCGTGTACCTCGGCCTCGCGCTCCTCGTGCCGGCGCTGGCGGCGCTGGCTACCCCGGCCCGCCGGCAGGCCGAGCCGTGGTTTCTGCTCTTCGGCTCATTCTTCGTCCTCTCGCTCGGGCCCTTCCTCTACGTGGGCGGCGCCTACGTGGCGGCGCGCGGCGGCTGGATTCCGCTGCCGTTCCTCGCGCTGTACCAGTGGTTTCCGATGTTCTCGCGCATCTCGCACGCCTACCGCTTCGTGGTGGGTTCCACGCTCGCGCTCTCGGTGCTGCTCGCGTTCACGGTGCGGGAGTCACCGCGCTGGGGCATCCGGGCGGGCGTGTTCGCCGCGATCGTGGGCGGACTGCGGGTTGCCGAGGCCTTCTTCGCCTCGCCCGCGGTGTGGCCCCTCCCCGTGGCCGACGTGAGCGTGTCGCCCGCGGTGGCCGCGCTCGACGACGGCGCGGTGCTCGACCTGCCCATCACCATGCCGGTCCTCGCGCGGTCCCGTCTGCTCGCGGGCCAGTTGGCGCACGGTCAGCCCGTTCCTTTCGGGCTCAACGATCCCGTCCCCACCGCGTTGCACGAGAACCACTACACCAACTTCCTCGTGGAGCTGGAGCGGCGGAACGTGAGCGCGCGGCCGGGGGCCCTCCCGCTCTTCGACCTCGCCGTGGGCGCCACCGGCCTCAGGGCCCTCGGGCTCCGATGGGTGGTGGTGCACCGCGGCGACTACCACCCCGACCAGCTTGCCCGGGTGCAGGCCTTCCTCGAGCTCACGGCGCGGCGCGTGGCCGAAGATGACCGGGTGAGCGTGTACGAGCTGCCGGGCGTCTAGGGCGCGGAGCTTCCGCCCTCGGCGGCGTCGAGGTCGGTGAGGACGGCGAGGAGGTCGGCGTTGTCGGCGGGATCGATCCCATCGGTGAGGCGCCGGGCGAGGACGAGATCGCCGGCATCGAGGGCGGCGCGACCGGCCGCGGCGGCGAGCGGGGCGCTGCGTGGGCAGTGGGCGGAGACGACGAGCCGGGCGCCGCGGGCCGCGCCTTCGGCGTTGCCGAGGCGCAGGGGCAGCGTCACGGCGGGCAGGCAGGCGGCCCGGTAGGGCACCGCGGCCTCCAGCGCCGCCTGGTAGAGCACGGCGGCCTCGGCGGAGCGGCCTTCCGCCACGAGCACCGCCGCGAGCGAGTTGCTGGTGTAGGCGGAGGGGGTGTCGGCGTGGGCGGCCTCCCAGAGCGTGAGGTCCGAGCTCCAGGCCGGCAGCCGCCCGTGGAGGATGACCACCCAGCCCACCACGACCGGCCCGAGCACCGCGAACGCCCCCCGGCGGTCGGGAACCGCCGACGCGATCACGACCGCGATCCCGGCGAGCGGCACGTAGAGGTAGCGCTCCCCGATCTGCCCCCGCACGGCGATCGCGAGGAGCGAGGGCGTCATCGAGATGGCCGCGAGCGTGAGCCCCGCCCAGGCGAGCGGCCCCCCGCGCCGTACGCAGAGGGCCAGGCCCGCGAGGAGCAGCCCGAGCAGCATGTACTCGAGCGGGCTGCCCTCGAGGTAGGGCAGGAATTCGCCGATGGAGAGCGGGTAGGGGAAGACGAGGAGCGCCGCGTAGTGGGTCGCCAGCTGCGGCGAACCCTGGAGCAGCCCGACGAGTTGGATGGACGACGGCACCGACGCGGGCGGGATGGCGGCCGCCGTCCGAAGCCCCAACCACGTGCCGATCGCGAGGACGCACGCGAGGTAGCGCGGGAGCGGTCCTGGCCGCCGGTCCCGGGCGAGGTCCAGGCAAAGGAGCGCGATCGGCGTGAGGACGGCGCTCTCCTTGGCGAGCAGGCCAGCGAGCGCGAGCGCGAAGCCGACCGCGAGCCTCGCGGGCCCGGGACGCGCGGGCAGCAGCGCGAGCAGGGTGGCGAAGATGAAGCTCGCCGCCATCAGGTCGTTCCGGGCGGCGATCCAGGCGACCGCCTCCGACTGGAGCGGATGCAGGGCGAAGACCGCGGCCCCGACCAGCGCGGGGGTGGGCGGCACGAGCCGCCGCAGGAGCGCGAGGAACAGGCCGACGGCGGCGAGGTGCCAGGCCAACGAATGGAGGTGGTGGGCGGCCGGGGAGAGGCCGAAGGCCGCGCGGTCGACCATCAGGTCGAGGAGGAGGAGCGGGCGGTAGTAGCCGCTGAACGCATCGACGCCGGCGGTCTTCCAGAGGTCGGTGCGGAACGCTTCCATCCACCGGCCGGGGTGTCCGGTGAGGGTGTTCTGCACCACGAGGGGCACGTCGTCGAAGACGAAGCCGGCGAGCGCGAGCGCGCTGTAGGCGCCGAGCAGGCAGGCGAGCAGCATGGCGCCGGCCACGCCGACTTCGCGGGTGGTCGGCGTCTGGGTCAACGCCTCAACCGCGCGGCGCGACGAGGAGGAGGCGCAGGACCACGCCGTCCTGGATCAGGTTGTCGGGCTTGCCGGGGTACACCACGCCGAAGTCGGCGCGGTTGATGGAGAATTCGGCCCGCGCCGTGACCTCGGTGGGCGTGATGGCCACCGTGGCGGGGAAGGTGATCTCCCGCGACACGCCCCGCAGGTTCAGGGTGCCCTTGATGGTGTGGGTGGCACCGTTCTCGCCGCCGGGCGTGACCATCGAGCTGGCGAAGGTGGCTTCGGGAAACTGCTGCGCCGAGAAGAAGTCCTCGGTGAGCAGGTGGCTCGTGAGCTTCTCGCTGTCGGTGGACACGGACGCCACGCCCACCTTCGCGACCACGTTCACGAAGGCTTCGCCGTCGAGCCCAAGCTCGCCCGAGAACTCGGTGAACGTGAGCTCGTGGCTGCCGGTGACCTTGGCCCCGACGGCGACGACGCTCGATCGCGTCTTGTCGACCGGGAGGCCGGGGGCGCGAGCAGGTGCGGGTGGGGCGGCCGCCGTCGGGACGGCCGGGCCGGCATCGGCGGCGGGCTTGTCCTGGGTGACGTCGGGAGCGCAGGCGAGGAGGGCGAAAGCGAGGTGGAGCATGGGCACGACCGCCGGATAATTCGCCGATCGCCAAGCGTCTCGCCGCTCGACCGTCTCACCAGCCGCGAACGATCCAAACGACGCCCGCGTCGGTCGCGCTCGTGTCGTCGGCGAAGGCGCCCAGCGCCACGTCCTCGAGGCCGTCGGCGTCGAGATCGGCGCCGCCCGCGCCACCGCTGCCGAAGTAGCCGTCGACCTGCGTGCCGTAGAGGGTGGCGCGCGCATCGGAGGCGGTCAGGGCGCTCGCCCAGGTGCTCGCGTAGGAGAAGACCCACGCCACGCCGGCGTTCGCGGCGGCGGTGTCGTCGCCATCCGCCCCGACCACCAGCTCGTCGGCGCCATCGCCGTCGAGATCGCTGTCGAGCACGAGGCTCGAGCCGAGGTCGCCGGCGGTTCCGGCCAGGCTGTGGTCGGCTGCCGTGTGGTCGTACACGCCGCTCAGCGTGCTGCCGCCGAGGAAGAGCCAGACGCCGCCGTTGTCCTCGTTGGTCAGGCCGAGATCGAGGTCGCCATCGCCGTCGACATCGCCGGGGTGGGCGAGCGGGTCCTCGCCGAGGTTCAGGTCGCGCGTGGCGCCGCGGATCTCCGCGTGGGCGGCGTCATCGGCGTAGGTGTCCCACGTCATCGAGTTGTTGCCCGCGAACACGAAGATGCCGCCGCCGCTGGACGCCGCCTCGTCGTAGTAGGGCGCGCCCGCGATGGCGTCGAGGTAGCCATCGCCGTCGAGGTCGGCGGTGACGAGCGAGTAGCCGAGGTAGTCGCGCTCCTCAAGGCCGTAGATCCGAGCCGCGGCATCGGCGAGGTCGAGATCGTCCCCGGAGAGCGAAGCGCCGGAGAAGAAGCTCACGCTGCCGCAGTTGTCCTCCCGGGAGGAGCTGTCGGCGTAGGCGCCGATCACGAGGTCCGCCTGGCCATCCCCATCCACGTCGCCCAGCGCGGACACGCGGGGGTTGTCGGCAGAGTACGAGGAATCGCCGGAGATGCGCACGTCGTAGGCGGAAGCGCTGACCGCGCCCGAGAGGGCCGGCCCGCCGAGGAAGAGGTAGCTGCGGCCGTAGGTGTAGTAGTAGCTGTAGCTGCCGCCGACGATGAGGTCGGCGGTGCCATCGCCGTCCACGTCGGCCATCGGCCCGTTCACCCAGCCGATCTCATAGTAGAGGCCGTAGCCGGCGGCCTCCCCGGTGAAGGCGGCCGTATCGTAGGCGGTGACGGAGCCGGCCGCCGACGTGGCCGTCGCCCCGTCCACCACCCAGAGGTAGCCGGTGGAGGAGACCGGCGCGCCGAGCAGGAGGTCGGGCAGCCCATCGCCGGTGATGTCGGGCCCCATGCCGAGGAGGCCCTTGTCGCCGAGCCGGTTGGAGGCCGCCGCACCCTGGAGCTGGCCGGAGGCGGCGTCGCGGATGACGAGATCGTCCACGAGGCCGTTGCAGTCGTCGTCGACGTGGTTGAGCGACTCGGCGGCCGCGCCGATCACGGTGGGATCGGTGTCGTTGCAGTCCGCCGGCGACTCCACCCCGTCGCCGTCCTGATCGTAGTCGTCGTCGCCGAGACAGTCGCTGTCCACGCCGTCGTACCACGTGTCGGGGGCGCCGGGATGCACGCTGGCGTCGGCGTCGTCGCAGTCCTCCCCGCCGTAATCGGGCGGGCGGTACCCATCGCCGTCCTGGTCGTAGTCGTCGTCGCCCGCGCAGTCGCTGTCCACCCCGTCGTAGCCGGCGTCGGGGGCCGATGGGCTCACGGTGGGATCGGTGTCGTCGCAGTCGTCGCCGCCGTGGTCGGCCGCCGCGTGGCCGTCGCCGTCCTGGTCGTTGTCGTCATCGCCGGCACAATCGCCGTCGACCCCGTCGTACCAGGTCTCGGTGGCGCCGGGGTGGATGGTGGCGTCGGTGTCGGCGCAGTCGTCGCCCCCGAAGGCGGTGGCCGCGTGGCCATCACCGTCCTGATCGAAGTCGTCGTTGCCGGCGCAGTCGCTGTCCACGCCGTCGTACCACGCATCCGGCGCGCCCGCGTAGACGGTAGGATCGACGTCGTCGCAGTCGCCGCCGCCCGTCTGGCGGCTGCCCACGCCGTCGCCGTCGTTGTCCTCCTGCACCTCGGCCGCTACCGGAAGCTCCACCTGCCCGCCGGAGACGGCATCCTTGATGAGGAGGCTCACGTCGTGGATGCCCCAGTCGGTAGGCCGGAGGGTGAGGGCGTGCACGGTGGTCTCGCCGGCTTCGGGCGAGGCGGTGTAGCTGTCGAGCGTGTAGGCGGTGCTCCACCCCCCGACAACTTGCACCGAAACGGCGGCGGTGGCATCGCCGATGTTGGTCACGCTCACGGTGGTGGAGCGCGACTCCCCGATGAAGAGCACGCCGAGGTCGACCTCGACCGGCGATACGGAGAGGGCACCCGACACGATCGCATCGGGGTTGGCGCTGCCGCCGGGCTCGTGGTCCACCACGACCGAGATCTTCTCGCACCCGCCGAGAAGGAGGAGGAGGGGGAGCCCTCGCACCTCAGCGGCCCGCGGGCTCGATGGCCGGCGGCTGGCCGCACGCTTCGAGGGCGGTGGGCCCGAGGTCGAGCAGCCAGGCGGCGGCGGTGGCACAGCCGCCCTGCTCGGCGGCGAGGCCGGCGGCGAGGCGGATGACCTCGTCGGCGCGGGCGCTGCCGCCCGCCTTCAGGAGCGCGTGGGCGCTCTCGAGGGCGGCGCTCCCCTGTCCGGAGGCGGCGAGCACCTCCACCTTCATCGCGCCCAGCTCGGCGCCGATCGGGTCGCCGAGGCTGGTGAGCGCGAGGCCGCGGTCGAGGCTCGCGGCCACCAGCGCCACTTCGGCGCCGGACTCCTGCAGGGCCTGCGCCCGACCCAGCAGGCCGGCGGGCGAGCTGGGGAGGCAGGTGACCTGATCGCCCTGGTGGAGGGCCACCGGCGCTTCGCCCACGCAGCTCGTCTCCACCACGCCGTGCCGCACCTCGACCGAGGTGCCGAGCGCATCACGCTTGACGGTGAACCCCGTGCCCACGACCCGGACCTCGGCCTCGCGGGTCTGGACGCGCACATCGAGGCCCCGGCCGGGCATGACTTCCACGTTGAGCGTGCCGCGCTGCCAGTTGATCCGGGGCGCCACCTCCGACCCGGCCACCTCGCCCGCGCCGCGGTAGGTCAGGTCCACGCCGTCGAGACGGCGGCCTGCCCAGACGGTTTCGCTGTCGAGGCGGCCGATCGCGTTGGGCGCGGTGCCATCGTCGGTGCGGGCACGGAGGACCATGGCCGCGCTCGCCGCGGCGAGGGCCACGGTGAGGCCGCCGATGAGCCACGGCGAGAGCGCGGTGCGCCGCGGCTCGGGCAGCGCGCGGGAGCGTGCAAGCCGCCGGCCGACGCGGGCTTCGGCCCCGGTTGGGGGCTCGGGGAGCTCGCGGAGGAGGGCAGCGGCCATCGCATCGAGCTGGGATTCGGATTGGATGTCGGGCGGGGGCTTCATGGCGCGTCGCCTCCAGGGAAGACGTTCTTGGCGCGGGCTTGTTTGAGGAAACGGTCGCGGGCGCGGCGGAGCCGGCTCTTCATCGTGCCGAGCGGGATTTCGAGCATGGCGGCCACCTCGGTGTCGGGACGATCCTCGAGCAGCGCGAGCACGAGGACCTCACGGTCCTGCTCGTTCATGTTCTCGAGGATCTCCTGGACCCGCCGGTTGGTCTCGGCCACCGCGTAGAGGCGGACGGGGCTGGCGGCGGGATCGGCCGCGTCCACCGAGAGGCCCGGAATCCACCGGGCGACGAACGCGCGCCGCCGGTGCCGGGCGAGGGTGCGACGGGTGATGGCGAAGAGCCACGCGGGGAACTGTTCGGCCGCGAACACGGTGCCGATGCGGCGCGCGACCACCATCATCACGTCGTGCGCGGCATCCTCCGCATCCACGCGGGGCCCGCCGAGGCGACTGCACCAGCCCAGGACGACCGGCAGCCAGGCGCCGATCAGGCCGTCGAGGTCCTCGCGTTCCCCACGCAGGGCACCGGCGGTGTGGCGCTGGAGTTCGGGGGTGAGCTGCATCACCCACCCGTATGCCGCCATGCGGACCAAACGATCGCCTTCGGGGCCTAAATTCCGGTGGCGAACCGCAAGGTGACGCCGACGTCGGCCGAGAGGGGCCAGAGGTCCCGGTCCCCGTTCTTCGACGAGAGCAATTCGAGGGCGCCGAACACCACCGCCACGCGCACGTAGGGTTCGACCGCCACGCCCCCGAGGCCGGCGAGGGCCGGCGAGGCCCATGCCACCTGGGCGGCCGTGCGGGGAAAGACCACGGCCGGGTGGAGGAGGGCGCCCTCGGCGTCGGCCAGGAACAGGAGGCTGGCCCCGAGCTCCACGCCCACCGAGACGCCACCCGCCGCATCCGGCCGCCAGCTCGCGAGGGAGACCATCGAGAAGGAGGCGATCGTGGGCGCGACGTCGAAGTCGGGCAGGCGCGCCGGGAGCTCGCCGGTGGTGCCCAGCCCGACGGAGAAGGCGCCGAGCCGCCGGAGGACGTCGGCGCGCAGCACCGGCGACGGCAGGGCATCGGCCCGCAGCCCGGCGGAGATGCCGGCCTCCACCTCCCAGCGGTCGGGGGGCGGTCGGGAAGGCTCGACCTCCACGGTAGGCGCGGGCACGGGCGCGGCGGGGATCGGCTCCGGCTCGGGCTTGGGCACGGGCTCGGGCTCGGGGGGCGGGGCCGGCGCGGGCGCCGGCGGAGGCGCCGGACGCGGCTTCGGGGTGGGCTTCGGCGCGGCGGGCGCGGTGGCGACCGGCACCGGCGTGGGCGGCGTTGCCGGCGGCCTCGTGGCGGCGGTCAGCGGGCGGAGCAGGCTCGCGGAGAGGAGCGCCACGTCCTCCCGGGCCTCGGGCGCCCGCGGTTCGGAGATGGTGAGCTCACGAACCTGCGTGCCGGTGCCGTGCGCGCGGATCGTCCACGTTTCGCCCCGGTCGAGAATCTCCACCCAGACGCCGCTCCCGCCCGGGCCGCTCCGAAGCCCGGCGAGGGCGAGGCACTCCGCCCACTCCTCGACCGGCTGGTCCGGTGGGAGCTGGACGTCGTAGGTCGCGGCTGCGGCCAGGGTGCACCAGAGGAGCCACATCGTGCCCATCATGACCGGGCGCGGCCGGGGGCGCTACCGCAGCCGACCTTCCACGAAGGGGACCTCGTGGCATTTCGCGTGCTGGATCGGCCCGTGTCCGAAGTAGCCCTGTTCCCCGAAGAGCTCGCCGTGGTCGGCCGTGATGGTGATCCACGTGTTGTCGGGCACGAGGTCGAAGAGCTCCTCGCAGGCCCGGTCCACCCACTTCACGGCATCCACCTGGCGCGCGTGCAGCGCCGCCATCTTCTCGTCGTCGAAGAACTGGGGGGCCTCCGCCGTGGAGACGAGCGCCCCGGCGCGCACGTGATCGTCGAGGTGCTTGAACACCCCGTTCACACCCGAGATGCGTGGCCAGGCATTCTCCGGCTCGTCGGGGGTGGCGTAGGGGTAATGCGTCTCGCCGGTGTTGAGCACGAAGAAGCTGGGCCGCTCCTCGTAGAAGCGCATCTTGCGGAAGATGGCGCTCACGTCGTTGTGGTGCGGCATCAGCGCGTAGTCGTCGAAGTCGCGGTTCACCGGCGTGGCGGGGTTGAGCACCGGCATGGAGACGTACATGTTGGTGCGGTAGCCGAGCTGGTTGCGCAGGTAGCTGGGGAGCCACAGGCCCGGCACCATCTTGCCGAACTCGATGGTGTCCACGTTGAAGCGGTCGCGGAAGCGGAGGAAGTCGTCCTTGTAGTACTCGGACGCGTACACGTGGCGCGGCGAGGAGTGCGGCAGGAGGCCGATGAGCAGGTTGTAGTGGCTCGGCGACGTCCACGTGGCGTAGCTCCAGCGCTTCTGCACGGGGCCGAGCTTGCTCATGACCTTCGGACGCGCCCGCACGAAGCTGTCGAAGCGGCAACTGTCGAGGATGAGGATGACGTAGTTGCTGGCGCCTTCGGGCGGCCTGGGGCGCTCCGACACGGGGGGGGGCGCCACCGCGATGGGGCTCGCGGACTCTCCTGGCTGGAAGCGGTGCCGGAGGCGCTTCAGGATGGACATCCCCGGTGGGTATCCGCAGCGGGCGGGGAGGGGAAGGGGGGCTGGGGAACATGGGGATTCGTGTTAGCCTCGCGGGCGGAGACACCATGGCCATCCACCCCACCGCGATCGTCGACCCCCGCGCCGAGCTGGGGTCCGACGTGGAGATTGGGCCCTACGCCGTGGTCGAGGGCCCCGTGCGCCTCGGCGACCGGGTGGCCGTACATGCGCACGCCATCGTGCGTGGGCAGACCGAAGTGGGCGCGGACTGCAAGATCTACTCCTTCGCCTGTGTCGGTGGCGATCCCCAGGACCTCAAGTACCGGGGCGAGCCCACGCGGCTCATCATCGGGGAGCGCAACAGCTTCCGCGAGAACTCCACCGCCAATCGCGGCACCGCCACCGGCGAGGCCCTGACGCGGATCGGCAGCGACAACCTGTTCATGGCCTCCACGCACGTGGCACACGACTGCATCGTGGGCAACCACTGTGTCTTCGCCAACTCCGTGGCGATCGCCGGGCACGTGCAGGTGCACGACCGCGTGGTGCTCGGCGGGCTGGCTGCGGTGCACCAGTTCGGGCGCATCGGTCGGTGCGCGATGGTCGGGGGCGGCGGCATGGCCGCGCAGGATGTGCCCCCGTTCACCATCGCCCAGGGCGATCGGGCGCGGCTCGTCGGCCTCAACGTCGTCGGCCTGCGGCGCGCGGGCTTCTCCCGCGAGGTCATGTCGGCCCTGAAGAACGCCTACCGCGAGCTCTTCCAGTCCGGCATGCCGATGCGGATCGCGGCCGAGCAGGTGCGGGCGTTCTACAACGACGTGCCGGAAGTGATCGAGCTGGTCGACTTCCTGGAGAGCAGCCAGCGCGGCATCTGCCGCTCCGTGGGCGCGCCGGATCAGGCGGACGAGTAGCCGCCATGCGCGTGGCCCTCTACGGCCTCGGCCGCATGGGTTCGCACCACGCGCGGCACCTGGGTGAGCTCGGGCACGAGGTGCACGTGGTCGACCCGGCGAAGGGGCGGGCGGAGCCGCCCGTGCCGCCGGATGCGGTGGTGGTTGCCTCGCCCACCGGCACCCATGCGGAGGTGGCGCTGCCCTGGCTGGAGCGCGGCGTGCCGGTCCTGGTGGAGAAGCCGGTAGCGGCCACGCTGGGAGAGGCGAGGGCGCTCGCCCGCCATCCCCGTTGCTTCGTGGGGCAGGTGGAGCGGTTCAACCCGGCGTTCCGGGCGCTGGGAACGCCCGGGGCGCGGTTTCTGCAGGCGGAGCGGCTCGCGCCCTGGGCCGACCGTGGCATCGATGTGGACGTGGTGCTCGACCTGATGGTGCACGACCTCGATCTCTTCGCGGCGCTCTGCCCGGCGCCGGTGCGCGAGGTCCGGGCCAACGGCCTCTCGCTGGTGAGCGGGCGCATCGACATCGTGCACGCCCGGGTGGAGCTCGAGGACGGGGCGGTGGGCCTCTTCACCGCCAGCCGGGTGAGCCGCCGGTCGGCCCGCACGCTGCGGGTCTTCGCGCCGGGCGGCTACTGGAGCGCCGATCTGAAGGCGGGGACGCTCGTGCACGTGGCGCCAGACCTCACCGAATCCGTGGTGCCGGTGGAGCCCGGCGATGCGCTTCGCGCCGAGCTGGTGGCCTTCCTCGCGGCCGCGGCGGGGGATGGGTCCTTCCCGGTGCGGGCCGCCGACGCCCTGCCTGTCCTGGAGCTTGCCGAGCGGATCCGGTGCGCCTGCTCCTGAGCGCCATCGAGCCGAGCGCCGACCGGCTCGGCGCGGAGCTGGTGGCGGAGCTGAGGCGGCGCGGGGTGCCGCTCGAGCTGCGCGGCCTCGGCGGGCCGCGCCTCGCGGCGGAGGGTCTCGTTTCGCTCGTGCCGCTCGCCCCGCCGGCCATGGGGCTCGTGGAGGTGCTCGCGCACCTGGGCGCGATCCGTCGGCAGCGGCAGGCGCTGATCGACGCGGCCGTGCCCGGCGTGGACGTGCTCCTCTGCATCGATGCCCCCGACTTCCACCTGCCGGTGGCGGCGGCGGCGAAGGCGCGTGGGCTCCGCACGGTCGGCTGGGTCTCGCCCCAGCTCTGGGCCTGGCGCCCGGGGAGGAAGCATGCGGTGGCGCGGGCGCTCTCGCAGTTGTGGTGCCTGTTTCCGTTCGAGCCACCGCTCTACGCCGGGACCGGCCTCGATGCGCGGCCGCTCGGCCATCCCGCGATCGACCGTGTGGCGCCCCGGAGCCCGGAGCCCGGCGTGGTGGCCATCTTCCCCGGCTCGCGCCCGGCGGAGCTCGCCCGCCACCTCGAACCCTTCCTCGACGCCACCCGCCACCACGCCACGGTGCTGGTGGCCGAGTCGCCGGGGTCGGATCTCCGCGCCCGGCTGCCCGCCGACCCCCGCCTGCACGTGGTGGACAGCGCCGAGGCCATGATGCGTGCCGAGCGCGCGCTCGCCAAGTCCGGCACCGTCACGCTTGAGCTTGCCTTGCACGGGGTGCCCTCGGTCGTCGCCCACCGCGTGCATCCCCTGACCTACGTGGTGGGCCGGCTCCTCGTACGGGGCATCCGCTTCCTCGCCCTGCCGAACCTGCTGCTGGACCGCGAGGTCTTTCGCGAGTTCGTGCAGCACTTCACGCCCGACGACCTCCGCGGGGCGCTCGCGCGCGCAGAGCCGCCGGCGGCCGGCGAGCTCGCGGCGCTCGTGGGACCGCCGGGGGTCATCGGTCGGGCGGCCGACCTGCTGCTGGCGCGCCAGGGCGGCTGATCCCCTCAGCTGAGCTGGACGCCGCCCATCTTGTCGAGCAGGTGCGCGGCGAAGCGCTTGAGGTAGTTCGAGGTGTCCTCGAGGTTGGTCTTGTCGGTGCTCTTGGCGAGCGCCATTCGACCGCGCTTGAGCGCCTGCTCGGCCTCGCTGGAGTCCTGACGGTGGAGCACCGCCTTGTGCTCGCGGAGGAAGGTTTCCAGCGCGACGATCTGCTTTTCCACGGCGAAGCGAAGGTCCTTCGTTTCGGCGGCCGCCTCGCGACGATCTTCGTGCGCCTGCGCTTCGGAGCGGGCTTCCTCGATCTCCAGCTTGGACAGGCCCGTCGGGGCGCGGATGGTGACCTGGTTCTGGAGACCGCGCCCATCACGCGCGCTCACGTTCACGATGCCGGAAGCATCGATCGCGAACTTCACTTCGATGCGCGGCACGCCGCGGGCGGCAGGGTCAAGCCCGACGAGCTCGAACTCGCCGAGCGAGACGTTCTCGGTAGCCAAGGCGCTCTCGCCCTGGAGGACGTGGATCTTCACCGCGCGTTGGTTGTCGACCACGGTGCTGACAAGCTGCACCTTCTGCGCGGGGATCGTGGTGTTCTTGGGGATCAGCTTGGCGAAGCGCCGACCCTCCACCTCGATGCCGAGGGAGAGGTTGGTGACGTCGAGCAGGGTGACCGACTTCACTTCGCCTTCCAGCACGCCGGCCTGGATGGCCGCGCCGATGGCCACCACTTCGTCGGGGTTGAACGCGTGGTTGAGGGGGCGGTTGAAGAACTCCTTCACCAGCTCCTTCACCCGCGGGATGCGGCTGCTGCCGCCCACCATCACGACCTCATCGATGTCGGCGGGGCTGAGCTTCGACTCCTCCATCACCTGACGACACTCCGTGATCGTCTGCTGGAAGAGGGGGGCCGCGAGCGTTTCGAACATCGCGCGGGAGAGCCGCACCTGGAGGTGGCGGGGCCCGGAGGCGTCGGCCACGAGGAAGGGGAGGTGGATCTCCGTTTCCATCGCGGTGGAGAGCTCGATCTTCGCTCGCTCTGCCGCATCGCGCAGGCGCTGCCGGACGATCTTGTCGGCCGACACATCGATGCTGTGCTCCTCCTTGAACTGCTCGGCGAGCCAGTCCACCAGGAGGCGATCGAGATCGGCGCCGCCGAGGGCGTTGTTGCCCCGGGTGGAGCGCACCTCGCCCACCTCCCGGTCGATGTGCACGATGCTGATGTCGAAGGTGCCACCGCCGAAGTCGTACACCGCGATCGTGGCGTTCTTGCGGCGGTCGTGCACGTAAGCGAGCGCGGCGGCCGTAGGCTCGTTGATGATGCGCAGCACGTTGAGGCCGGCGATGGTGCCGGCGTCCTTCGTGGCCTGCCGTTGCCGATCGTTGAAGTGGGCCGGGACCGTGATGATGGCCTCGGTGACCGGCTCGCCCAGGAAGTCTTCCGCGCTGCTCTTCAGTTTCTGAAGGATCATCGCAGATAGTTCTTGCGGACTGTAGAGTCGGCCGCTGACCTTCACCGCGGCATCGCCGTTGCGGTTCTCGGCGACCTCGTAGTTGACCAGCGGGATGTCACGGGCCGCCTCGCGGTACCGCTTGCCCATGAACCGCTTCACGCTGTGGATCGTGGCATCGGGGTTGATGAGCATCTGCCGCTTGGCGATTTCGCCCACGAAGCGTTCACCCGTTTTCGAGAAGCCCACCACCGAGGGGGTCACTCGACCGCCTTCCTCGTTGATGATCACGCGCGGCTCACGACGATCCATGTACGCGACCACCGAGTTGGTGGTGCCGAGATCGATACCGATGACTTTGCCCATGGAAGGTCATGGTACTAGCACCACCCGGGCTTGGCAATCGGCAATTGCAAGGAATGAATGAAGTAAAAGAATACTCAGGGGGCAGGAACGGTTTCGAACGATTGCAGGACAGGCGAAAGTTGACTCGCCGTCACGACGCCAACGAAACGAGTGGCCTCCTTTCCGTCGGGTCGGATCACCATCGTGACCGGAATTCGCTCGGGCCAGTCAGGCACAACCCGGAGCATCGTGCCGGCCGGATCCTTCGCCTGCAGGTGAACGACGGGGGAGAGGAGGCCGGTGCGGTCGACCAGCTCCTGCACCCGCTGGGCATCGCCCAGCGCGTCGAGCGAGACGAAGATGGCCGTGGCGCCGGGGTGGGCGATCACCACGGTCTGCAGCATCGGCAGCTCCGCCGCGCAGGGCGCGCACCACGTGGCGAAGAAGTTCACCATCAAGGGCCCGGGGTGGGTGCTGCGAAGGAGGCTGGCCAGCGCCGCCTCGTCGACCGGGCGGACGGGCGTGGCGGCCGGCAGGGCGAGGGCGAATGGGAGGAGGAGCACGAGGGCGCGGCGCCGGGTGAGGGGGCAGGGACCCCTGAGCCTATCCGGAGATTGCCGGCCATGGAGCCCCGCGCTATCGCTCGCGGCACGGAGATTGCGATGTCATTGCTCTTCTTGGCCGGCATGGTGTGGGCGCTTGCCCCCGAGGTGGAGGAGTCCGAGCGGCTCGCCAACGCCGGCGATGTCGAGGGGTGCATCCGCGCGCTGGAGGGCTACACGGCTGTCCATCCCGACGACCCCGAGGCGCTCTGGCGGCTCTCGCGGGCGCTCTACGAGAACGGCGAGCTGCTCGCGCAGAAGGTGCCCGACAAGCAGCGCCTGCCGATCTATGCACGGGCGCGCGTCCTCGCCCAGAAGGTCCAGGCCCTCGATCCCGACAGCGGCTTCGGCTACCTGTGGGAGGGCGTGGCCATGGGGCGCATCGCCACGGCCTCCGGCATCCTCTCGCAGCTGAGCACGGCCGACGACATCGAGAAGCTCTGGCTGAAGGCGCTCACGAAGAAGACCACCTACCGGATGGAATCGGGCATCTCCTCGTTCCCCGGCGATGTGTACAACGCCCTCGGCCAGTTCTACCGCCTCTGCCCCGACTGGAAGGCCATGGAGTGGATCAGCGGTACCCGCGGCGACATCGACAAGTCGGTGAAGTACTTCCGGATGATGGTGGCCGACGACCCGAAGCGCATGGAAGGCCTGAAGGAGCTGGGCGTGGCGTTGCTCTGCAAGGGGTACAAGCAGAACGACATGGCGGCGAAGACCGAGGGGCGCGTGTGGCTGCACAAGGCCTACGAGCTGCCCTACAGCTACCCGACCGACCGGATCGACCACTTCCAGATCCCGCGCATCCTCGAGCGGGAGAAGGACGCCTGCGGCTACTCCCGGGATGGTTGGGAAGACGTGAGCGAAGCCGCGTACAAGCAGTAGCGGGCGTGCTCCGCTCCCTGCGATGGCTCGGACTGGCCCTGTGCTGCACCCTGCCGATCCTGGGGAGCTGCAAGCGCGCCTCGCGGGCCCCCGACCCCTTTGGAGAAGCTGTCGCCGCGGCCGACAAGGTGTGGGCTGCCCGGGCGTCGACGGGGAGCGTGGACGCCGCCGAGCGGGCGTACACCGCGCTGCTGGCCCAGCGCCCCACCGCCGGGGCGGTGCTGTGGCGCCTCTCCCGGGTGGCGTGGTCCCGCGCGATGATCGAGCCGGCACGCGCGGCGAAGTGGCACGAAGTGGGCCGTGAGCTCGCGCTTCGGTGCGTGGCGGCCGCGGAGCCCGTGGCCGAGGGGCTGCTCGTGCGGGGCGATCGACTCGGCCCGCCGGTCGTGCTCGACGAGGCGCCGGCGCCCTGTCGGGTGTACGCGGCGGCCCACGTCGTCGGCCTCGTGTACATGCGGGGGCCGGGCGCGGCGCTCGATCTCGAGGATGCGGCGCCGCTGCTGGCCGGCCTGCCCGAGGGCGTGGAGCCGGCCGTGCAGGGGTGGACAAGCGCGCGGCTGCGGCTCCTGCAGGGCGCCGAACCCGCCGCGGCTCGCGAGGCCATGCGACAGGCGGTTGCCGCCGAGCCAGGCGTGCGCTTCTACCGGGCCGAGGCCATGCTCGCCTTCCCCGACCTCGATGGCAGCCTCCCGCCCCTCCTCGACGATCCCCGTTGGGCGCTCGAGAACGCGGCCTTCCCGCGCTGAGGGGCGCCCGAGCGGGGGCGGCAAAAACGCCAAAAGGTGCCACGGGGGCACCCATCGGGTCGAACCGGTAACGGTCGCACGGCGCGCGGCCGCGCGGCGTTATCCGCCGTTCGGCATGCTGTTCGGAGGCGGCGCCTTCGACGGCATCTTGCGCTGGGCGCGGCGAGCGGCCTTCCGGCGACGCTTCTCCGCGAGGCGCTGCTTGAGGCGGCGCTTCTCACCCGGCTTCAGGTAAAAGCTGTTCTTCTTGATGTCCTTCCGAATGCCCTCGCGCTCCACCTTGCGGCGGAAGCGGCGCAAGGCCTTCTCGAACGGCTCATTGTCGCGTACGGTTACGAGGACCACGAATCAGACTCCAAACGGCCCCGCCGTCTAATCGACCACTCTCCCCGGCGCAAGGCGCGAGGGTCAGAAGACGACGCTGACCGCGCCGCCGCCGTAGAACATGTCGTGGAGCCCGCCTTCGAGGCGGATCGAGGCCTTGTCGGAGATGTTGAAGCGGAAGCCCACGTTGATGTCGATGAAGGGGATCACCGGGGGAATGTCGCCGTCGGCCACCAGCTCGGCGTCGTGCTCGCAGGAGTCCACCCGCAGGAACGCGGGCTCCAGGGATCCGCAGCTCGGCTCCTGGTTGTCGTTGTTGCCCTCGGGGTCCGACGGGTCTTCTCCCGCCTGCCACTCGTAGAGGTCGCCGAGCACGATGCCGCCGCCGAGGCCGGCCCCGAAGAGGAAGCTCAACCAGTTGGTGGCGCGGAGCTCGTAGGCGTAGTTGGCGCCGATGGTGATGAGCGCGAAGTTCTGCGGCTCCACCCAGCTGCCGTCGTCGGGGTCGGGCGAGCCGCGATCGGCGTCGTCCCAGTACCCGGCCTCGATCATCGGGTTCATGTACTCCACGTAGAAGATGCCGTTGGCCGACTTCTCTTTCACCACGAACTCGAGCCCCAGGGCGTAGGCCGAGATGTCGGGACGGGTGGGGTACTCGTCGTCGGCGTGCTCCGACACGAAGGCGTTCAGCAGCTCGCCGGGCACCGCCATGTAGCGACCGCGGAAGCCGACCTCCATGAGGTAGCTGCGCTTGCGGGTGCCGGTGGTGGCCGCGCTGGCGGCATCGGGCTCGCCCTCGGTCATGCGGAAGGTCGTGGGCAGCGGTTCGGCCGGCGTGGCAGCCAGGGTGAACGGCGCGGCGAGGAGGAGGAACATGCGGGCCCCGAGGTAGACTGGGGCGCATCCTCGCCCCGGTGGCCCCGCCTGTCAACCCTCCTCCTGCTCCTCGGCTGCGCCCTCCACGTGGGCACCGCGCCCGTCGTAGGCTTTCAAGTCGCATCGATCCGCGCCGTCGTGGCCGAGCCGGGCGTGGAGCAGGCTGTCTCGTCCGCCGTGGAGCGTGCCCTCGGTGCGCGGCGCGCGCTGGGGCCCACCCCGCTCGAGCTGGTGGTCGCGCGGGCCGATGCCCGCCCGGGCCGGCGCACCGGCAACACCGTGATCTACGAGATGACCCTGGTGGTGGAGTTCCGCTCCGGCGCCCGCTCGCGAACGGTCACCGTGAGCTCCCCCCTCGCCGACCCCGGCACCGCCGGTGCCGCCGCCGTGGAGCGCGCCGCCGGCTTTCGACGGCTCGCCGAAGCGGCCGCGGATGAAGGTGTCGCCTGGCTCACGCTGGGGCAATAGCAAGCACCAGTGTCTGCCTCCGACGACCTCCTCCGCACGCTGGCCACGCCCCACCCGGTCTACGTGTGCGTGGGCGGCGAGGCCCTGCTCGTGCGCGAGGCGGTGGAGGCGGTGCGCGGCGCCGTGCTCGCGGGGGGGATGGCGGCGTTCAACCACGCCATCCACACTGCCGGCGAGGAGGGAGCGGTAGGCTTTGCCGATGCCTGCCGCCAGGTGCCGGTCATGGCGGCGAAGCGGCTGGTGGAGCTGCGGCAGGTGCAGGACGCCAACGTGGCCACGCTCGATGCGCTCCTCGCCTACGTGCAGTCCCCGGTGGACAGCACAGTGCTGCTCGTGTCGGGCGAGAAGATGCCCGCCGCGGTGGGCGGGGTGGACCGTGGCCTGCGCATCCAGAACGCGGTGAAGAAGCTGGGGCTCGTCCTGAAGCTCGATGGCGCCGGGATGGACCCGGCCAGCTTCGCCCGCGCCCGCGTGCAGCCCTGGGGCGCCACGATCGACACCGCCGCCATCCGGCGGCTCATCGAGCTGGGCGGGGAGGACTACGACACCCTCGCAGGCAACGTGGAGCGCTGCGCCGGTTTTGTGGGGATGGGCGGCGCCGTCACGGTGGCGGTGGTGGACGAGGTGTGCGCGAGCACCGCCCTCGCCGACGTGTGGGGGCTCACCGACGCCATCGTGGCCGGCAACCGGGACGCCGCGTTGTGCGCCCTCCACCGGCTCCTCGAGGATGGCGAGGCGCCCCACCGCCTGATGGCCAGCATCGCCTGGCAGCTCCGGCAGGTGCTTCTGGTGCAGGATGCCGTGCGCCGGCGCATTCCCGAGCGGGAGGCCGGCGTGAAGATGCCGCCCTTCAAGCTCGCGGCGGTGCGCGCCATGGTGGAGAAGCGCCCGGTTTCGCCGAGCGCGTGGCTCGAGTCGCTCGCGGTGGCCGGCCGCCGGATGAATTCCGCACGCGCGGGCGATCGGCGGGTGCTCGAGGCCTTCGTGCTTGGGCTCGTCGTGCGGGAATAGGGCACATCGGCACAAACGACAAAGGCCGCCTCGAGGCGGCCCGTCGCAGCGGGAAGCTCGCGCCTCGCGGCGCGGGCGACCTACTTCTTCAGCGCGTTCAGGGCCTTGGCGAGGCGGCTGATGCGGCGCGCGGCGGTGCGCTTGTGGAGCGCGCCCTTGCGAGCCATGCGCTGGAGGGTGGACACGGTTTCGCTCAGCGTAGCGGTGCTGGCCGCCGCATCGCCGGTGGCGAGGGACTCGCGCATCGACTTGACCGCGTTCTTCACGCGGGTGCGGTTGGCGCGGTTGCGCTCGTTGGCTTCGGCGCTGGTACGGATGCGCTTGATGGCGCTTTTGTGGTGGGCCACGGGAACTCTCCGGATTGTCGGAAACGGCGACTAAATCGTGCTGCGGTGCTTGTCAAGGCGGGGCGGGTCCGGTAAGAAGGACTCCCCCCCCCGGCTGCCTTCCCCGGCCGCCCCCGTACCCCGCTTTACGGACACCAGACACGATGCAAGCCGAGCGCGCCCTTGCGGTGCTCCCGTCTCCGGCCCCGGAACCGATTCGCGCCGATCCGCCGGTGCATGTCGGCGTTTACGACGGTCCGTTGGACCTGCTGCTCTTCCTCGTGCGCCGCGAGGGAGTGGCGCTCCGGGAGATTCCCGTCGCCCGAATCTGCGCGGCCTACCTCGAGCACCTCCACGGCCTCGACGATATCGATGTCGACCGCGCTGGCGAGTACCTCGCGATGGCGAGCACGCTCTGCCTGCTGAAGGCACGTGAGCTCCTGCCCCGCTCGCCCGATGCGGCGAAGGTCGAGGAGGAGGAGGACCCGCGCGAGGCGCTGGAGAAGCGGCTCGTGGAGTACGAACGCTTCCGCGATGCGGCGGAGAACCTCGGGGGGCGCCAGCTGCTCGACCGCGATGTCTTCGCGCGCCGGGTGGCCCCGGCCGCGCCCGACGAACAGCCGATCGATCCCGGCACCGACGCCTGGGGCCTCGCTTCCCTGTTCTACGGCATGCTCGAGCGCCGTGCGGCGCCGCCGGCCGAGCACCGCGTGGCCTTCGAGAAGTACACGATGCTCGACACCGTGCGCACCGTGCTCCACCGGCTCGATGATGGCGAGGAGCACCAGCTCGCCGAGCTGTGGATGGACATGCCCTTCCGTCGGGCCCGGCTCATCACCTTCCTCGCCGTGCTCGAAACCGCGCGCTTCCAGCTCATCGATGTGACCCAGCGCGTGCATCTGGGTGCCGTCACCCTGCGTTCGCTCGGCCCGGCCAGCGAGGCCGACCTGTCGATGTTCGCGGGCCACGAACACGACGACGCGGAGCACGCTCCGTGAAGGACCCCGACGCTCCGGACGACGACGTCCCGGGCGAGGAAGCTCCGGGCGAAGCCCCCCCGGGCGAGGGCGATCCCGGCTCCACCGCCGCCGAGCCTGTTCCGGTCGAAAACGTCATCGCCTTCCCCCGCGCCGGCGCTGCGGAAGATCCGGCCGGCGCCCCGGGCGACCCGCGGGTGTGCCCGCCGGAGCTCCTCGTTCCCGCCCTCGAGGCCTGCCTGTTCGCGGTGGCCGAGCCGCAGGCGGTGGCCGCGCTGGCGCTGGCCCTCGGGGTGGACACCGGGCGGGTCGAGGCGGGCCTCGAAGCCCTGCGGGAGCGGCAGATGCACTCCGGCAGCGGCATCCGGCTCGTCGAGGTGGGGGAAGGGTGGCAGCTCCGCACCGAGGCGCGGCTGGCGTCCTGGGTGGCGGCGGTGCGGGGCGGGCGTCCGTTCAGGCTCAGCAAGCCCGCGCTCGAGACCCTCGCGGTCGTGGCCTTTCGCCAGCCCGTGGCCAAGGGCGCGATCGACGACATCCGTGGGGTGGACAGCGGTGGCATCCTCCGCTCCCTGCTCGACCGCGGCCTCGTCAAGCTGGCCGGCCGCAGCGAGGAGCCCGGGCGGCCGATGCTCTATGGCACCACGCCGGCGTTCCTCACGCTCTTCGGCCTCCGCTCGCTCGCCGATCTCCCCACCCTGCGCGACCTGCGCGGCCTCCTCGAAGATGACCCCGAGGCCAGCGTGGTGCCCGTGGTGCCCTTCCCCGAAGGCGGCGGCGAAGAAGAAGAGGACTGAGAAAGCGGACACCTCGCGGCGATCCAGCTCGCCGGCGGCTCCCGCCGCCCCGGAGGTGGCCGCGGTCGCGGCCATTGCGGCGGTTGCCCCCCCCCCGCTACGCTGCCGGCCTCCCCAGTTACCGATGCACCTCCTGATTCCTGCCCTGTTCACCGTGCTCCTCGGTTGCGATGAGGAGCCCACGGCACCCCCGGCGGCCCCGCCCCCCCAGAAGTTGGCGTTCTCGCTGCTGGCGGGTTCGGAAAACAAGGCGCTGTCCGACATTTTCACGCGGGTCGCCGCGCAGAATGGCGTGGACCTCACGGTCACGTACAAGGGCTCGGTCGACATCGGCAACACCCTGCGCACCGGCACGGTGGAGGCCGATGCTGTGCTGCCGGCGAGCAGCTTCTGGCTCCAGGCCGCCGACACGAAGAAGGTGGTGAAGGACGCCGCGAGCATCGCGCGCTCGCCGGTCATCCTCGGGGTGCGAAAGAGCGTGCTCGAACGGCTCGGCTGGGCGGGGAAGACCGACGTGCGCGTGGCCGACATCCTTGCGGCCGCGGAGGCGGGTCAACTGCGGTTCGGGATGACCTCGCCGCTGCAGAGCAACTCCGGCGCGGTCGCGTACTTCGGCATCCTCTCCGCCAACGCCGGCAGCCCCGAGGTGCTCCTGAGCTCGCACCTCGCCGACAAGGCCGTGCAGGCCTCCACGCAGCGGATGCTCCGGACCGTGAACCGCTCCACCCATTCCTCCGGCTTCCTCAAGGACCTCCTCGTGGCCGACGACAGCCGGCTCGATGGCATGTTCAACTACGAAGCGGTGGTGATCGAGGCCAGCCAGACGCTCACGGCGGCGGGCAGGGAGCCGCTGGTGGCGGTGTACCCGGTGGATGGCATGTCGATCGCGGACTTCCCGTTCGGCTGTGTGGATCACGGCGATGCCGCGAAGACCACCTTCTGCCACACCCTGCAGGCCTACCTGCTCTCGGAGGCCGGGCAGCGCGAGATCGAGGCCCAGGGGCGGCGCACCGGCCTCGGCCTCGCGGCGCGCTTCGCCGATCCGAGCGTGTTCAACCCGGAGTGGGGCATCCAGGCCGAGGTCACGGTAACTCCCGTGCCCATGCCCACCACGGCGGTGGCGCAGGAGGCGCTCGACCTCTACGCCAGCCTGCGCAAGCCGGCGTTCAAGGTGTACGTGGTGGATGTGTCCACCAGCATGCGTCAGGTGGATGAGGGGCAGCACGAGTCCCGGGAGCGCCTGATGAAGGCGGCCATGGAGAGCGTGCTCGTGCCCGAGGTCGCGCGCACCCTCGGGTTCCCCCCGGCTGCGGGCGACGTCACGGTGATCCTGCCCTTCGCGCAGCGTCCCCGCGAGCCGCTCCGCGTGGATGGCAACAACGCCGACGAGCTGCGGCTCCTCGCGCGGAAGGTGGAGGACGAGCCGCTCGAGGGCGGCACGGCGCTCTACACCGCCACGATGACGGCCATGCAGTACTTCGAGGCCCACGCCACCGCCCACCCTGACGTGTCCGACCCGCTCGCCCTCGCCCACTACAGCACCTCGATCGTGCTGATGACCGACGGCGCCCCGACCGACGAGGAGGCCGCCCCCACCTTCCGGCAGTACGTGGCGGCGCACCCGGCCTTCGCGGAGGCGCTCCCCATCTACGCGGTGCAGTTCGGCGAGGCGCAGGAGTCCGTGCTGAAGGAGCTGGCCGTGGGCGGCAAGGTCTTCGACGGCACGAAGAACCTGTCGGACGCCATCCGACAGGCCAACGGGAACAACTGACGGGGCATGCTTGGCTGACTCGCGACGCATGGCCGCGGGCGTAGGCATCACCGCAGGGGTGGTGGGCGCGCTCCTGGGGGGGATCGGGGTCGGGCTGCCGCCCCTCGCCACGGGCGTGCTCGTGCTCGCCGCGTTTGCGGGTACCGCAGCCGTGGCCAACGGCCTCAACCTGCTCCGCCAGCCCCAGGCGGGCGCCGGGGCCGCCTCCGAGGGGCCCACGCTGGCGGAGATCGCCGCCGCAGGGCGGCGTGAGGCGGCCACCTTCGGGCGGCTCGCCGAGCGCATCCGCGACGGCGACCTGCGGCGGCGGGTGGGCCACCTCGGCGAGCGGCTGGCCGTGGTGTTCACCGAGCTCGAGCGGCGGCCCGAGGCCCTCGAGGACATGCAGGCGGTGCGCAGCTTCGTGTCGGAGGTGCTCCCGCGGGCGGTGATGGTCATCGAGCGATACATGGAGCTGAGTGAGCGTTTCTCCGACGTCGATCCTGCGCGCCTCTCGGCCATCCGGGACACTGTCCACCAGATCGCCGATGCCGTGAAGGGCATGCACGATCGACTCATGAACCACGAGCTCGCCGAGTTCGCTTCCATCAACTTGATGCTCCAGGCCGACCTGGAGCTCGATCAGCTCACCCTTCAGCCGAGGCGTGGGACCGAGGGCACCACATGAGCAACGACAACAGCGGCCGGGGTGGGGGCCTGTTCGTGGCGGGGGGGCTGCTGTTCGTGATGGCCGTGGTCCTCGCCATCGGCGCGCAGTACTACCTCGGCCGGGGCTCCGACCCGGCGTCCGGCCCGGCGAACCCGCCAGGCGGCGCGACCGCAGCACCGGCGGTCGCCGCCCCCGTGACCGCCTTCGTGGGCGGCGAGAAGATGAGCTTCCTGAAGGACCCCCGGGTGGTGACCATCCTGAAGGACCGGTACGGGATCACCGTCGAGGCCGCCAAGGCGGGCAGTCTGGAGATGGTACAGACGGCGATGCCGGGCAAGGATGTGCTCTGGCCCTCCACGGCCGCGGCGGTCGACCTCTTCGCGGCCCACGGGGGCACCTGGGTGGCCAAGGAGAACCTGTTCTCCTCGCCGCTGGTGGTCGACTCCTTCGATACCGTGGCCGCCGGTCTGCAGACCGCGGGCATGGTCTCTGAACGGGGCGGTACCCGCTACCTCGACATGGGGCGGCTGGTGGCGGCGATGGAGGCCGGGAAGACCTGGAAGGACCTGGGGATGACCTCCACCACGCGCGTGAAGGTCTTCTGTACCGACCCCGTGAAGTCCAGCAGCGGCCTGATGTTCGCGGGTCTGCTGGTGAACGTGCTGAACCACAACGAGCCGCCCGACGAGGCGGCGGTGGAGTCGCTGCTGCCCTCGTTGAAGGCGTACTTCGCTCGCCTTGGCAACATGGATGCCTCCAGCGCCGACCTCTTCGCCAAGTTCCTCTCGATGGGCGCGGGCGCCTACCCGTTGGTCGTGGCCTACGAGAACCAGCTCGTGGAGTTCGTCGACGCCAACCCACAGTACCGCGACGACATCAAGGCCCACGTGGTGGTGCTCTACCCGGAACCCACGATCTGGAGCGAACACCCCATGCTGGCACTCACCGCCAATGGGAAGCGCCTCCTCGATGCGCTTCAAGAGGATGCGGAGCTCAAGAAGCTCGGCACGGAGGCCCACGGCTTCCGCTCCACGCTCTCCGGCGTGACCGGGACGTTCGCCGCGATCGACGCGACGGTGCCGATGCCCAGCGAAGCCGTGACCGCGCGGATCCTGGGCGCGTTGTCCGCGCCGTAGGGGCGCCCCGGCGGCGCCGCAATACGCCCCTGCCCCCTTCGCCCCAACGTTGGCGGGCATCCGCGTATTGCCCAACCGCCCTTGATCTTTCTGCCGAGCTGACTTAGCCGCCGCCCGCCCACGCGGTGACGCGCCGGCAGGAGTTTCGAATGAATGCAGATGGAACCGAGCGGCTCGCCAAGGTGCTGGCCGCGCATGGGGTGGCCAGCCGCCGCGAAGCCGAGGCGATGATCGCGGAAGGGCGCGTGAAGGTGAACGGCGCGATCGTGAAGCACCCCGGCCATCCGGTGAACGAGAAGAAGGACGTCATCCGGGTGGATGACGCCGCCATGCCCGACGCGCCGCGGCTCGCCTACTACGTGCTCTACAAGCCCAAGGGCTACATCGTGAGCCGCGCGGACCCGACGGCCCGCAAGTCGGTGATGGAGCTCCTCCCCGAGCTGCCCGAGCGCGTGGAGCCCGTGGGCCGGCTCGACATCAACACCGAAGGCGTGCTGCTCCTCACCAACGATGGCGACCTCGCGCACCAGCTCACCCACCCCAGCGCCGGCGTGCCCAAGCGCTACCTCGCCAAGGTGTACCGCACGCCCTCGCCGCGCACCATCGCGCGCCTCGAAGCCGGCATCCAGCTCGAGGATGGCAAGACCGCCCCCGCGCTCGTGCGGGTGGTGAGCGCCACCGACAAGGAGAACGCCTGGGTGGAGATCACGGTCACGGAGGGGAGGAACCGCCTGATCCGTCGCATGTTCGCGGAGGTGGGGCACCCGGTAGCCAAGCTGGTGCGGCAGAGCTTCGGCACGGTGTCGCTTCGCGGCCTTGAGCGGGGGCACTTCCGGGCGCTGAGCCGCGATGAGGTGGCGCGCCTCAAGGAGATCGGCACCGGTACGCCGGCGGCGCTGGCGGGTCACAACAAGCCCGCGTCCAGCAAGCAGGGCTTTGCCAAGGTCGATCCCGACTGGCTGAAGCGCCGCACCAAGGGCAACCGCAAGCGCGCCGCCAAGCGCGGCTGAACCACCGCGGGGAATACGCGGGCCGGCCTTGACAGGGCGGCCTCCTCGGTTAACAGGGCTGGACTGGCGCGGGGTGGAGCAGCCAGGTAGCTCGTCGGGCTCATAACCCGAAGGTCACAGGTTCAAATCCTGTCCCCGCAACCAACCTTGAAGGCCGGTTTCATCGCGAGATGGGGCCGGCCTTTTCGCTTGTCGTGACCACTGCGTGACCACAGGGCGTAGACTGAGCTTCGCACGGCTCCCACCCTGGAGGACCCGATGTCGAAGGCAGCCCGAGCTGAGAAGCTTCCCAACGGCACCTGGCGCGCGCGCTGGCTCGACGCCGACGGTGAGCGGCAGGCCAGGGTGTTCCCGAAGTACGGGGCGGCCGAGGACTTCCTCATCGAGCGGCAGGCCGAGGCCACGCGCATCAAGGCCGGCGTCCAGGCCCGCCCGCCCGAGCCCCACACCTTCGACGAGCTCGCCGACTACTGGCTGGAGCACCGCACTGCGGTGAAGCGCTCGCAGAAGGACGACAAGTCGATGATCGAGGCGCACCTGCGCCCCGCGCTCGGCGGACTCCAGCTCACCGCGATCACGCTCCAGCGGGTGGACCAGTACCGCCGCGGGCGGCGCCACCTCTCGGAGAAGACGCTCCACAACCACCTGACGATGCTGATCTCGATGCTCAACCTCGCGATCGAGCTCGTCTGGCTGGCCGCGGCGCCGCGAATCAAGAAGCCGAAGCTCGTGGAGCAGGACTACCCGTGGCTCAAGAGCAGCGACCAGATCGGCGCGCTGCTGTCGTCGGCGAAGCTCGAGGATCCCGGTGTCATGGAGCTGTACGCCGCCGCCGTGTACACCGGCATGCGGGCCGGCGAGCTGCTCGGCCTCCGGTGGGACGCCGTCGATCTGAACCGCCGGCTCATCACCGTGAAGCGCAGCTACGACCAGACCACGAAGACCGCGGCGATCCGGCACGTGCCGATCCTCGACCCGCTCCTCCCGGTGCTCACCGAGTGGAAGGTGCGCTGCTGGTCGAACGACTGGGTGTTCCCCTCGCAGCGGGGCACGATGCAACACCCCTCGGCGCGCGTGCTCCAGGAGACGCTGAAGCGATGCCAGGAGCGGATCGGCGTCGCGGAGGAGGAGCGGATCACCTTCCACGACCTTCGCCACACCTTCGCCTCGCACTTCATGATGCGCGGGGGCGACCTGTTCCGGCTCCAGCGGATTCTAGGCCACAAGACGGTCCAGATGACCAACCGGTATGCCCACCTTGCCCCCGAAGTGTTCAAGGAGGACTACGCGCGGCTGGTGGATGTGGTGCCGAAGGGGGAGCCGGGGGCCGTGCTCGAAATGGGGGCGCCGGGGAGGCGGCGGGGGCGGTAGGGCGGGCGGCGAGCGCCGGAGCGCAGACGGCGACCGAGTAGCTTGCTCACGGCAGGCGGGGTGGGCCCAAAGGTCCTGCCCACGCTGACTCGCGCGACTGGTGCCGGCGTGGGTCGGTGGGAGCCGCAGGCGTCGGCACCCGCGCCACCGCGGCACCGCCTGACCACCGCGTGGAGGCATGCCTGGTGTCGAAGCCTCGCCGCCACATGGCAGGCTGGGTTCGGCGGTCGCGCATGCGACGCGGGCGTCACCGCCGCCGACGACCCCTGGACCAGCTGCACGGCATGGACGTCAGCCGCGTCCCGGCCGTGGTGGACCAGCCCGCTCGCCAGCGGGCGCCCGGCTGGCCGGCCAAGGATGCCGCATCCTGAGAATGAATCCGTTCAGCGGATTAGTAACTTTAAATGCCTATTCCCAACCGATCCGACGGTGTCCAGGGTATCCTTCGGGTATGCCCCCTTCAGTGCCTGCCTCCGTCCCCGAGCACCCCGTGCTCGCCCCCCTCCTCTCCTACCGGGAGGCGAGCGCCCTCCTCGCGATCCCCGTCGGGACCCTCTACGCGCTTGTCCACCAAAAGCGGATCCCCCACATCCGCCTGAGCGGCCGAATGGTCCGCTTCCATCCCGACGCTCTCCACGCCTGGCTGGAGGAGCGCATCGTCTCCGTCACCACTCACAACAGGAGCCATCGTGGCTAAGAAAGCTCGTTCCGCCCCGCCTCGCAACCCCACCCCGCCCCGCCGCACGCCGCCCAGCGAACAGGAGATCAGCGAGGCCGGGCGCACGCTTCGCGCGGCCCGCCTCGGCAGCCGCAGCCGCGCAGCACCCACCGCGGCGCGCAAAACACCGCGCCGGAAGGGCTGAATCATGCGCTCCCGCACGACTCGGAACCGCCTGCGCCGCCTCGGGCGCAGCCTCCGGAACGGCGACTCCGACGCGGGCCGCGAGCTCAGCGCCTGGGGCCGGTCGAAGCGTCGAGGTTCCGACGAGGTCCTGTTGGGCGTCGTCGCCGTCGCACTGGGCGCCCTGCTCGCCCGCGCCCTCGGCGTCGACGAAGACGTCCCGAACCCCGGCGCGCCGGGCGGCTCCGAGCGATGAGGACCTCGGGAAGAGCAGGCGGCAGTTCCGCCTCGAGCCGGGCGTCGCGTCCGGTCAGGCTCCCATGCTCACCCGTCCCGCCGCAGACGGATCTCCCGAGGTCGTCGGATCGCGCGAGGGCGCTGTCGCCGTCCGTCCCGCTCCGGCGCTTGGACCTGAACCCCGGCGGACCCCATGACGCCCGGGGCCGGGGTCGCACCGGCATGATTGGCGGCTCCGGCATCTCCCACTGGTCGAGGATCACGGCGTACGCGAGGTGGTGCTGGCCGTGGGACGGCGGCGCTTCGCGGGCTCCACCGCGACCCGGCATGACCGCGCGCCCGACGAGGGCAACGCCCCCACCCATCACCCCCGCCTCCACCTTGGAAGCAGCGCCAGGTGGTGGAGCCGTGGTCGACCCCTGGCTGCTCCTCCGCGTCGCTCTGCGGCCGGAGTCGCTGCTCTCGCCCGCGATGGTCTCCTGGGCCCTCCCTGGCGATGCTCGGGTGAACGACGCGTGGCTCAACCGGTCAGTTTGCGCGGCGGCCCGCACGCCGGGGGGCGAGCCGATGTTCACGTGGGGCGACATCGTTGCGGCGATTTCGACGCACGGCGGGGACCCGGTCTGGCTTTCCACCCAGGAGGCGGCGAGCCGCCTCGGCGTGGCGCGCAGCACCCCGGACGAGCTTGCCAAGCGCTCGGACCCGGGCCTTCCTGGGGCCCCGGTCATCGCTGGAGGCGGCAAGGTTCGTCGCCACCTTCGCTGGGAGGGGAGCCAGCTGGGCGAGCGGTATCGCGCGGCTGCCGCGGGCGTTGCTGTGGGCAGGGGGCGCCCGAGCAAGGCGAGCCCCACCATGGCGGATGGG
>CAISIK010000142.1 GCA_903885375.1 uncultured Pseudomonadota bacterium
CCGTGGCCACCAGGCCCGCACCCGCGCCCGCACCGGCCCCCGCAGCCGCCAAGCCCGCGCCCGCCCCCGTGGCCACGAAGCCCGCGCCGGCGGCCCCCACGCCGGCACCGGTTGCGGTGGCCGTCAAGCCCGCGCCCGCCCCCGTCGTCACGCCCGCCCCCGTCGTCACGCCCGCCCCCGCGCCCGTGTACGTGCCGGTGGCCACGCCCACCGCGAGCGCCCAGTCCCCGGTGGTGGTGGCCGGCAACAAGCTGGTCCTGTTCCGGCCGGTGAGCTTCGATGGCGCCTCGCTGAGCCCCGAAGGCGCCAGGCAGCTCGATGCCGTGGCGGCGTACCTCGTGCAGCACCGCGAGATCGAGTCCATCCGCGTGGAAGGCCACACCTCCGGCGCGGGCGACCCCTCCGACGAGCTCTCCCTCGCCGGCACGCGCGCCGGCATCGTGCTCGAGTACCTCGCCGAGAAGGGCGTGGAAGGCAGCCGCTTCTACGCCGCCGGCTACGGCGGCATGCGCCCGCTCGTGCCCGGCACCGACCCGGGCGCCCGCTCCATCAACGAGCGCATCGAGTTCGTGGTCACCAAGTGGGCGGAAGGCGCCGAGCCGCGCTGAAACGCCCCCGGTGGCGCCGCGAGGCGCCGCCGAAGCCCGCCCGAACCGCGGACGGGCAGACGCGCCTCGCCCGAACTACTTCGCCGCGAGCTCACGCTCGATCGCGCCGATGAGATCAGGATCGTTGGGGGTGGTGGCCGAGCGCCAGCGCCCCACCACGCGGCCATCCCGGCTCACGAGGAACTTTTCGAAGTTCCACTTCACGGCCGATCCTGCGCCCGCCGGGCTGGATTCGAGCCACTTGTAGAGGGCGGAGGCCTGGGGGCCCTTCACGTCCTGCTTGTCGAGGAGCGGGAAGGTGACGCCGTAGTTCATCTTGCAGAAGGTGACGATCTCCTCGGCCTGGCCGGGCTCCTGGCCCCCGAACTGGTTGCAGGGCGCACCGAGGAGGACGAGGCCGCGCTCGCCGTAGGTCTTCCACAGGGCTTCGAGGCCCTCGTACTGCGGGGTGTAGCCGCACTTGCTGGCCACGTTCACGATCAACACGACCTTGCCGGACAGCAGCGAGGTATCGAAAGGGTTGCCGTTGATCGAGACCATTTTCGCGGTCTCGGCCCACTTGGGGTTCGGGGGGCCAGGATCGGGCACGTTGCCTCCAGGGGCGGCGAAGGAGAAGCAGGCGAGGAGCCAGGTGAGCAGCATGGGTAGCGCTAACCCGGCGCGCTCAGCTCTCGGCCTCGAGCGCCCGGCCCAGGGCGCGCTGGAGCTGCGCTTTGCGAGCCTCCCCGCGAACGCGCATCACTGCCCGGCCGATGCCGCGGCACAGGAAGCCGCCCCCGAGCGCCACCGCCGCCGCGGCGAACCACGGCATCCCGTATCGCAAGGGGATGAGCGGCAGGAGCAGCACCGGCACGTACCAGCCCCACCCGACGACCGGCCGCACCTCGATGCGGAGCTTGCCAGCGCCCTCCTCCCCCACGGTCACGCCGATGAGCAGGTGAAGCCCCCGCTCCTCCATCGACCGCGCCCCCGGGCCGGCGGGCACCCAGGCGCCGCCCACCCGCGCCGCCAGTCGGGCGATGAGCGCGTCGGGGTCGTGGCTCACGGCGCTTTCGGGGGGGTCAGCTGCAGCCACGGCGAGTCCGGGGGGAGCGCCCATGTGTCGTGTTGCGGGCCCGAAGGCAAGGCGGGCCGGAGCGTGGCGGCCGCGGGGTCGAGCACCACGGCGGTGGCCCCGCCGAGCGTGGGGAGCCGCACCTCGCCCTGGAGCCGTTCGAGCCGCGCGGGGCCGGCGCCCAGCACCAGCAGGCCCGGAACGCCGCGGGTGCCCACGCTGCCCTGCCGGTCGGTGCGCCCAGCCGCCGTGAAGAGCCACGACCCGGTCGGGAACCGCACCAGCGAGAGCGCCACGTGGCCCGCTACCCGCGCGGACAGCAACGTCGGGTCGGGGGTCCAGGCGGCGGGCTGCGTGTTGCCCACCACCGCGGCAAAGTCGGTCCCCTCCACCACGAGCCGCCCCGGACTCCAGGCCACCCGGTCCGTGGGCGCCGGGCCTGCCGGCACGAGCTCGGGAGGCCCTTCGCCATAATCCACCCGCAGCTTGCGTTGGAACCAGCTGTCGAGACCCACGGTTTCGGCCACCCAGAGCCCACCGCCTTCGGCGAGGTCGCGGTCGAGCCCGCCCGGCCCCCACCAGCGCGTGAAGGTGGCGGCGGCCGGTTGCAGGCGCCGGTACACCTCGCCGGCCGAGGCCATCTGCACGTCGGCGCCGAGGCGCCCTTCGAGGTCGAGCGCGCCCATGGGCGCATCCGCGAGGTCGCGGACGGTGTCGTGGCTCCACGCGAACCAGAGCACGGCGTCGATGCCCTGCCGCCCCGCCAGCGCCGCCCACAGGAGCGGCGCCTCCTGCGCGTAACGGTTGGGGAAGCTGTGCTGCACCTCGGAGATCGTGCAGGGCTTGCCGAGCTGGCACACCGCGTGCCGTTCGAACCAGCGATCGGTGTCGCCGAGGAGCGAACGATCGTAGAACGCGGTGCTCTCGCCGATGGGGTCCCAGTAGGGGTGCAGGTCGATGACATCGCACGCGGCAAGCTGACGATCCGCCTGCGGAACCCCCATCGCGGTGGAGCAGATGGTGGGCGCCGAAAATCCCATGTCCCGCCGGACGAAGTCCTGCATGTCCGCGTAGTAGTCCCGCTCGAGCTCGGCGTAGAAGGCGAGCAGATCGGCAGCACGCTGGGTTGGGTAGAGCTCGGTGCGCCCCCGTTGGGCCGGCTCCCGCGCGATGGAGTCGATGACCAGCGTCTCCCCGGGCTCCAACCCCGGACGCCCGCTCCCCGCCCAGACCGCTTGCACCTTGCCGTCCGACCCGTACTTTCGACGGAGCCACTGGTTCCACAACCGGTCGAATTGGTGACGGTGCAGGGTCGGGAGCTTCTCCAGCGAGCCCACCGACCAGCCGGTGATCAGGCTGTTCTCGTTGCTCAGCTCCACGAAGGCCACGGCTGGATCGTCGGCGTAACGGAGGCCGGTGTGGGGGTTGGTGCGCCCCCAGACGGCCCGGAACCAGGCCTTCTGCGCCTCGCGCCACTCCGGCCAGATGTACCCGACATATTTGTTGCCCACGATCAGGCCCTCGGGGCCGGGCACCCCCTCCCCCTCCACGAAGGCCCGGCGCGTCCACATCTCGGCGAAGGTGTAGATGCCCTGCGCCTTCATCGCGGCGAAGCTGCGGTCGAAGCGGTCGATGGCGTCGGGCCGCACGAGCCCCTGCCCCGCCTCCAACCGGCGGGGGTTCAGGAGCGTGTCCTCGGTGTCGATGTGGTGGGGACGGACAAGGTCGAACCCGCGCGCCGCGAGACCGGCCGCCACGGCCTCCGCGCGGTCCGCCGCCGGGAGGGCGGCGCGGCCCACGAGGTTCACGCCCCAGAAGCGCACGGGGGCGCCATCCTCGAACTGGAGCGCCTCGCCGCTCACCTTTACGGCGCGGTCCGCTGGGCGCCGGGCGCCCGCGAACGAGGTGCGCGCCAGCGGCAGGGGGAAGGCGTAGCCCTCGGGCGGGAGCTCGTCGGGGCGGCCACGCGCCGCGGCGGGCCCCGCCGCGTCGACCGCCACGGCCAGCAGGAAGAGGGCGTGGCCGCCGCGGGCGCGGATCACGAGCTCGGAGACCTCGCGCGGGGCCGCGAGCGGGATGGCCTGCACCGCCGCGGTGAGCACGCTCCCGCCGGCGTTCCGACCCAGCGCGAGCGCATCCGCCGATCGCCCCGTGGCCCCCGCCCACGCCGGCCAGCTCGCCTCCCCCACCAGCGTGCGGAAGGGCTGGCACTCACCCGCGGTGAAGCACACCTCCCCCTCCGCCGCCACGCCCTTGCTGCCGACCGCGCCGTAGCCCGCGGTGACGAGGTACACGACGCGCCCGCCGAGCCCCACGGGGATGTGGAGCTCCCCCACGACGGGGAGCGCGTCGGGCGCCGTCTGGAGCGCGAGCGGCACCGGCCAGGCCCGCGCGAGATCAACCCACTCCCGCATCTGGAACTGCTGGGCGCCGGCCGGCTCGGACGTGAAGAGGTCGTGCGTGAGGGCGAGTGGCACGGCAACCGGCGCGGAGACCGGCGCCGCCGGGGCCGCGGACGCCACGAGGGGAGGCGGGCTGCAGGCCAGGGCGAGCAGGAGCGTCATCGCCCGACCTTTCTGCGGAGCGCGGCGAGCACCTCGCGGTCGCCCTCGTCGAGGCCGAGGAGCAGCAGCGCACCGCCGTAGGCGAGACCGCCGACGAGGGCGATGGGGACGAGCGTGAGCAGCCCATCGCCGAGGAGCTGCTGCGCGCCCCACGAGACCGCGGCCACCGCCACGCCCGCGAGGAGCGGCTTGGCGAGCGCGGCGTGGAAGGGGTGGATGTGGAGGTGGCGCCACACCTGCAGGAGCCCGCCGCCATTGGCCACGAGCGCCGCCGCGCCGTTGGCGAGGGCCGCGCCGGCCGCCCCCCACCGCGGGATGCACCACAGGGACAGCAGCACGCTCACGATCACCGCGGGGACTGCGTTCCAGAGGGGATCGCGCGGGCGGCCGGACATGATCAGCAGGTAGTTCACGCTGCCCACGGCGGTGCACCCGAGCTGGGCGAGCGCCACCACGCGCAGCGCCTCCGCCGTTTCGGGGCTGGCGCTCGACCACGGCGCCAGCACGCTGAACGGCACGGTGAGCGCCACCACCACCGGCGGCACCGCGAGCACCACCGCCCAGCGGGTGACCAGCCGGTACTGCACGAGCAGGCCGGCGCGGTCGCCCTCGGCGTGCTTCCGGGCGATGACCCCGGCGAAGGCGCTGTTGAGCGCCCCGAGGCCCATGCCGAAGAGCGGGATGAGCTGCGCCACGGGCCCGTACCGCCCGCCGGCCGTGGCCCCGGCGAGGCCCACGAGGAGCACCTGATCGAGCCAGGTGTAGAGCGCCATGCTGACCCCGTGCACCCACTGGGGCCAGGCCACCGGCCACATCGCCGAGAACGTTCCCTCCCCGCTCGCGGGCTCCGACACCGCCCGCCCGCGCCGCAGGCGCCACAGGTGCCAGCCGCCCTGGGCCGCCCCCGCCACCACCGCGGCGGTGAACCCTGCGACCGCGCCGAGCACGCCGAGGCCGAGGCCCTTCACGGCGAGCAGCAGGCCCGCCGCCTGCGTGAGCGGCCACACGAGGAAGGTGACGAGCGCGCGGGGGCGCAGGTCGCCCCACCCCTGGGCGGCCGCCACCGTGATCGTGCGGAGCGACCAGAAGGGCAGCGCCAGCGCCGCGATGCGGAGCGCATCGACGGTGTGGGGGGAGTCGTCCACCGCGGTAGCGAGCCAGGGCGCGCCCACGAAGGCGAGCAGGCCGAAGAGGGCGCCGGCGGCGGCGGTCCAGGCCGCCGCGCCGCGAACGCCCGCGCTGGCGTCGGCGCCCGCGGGGGCACGGGCCACCACGCGGATGACCGCGTTCTCCATGCCGAGGAGCGCCACGAACCCGGCGATCTGCACGGCGCGGCGTACGGCGCCGTAGAGGCCGTAGTCCGCCACGCTCAGGGAATCGCTGGCGAGGACATCGACGAGGAGGAGCGCCGCCGAGCCGACGAGGGTGGCGGGCAGCATCACGCCCGCCCCCGCCATGATTGCCCGGGTGCTGCCCTCTCGCTCGCTCACGGGGCCAACCGTATTCCGGCGCGGGCCCGGCGGGCGGCCAAGCGGAATACGCTGGCGACGTGGCCGGGTATCGTGTCGGAATCGTGTGCTCCTCGGGCGGTCACCTCGCCCAGCTCCACTGCCTCGATGCGTGGTGGAGCCAGCACGATCGCTTCTGGGTCACCTTCGACAAGCCGGATGCCGTCTCGCTCCTCGAGGGGGAGCGCGTGTACTGGGGGCACCACCCCACCAACCGCAACGCGAAGAACGCGCTGCGCAACGCCTGGATGGCGCTCCGCCTCCTCCACCGCGAGCGGCCCGACGTGCTGGTGAGCAACGGTGCGGGCATCGCCGTGCCCTACTTCTGGATCGGGAAGGTGCTCTACGGCTGCAAGACCGTGTACGTGGAGGTGTACGACCGCATCGACTCCCCCACCCTCACGGCGCGCCTCGTGCGGCCGGTGCTCGACCGCATGGTCATCCAGTGGGAGGAGCAGCGCGCGTTCTACCCGGAAGCCATCCTCTTCGGCGGTGTCCTGTGATCTTCGCCACGGTCGGCACCCACGAGGACCCCTTCGATCGCCTCGTGCACGAGCTTGACCGCCTCGTGGAGAGCAGGGAGCTCACCGAGCCGGTGCACATCCAGCGTGGTTACAGCGCCCCGCCGCGCGCCTGCACGCACGATGCGATGATGCCCTTCGTGGCGGTGCAGGCGAAGATGCGCGAGGCCCGCGTCGTGGTGTCGCACGGCGGCCCGGCCACCATCATGCAGGCGCTGGCGCTCGGCAAGGTGCCCGTGGTCGTGCCGAGGCGGTCGGCGTTCGGCGAGCACGTGGATGACCACCAGGTCCGCTTCGCCTCGCGCATCGCCGACCGCGTGCTGGTCGTGCTCGACATCGCCGACCTCGGGCCCACCTTGCGGGATCACGCCGCCCGGGTGGCGGGCATGGGTCAGGGGGCGGGGGGACCGGAGCGGGCGCGCGCCTTCGCCGCCCGCCTCGATGCGCTCTGCGCCGCGCTGGTCGCCCGGTGATATGCTCGGCGCCGCATGCCCTCCGTCCGCCCGCAACCGCTCGCTGAAGGCCGCTTCCAGCTGCTTGAGGTGATCGGCGAAGGTGGCATGGCCACGGTGTACCGAGCGTTCGACCAGCGGCTTCAGCGCCCCCGCGCCATCAAGATCCTCAGCCCGGCCTTCGCGCAGCGGCCCGCCCTCCGCCGCCGCTTCCTCAGCGAAGCGCAGACCATGGCCAACCTCGAGAACGCGCGCGTGGTGCGCATCTTCGACATGGGCGAGGATGGCGACCGCGTGTACATCGTGATGGAGCTCGTGGAAGGCGGCTCGCTGGTGGATCGGGTGCGCATGTACGGCGCCTTTCCCTCGCGCATGGCGGCGCGGGTCACCATCGAGCTGTGCGAGGCCATCCACGCCGCCCACGAAGCCAGCGTCATCCACCGCGACATCAAGCCGCACAACATCCTGCTCACGCGGCAGGGTGAGCTCCGCATCACCGACTTCGGCATCGCCCAGGTCCAGACCGACGACAAGGCCGGCATGACCCGCACCGGCGCTGTGCTCGGCACCTGGGGCTTCATGGCGCCCGAGCAGAAGTCGAACGCCAAGAGTGTCGATGCCCGCGCCGACATCTACAGCATCGGCGGCACGCTCTGGTCGCTCCTGAAGAACGACACGCCCCCCGAGCTGTTCATGTCGGAGGCGGAGCCTGAGTGGTATGAGGGCGTGCCCGAGCCGCTCGCCGAGGTCATCAAGCAGGCCACGCGCTACCGCCGCGAGGAGCGCTACCCGAGCGCGCGGGCCATGGGTGATGCGCTGCGCGCCATCATGGACCTCCTCCCGGAGGATCCGCAGGGCACCCCCGACCTCGTGGTGCATGTGCCCGACCGGCAGAGCAACGCCGAGGTGCTCGACACCATGGCGCAGCTCGAGGCGAGCGGCGGCAGCGGCAACACCGCCGCAGGCGTGCGCGCCGAGGGCACAATGGTGCCCGACGGCCGCGAGCGCACCGGCGATCGTTCGGGCGATCGCCCCGCGCGCGGCCCCGAAGCCCTCCCGCTCCGGGCCGGCCGGCCCACGCGCCCCCCCGATGGCCAATCGCTCTTCCTTCCGGTCGTGGCGGTGGTCTTCACCTTCATCGTCGCGGCGGTCGTGGTGTGGCGCCTCCGGCCCGATCCGTTGCCGCCCGAGCTCCAGCTCACCCAGCCCCCGCCCGAGCGCATCGTGAACCCCGGCGAACCGCCCGCGGTCACCCCGGAAACCCCGCCGGCCCTCACGCCCGAAACCCCGACGGTCACCCCCGTTGAGGTGGCGCCCGTGGAGCGCCCGTTGGAGCCGCCGGCCGCGCCCGCGCCCACGCCCGTCGTGGTGGAGCCGGTGGCCCCTCCGCCGCCCACCCCGGTCGCCCCGCCGGTGGAGGTCACGCCCGTCGTGAAGGTGGCCCCGCCCTCCACCGCCGGGCGCATCTCCGTGAGCGGTCCCACCTCGGTGGCCGCTGGCGGAAGCGTGCAGGTGACCGCCACCATCTCCGGCCGCTACACCCTGAAGTTGTACTACCGCGGCACGAGCGGCGCCTACCAGCAGAAGCCGATGAGCGCCGGCGGCGCCAACACCTACACCGCCACCTTCAAGCTCGATGAGAGCATGACCGAGGGCGCCGACTACTTCGTGGCGGCCACCGACCCCAACGGCACCACCGTCCGCCACGGCTCCCCGACCGCCCCCATCCGGGTGTCCGTTCAGTAACCTTCGGCCACCTGCACCACGCCCAGCTGCTCCACCTCGGTGACGTAGGCGAGGAGGATGGCGTTGACCACCGGCGGGGTAACCACGATGTGCTCGGGCCGGAGCGACAGGGTGACATCGCGGGCGAGCGCCCCGATGTCCACCGTTTCGAGGCACTTCACGGCGTGGCGGGCCACCTGGATGACCCCCTTGGCCACCATCGGGCTCACGTCGCCGTCGAGCCGGTCCACCACGCAGGCCACCACGGTGTCGAGCGACACCCAGCTGTCATCGGCGGTGCGAAACGTCGGTTCCGGGAGGCCGCCGATTCCGCGCACGCCGGCCACCGGTCAGAGCCGGAACTGGGCCCAGAGGCGGGCCGTATCGTTGTCGATGGCGTCGGCGCCTTCGAGGCGCAGCTCGTAGCCGGCCCCGACGCGCACGTGGTCCTGGGCGGTGTGCCAGGCGGCGCCCGCGAGGAGGTGCGAGTACTGGCCAATGGTGCTGTCGTCGAACATCGAGAAGCGTACCGCCGGCTCGAAGGCGCCCACCTGGTACCCCGCCTGCGCGGTGATGCCCCAGCGGTCGGTCTCCTCCCAAACTTCGGGGCTGGCCACGGTCGTTTCGGTGGGCGCGATGTGGCTGAAGGCGCCATCCACCAGCAGGGAGAAGCCCGAAACACGCAGCATCGCATCGCCGCCGGCCGCCCAGGTGTCGGTGGCCTCGCCGATCGTGTAGTAGGCGTTGGCGCCTACGCCGAGCCCGAACTCCTTGCGGTCGCCCCAGGTCTGGTACGTGTCGGCCGCGCCCACGTCCCACTCGAGGCGACCGACGATGGTCTTGCCGCGCGAGGAGTCGCCGAAGAGGTCGCCATCGGCGTTGAAGGCGCCGAGCGAGAGCTTGCCGCCGGAGCGGGCGAAGGAGGCGAGGAAACCGAGCGAACGGTCGGGGGCGATGTGCTCGGAGGCGATGCCGCGCTCGGTGAACACGAGATCGCCCGAGGCCATCATCTGGTCGCGCGAGAAGGGCAGCTTGGACTTGCCAAGCTGCAGGCGGAGCCCGGTGACGGGGAGCACGCCGATCCACGCCTCGTCCACCTCGATGGGCTCCTCGGGCTCGGCGAGGCCGTCGTAGGGTGCGTTCGAGGCCACCGCGAGGCGGTAGCGCCACTTCTTCACCTCGCCGCCGAGGCCCACCTTGAAGCGCTTGACCTTCAGGCCTTCGTCATCCTCGGGGTCGCCATAGCCGCTGGCGTCGGCCTGCTCGTCGGCATCCATGTCGTAGGCGGTGAGCCAGAGCTGAAGGAGCGCGGTGGGCTCGAGGGTCGCGCCGTCGAACAGCGGGGCGGCGGCCGGGGAGCTCGCCCCTCCCGACGCCTGATCTTCGGCTTGCGCCGGGGAGGAAAGGAGAGAAAGGAGCAGCGGCGCCATGTGCCTCGGATCGATTGGCGGTATCGTACACCACATCATGCTGCTGCTCGCCATCCTCGGTTGCGCCACCTCGTCTGAATGGGCGTCTGCGCGCCAGATCGACTCGCTCGCCGACACCATCGGGGGCCCCAAGGCCACGGCGCGCACGGGCGACTACCTGCTCGAAAACGACCGCATCCGGTTCGCGGTCCTCGGTCCCCGGTTCTCGATGGGCCCCTCCCCCTACGGCGGCACCCTCTGCGATGCCGACCTCCAGCGGAGCGACCCGGCCTACGCCGCCGGGCACGGCAACGACCAGATCGCCGAGGTCTTCGCCACGGTGAACATGAACATCGCCGGGGCCGACACCGAGGGGCAGGTCGTGGTGCTGGCCGAAGGCAGCGCCACCGAAGCCGCCGTGATCCGCACCACGGCCCCCGGCACGCCCTTCCTCACGATGCTCAAGCCGCTCTGGTCCATCGTCGACCAGCCCGACTTCACCATCACCACCGACTACATCCTCGAGCCCGGCGCGCCCGCGCTGAAGATGGTCACGACCGCGTCGCTCACCCCCGAGTTCACCGAAGCCACCGTGCTCGAGGGCTCCACCGAGGGCTTGGAGCTCCTCCAGTACGCGATGGTCAGCGGCCTGTCGTTCGGCGACTTCTTCCTTCAGGGCGGCAGCGTGGATGTGTTCGCGCCCGGCGGCGGGTTCGACGAGGACCGCCTCGTGGCCGACGCGGTGAACGACGGCAAGAACACCTTCAACAGCCCCTTCCAATTCCCCTTCCTCGCGGGCGTGGGCAAGGGCGTGTCGTACGCGATCATGGCCGACACCGGCGATCTCTACGTGCCGCTCTTCACCTCCTCGCAGACCGCCGCGTTCGGCGCCGGCCAGCAGGGCGACGTGACCGACGAAGGTGACACCGGCGAGGGCGACGAGGAGTGGAACCGCTTCCCCGGCGGCAAGGCCTACCAGTACACCCGTTGGTTGTCGGTGGGTCGGGGCGACGTGGGGAGCGCGCTCGACGGGCTCATCGAGGCCCGCAACCTGCCCCATGGGAGCCTGCACGGTTTCGTGCTGGAGGAGGGCACCGGCGTGCCGGCCTCCGGCGCCGACGTGCTGGTCTTCCTCCCCGGCGCCGACCTGCCCTGGAGCCAGTGGGAAAGCGACGTGGGCGACGACACCCAGCGCGATGGCAACTTCGGCGGCCTGCTCCCCCCCGGCGACTACGAGCTGCTCGTGCACCAGGAGGGCTACCCCGACGGGGGGCGCGTGCCGGTCACCATCACGGAGGGCAAGGAAGCCACGGTCGTGCTCGCGCGCGGGCGGCCGGGGGCGGTGAACCTCCGGGTGGTCGACGAAACGGGGCGCCCCGTGCCCGCCAAGGTGACCATCTTCCCCGACAGCGGCGAAACCCCGCTGAAGGCGCCCTACGGCGACAAGATCGTGACCGGCGGGGCGGCCGAGGCGCTCTTCCTCAGCCACGGCACCGGCGCGGCCACGCTCCCGCCGGGCCGCTACCGGGCGGTGGCCACCCGCGGGCTCGAATACGAGCTCGGGGAGTCCGAGGTCTTCGAGGTGCGGGCCGATGGCCGCGCCGACCTCACCCTGCAGGTGCTCCACACCGTCGAAACGGACGGCTGGGTGAGCGCCGACTTCCACGTGCACGCGGCCCACAGCTTCGACAGCGGCGTTTCCCTCGAGAGCCGCGTCATCACCATGGTGGCCGAAGGCGTGGAGTTCTTCTCCTCCTCCGACCACGACTACCTCACCAACTACGCCCCCGCCGTGGAGGCGCTCGGCCTCGAGCCCTGGGTGAAGACGGCCGTGGGCCTCGAAACCACCACGCTGGAGATCGGCCACTACATCGGCATGCCGCTCGCCTTCGACACGCTGGAGGACCAGAGCGGCGCCTTCGACTGGACGGGCATGCCCCCCGCCGAGATCCTCGGCGAGCTGAAGGACCTCGGCGTGCGCGCCGGGTACGAACCCCTGCGGCTCGTGGCCCACCCGCGCGACGGCATCCTCGGCTACTTCGATCAGTTCGGGTACAACGCCTACAACGGGCAGGTCGAAACGCCGACCCTCTCCTTTGCGAACGAAATCCTCAAGGTGCCGGCGAACTTCACCACGGGCTTCGAGGCGCTGGAGCTGCTCAACGGCAAACGGTTCGAGATCATCCGCACCCCCACACAGCCCGAGCTGGACACCTTCGCGGCCGGGGGCGAGGTGACGCCGTACGACCTCATCGAACGGACCGGCCAGGAGCAGATCGACCTCGAGAACGACGTGTACCGGCTCGGCTACGGCCACGACGGGCAGGTCGACGACTGGTTCTCGCTCCTGAACAGCGGCATCCGCCTCACCGCGCTCGGCAACTCCGACACCCACGGGCGCTTCTCCATCGAAGCCGGCTGCCCGCGCAACTACGTCTTCGTGGATCACGACGACCCCGCCTCGCTCGACGAGCAGGCGGTGGCCGACGCCGTGAAGGCCGGCCGGGTGGTGGCCAGCTACGGCCCCTTCGTGCGCTTCACCACCGCCGAAGGCGGCATGGTGGGCGACACCGTGACCGCGGTCGACGGCAAGGTGAACTTCTCCATCGAGGTCCAGGCGCCCACGTGGATGGCGGTGGATCGGGTGGAGCTCTACCAGAACGGCGTGCTCGTGCACTATTGGGAGGGGCTCGACACCGACGTGGTGCGGATGCGCCACGACTTCGAGGCGGAGGTGGCCGCCGACAGCTGGTTCGTGGTGATCGCCATGGGCGATGGCGACCTCTCGCCGCTCTTCTCCCCCGTGGAAATCCCGCCGGTGGAGCTGCAGGACGTGGTGGTGGAGGCGCTCTCCTCCGTGCCCGGCGTCGGCGCCTTCGTTTCCCCCGGTGTGCCGATCCCGCGGGAGGGGGCGGTCCTGCCGTTCGCGCTCACCAATCCCATCTGGGTGGATGCCAACGGCGATGGCACCTTCACCCCGCCGGGAATCCCCTCGTTCATGCGCGAGCCGATCGAGCCCGAGTGAGCGTGCACGCGCCCGCCGGCGACAGCCTCCTCGCCGACTGCGTGGTGGCCGCGCTCGACGTAGAAACGACCGGGCTCTGGCCCGGCCGGGGCGACCGCATCATCGAGATCGCGCTTGCGATCGGCCGGCGCGGGGAGGAGCCCCAGCTCTGGAGCTCGCTCGTGAACCCCGAGCGCCCGGTGGCCGCCACCCACATTCACGGCATCACCGACGACATGCTGGTGGGCCAGCCCCGTTTCGCGGAGCTGGTGCCCATGCTGTCCGAGCTGCTCGGCGGCACGGTGATCGTGGCCCACAACGCCTCGTTCGACATGGGGTTCCTCGCCCACGAGTGCATCGGCGCGGGCCTGCGGATTCCCCAGCGGCGGGTGCTCGACACGCTGGGGATGGCGCGCCGGGTGCTGGGCTTCGGCGACCACCGCCTGTCCAGCCTGTGCACGCGCTTCGCCCTCGGTCGGGCCCGCGCGCACCGGGCGCCCGACGATGCGCTCGCCACCTGGCACCTCCTGTGGCGCCTCGCCGACGTTGCCGATCAGGCTGGCGGCCTGCGCCTCGCCAGCGCCGAGCTGCTCTCCCGCCGCCGCAGCGACGCCGAGGTGGATGCCGTCATCGCCCGCCTCGAAGGCGCCCGCGCCGCGGGGCTGGCCGTGGTGGTCGACTACCTCTCGGGGCTCACGCCCGAAGACCCGCCCATCCGGCGCACCATCACCGTGCAGCGCGTGAGCCGCTCGCGCGTGCGGGCGTGGTGCCACCTCCGCGAAGCCGAACGCACCTTTCGGTTGGATCGGCTGCGGATCGTGGAGGGGTAGGGGGGTCGTGGCCCCCCTCCGGCGTGCGCGACTACATGTACGACTGCACGAAGACCGTACCGAAGATCAACAACCAGGGGATCATCACCAGGAAGGCCCCGCGCTCCCCATGCGGATCGTCGCTCGTCCGGACCGACGGACGTCCGACAGCCGTAAGGACGCCCGTCGGTTGGTCACCAGCGGGCGTCCTCCTCGGGAACGGCCACGGGCAACGCGGGCTGCGCCGCGGCCGGCCGGCTCGCCGGGGCCTCCCGGCCCCTCGATGCGCCCCGGATCATCCAATCCGCCGCTACAACCCCACCGCAAAGCCCATGGCCAGCGCCGCCTCCGCCAGGCGGGCGTCCAGCGTGGCCACCCGCACCTGGAACCCGCGCGCGCGCAGGTGGTCGGCGGTTGCCAGGTGGAGCGCATCGAGGGTGCGGAGCGGCCGAGGAAAGGGCGCGCGGCACCGCGCGCCGATCTCGCGGGGGAGGCCGACCAGCGCGACGTTGGCGAGGATCGCCTCTGCCAACGGACCACGCTCCGCGGCTTCACCAAGCGCGTGCAGCCTGAACCACCTTTCAAACTCGGTGAGCGCGCTCGCCACCAGCAGGGGTTGGGCCCAATATTCGGCCGGGACCGCCGCGGCCTCGGCGCGAACCGCCGCGAGCACCACCGACGTATCCACATACACAAACGGACTCACCGATCCTCGCGGCTACCCCGGAGGTCTTCCAACGCGGCATCGACCGTGGCCGACGGGCGGTGGGGGTAGCGCACCGGCACCGGCGCCGCCGCCCGCGCGATGAGGCCTTCCGCGCACAGTAGCGCGTGCACGTGGGCCGGGGTGGTAGCCACGACGGCCGGATCACGAATCGCGAGCAGGCGAACCGCGGGCCGACCCGCTCGGGCGATCACCACCTCCTCGCCCGCCTCGGCGCGCTCGATGAGCCGGGACAGCTGGGTCTTGGCCTCGAGCACGTTCACCTGCATGGCTGACCAAGGCGTCAAGCGCGATGGGGCCCTGCCCACCGGCGAAGAGCTGCCGGGCCCACCCCATCGCCCCACCCACCCCTCTGCTCGCCCTACGCAACCTCGTGCAGGTTGATGTAGCGGTTGCCCTGGATGGGGATGCGACCGAGCATGACCGTGGGGGCGTCGATCTGCTTGGCGCCCACCTCGGTGAGCAGGAGCCGCCCGCGATGCGCGCTGAGGTTCATCATCCAGCGCGCGAGGTAGAAGGGCCCGGCCAGCTCCCAGCCTTCGGCGGGACGGTGGTTGTCGCTCCGGATGCGGGCCACCCCCGGCGCGATGCCCGCCGAGAGGCGGTAGCCCGACTGCTGCGTGAGCCGGTGGAGCGCCTGCGCCGTGCTCACGACGCGGGACACCGTTTCGCGGAACCCGTTGGAGGCGGTCCACACCACGAGGAGGCTGCCTTCGCCGCGCTCCCACACATCGCCCTGGGCTTCGGCGAGGATGCCCGCCCACTCCACCGTGAGGGCGGCGAGCGACTGCCGGGGCGAGGCGATCGAGCGAGGGGGCGGCGAGGCTTCGATGGCCAGCACCACCACCGGCGAAGGGGCCACGGTGCGGGGCGCGCCGGGAGAACGGGCCGCCGCGACCGGGTTGGTGGCGGCGTTGGCGGCCTCGATGACATCGCGCAAGTAGGCGGACAGATCGCTGTTCGTGGCCCGGTGGCCCTCGCTGAGGATGATCTTCGAGAGGGCCTCGTACATCTCCTGCGCATCCCCCCAGCGGTCGGAGGGGTGCTTCGAGAGCGTCTTGAGCAGGAAGCCTTCGAGCTCCTCGCTGATCTCCTTGCGGTAGGGGCGCGGGCTCGGCACCTCGGCGCGCACCACACGGCGGAGCGTGTCATCGCGGTTGGAGGCCTTGAACAGCCGGCGACCGGTGAGGAGCTCGTACAACATCGTGCCGAGCGAGAAGAGGTCGCTCCGGCCATCGAGGGGGCGGGACTCCGCCTGCTCGGGCGACATGAAGCTGTACTTGCCGCGGATCACGTTCTGATCGGCCTTCTGGATGGCCGCGCGGCTGATGCCGAAGTCGGTGAGCTTCACCTCGCCCGAGAAGCTGATGAGCACGTTCTGCGGGGAGATGTCGCAGTGGACGAGGTGCAGCGGGTGGCCCTGCTCATCGGTGTGGGCGTGCGCGTAGGCCAACGCCTTGAGCACCTCGCCCACGATGAAGAGCGCGAGGCTGATGGGGAAGTCGCCCACCGTGCGGGCGCGCGTGGCGAGCCGAGCGAGGTCGAGCCCGTGCACGTACTCCATCGCGATGTAGAGGTGCTCCTCGTGCTGCCCGAGCTCGAACACCTGCACGATGTTCACGTGAGACAGCTCGGCGGCGATGCGCGCCTCGTTCTTGAACAGGTCGCGAAACTCATCGTCGCGCGCGAGCTGATCGAGGATGCGCTTCACCACGAGGATCTTCTCGAAACCCATGGCGCCATGGGCCCGGGCGCGGAAGACCTCGGCCATGCCGCCCGTGGCGATCTTCTCGAGCAGCTGGTAGGGCCCGAAGGCTTCCGGGGCGGTGGGGGCCGGCGTACTCATCGTCCTTTGCCCTAACCCATCCTCGACCATTTTCGCCTTGTGGGCCTCCGGCGGATCGTGTACGTGTCGGGCATGAACCGCTTCCCGCTCCTCCCCGTTCTCCTCGCCTTCGCCTGCACCGGGACCACCCCGGAAGAAACCGGCGGCGATTCTGCGGAAACCGACGCGGACACCGACTCGGACACCGACACCGACACCGACACCGACACGGATGTCGACCCCAACCTCGCCACCGTTTCGGGCACCCTCACCCTCCCCGATGGCAGCCCGGCCGACCACTACCGCGTGAACGTGTGTCGCGACGTGTGCCGCACCGTGGCGAGCGACCCCACGGGCGCCTTCCTCGTAGAAGGCATCGACCCGGAGGTGTGGTCCTTCTACGTGCTGGCCTACGGCGAGAGCGACTACGCCGCGCCCTACGGCCCCATCGAGCTCGGCGTGGGCGAAACCCGCACGGTGGACATGCAGCTCATGCCCGTGGCCGGCACGGCCCCCCTCCAGGTGGGCAACCCCTCCGCCCTCGGCGCCTTCGGCACCTTCACGCCCAGCACCGCCTGGGCAGATTCGCTGGGCGAGGCCGTCACCGACATCACCTACACCGACTCCGCCGGCCCCACCCAGCGCACGACCGACACCATCAACGGCGAGGCCGTGGAGGGCGTCGTGTACCTCGGCGAGTTCGAGGCCGAGGGCGAAGGCGTGCTCAACATCGCCCGCCACGAGCTGGCCCAGGGCACCAGCCGCAACGTGTACATCGCCGAGCTCCCCGAAGCCTCGGGGTGGACCCTCCTCGGCACCGTGGTGTCGCAGGGGGAGGGCGCCATGATGATGGGCGACATCCCCGTCACACACTTCACGGCCATCGCGGTCACCATCCCCGCGCAGTAGCCGCGCCGGCCCGGGTGCTTACACTGGGCACCCGTGGGCAAGGTCGACGAACTTCGCTGCCTCGTGGCGCGGCTGCGCCAAGAGTGCCCGTGGGATCGCGCGCAGTCCGTGTCGTCCATGCGGCTCTACCTTCAGGAGGAGAGCGCCGAGCTGCTCGATGCGCTCGACAACGGTGAAGCCGCCTCCGTGCGGGAGGAGCTGGGCGATGTGCTGTTCCAGCTCGTGTTCCTCGCCCAGCTCTACAGCGAGCAGGGCGAGTTCGACCTCGATGCCGCCGCGGAGGGCATCCTCACCAAGATGGTGGCGCGCCACCCGCATGTCTTCGGCGATGCGGCCAGCGAGGGTGCCGGCACCAACGCCGCATGGGAGGCGCGGAAGGCCCGGGCCGGCCGCTCCCGGGTGGATGGGGTGCCCCGTGCGCTCCCGGCCCTCGCGCGCGCCCATCGCGTGGCCGAGAAGGTGGCTGGCGTGGGGTTCGACTGGCCCGACCTCGCCTCGGTGCTCGCCAAGGTCGATGAGGAGCGCGCCGAGCTGAACGCGGCCATCGCGAGCGGCGATGCCGCTGCGGTGGCCCATGAGTACGGCGACATGCTGCTCGCCCTCGCCAACGTGGGCCGCTACCTCGGGGTGGCGGGCGAGGATGCGCTGCGCATGGCCAACGCCCGATTCGAGCGCCGGTTCCGGGGGGTGGAGGCGCGGGCGGCGGCCGCCGGCATCGAACCCGGCGAGGCCGGGCAGGCCCAGCTCGAGGTCTGGTGGCAGGAAGTCAAACGGGAGGAATCGGCATGAGGGTGGCCACCATCCTGTTCCTGTGTTTCACGGTCATCCCAGCCTTCGAAACGTGGCTCATCATCCGGGTGGGCGAGCGCTTCGGTGCCACCGAAACCGTGCTGTCGCTCATCCTCGCGGGGGTGCTCGGCGCCTGGCTCGGCAAGCGCGCGGGGGCCACGGTCCTGCGCGAGCTGTTCGCCGGGCTGCGCGAGGGCGTGCCGCCGGCCGACAAGATCGTGGAGGGCGGACTGGCGCTCGTGGGGGCTACCCTGCTCGTCACCCCGGGGTATCTCAGCGATGCCGTGGGCCTGCTCCTGCTCTTCGCGCCCGTGCGGCGGTGGCTCGCCCCGCGTGTGAAGGGCGCGGTCTGGAGCTGGCTCGCCCAGCGCGGCTTCAAGTTCGTGGGCGGTGGGGGGCCGGGGCCTACCGCCCGGACCCGGGCTTCGAGCGAGCGCCAGTTCGATCATCCGGTGGCGGAGTAGCCGCGAGCCAGCGCAGGAAGCCCTCCACGACGGGGCCATCCGCCGGCGCCCAGTGCAGGCCGGGCAGGGCCGCCGGCGCCTCCCAGGCCACGGCGTCGTGCTCCGACGGCACGGGCTCGCCCTCCGCCTCGCACAGGTAGCCGACGAGGTGCACCCGCCCGGTGGTTCCCTCCCCCACGCACACACCCACCCGTACGGGCCAGCCCAGCTCCTCGGCGAGCTCGCGCGTGAGCGCCGCTTCGTCACTCTCCCCGGGCTCCACCTTGCCCCCCGGGAACTCCCAGCCCCCCGCATGCGCCATCGCGGGGCCGCGGCGGGCCACAAAAACGCGCCCCGCGCGCATCACCACGGCGCAAACCACCCGGATCGGGCCCACCATCGGGTCAGCTGCCCGAGGTGCTCGTGGGCGGCTCGGGGACCGGACCGGTGGAGATGTACTCCACCTTGATGTGGGCGCCCCGCGCGGGCACCGCTTCGCCGTTGAACTGGATCTGTGCGTAGTCCTCGAGGTAGGTCCAGCCGGCCTCGGGGTCGTCCGGCACCTCGGTGACCGTGCCATCGAGGTCGGTCACGGTGACCTTCGGGTTGTCCTCATCCTCGGGGGTCTCGGTTTCCGGGTCGTCGGCGTAGTACTTGGCGGCGTACTCCAGCTGGAACGTGCTGGTGATGCCGGTGGCCGCGAGGCCGAGGGACTGCATGATGGGCGCGTAGTCGGCGAGACAGATGTCGGCGACCACGCCGCCGAGCATGCGAATGGCCTCCTCGTAGCGGCGGCCGGCCACCGCGAAATCACACTGGCTCGTCTTCTCCGGGCCGATGATGCCGCTCATCACGACCTCGCCGCCGCCGAGCTCCTCCTTGGCATCGCGCAGTCCGGCCACGAGATCGCCCACCGGCGTGAGGTCGCCGTAGTGGGTGTAGCAGTCCTCGCCGGTGGCGTTGGGGCCGAGCCGGCCGCCGTCGGAGCAGTCGTTCTCGTCGGTCAGCACGATCACCATCAGGAGCGCGCCCTCACGTACGAACCCCGCGTTCCACGTTTCGGCGAGCGGGCGGCGCACCGCCGCGAGGGCCACTTCGAGGCCCTTCTCCTGGTCGCTCCCGCCGGTGCCCTGCTCCACCCGCGCGGAGAAGTCCTCGGCGTAGGTGCAGTCGGCGTTGTTGCCATCGGCGCGGCACTCGGAGGTGAGGTAGGGCGGGGAGCCCAGCAGCACGCCGGTCTTGGTGTTGGTGGAGTCGCCGTCGGTGGTGATCACGCCGAGGTGGAAGTCCATGTCGGCCGACTCGAGCTGGGCCACGAAGTCGGCCCCCGCGGCGCGAACTGCGGCCTGCTCCTCCTTCATGGAGGTGCTGTCGTCGATCACCCACAGGATGTCGACCGTGTTCGACGGGGCCTGATCAAACTCCTGCGTGCGGCTCGCAAGGTTGAGGTTGTCGTATTCCTGGTCGCAGGCGGCGAGCAGGAGCAGCGGTCCGAGAACTTGTGCGCGCATGGTCGCTCCACCCCGCAGCTTAGCGGGGCCCCGCCCCGGCGGCGTCAACAAACCGTAATTCCGCGATCACGGCACGAAGGTGATCTCCGACACGCACATGTCGTCGTACTTCTCGCCCTTCTTCACGCCCGTGAAGCTCACCTTCACGCGGTCGGTGGTGCGGGCAGCGAAGGTGAAGGTCTGCTCGAAGAGCATGTCCTTCAGGGTGATCGACTCGGTGGACCCGTCGGCGAACCGCAGCGTGGCCGCGGTGGGGCGGTTCACGGCCTTGAACAGGTCCATCGTAGGGCCGCCGCTGCGCACCTTCACGGCGCTCACCGACTGGCTGCGACCCAGGGAGAGGTCGAGCCACTCGCCGGTGCCGTCGGAGCCCTTGTTGCCCTCGCACCACATCGAGTCCACGATGCCATCGCTGGCGTTCTCACCGGCGTAGGAACCATCGGCGTCGGCCGCAGCCACGCTCGACGCGGAGACGGCCGCTGCGGCGAACGGCCCCGTGGCCGACGTGTCGAAGAACTTCACCTCGCTCAGCCCGCTGTCCACCCCGCGGCCCGGGTAGACCGCCTTGACCCGCAGCTTCACCGACGCAGTCTGGACCGGCGCCTTCAGCTTGAGCACCTGGGGCTTCTGCTCGTCCTGAAGGGTGAACTCCTCGGTCTTGCCGTCGGCGTACTCGGCGACGATCACCTTCGGCCGCGCGTAGTGGCCGAAGTACTCCACGTTGTACCAGTGGCTCCCCCACACGGCGATGGTGGCGACCGTCTTCGGCTCGCCGAACTCCGCCATCACCCAGGAGCCGAGCCCAGCGCCATCCTCACCCTCGGCCCAGGCCGTGGACTGCTTGCCATCGCCGAGGTTCGTCGCCTCGAAGTTCCGCGCGTCGGAAGCGGGGGCGCTGGAGCTGGCCGACCAGGCCGACACCTTCACCGTGGCGGCATCGGAGGGAGCGACAAGCAGGGAGATCAACGCCAGGATCATGGTCTTTCCTCAGAAGTTTGCAGTCAGGGAAGCGCGCGCGCCGCTGAACCCCGGCAGGGTGCGGCACTGGCCGCCGGCGCACCGGATGCCGGAGCGGTAGGCGCCGTAGAACACCTTCATGGTGATGGCGCTGGTGGGCTGCCACTGCACCTCGGCCGCGCCGTACACGTTCTCGGAGAGGTTGCCCGTGGAGTTGACGAGCTCGTTGTCGCTGAAGTCGGTGTACAGGAGCACGATCCACGACGCCCCGACCTTTACGGCCAGCGTGTTGGAGATGTCGGTGTAGTCGGTCTGCTGCACCGGGTTCTCGCCCCAGTGGTAGCGCAGCACGTTGGGGGCGAACTCGAGCGCGAGGTTGTGCGTGACGGGCAGCGTAAAGGACACATCGGCGTGGATCGTGGTGTCGCCCGCGTTGGCCGCCGGGGCATCATCGCGCGCATCCATGCGGTAGCCCGCGTTGGCGAGGAGGTGGAGGTCGCCCTTGATCCAGGTGATGCCGCCCACGCCATGCAGCACGGTTTCGGGGGTGTCGTTGAAGTGCACGCCGCCGAGATCGGCATCGCGCAGCGCGAGCACCGACACGTACGGCGACACCACCTCCGCCTCGGTACCGAAGTTCATGTCGAGCCGGGCGCGCGCGCCCCCCACGTCGTTGCTGTTGAGGGTGGCCGAGCTGTCCTCGGTGATGGCGCGTTCGTACTCCAGTGAGGGGCCCGCGGCCATCTCGTAGCCCTGGAGCCCGCTGAACTGGTTGAGGTACTCGGTGTTCTTGTAGTACTTGCCTTCGAGCAGGAGGCTCGACCGGCCGGGGTACGCCGTGGCCGACGCATACACCGCGCCACCCGACGCCTCGGGCACCTCGGGCGCGCCGTAGGCCACCCAGTCCGCCTCGGCCGCGAGATCGAGCGGCCCCACGCTCGCTACCTCCGCCGACACGCCCGCCACCGCCGCATCGAGGCCCGACCGCCAGGCGACGGTAGGCGACCCGAGCGGATCGACCTCGCGCGCGAACTGGTAGACCACGCCGTGGGCGCCGAGGTGGGCACGCCCGTACCAGTCGGCGCGGAGGCCATGCACGGCGTGCGGCAGGTCGGCCTGCATCGCAACGTTGGGGTTCTCGAGGCGCATCTGCTGCGGATTGGCCACCGCCTCCACGAGGCGGAGCTCCACATCCGATGCCACGAGGGTGGCGTGAACGCCCCGGAGCGAGGTGTCCACGTCGATGTCGGTGTTCTTGACCACGTTCAGCGCGAGGCCCTTGCCGAAGGCGGCGTAGGTGTCGCCCACCGTCCACGACAGGCCGCCCTGCTGCCCCTGCAGCCACAGCTTCTCGATGCCGAACCACCAGTTCGGGTGCGGGCCCTCCAGCCCCTCCCCCCACAGCGGCCGCTCGAACTCCCGCTCCCCATCGAGCACGTACTCGTTGGAGAAGAGCGCGACGGCATCGCCCTGGATGCCCAGCGTGAGGAAGGAGCTGCCCCCGCTGATCTGCAGGCGCTGCACCACCTCCTCGTAGTCGAACACCGGCTCGTCGGGAAAAGCCGGGAGCCGATCGGAGGAGGCATAGTGCCGGAAGCGGAACTCCTCGAGCCCATGCGTGGCGCCGCCCTGGAGCGAGCCGGCCTCCGGCGCGGGGCCGGTGGCTGCCGTGAACTCGCCCAGATCCTCGGCGCGGGAGAGCGCAGAGCCGAGGCTCAGGACGGTGAGGATCGACGAGAACAAGCGCGCGTCCTACTTCGCGAGCAGCGCCACGAGCTCGGCCTTCATGGCCTCGGCATCGCCCGGCTTGAGACCCGCATAGACCGACGCGATCTTGCCATCACGACCCACGAGCGCCGAGAAGGGCAGGCTCTTGCTGGGGTTGAACTGGGAGACCACCTTGGTGTCGGGGTCGCGCAGGATGGTGTAGGTGAGGCCCTTCGACTTCACGAGCGGCTTGATCAGCGCCTCCTGGCGCGGATCATCCGTGGCGATGCCCAGCACCACGAGGCCCTTCGGACCCAGCTCCGTGTGGAGCGCCTGCAGCCCCGGCATCTCGGCCTGGCAGGGGATGCACCAGGTGGCCCAGAAGTTCACCAGCACCACCTTGCCCTTGTGCTGGGAGAGCGAGACGTTCTGCCCCTCGATGCTGCGCAGCGTGAAGTCGATGGCCGAGCCCGCGGTGGCGGCCGGCGCGCCGGCATGGGCGATCGGCGCGTTGAACGAGAAGAGCGCGGCGAGGGCGAGAGCGGCGACGGGCAAGAACGAGCGCATGGGGCCTCCCGGGGCGGGGTCTTATACCCAGAACGCGCGAACGAAGAAAGCCATTGCAACGGATTGCCACAAGCTCCTGACCGGGCCGGTTAGCTGCCGGCCATGCGCCCACGCATCCTCGTCGTCGACGACGAACCCTCCATCCGCACCGTGCTCAAGGCGCACCTGTCGCGCGAGGGGCACGACGTTTCTACGGCGAGCGATGGCGCCGAGGCCGTGAGCGCCCTCACCGGCGCGCCCTTCGACCTCGTGATCAGCGACCTCAAGATGCCCGGCATGAGCGGCCTCGAGCTGCTCGCCTGGTGCACCCGCGAGCAGCCCGGCCTCCCCGTGGTGCTCATCACCGCCCACGGCACGGTCGATACCGCCGTCGAGGCGCTCAAGCTCGGCGCGCAGGACTTCATCACCAAGCCCTTCGACCTCGAGGAGCTCCGCCTCGCCGTCGAGAAGGCGCTGCGGGTGGAGCAGGCCCGCCGCCGCAACTGGCTCGATGCGGCCAGCTACGGCCCCGACTCCGGCCGCTTCGACCTCGTGGGCCGCACAGCCGCGATGAAGCGCGTGTACGCCCTCGTGGAGCGCGTGGCCGACTCGCCCTCCACCGTGCTCCTCACCGGCGAGAGCGGCACCGGCAAGGAGCTGGTGGCCCGCGCGCTGCACACCGCGAGCAGCCGCCGCAACGCCCCGTTCGTCACCGTGAACTGCGGCGCCATCCCCGAGGCCCTCTTCGAGAGCGAGCTGTTCGGGCACGAGAAGGGCGCGTTCACCGGCGCGGCCAGCAGCAAACCCGGCAAGTTCGAGCTGGCCGACGGCGGCACGCTGTTCCTCGACGAGGTGGGCGAGCTCGGGCGCGATCTGCAGGTGAAGCTCCTGCGCGCGCTCCAGGAGCGCAGCATCGACCGGGTGGGCGGCACGCGCCCCGTGAAGGTGGAGGTCCGCGTGGTGGCCGCCACCAACGTGGACCTGCAGGCGCTCGTGGCGTCCGGCCACTTCCGCGATGACCTCTACTACCGCCTCGCGGTGGTGCCGATCCGCCTCCCGCCCCTCCGCGAGCGGCGCGAGGACATCCCGCTGCTCGTCCAGCACTTCGTGCACCGATTCAACGAGCGGCTCGGCATGAACGTGACCACGATCGATGACGACGTGATGGACCAGCTCGTGCAGTGGAGCTGGCCGGGCAACATCCGCGAGCTGGAGAACACGATCGAGCGCGGCGTGCTCCTCGCGGAGGATGGCCGCCTCTCCCGCGACATCATCCCCGACACCGCCGCGCCCGCCACCGGCGAGGCCGAGCGCCCCGTTCCTGTCGATGCGGGCATCGGCCTCAAGGAGTACGTGCGGGTGCACACGGTCCGCCTCGAACGCGACCTCATCCTGCGCTCGCTGGGCCACGAGAGCGGCAACGTCACCCGCACAGCCCGCCGCCTCGACATCTCGCGCAAGGCGCTGCAGCTCAAGATGAAGGAGTACGGACTCCGCGACGAAGGCACCGAATGATCCACTCGATGCCCCTGCAGATCTACTACGAGGACACCGACCTGAGCGGCGCGGTGTACCACGCCAACTACCTGCGCTACTTCGAACGCGCCCGCGAGCACCTCCTCGGGCCGGAGGAGCTGGTGCGGCTCTGGCGCGATGAGGGCATCGGCTTCGTCGTGTACAAGTGCGCGCTCAGCTTCCGGGAGCCCGCCGGCCTCGGCGATCGCCTCGAGGTGCGCACGGTGGTGCGGCTCGAGAGCGACTACCGCGCGGTGTTCGAGCAGTCGGTCTGGCGGCCCGAAGGCAAGCAGGCGATGGTCGAGGGCACGGTGCAGCTCGTGTGCGTGGACCGCGGGGGAAAGCTCGTGGCCCTGCCGGAGAGCGTGGCCACCCATATCCGCGCCACGGCCCCCTGAGGGCGCTCAGCCCCCGGTGGCGAACGCGCCGCCCTTCTCCGGGGCGAAGACCTCCCCGTCGAAGGCCTGGCGCTCCACGCCGATGAGCGCGGTGTCGTCGAGCTCGTACACGCAGAAGTGGGCGGTGCGGCCGCGCTCGGGCAGCCAGGCGTAGCCGCCGGCGCCGGGGTCGAGGATGGGGAGGTCATCGCCGGGGCGGGGCGCCACCGTGCGGAACCCGTGGTGCTCGTGGCCGTGGCACACCATGCGAACGCGGGGGTGGCGCAGGCAGATGGCCTCGATGGCATCGGCATCGCTGCAGGCACGGGTGGGCGGCCCGTACCGCTCGCCGCGGCGGTTTCGCAGGGGGTAGTGGAGCGCGACCAGGGCCGGACGATCCCCGGCCTGCAAGGCGGCGTCGAGCAGGGCGAGCCCCCCCTCCCCCAGCCACCCGCGCGAGAGCCAGTCGGGGTGGCACACATCCACCAGCACGAGGTCCCACGCGCCGCGCCGCTCCACCCGCACCGGGGCCACCTCGCCGAAGTGCCGTGCGAAACGCCCAACACTCTCGTCGGTGTAGACGTCGTGGTTGCCGGGGATCACCAGCCAGTCGAAGCGCTCGCGCAGCGGGGCGAGCAGCGCCGCGGCGCCGGCGAACTCGGCCTCGGTCGCGGTGGCGGTGAGATCGCCCGTGCAGAGGACGAGGTCGGGCTCCGCGGCCACCACCGCCGCCACCATCGCCTCCTGGGCGGCCCGCGTGAAGTGACTTGCCCGGCCGAGGACGTAGAGGTGCAGCGCGCCCGCGGCCCGCTTGTTGAGGCACTCGCCCACCGAGGGGAGCCGCTCCACATGGATGTCGGTGACGTGTGCGATGCGCATGCGGCCGGTGTAGCCCAGCCGGGATAGCTCCCGCCACCCATGGACGACCCCCGCCGCATCCTCGAAGCCGCCGCCGAGTCGCGGACCGCGGTCGAGGTGCTGCCGCGCGGCGCCAGCGTTCTCCGCGGGCAGCTCGTGCGCGTGGAGCGCGGCGGCGTGGTGCTCGCGGTGGCCGGCAGCGCGCCGGCGGCGGGCACCGATCTGCGCTGCTGGCTCACGGTGGAGGGCCAGAGCTGGACGTTCGAGGCCAGCGTGCTCCGCAGCGGCGTGTCCGTGCCCGACCGCGGCCAGGGCGGTGTGCTGCTCGGGTTCATCGATGGCTGGCGCAAGACCGAGGTTGGCGGCGGGCAGCTCCTCCTCGAGGCCCTTCCGCCCACGGGCGGCCCGGTCTCGCTGACCCAGGGCGAGGTCCGTCTGGTCGACCTCCACCCCGACGAGTGGCTGGTCAGCGCCCCGTCGGGGTTCTCGCTCGTGTTCGTGGAAGGCGGCGCGTTGCGGCTCCGGCTCGGCGTGCCGGGCCGCGCGCCGATGGAGGTCGGCGCCGAGGTGCGCGAGCTCACGCGCAGCCACGGCCACCTGCTCTACCGCCTCGGCATCACCGCGGTGGAGGACCAGCAGCGCTACGGCGAAATCGTCGCCGCGCTGCGGCTCGCGCTCGCGCTCTGAAGGCGTCGGGAACCGTCGCGGCCCGGCCGGTGTCCGTGCTACCGTTTCCCTCGGGTACCGGAGCCTCCATGGGTGACTTCTCGGAGGCCGCTCGCCGTGCGCGCAGCGGTGTGGCCAGCAACGACGCCGCGGCCGTGGTGCGGGCGCTCGAGCCCCATCTCCCTCGCCTCCAGAGCGGGCGCCACCTCGGCGCGGTGCTCGATCTCGCCTGGGCGCTGGGGGCCCTCGGCCGGTGCCGGGAGGCGGAGAGCCTGCTCACGCGCGTAGCGCAGCCCGATGCGCCCACCCGCCTCACGGTGAGCCTCGCGCGGGCCGGCTGGTTCTGACCGTCAGGGGAGCGCGCGAGGGCGCCCCTCCCCGGCCGCGGCGCCTTCCCGGCTACTCGCCGGTGTCGCACACGGCGTCTTCGCCGCTGCAGTCCTGATCCACGGCGTCCCCGCACACGTCGGTGGCCTCGGGGTTCACGGCGCCATCGCCATCGTTGCAGTCATCGCCGTTGCTCACGAACTCGTCCGGCGCGAGGCATCCGTTGAGGCCGGCGTCGGCGTCGCCGAACCCATCACCGTCCACATCGGCGTAGCGGGTCTCGGATCCCCCGCTGGCCGTGTCGCAGCGCGAGCCCGTCTCGAAGCCGATGGCGAAGCCCGAGTCCCCGATGTCCCCGCCCGTGTCGCACGCCACCGCGAGGAGCCCGAGGAGCAGGAGGAGGAGGCCCGGCCAGTCGAGTCGCATGCCAGAGTGTAGCCGTTTCCCGGAGTGCGCCGCCAACCGTGATGCGTCGGCAAAGCCGCCGCGCTCGGGGTGGCGGAACCGGCTTGCTTCGGGGTAAGCTCGCCGGCGTGCGTACACCCCACATTCTCCTCGTCTCGCTCCTCACAGGATGTGGGTTCGGCCTGCAGCCCACCACGGCCGAGGGCATCGCCTTGCTCCTCGCGGGTGAGGATAGCGGCGGGTTTTCCGAAACGGACGCCGATACCGACGCGGATGCCGATGCCGATGCCGATGCCGACATCCAGCCGGAGATCGACTCGATCGAGCCCGACTGGGGCACCACGGCCGGCGGCACCGAGGTGGTGCTCGAGGGCGTCTTCGGGGAAGATGCCACCGTTCGCATGGGCGGCGTCGAGGCCGACAACAAATCCGTGCAGACCAAGCGCGGCATCCTGGTCTTCTTCACGCCCGAAGTGAGCGATGCCGGCGTGGTCAGCATCGTGCTCGAGTCGGGCGGCGAGTCGGCCAAGCTGGAGGACTCGTTCACCTACTTCGCCGATGGCACCGGCCTCGTCGGCGCGATCGGCTCGGTCGCCTGGGTGGACATCGTGGGCAACTACTGGGTCGATACGCCGGTCGACTTCGGCTACGGCTTCTTCGTGCCCGTGATCCCCGCCGAGTTCGAGTGGAGCAAGCTCTACGCGGGCGGGCAGGATGAATGCGAGTCCAGCAAGGGCGGATACACCTACACCCCTTCGCTCGAAGCCTTCGAGATGGGCTCCGGCAGCTCCGTCACGCTAAGCAGCGGCGCCAAGACCATCGACATGCCGTGGTCGGCCACCAACGGGCAGTTCGGCGCCGACGAGGTGGTGGCCTCCCAGTTCGCGGCGAACAGCTCCTACGATCTCTCGGAAACCAACTTCTCCGGGGCGGAAATCCCCGAGTTCACCGTTTCCGGCATCCTCGATACGCCGGGCAGCTTCTCGGTGTCCGCGCCCGCCATCCAGGGCAACAACGCCCCCTCCGTGAGCCAGAGCTTCTCGGTGGCGTGGTCCGGCGGCTCGGCGGGCGATGGCGTGCTGCTCACCCTGCAGATGATGAATTCGGCCGGCACCACGGTGGAAGAGTCGGTCACGTGCGCCCTTCGTGATGATGGCGCCTTCAACGTTCCGGGCGGCACGTTCAAGGGCTGGGCCGCCAACCGGCAGCTGAACATCTTCGTGTCCCGCTACAAGCTGGCCCAGGCCACCATTGACTTCAACAACGCCGGCACCGCGGTGATGGGCGAGTACGTGGTCTACGGGGCCGCCTTCACGAAGTGAGCGCCCCGCCCGCCGAGGTCGAGGTGCTGGGGGTGCGCGTGCACGCGGTCGATCGGGCCGAACTGCTCGTGCGGGTGGATGCGCTCGTGGAGGCCGGAGCCCGCGCCACGGTAGGCTACGCCAACGTGCACGTTTTGAACACCGCCGCCAGGGACGCCGAGCTGCGGCGTTTCCTCAACGGCCTCGACCTCTGCTACTGCGATGGGAACGGCGTGAAGTGGGCCGCCGCGGCCACCGGGCAATCGCTGCCCGAGCGGATGACCGGCGCCGACTGGATCTGGGACCTCGCGGCGGCCGCCGAAGGCCGGTGGCGAATCTTCTGGGTGGGAGGCGAGCCCGGTGTGGCGGAGGCGGCCGCGGAGCGCCTGCGGGCGCGCCACCCGGGGCTCGAGCTGGCCACGGACCATGGCTTCCACGAGGCGGTCGAGCCGCTGCTCGACCGTGTCAACGCCTTCCGGCCGCACATCGTCCTCGTGGGCATGGGCACCCCGGCCCAGGAGCGCTGGGTGGCCCGGTGGAGGGGCGCCATCGAGGCGCCGGTGGTCTGGGTGCTCGGTGCCACGCACGACTTCGTGTCGGGGAGGGTGGCGCGCGGCCCGGCGTGGTTGCACACCGAGCACGAGTGGCTGGCCCGTCTGCTGGTCGATCCGCGCCGGCTGTGGCGGCGCTACCTCATCGGCAACGCGGCGTTCGTGGGCCGGGTGGCGAAACAACGGTGGAGGGGCGAGCCGCGGGTCTCCACCTCGTTGAACGGGCAGGGGTAGCCGCGGCTCGCGGCGCGATCAGAGCGCGGCGAGCACGGCGTCGGTGGCTTCCGTCGTGCGCAGGGTGCCGCCCAGCTCGCGGGTGACACGGCCGGCCTTGAGGCAGGTCTGCACCGCGCGCTGCAAGCGTACTTCCTGCTCCGGGCGGCCCAGGTAGGCCAGCAGCATGCCCACCGTGAGGAGGGTGGCGAAGGGGTTGGCGATGCCCTGCCCCGCGATGTCGGGCGCGCTGCCGTGCACCGGCTCGAAGAGGGCGGCCTTGCCCGGGTTGAGGTTGCCCGAGGCCGCGAGCCCGATGCCGCCCTGCAGCGCCGCGCCGAGGTCGGTGATGATGTCGCCGAACAGGTTGTTGGTGACGATGACGTCGAAGTCCTGGGGCGCCTGCACGAGCCGCATCGCCAGCACATCCACGTAAAGGTGCGAGGCCGCGATGTCCGGGTACTCGGCGGCCACGAGTCGGAAGACGCGCTGCCAGAGGTCGTGCCCGTGGCGCATGGCGTTGGCCTTGTCGCTCATGCACACCTTGCGGCGGCCGTTGGCGCGCGCCCACGCGAAGGCGGCGCGGATGATGCGCTCCACGCCCTTCCGGGTGTTGATCTCCTGCTCCATGGCCACTTCATCGGCGGTGCCACGCTTGAACTGGCCGCCTACGCCGGTGTACAGGCCTTCGGTGTTCTCGCGGAACACGACGAAGTCGATGTCGGACTCGGCGCGGTCCTTCAGGGGGCAGTAGCGCGCATCGAGGAGCTTGCAGGGGCGGAAGTTGATGAACAGGTCGAGCTCGAAGCGGCTGCCGAGGAGGATGTCCTTGGCGTGCACGTTCGAGGGCACCCGCGGATCACCCAGCGCGCCCAGGAGCACGGCCGAGAACTCGCTGCCGAAGCGACGCATCACGTCGGCCGGCATCGTGGTGCCATCGCGCAGGTAGCGCTCGGCGCCGAGGTCGAAATGTTCGGTTTCGATGTCCGGAGCCAGCGCGTGCAGCACCCGCAGGCCTTCGGTGATCACTTCATTGCCGATGCCGTCGCCCGGCACCACGGCGATTCGAGCCATTGGTCTTCTCTACTTCGCGGCGACCGCGTCGTCGGGGGTGGGGCGGCGCGCCTCGGCTTCCGCGTAGGTGAGCATGCGCCCGTCTTCCGGGCTCCAGATGTGGAACTTCAGGCAGGCCGCCACATCCCGCGGGGCCCACGAGGTGCGGTGCGGGTTCTGCAGCTCGGGCATGGCCGCCATCGCCTCGGGCAGGCGGTAGAACGGGATGCGATGGTTCAGGTGGTGAACGTGGTGGTAGCCGATGTTGCCGGTGAGCCAGTGCATGACGGGGTTCATGTCGAACATCGAGGAGCTGTGGAGCGCAGCGAAGGTGTACTCCCACTCGCGGCGCCCGCGGATCTGCATGCCCGGGAAGTTGTGCTGCGCGTAGAAGAGGTAGGAACCGCTCGCCGTGGCCACGAAGTCGGGGAGCAGCACGCCCAGCACGGCCGCTTGCCAGCCGAAGGCCCACCCCGCCAGGCCCGCAAACGTCCACTGGAACACGAGCGAGAGCAGGCCATCGAGGTGCTGCCGGGGCTGCCGCTTGAAGGGCGAGAGGCACATCCCCAGCACGAACATGAAGACGTAGCCGAAGAACATCGTGAGCGGGTGCCGCACGAAGCGGTAGGCGCGCCGCTGGTTCACGGTCATCGCCTGCCACATGCCGATGGTGACCACGGGGTAGCTGCCGATCGCGGCGCCCACCATCTTGGCCGTGTGCTTGTGGTGGTAGTCGTGGGTTTCTTTCCACACGCTCGGCCCGGCCAGCACGTAGTAGCCGACGGCCCGCATGATCCAGCCGCCCACGCGGGAGCCCCCGAGGATCGCGCCATGCAGATAGTCATGGTAGAAGATGAACAAACGCACGACGATTAGGCCGGTGAGCAGCGAGGCCGGCACCGCAACCCACAAGGGCGCGAACGCCGCGACCGACACCGAGGCCGCCCAGGCCACCAGCGAGATCACCAGAAGGCGCCAGGTGAGCGCCCGGTCCTCCTTCGCGTACTCGTTGGATGCTCGAACCAGCTCCGGACCCGTCCGCATGGGCTCCCCTCCCTCGCGCGTGTTTACAAGACGACGCAACGGGCGGCAAGGGGGAGCGGGCGCTTTCCGAAAATTCCATTGACGGCGAGGCCCCAACCGCGCACGTTGACGCGTCATGGGAATCCGCATCCGCACCGGCGGACTCGAACTCGAGGTCGACGATGAAGCAGCCCTCGCGCTGCTTCGGGAGCGCGGCATGGTCGGCTCCGACGCCGAGCGCTGGGCTGCGGGCGGATGGCGGCCGCTCGTGGCGGAAGGTGGCGTGCCGGTGAAGCCGGAGTCCGACCCGTGGGATGCCTGGAGCGAGGTCGATGAGCGCTCGGCGGAGGCCGCGCTGCACCGGGCCGTGAAGCGTCCCGAGGAAGAAGTGGCGGAGCTGCCGCTCGCGTCGCTCACCCCGATGCCCCAGCCGATCATCGTGGCCCGCCCGCCAAGCCCGCGCCCGCAGCCCCCGGCCACCCCGAACCTCGCGGAGCGCGGCGTCGCCCCGGCCGCCGAGCCCCGCGCGCTGGCAGCGGCGCCCGCCCCCGTGGAGGCCCC
>CAISIK010000143.1 GCA_903885375.1 uncultured Pseudomonadota bacterium
CCGTTGGAGCGGGCATCCTCATCCCACACGAACGCGAGGCAGTTGATGAGGAGCGCGCCCCGCACCGGGCGGGCATTCGCGGCCTGCACCGCGAGGTAGGCGCCCGAGCACAGGCCGACGACATCGACCACACCCGCGCCCAACTGCCGTACGGCATCGATGGCGAGGATGGCATCGGCCACGGAGTCCACGCTGTACATCGCCTCGAGGTCGGTGCGCGGCGCGCTCACGCCGTCGCTGTCGCCGACATCGCGCACATCCACGCGCAACGACGGCACGCCCTCCGCGGCGAGGGCGCGGGCGGCCTCGGTCCACAGGCGGTTGGGCCCCGATCGGCGCACCCCGCCGGCGTTGTAGAAGATGGTCCAGGCGGCGCCCGGCCGCGCCCCGCCGGCGGGCTCGCACACCACGCCGCTGAGCTCCCCGGCTCCGCCGGGCACCACGAACGGGCGTTCGAGGATGCCCCCGGGGAGCGTGAGCGTGGAGGCCCCGCGGCGGTCTTCGACCGGGCGGGCTGTCCCCTTCGAAAAGAACCCCACCACGGCCTCCCGCACCGCCGGCGCGAGCCCCGATCGGTAGGGGTCCTCGAGGAGGTCGCCGAGGCCGCCGTGCGCCGCCTCGGCCACCGCGGCCCCGTGCGCCGACAGCGCGGCCAGCAGCTCGGGCGCCGCCGACGCCCCTTCGCGCGGGAGCACCAGCGCGCGGCGCAGCTCCGGGTCGGCGCGGGGAACCATCGCCTCCAGCGCCGCCACCGTGGCCGCCCCCATCACGAACCCGCCCGCCTCCATCGCCCCGGCCGGCAGGGCCGGCGCATCCGCGGGCGGCGCCCCGAACGCCTGCGACGCCATGCGGTGGAAGGCCCGCTCCTCCCGCAGGAGCGCCCGACCCGACGCCGGCGTGCCCCACAGGACGAGCTCATCGAAGCCGCCGGCCTCCATCGCGAGGAGCCCGCCCGCACGCACGCCGACCACCCCGACCGAGGCGTGCCCCGCCTCGCGGAGCGCCCGCAACGCCGCGCGGACCGCCTCCAGCCGGCGGAGGGGCAGGTCCTCGTCGAGCGCGCTCCCGGCGCTGTCGCCGAGGCCCGGCCAGTCGAGGCGCAGGGTGTGGAAGCCCGCCTCGGCGAGCGCGTCGGCGAGGATGCGCAGCGGGCGGTAGGCCGACGTGTCCTCGTAGCCGAGCGGCGGTAGGATGAGCACCCCCCCCACCGCCGCCCCCGAGGGCGGGCGATGCTCCACGACAAACGCGCCGGCGATCCAGGACCTGGTGCGTGGGTGGGGCAAGCAAGCCGTCCTAACCCGCGCCCGCCGTGTCCGGTTGGGCGAGCGGCACGGGAGCGAGCCAGCCGCGGAGGAGCACGGCCGCGCGTTCGGGGAAGACGCCATGTCCGGGCAGGTCGAGGGCGGCCGTCGGGAGCGCGGACCGCGTGGCAGGGCGCACCACCACCCGCCACGGCTCGCCCCACTCCACGACGAGGTTCACCTCGGCGCCGCCGAGCTCCGCCGCGAGGGTGGCGGCGATGCGCTCCGCGAGCACCTCGACCGCGCCGCAGTCCTCGGGGAAGTCGCCCTCGCCGTTGGGCAGCACCCACACCTCGAAGGGAACCCGCGGGGCCCAGGCGGCGATGGCCACGGCCCCATCCGCGCGGGCCACGACGCGGGTGCCGCGGGCGAGCTCGGCGGCGCGCCAAGCCGCAGCCTCGCCCGGCACGTGGTCCATGGGGAGCGCGACGAGTTGCCACACCGCATGTGCGCCCGGCGCCACGACCCGGAGGAGGCGGAAGCCCCGGAGGCGACTGTCACGCCGCAGGTCGGCGATGCGCTCGGCCGCGAAGGCGAGGAGCCCGGGATCGGAGGCCTCGTGCCCCCCGAAAAGGAGCTCGTGCGCGCCCACGGCATCGCGGCGAACCCCGCCGCCCGAGCTGTCGTTGCGCATCGAGCCTTCGATACCCAGGGCCGGTACCGGGTGCGGCACCGCGCGGAGCTCGCCCGCCTCGGCGATCACGGGGCCCGGAGCGGCGCAGTACCAGCACGCGCCGGGCGGCGGCAGGAGCGGCGCGGGCGAGTCGGGCCATCCATCGTTGAGGAGGACCATCACGCCGGTGACGGGGCAGGTGCGAAGCTCGCGCATGGTGCGCGCAACGTAGCGCGGCGGTCAGTCGGGGTCGGAGAGGAGGTGGGTGCGCCCCTGCACATCGAGGCACCACGCCTTCATCCGGCCGTCGGTCACCTGGGGGCAACCCCACCGGCCGCGCCGCGGGTCGTCCATCACCACGCGCAGGAGCAGCAGGTCGCGCTCGGTAGGGTCGGCGGTGCGGCGGATGAGCTCGCGCACGGCCGCGAGGTCATCGTCGGGGGCGAGGCCGAGCGACGTTCGGCAGGCGGCACGCTCCTCCCGGCCGAAGAGGCGGGCGCAGTCGGCTGGGGTGCGCGAGGCGCGGCAAAGGGCGAGCCCGATGCTGGCGGCAACCAGGGCGCCGCCCGCGAGGAGCACGAGCCGACGGGCGCTCACTCGCCGCATCGTGCGCCCCCGGCGCCAACCACCGACCGACCCGTGGCCCCCGTTCGTGTGGCCTCCCGCACCCCCAGCGCGAGCGCCTGCAGCTCGGGCCGATCGGCCGGCACCAGCGAGAGGTCCGGGAATACGCCCGGCTGCGCCCCCACGAGCCGCGCCGCCGTCAGCGCCACGGCGGGGTCGGGATCGGCGAGGAGCTCGGCGGCCAGCGCGGGGGAAAGGTCCACGCCAGCCGCCCAACGCGCCTCGACCGCGGCGATGCGAAGGTCGGCCTCGGGCACCGCAGAAACGAAGCGCTCGCCCCCCGACCAGGTTCGCACCGTGCGGGCCTCGGCGTAGCCGAGGCCGAAGCGCGGTACGAGCCGGGCCGACCAGCAGGCCTCGGGCAGCGGCGAGCCGGCGGGGGCGGAGACTTCTTCGCGCCAGACGGCGAGGAGCCGATCGGGGAGGGCCTCCTCGCCGCCGGTACCGGCGAGGAGGCGGCTCGCCTCCCAGGCGAAGGCGCCGCGTGCGAGCGGGGCATCCTCCGCGCTCGCCGACCGCGCCGCCACCGGGCTCGCCTCGCCAGCCCCCGCGTAGATTCCGTGCCAGGCCGCCGCGCGGACGATCTCCGCGACCCCCCAACGCTCCGGACCCGAGCGGGCGGCGGGCAGCTCGGGGAGCGTGGCGAGGAGCGCATCCACTTGCGCCTGCGCTTCGGGATCGGCCGGCCGCGCCGGCACGAGGCCGCCGCTCTGGAGCCACGCGGCGTGGCCGAGGCACATGCGTGCGAACTCGCCGGCGCCGCCGCAGGTCTGCCAGGCGCCCGCCACGTCGCCCGTTCGGGACTGGGCCTCTGCCACGCGGAACACACACTCGCCGCGCCATCGACTCGCCGGGATGTCGCCACAGCGCGCCACGGCCGCCGCCACGCCAGCCTCGCCCACCGCGAGGAGCGCCGCCTCCGTGTCGCACATCCAGGCCACCTCCTCGGTGGGCGGGTCGGCGCACACATCGGCTGGCGGGCCCTCACCGCAGCCGACCAACGCCCCCGCGAGCGCAAGCGCGCGCGGCCACATCCGCGACGATGGAGGGCGCGCCGGCATGCGGGAAGCTAACCAGAACCGGGTTACGGTCCCCTCCCCCGAGGCCGCCACGCTCGACGCCGACGAGATCCTGGACCTGACCGGCGTTCCCTGTCCGAGGAACTCCGCGCGGGCGCTCCTGCGCATCGAGATGATGGACTCCGGCCAGGTCATCCGGCTCACGATCGATGACGGCGAGCCCATCGAGAACGTTCCCGGCTCGCTCGAAGTGGTGGGGCACCAGATCGTGGAGCGCATCCAGCTCGACGACTCGCGGTGGGTCCTGTCGGTCCGCGTCGGCTGACTCCCCTCGCCGGGCCGGGCCGCAAGGAGCCGCCCCCCCGCGCGTTCACCCGGCGGAGAAGACTTCTTCGACCGCATGCCCCTCCACCCCTTCGGGGATGGGCTGGCCCATCGCCCGCAGCAGGGTGGGGAGCTGGTCGATCGCATGGATGGGCGCGGCGATGCGGTGACCGGCGCGGATGCCGGGGCCGGCCACGATGAAGGGGGTCCAGAGCCCGGGCGTGCTGTCCGGATCGACCGCCTGCTTGTAGCCGGTGATCAGCGGGTCGCTGAACAGGGCACCGTCGGCGGTGAGCTCCTCGTTCCAGGCGTAGCCCAGCTCGCTGGTGAGCACGAGATCGCCCACCCGCGAGGCGGGGAGGCCGAGGCTCGTGTCGGCCTCCTCCCAGGGCGTGGCGCGCCCCAGCGGGGCCTCCGCTCCGTTGCGCACTCCCTCCAAGGCAGCCTTCACCTCGGCCCGCAGCGCGTCGTAGGCCGGCCCGCTGGCCCGGTGCCAGTCGCCGCCCAGGCCCTCCGGATCGATGAAGACGTGGTAGGTGTTGAGGAAAACCACCCTCGAATGCTCCCAGTCCACCTCCGGAACGCCGGTGGTGGGGTTGGGGGTGGTGGCGAGCCAGCCCCGCTCCGCAAAGAGGTTGTTCAGGCGGACCGTGTGGTTGAGCGGGATGGCGCCGTGGTCGGAGCTGAGGACCACCAGCGCGTCGGGCCCGGCCGCCGCCACCGCGAGCCCGATGGCCTCGTCGATGCGCTGGTACATCGCGATCACCTCGTCGCGGAGCGTGGCGCGCTCGAGCTCGCCCACCTCGGCGTAGTGCACGCTCTGCGGGTCGAGCGCGCCCATCCACCAGCGGCTCGTGAGCATCTGGTTGGGCGTGTACACGCAGTGGATGAACACCTCCGGCCGGTAGCGGCGGTACACCGCATCCACGGCGCGCACGTGCCAGTCGAGCGACTGGGCCGCCTCCGCCTGGAACGCGGCCTTGTCCTCCGGGTAGTACACGAGCTGGGCGGGGTAGCTGTCGGGGAAGTCCACCATCGGGCCCAGCTCCTCGCCGAGGACGGCCGCCACCTCGGGGGGCTCGGTGGAGAGGCGGTTGAGCCCGTCGAACAGCACCCGCACCCGAAAGAAGCTGCCAGGACCGAGCCGGACGACCTCCACGCGCGCGGCCGTGGCCACCTCCATGTCCTTCCAGCGCGCCGAGGTGGTGAACCAGTCGCTCCACTCGCCCGCGCCGAGGGTGGCCAGCACGGTGACCCGATCGCGTGAAACGACGAGGCGGTCGTAGCCCTCGCGCCCGTCGTCCGGAGGGTCGACGAGGAGGCCGTGCAGGGGCGCCCCGGCGCTCGTGAGGTCGATCTCCAGCGGTGGTTGCATGGAGGCCGGCGCGGCGGCCCAGCCCTCCGAGGGGGAGGCGGCCACGAAGCGGGTGAGGTCCTCGCCGACGAGGAAGAGGCGCGCCGATCGCGCCATCGCCGCCTGTCGTTCGGCCGACTGCGACTCGAAGAGCACGGGCGGAAAGTCGGCGCCCCACCCGCCCCAGCGCCCGCGCACCGTGACGCCCCCCGGGCCCAGCTCCGGCGGCGTGGACCCCGGCACCGACAGCAGGAAGACATGCTTGCCCGCGCGCTCCAGCAAGGACCAGATCGCGGGCGTCTTGCGGGCGGCCGAGCTGAAGCCCCCCACCGACGGCATCACCAACGGGCGGCCCTCCACCCGCATCGGCCCGTCGGCCACGCCATGCACCCGCGGCGTGGAGCCGGTGAGCAGCGTGGCGAAGTTCGCTGGCGTGTGGGAGGGGAAGGCCGGGATCGAGTAGCCGGAGGCGCCGCGGGCGATGAGCGCCTTGAGGTTGGGGAGCTTCCCCTCCTCGGCCCAACGGAAGAGGTCGAAGGTCTGGGGGTCGGCCCGGAGGCCGTCGGGGATGAACCAGTGGAGCCGCGTGGCGGGCGGCCCGACGGGCGGCGTGACGGGCGGCGTGACGGGCTCGGCGCAGCCGAAGAGCCCGAGGGCGAGGAGCAGCGCCGTCACGGGGACGCCGCCGGCGTCGGGTCCCGCGGCTCGTCCACATCGGCGCCCACCTTGGCCTCCCACGCGAGGAGCTGCGCGGAGAGCTCGGCCAGCACCGTCGACTCGCGCTCGGCCACGTTCACGCGCTCGTCGGGATCGGCCACGAGGTCGTACAGCTCCCACTCCGGCCGCCGGATCGGCCCGCCGGAGAGCCACGTCCACCAGCTCACGGCCTCCTCGATGGCGCGCGCCCGGCGGTGGAGGAGCTTCCACCGCAGCGTGCGGATGCCCGTGTCGCCGTAGACGGCGCGATCGAGGATCGGGTCGGTGTGGGCGATGTAGTCGGCGGGCATGTCGGCCCGGTACCGGAAGATGTCCTCCCAGAGCGGCACCCGCTGGGTGAACGCCGGCCGGTCCTCGTCGCCCTTTCCCGCGGCGATCCAGCCCGCCACGCTCCGGCCGAGCGTGCCCTCCATCGGCGCCACGCCGAGCAGATCGAGGAGGGTGGGCCCGAGGTCGACCCCTTCCACCTGGGCGGCGATCCGCACCCCCTCCTGCCGCCGGCGCGGGGAAAGTACGATGAGCGTGCTCCGCACCTCGGTGTCGAACACGTCGTAGTGGCCGAAGTAGCCGTGCTCGCCGAGGTCCTCGCCGTGCACCCCGTGGAGCACGATGAGCGTCTTCTGCATCACCTCGGGCGGCATCCCGGCGAGGAGCTCGCCCACGAACTGGTCGACCGTCCACATCCCCGCGTCGTAGCGGGCGTTCACGAACGCCGTGTCGGCCTCGGTGAGCGGGGTGGGCGGCTCGCCGGGCTGCCCGTAGAGCTTGCCGTCGTGGATGTGCGAGAGCACCTCGAAGCCGAGCTTGCCGTCGGCCAGCGGGCCGGCGTAGCCGGGCGGGTCGAAGCGGGTGCGCTCCGCCGGGTCGGTGTGGGCGCCGTAGGGCCAGTGGAGGGTGCCGACCACCAGCCAGAGGAACCAGGGCTGGGCGCGCGGCTCGGCCAGCCAGCCGATCGCGTCGGTGGGCACGTTGCGCTGGCCGGTGAACACGAACCGATCGAAGCCCCGCCCGAAGCTCGTGCCGGGGTTGAGCCCGGTCTTGCGGAAGCGCAGCGAGCCCTTGGTGTAGGCCGACATGTCGCTCATCACCTCGAACGACGAGCCCATCGCCACGGTGCCGTAGCCGGCTTGCTTGAGCGCCTCCGGGAAGTAATCCGCCTCCTCGGGCAGCACGGCCGCGAAGTTGGTGAAGCCCGACTGCGAGGGGTACTGCCCGGTGAGCATCGACATCAGGCTCACCGGCGTCTGGTACGCGTGCACGATGAAGTTGTCGAAGACCGTGGCGTGCGCGGCCAACTCGCAGATGTGCGGGGTGGTGGGCGCGTCGTAACCGAAACACGGCATGTGGTCGGGGCGGAAGATGTCCAGCGAGACGAGCAGGAGGTTGCAGCCCGGGCAGGCGGCGTCGAGCTCCGTGGCGTCGGGGGCGAGCCGCGCCTCCCAGGCCACGGTGTGGGGCGCCGACGCTTCCGGCACGGGTGCGCGCGCCCGGCCAACGGCCGCCACCGCTGCGAAGATGACCATGTTGGCGGCAACGAGCGCCGCCACCTGCCGCTGCCGTCGACGGGGGCGACTCATTCCCGCGCCCGCCAGCGGAACGAAAGCAAACGCTCGGGGCCGCGCACGGCGCCCTCGGGGCCGCGAGGCTCGAAATACTCGATCCGCACGAGCTCGCCCCAGGCGGCGTCGTACCAGGCGCCCACCGTGGCGTGGAAACGCAGGAGGTCGTCGGCGCACCCTCCGAAGGCGTAGCGGTCGTTCGCGAGGAGGGAGAAGAGGAACGTGGCGCCGGCCTTCGGATCGAGCGGCTGGGGCCGGAGCTCCGGCGAGCACTGCAACGTGTTGGAGAGCGCGCCCGGGTAGGGGGCCTGGTGATCCTCGAACAGGCCGAGGATCAGCGCCTCCGACTCGGCCGCCATCCGCGCGCCGGCGGCCGGATCGAGCCCGCGCGCCACCCGCAGGTGGAGGCGGTCCTCCCCGGTCGTGTAGATCGCCTCCGCGAGCCCGGCGGCGCCGGCCTCTCGCTGCAGGGCGCGAACCGGCTCGGGTACGGACAGCTCCACGCCGATGCCCGCGAGGTCGGCGCGGAAGCCGGTCGCCTCCCCGCCGCCGAAGAGGAGCCACCCCAACCCGGCGAGGCCGAGGAGGGCGGTGACGAGGAGCAGGGTAGTGAGACGATCCAACAAACCTGCCACCCCTGCGGCCCGAGGCCCGTGCGCGCGGCCAGCCTACCATGCTAGGGGACGAGGATGCGGCCCTCCTGGAGGCGACAGCCCGGTGCGCGCCTTGCCCTCTTGGCGATCCTCCTGTGGGTACCCACGGCGGCGCTCGGCTTGTGGTGGGCGATCGCCCGCCCAGCCCCGCCCGCCTCCGGCTCGGGGCGCGCGGTGCTCTCGCTGAACGCGGAGGAGCACGCCACGATGCAGGCCACCATGCGGCGGAACGTGGAGGGCCTGGATGGGGTGCTGCGCGCCTGGTCGTTGGGCGACCGCGCGGGCCTCGCGGCCGCGGCCCGGTCGGTCTCGCAGCGCCGCCCTTCCGCCGAAACGCCCTCGCTGCGCACGGTACTGCCCCCGGAGTGGACCGCCCTCGGCGAGGTCGTCCACACCGAGCTCGATGCCCTCGCCGACGATGCGGAAGCCGGCCTGCCCGACGCCGAGATTCCCGGCCGGCTGGCGCGGGTCACGGCCGCCTGCGTGGCCTGCCACCAGGCCTTCGAGTACCGGCTCGCCGCCCGCTGAGCGGGCTCAGCGCTCCACGAGGAGGTCTTCCATCACGAGGCAGTCGATGCCCGTCTCCTCGAAGCAGCGCAGCGCCTCGGCCGGCGTACGCACGATGGGCTCATCCTCGTTGAAAGAGGTGTTGAGCACCATGGGCAGGCCGGTGCGCGCGCGGAAGGCCTCGACGACGTCGTAGTAGGGGCCGTTCTCGCCACGCGTGAGGGTCTGAATACGGGTGGTCTGGTTGTCGTGGGTAACGGCCGGGATGCGCCCCGACTGCGCGGCCCGGAGGCGGCCCACCTCGAGCATGAACGGGCTGTCGCCCACGCCCTCGAACCACTCCTCCACATGCTCGCGGAGTACGCTCGCGGCGAACGGACGGTAGGGCTCGCGGCGCTTGATCACCTTGTTGATGCGGTCCTTCATCTCCGGGAGGCCCGGGTGGGCGAGGATGCTGCGGTTGCCCAGCGCCCGCGGGCCGAACTCCATCCGCCCCTGAAACCAGCCCACCACCTGCCCAGCCGCGAGGCGGTCGGCCACCTCCGCGGTGCGCGCTCCCGGCGCGAGCTGGCGGTACTTGCGGCGCTTGTTGCGCAGCACGACCTCGATCTGACGGTTGGTGTAGCTGCCGCCAAGCGCGCAGCTACGGAGGGGCGGCGCCCGCGGCGCCCCGAGGATGGTGTGGCTCACGTAGGCGGCCGCTCCCAGCGCGGCGCCCGCATCGCCCGACGAGGGCTGGATGAAGATGTCCTCGAACGGCGTCTCGTTGCGGAGGCGGCTGTTGGCCGTCACGTTCAGGAAGACGCCGCCCGCGAGGCAGAGGGCGCGCTCGCCGGTGGCGCGGTGCACGTGCCGCGCCATCTTGAGGAGGATGTCCTCGGTGAGCCGCTGGAGGCTGCAGGCGATGTCGGCGTGGCGTTCGGTGAGCTCCGAATCCTCGGCGCGCGGCGGACCGAAGAGCTCCTCGAAGCGCCGGTTGTGCATCTTCTCGCCGCGGTTGAACGCGAAGTAGTCGAGGTCGAGTCGGAAGCTGCCATCCTCGCGCACGTGCACCACGCGGCGGAAGGCCTCTTCGAAGGTGGGCTTGCCCAGCTCCGCGAGGGCCATGACCTTGCCCTCGCCGGAGAACACCCGGTAGCCGAGGAAGGCCGTGACGATCGAGTAGAGCAGGCCGAGCGAGTGCGGGTAGTGCAGCTCCTTCTGGACCTTGAGCGAAGCCCCTTCCGCTACCCCGTAGGAGGCGCACGCATACTCGCCCACACCATCCACGGTGAGGAAGGCGGCGCGCGGAAAGGGGGAGCAGAAGTAGCTGGAGGCGGCGTGGGACAGGTGGTGCTTCACGAACCAGAGCGGCTTCTTGAACCGGAGCTCCTCCTCGACGTAATAGGGGACGGCCAGCCGCTCCTTGAGCCAGAGCGGCAGTGTCTGGACGAAGTTCTTCAGGGTGAACGGAAAGCCGCTCAGGTGGCTGAGCATCGTCCGCTCGAACTTGAGGAACATCTTCTCGTAGAAGGCCACCTCATCCACGTCGTAGATGGTGATACCGGCTTCCTGGAAACAGTAGTTCACCGCCTGGATGGGAAAGACTGGACTGTACTTGTCACGGTTGAACCTCTCCTCCTGCGCTGCGGCCACCACCACGCCATCCTTGAGGAGGACCGCGCAGGAGTCGTGGTAGTAGCAGGAAAGCCCAAGGACGTACATCCGCGCTCAGACCCCGGCGTAGATGAACGTGATGACCACGGTCGGACCGACGTAGTAGACGAGCGCCGAGACGAAGATCAGCGCGGCGAGCACGGGGGCGAGAAAATACAGACGGTTCTCACGGACCATCTCGATCATCTCGCCCAGCATCCGGAACATGTAGCGGAACTTCTTCATGACCCGAGCCTCAGATCTGCTTGTGGAGGCGCTTGGGATCGGGATCGTAGCCCTCGGCATCCCGCCAGAACGAGCCATCGGTCTCCACGGCGGCCGCCACCCGAAGCCGATCGCGTCGGAAGAGGCTGCACCAGAGCCAGGTGGCGCCCAGCCCCACGACGTACACGAAGACGAGCAGCACGCTCACCACGATGGGCTGCAGCCAGGCAATGAAGCGCGCCGTGAGGTCCTGCACCCGCGCAAAGGCCCGCTCCAACGGGGCCGGCAACGGTGGCAGCCGCGCCACGACGCGGTCCTTCAAGGCCTCCGCCCTCTCGATCCACTCCTCCACTACACCATCCCCCGGGAATCCAGCTTCGCCAGGATGTCCCCAAGGACCTCCTCCCCGTAGTCCATCTTCAGGTGCTCCAGGGCCTCCTCGCGCGTGACCACCCCGAGCCGGATCATGTTGCTCATCTCGATGTGGTAGTGGGAGTACCCGAAGTTCTTGACCGCCAGCTTGGAGGCGACGAAGTTGAGGTCGCAGTTGGTGGATTTCTTGGGGTAGGACCGCTCCGGGTAGTCCCAGCCGAGCTTCTCCTGGATCACGGGCACGTACTCCTCCGGCCCGCCGGGCACGAACCAGTGCGGGGAGAGCACCACGGCCTTGCTGTTGTACTTCGTCTTCGCGGTGTGCATGACGTCGGCCATGCTCATGGGGAAGTCGCGGTACTTCGGGTCGGTCTTGACGTGCTTCTCCATGAACTCCTTCGTGGCCGCGGTCATCGCCTTGAACTCGTCGGGGTTCTGGTCGCACGCACACTTGGAAAGGACCGAGCGGGAGCTGCCGGTGGTCTGCCCCTTCGTCCACCCCGAGATGATGATCGGCACGTTGAACTGGGCAGCAATCTCGTAGGTCTTCAGCATGTACCAGAGCGAGCAGATGCCGCAGATCACCACCTTGGAGCGGGTCTGGACCACCTTGCGGAACATGTCCTTCATGAACGGCGTCTGGAAATAGATCCAGTCCACCTTCAACTTGTCGATCGTCTTCTGCGCCGAGGCGAGGTGCTCCTCGGGCACAAAACCCTGGTTGAACGTGAAGACAAGCGGATTGAGCTTGTATTTCTCCTTCACGTAGTAGAGCGCCGCCGTACTGTCCTTGCCGCCGGACAGCATGCACAGGCAGTCGTATTCCTGCTTGCCCCGGTGCTTGTCGAGGATCTTGAGGAAATCGGTTTCGAGGAGCTCGCGATCGTCGGCCGCCGCGCGCAGCTCCTCGGCCTCGAAGTTGCGACAGATGTTGCACACGCCCTCGGCATCGAGGTGGATGTCGGGCGGGGCGTGGGGGAGCACGCATCGGATGCAGATCGGCGCGCTCATCGGATGTCCTTCTGGGTGAGGTCCAGCTCGCCGAGGATGCCGTCGAGCAGCTTGTCGCTGAAGTTCATGTCGAGGTTCTTGAGGGCTTCATCGCGGGTCATCACACCCTCGCGCACGAGCTTGCTCATCTCCACGTGGTAGTGCGTGTACCCAAAGTCGCGCATGGAGTTGTGCACGGAAATGAAGTTGAGCGAACAGTTGGTGGACTTCCGCGGGTAGCTCTCCGCCGGGTACTGCCAACCCACGTTGTCCTGGATGATCTTCACGTATTCATCGGGACCGTAGGGGAGGAACCAGTGGGGCGAGAGCACCATCGCCTTGTTGCCGCTGCGCTTGACCTGCTTGAGCAGCTCATCCATCGACCGCGGGAAGCCCGCGTACTTCGGCATGTCGGCCACCTGCTCGTCGAGGAACTTCTGCGTTTCGACGGCCATGGCCTTGTACTCGGGCTGGTGCACGTTGCAGCCGCACGCCGACATCACCTCCTGCTTTACGGACTGCCCTTTCGTCCATCCCGCGATGATCATGGGCGCCTGCACCCGCGCCGCCATGTCGTAGGCCAGCTTGATGTACCAGATGGAGCACGGGTGGCAGATGACGGCCTTCGACTTGGAGCGGATGAGCCGCTTGAACATGTCCTTCATGAAGTTGGTCTTGAAGAACATGAAGTCGACGTCGAGCTTCTCGACGGCCCGCTTCACGTTGTCGATGGCGTCGTTGGTCTCAAAACCGTGGTCGAAGGTGAAGGCCAGCGGATTGAGCTTGTAGCGCTCCTTCATGAAGTAGAGCGCGGCGGTGCTGTCCTTGCCGCCACTGCACATCACGAGGCAGTCGTACTTGTTCTTGCCGCGGTGCTTGTCGAGGATGCGGATGAAGTCGGACTCGAGCAGGAGCGGCGTGCGCTCCTGACGGTTGAAGTCCTGGCAGAGGTTGCAGATGCCCCCCTCATCCAGCACGATGTGCGGACGAATCTCGGGCAGCACGCAGGTGGCACAGATGCGCCTGCCGTTCATGGTGATCGCGGCACCGGACGCTGGCTCTATCGACACGCGTTCACCTCTTCCTGGAGTTCGGCAAGGGCAGTCAGGAGCGTATCCACCTCGAACGCCGCCGTGGTGCGGCCGAACGACACGCGCACCGCCTCGTTCGCCTCGTCGTCGGAGGCGCCCATCGCCTTGAGCACCGCGCTGGGCGTCAGGAGCGTGGAGTGGCAGGCGGAGCTGGCGGAGACGAGCACCCCACGGCGGTCGAGCGCCTGGAACACCGCCTTGCCCGATACGCCGGGGAGGGCGAAGTTGCTGATGGTGGGGATGCGCGGCACCGCACCCGCGGCGATGCGCACGTTCGGAAAGCGCGCCCGCAGCCCGGCTTCGAACCGATCACGCAGCGAGGCCACGCGCGCGAGCTCCTCGGCCGAGTACCCCGCCACCGCCAGGCCGAAGCCGGCGATGGCGGGCGCGTTCAGCGTGCCCCCGCGGAGGCCACGCTCGTGCCCGCCACCGTGGAGGAGCGGCTCGAACGGCACGCCCTCGCGCAGGTAGAGGAGCCCCACCCCCTTCGGGCCGTGCAGCTTGTGGCCGCTCGCGGTGAGCAGGTCGATGGCACAGCCGTTCACGTCGATGGGCGCCTTGCAGAGCCCCTGCGAGGCATCCACATGAAAGTGCACGCCGCGTGAGCGGCAGAGCCGGCCGATCGCCGCGACCGGCTGGAGCACGCCCGTCTCGTTGTTGGCGTGCTGCACGGAGACGAGCAGCGTGTCGGGGCCGAGGGCGGCCTCGACCGTCTCCACGCGCATGCGCCCCTCGCCATCGACGGGCAGGACGGTGAGCCGCGCGAGGCCGGCAGCGTCCAACCAGCGCGCCGGCTCGAGCACGCTCGGGTGTTCGACGGCCGAGACGAGGAGCTCCGGGCGGTGGCGGCGCGCGGCGAAGACCACGCCCTTCAGCGCCATGTTGTTCGCTTCGGTGGCTCCCGAGGTGAAGACCAGCTCCTCCTCGCTGGCGCCAAGCCGCGCCGCGAGCCGCATCCGGGCGCGCTCCACCTCGCGCGCGGCCCACACGCCGGCGCTGTGCACCGAGGCCGGATTGCCCGCCACGGCGCCCATCTCCGCCACCCGCGCGGCCACCGACGCCTCCATCGGCGTGCTCGCCGCGTGGTCGAGGTACACGCCGCCCGGCGCGGACCCCTTGCCCGGCGGGCGGGAGTCCGGCGCGCTCACGGCGCCCCCAGCCGCGCGTGTGCCGCGAGGGACACCTCGTAGCGCTCCCAGGCATCCTCCAGCGACACGAAGCGGTGCGCCACGAGCAGCACGAGGACCGCATCGAACGCCACGAGCCAGACGAGCTTGCGGCTCACGAGCCCACCACCGCGCGGGGCGCGCGGCCGGGGAGGAGCTCGGGGTTGGGCATGGGGAGGAGCCACAGCGCCAGAAGCAGGAGCAGCGCGAGCCCCATCACCGCCTGCGCGAGACGGGTGAGCGGGAGCTCAGCGGCGTCGGCCCTCATCCTCGCGCTCCCGCGCAGGTGCGATCAGTCAAAGTCGATCGGCGCCCCGTTGGCATCGATGCGCGAGATGGTGTTGAAGATGTGGCGGGCAGCCGCCTCGGCGCTCGCGCCCGCCTCGGCCGGCACGGCCCACTCCCACACCACGGCCCCCTGCGCATCGACTTCCTGGACGAGGCGGTGCGCCGCGATGAGCATGCCGCCGTCGGCCGCCACATCCACGTCGGTGATGCCCTCCACACCTTCGCCCCGGTACTCGTGCATGATCTGACCGTCCTTCAGGGCGAGCGCGCGGTCGGGCGAGCGCAGCGCCACGCTCAGGCCGGCGCCGGGCACCCATTCGGCGCCGTGCGGGCGGAGGCCTTGCAGGTTGCCCTTGGTGGCCGGGCCTTCCGCGCCTTCCGGAGCCCGGAAGCTGATCTGGCGGGTGACCTTGCCGGCCCCATCGAGGAGGACGACCATGTTGAAGTTGCGCATGCACACGCTGGTGGTGCCATCCTCGAGGCGCTGCACCGCCGTGGGGTGCATCCATGCGTCTTGCTCATCGCGGTAGCCGGCGAACAACGCGTTCGACCCGAAGGCCTCCTCGCCCGACCAACTCCACACGACGCTCCCCGCCCTGTCCACCTCGACGACGGCAGGCTCACCCTCGGCTGCCCAGGTGCGAGCGTAGAGGGTGTTGCCGTTGGCGAGCCGATCCACGTCGTGGCTGGCCTCCCCATCGTCGTGACGCCAGAGCACCGCTCCGGCCCGATCGATCTCGATGATGCCGACCCCGTAGAGCGACAGGAGGATGCTACCCCCAGCGACCGGCTGCACATCCATCAGGAGCGGCTTGCGCTCCATCGCCTCCCACTCCTGACCGAAGAGCGACTTCACGTGCAACTCCCACACCGACTCGCCCTTCGCGTTGAGCTCGACGACGAGGGGATCGGCCACATCCTCCGACACACCGAGGAGAATGGTGCCACCCGACACCGCCTCCGGCGAGGGGACGGTTGCGGGTTCATCACCCTCCTGGGCGCAGGCAAGCAAGAAGATGAGCATGGGAAGCCCTCCTGTGGAGCTTCGCATGTCGTTCGCGACGAGGCAAGCCCCGGAACGCGCGCCACGACAGGTTGTTTGCGAATCGCTCGCCCCGGGCGCCCGGACTCCGCGGCCTTCGGGGGACGGGCCCGATGTGACTGCTGTGCACCCGCGTTATCCGTCCGACGTGCGCCGCCCGCTCCTGCTCCTCCAGTCCCTCGCGCTCAGCGTGGTGCTGATGTGCCCGGCGCCGGGCGGCTTCGGCACCCGGGCCATCGGCAGCCCCGATGGCGACGGCGCCAAGCACCTGTGGACATTGTGGTGGATGCGAGAGGAAGCGCTGGCCGGCCAGCCGGGCCCCCTCACCCGCCTCGTGAACTTCCCGATGGGCGCCTCGCTCTACCCGATCGACCCCGTGGATGGGCTCCTGGGGGTGCTGCTGCCGCTGCCCCCCACGCAGCTCGCCAACCTCCTGGCCGTGCTGCACCTCACGCTCCTCGGTCTCGCCGCCGGCTGGCTCGGGCGCCTGGTGTCGGGCTCGCGTCTGGGCGGTTTTGTGGCCGGCGCGCTGGCCCAGGGCTCGGCCTTCACGGCGTTCACGCTTCACGTGGGGGTGGGCGAGCTCCGACAGGTGTGGTGGGTTCCCCTCGGCTTCGCCTGCCTACTTCGGGCGCAGGAAACGGGCCGCCAGCGATGGTTCCTCGCGCTCGGCGCAACGGCCGGCGCGGCCACCCTCGCGTGCTTCTACCACGGGGCATTCCTCGGCCTCGGCGCGTTCGTATGGCTGTGCTGCTCGCCACCCCGCTCGGCGCGAGCGTTCGGGGGCTTCGCCGTTGCCGCCGCGCTCGCGCTCGCCATCGCGATCCCGGCGGCCCGCACGTTCTCCGCCAGCTACGGCCCTCCGGCGGCCGCCGAGGCCGCCCCCGCGACCCTCGCCACCGAAGCGGCGGCCGCGGCCGACGCCGTGGGCGCCGCCGCCTCGCTCGACGACCTCTACCTGCCCCGCTCCGTGGCCCGCTCCCGCCTTGACGCCGAAACCCGTGCCTTCACCGGCGGTCGTTACCTCGGCTGGCTCGCGGCCGCGCTGGCGCTCGCCGGGGTGGCGGCCTCGCCGCGTCGGGCGTGGCCCTGGGTGGCAGTGGCGGTGGTGGGCGCCGCGCTCTCGCTCGGATCGGCGCCCACCCTCGGCGGCGCGCCGCTGGGGGGTGCCGCCTGGGGGGCGCCCTTCCGTGCGCTCAACGCGGCGCTGGCGAGCGTGGCCGAGCCGATCAACTTCCCCGCGCGATTCCTCGCGCTCCCGATGATCGCCCTGCCGATGCTCGCCAGCCTGGCCACCCGTTGGCGGTGGACCGCCCTGCTCGTCCCCTTCGCCATCGCGGAGATCCAGCTCGGCGACCTGGTGCCCTGGCCGCGGGAGTCCTTCGCGCTGCCGCCGGTCACCGGCCTGTCGGGCAAGGGACCGATCCTCGACCTCGGCATCGCGCTCGATGATTCCCGCGCGAGCCGCCAACTCGACATGGCCGTGCAGATGGCGCTTTCGAGCCCCACCCAGGCCCTGCCGGTGGACCGACTGGACCGCTGGAACAACGCCGGCGCCCGCTGGGCCCGCGCGCTCCCCATCGTCCAGGACCTCGCCTCGCACGGGCCCAACCCCCCGGCCCCCGCCGCGCACTACCGGCCGGACCTCGCGCTCCTGCACGCTGCGGGCTTCGAGCGCCTCCTGATGACCCACCCCAGCGATGCGCTCGACCCGAAGGTGGATGGCCTCCTCACCGCGCTCTGCGGCCCTCCGCAGCGAACCGAGCTCGCCACGCTCTGGACGCTCCCCACCCCCCGGGACACGGCCGAGGAGCTGGCGGCATGGGCGATCGAGCAGGAGGCCCGGGTTGCCGCGTTGCCCGAGACCGACACCCCCGGCAGCTACCCCACCGCCCCCGGCCTGCGTTGAGCTGAGTCAGCCGCCTTCCACGCCGAGGCGGGCTTCGAGGGCCTGCAGCGCCGGGGCGCCCGGCCCGCAGCGCCCGCTGGTGACCAGCTCGCGGAGCAGCGCCTCCTCCGCCCCGGTGGCGGGCCCCCGCCGCTCCAACGCCGTTCGAAGCCGCGCCGCCACGGCGACGCACCCCGAATCGGCGGGGATGGGGGCGTAGTGCATCGCCACCCAGTCGGGCGCCCGCTGCGCGGTGCGCCAGCCAATCCCCCCGAGCACGCCGAGGCAGGCCAGCAGCAGAAGCAGCACCAGGGCTCGGAAGTACCGCGTCAACGTTCAGCGCCGCCCCCTGCGGTATAACGGGAGCGGCCCGCCGATGGAATTCCGCCCGTGACCCCGCTCCTGCTCCTGCTCGGCTGCGAGCCCCCAGCGGCAGCGCCGAACATCCTCGTGGTGAGCATCGACACGCTGCGGGCCGACCGCCTCGGCAAGCTCGATACGCACGGCCGCTCGCTCACCCCGAACCTCGACGCCCTCGCGGCGGGCGCGGCCACCTTCACGGCGGCCTACAGCGCCGCGAACGAGACGCTCTACGCCCACGCCGCCCTCTTCACCGGGCAGCTCCCGAGCCGGCTCGGCGGGGGCGACCCGGCCCACTTCTCCATCGCCGGGCAGCCCACCCTCGCCTCGGTGCTCCGGGGGGCGGGCTACCGCACGGAGGCCGTGGTGGCGGGGGGCCACCTCGCCCCCGAGTTCGGGCTTGGCGTGGGCTTCGACCGCTACGCGAGCGGCCGCGACTTCGGCTCCTTCCAGCAGACGGTGCCGCTCGCCATCACGCGGCTCGATTCGCTCGGCGCGAGCGGCCAGCCCTGGCTGCTGTTCGTACACGGTTACGACGTACACGCACCCTACGTCACCGGGGGGCCGCTCTTTTCGAGCGAAACGCCCGGCTACGACGGGCCACTCGCGGGGGCGAGCCTCGTGCCCTGGACCTTCGAGACCCTCCTCGGGGACTCTCGCTACCCGGGGTTCACCCCCGCCGCGGTCGATCGGTCCGCGGCCCCCGGCGCTCCCGACCCGCTCGCGGCGTGGGCCGCCGCGCACCCGGAGGAGGCGCTGCCGCTAGTCCCGGCGGATGTGGCGTTCCTCCGTGGACAGTACGATGCCGCGGCCCGGCAGGCCGACTTCCACGTGGGCGTGCTGCTCGAAGCGTTGCACGCGCGCGACCCGGAGGACAACACCGTCGTGGTTGTGCTCTCCGACCACGGCGAGGACCTCCTCGATCACGGTCGGGTGGGCCACCGCCACAGCCTCACCGATGAAACGTTGCACGTGCCGCTCCTCGTGCGGGCGCCGGGCGTGGTCGCGGGGCGCACCGATACGCTCGTGAGCCTGCTCGACGTCTTCCCCACGCTCGCCGCGCTGGCCGGCGCCCCGCGGGCCGAGGGGGCCTCGCTCTTCGCTCCCGATCCCGACCGCAGCGTGATCAGCGAGTCCGCCGCCGGGGAACGCTCCGTTCGCACCGCGCAGGGGCGACACCACGAGGCGGCGCCATGAGCCGCGCCAGCCTCGCCGAAGCCGGGCTCGCGCTCACCCTCGCGGCGGTGGCCCTCGCCATGGCGGCCGCGCGGCTCTCCTCGCCCGCGCCACTCCACCATCCCGGCCCCACCCTCACCCTCCTCCACGCCCTCGATCGTGACGGCAACGGCTTGCTCAACGCCGACGAGCTGGAGGGGCGCGAACCGCCCGGCCAGCCCTGGCCGCGCCTCGACCTCGACGGGAGCGGCAGCCTCGACGCCCGCGAGCTGGAGGTGGCCATGACGAGCCTCGACCCCACGTGGCTCCTGCGAGCGCCGCCCTGAGCCGCGCCCGGTACGAGCGCCTCAGGGACGGGGGGTGACCGGGTGGGCCTCGAAGCTGGCGAGCACCGTGTCGGCCACGTGCTCGGCGAGCACCCGTGAGCCATCCATCGTGTAGTGCGAGAACGAGTTCGGGAAGGTGGGCTCGAAGAAGTAGCCCTCGGGGTCGGCGTCGAAGACGTGCAGGTTGTCGATGAAGGTCACCCCCTCGGCCTCGGGAGCGTAGAGGTGCAGCGCGTCGAGGTCGAACGAGGGGTACTGCATGACCACGAGGCGCGCGCCCGCGGTCTCGGCGAGCGTGTAGAGGGCGGCGTAGTTCTGGCGCAGGCTGGGCGTGTGCTCGACCGCCATGGCCAGCACCTCCGGCACCCGCTCCGGCTGCCCCGAGAGGCGGAAGAGCTTGGCGAGCTCGAAGTACTCGGCCACCCGGCCCTGCGCTTCGAGGAGCTTCCACCGCATCTCCTCCTCCTTCGCGGTCTGCCCCGTTTCCCGGTAGACCTGGCTCAGGAGCCACATGTTCGAGTGCCGGCCAGGGCTGATCTCGAGGGCCGACAGGAGGCTCGCCTCGGCCGCGGCCCAATCGCGCTTGCCGATGTAGGCGCGGCCCCGCGCGGCGGCCACGAGCAGGCGCGCGGGCGGGATGACGTCGTGGTAGCGCGGGCGGGCCATGGGCTCGATCGTGTCGACCACGGCGAGCGCCTCGTCGAACCGGCCGCGGGCGAGCATCACCTCCGCCCGCTGGAGCTGGAGGTACTGGCGGGTCATGTCGGGCTCGGCCATGTCGCCCACCCGGAGGAGGGCCGCTTCGAGCGCGGCGTCGGCCGCTTCGAACTCCTCCTGGCGCACGTGCAGGTCGGCGAGGACCACGCTGTACATGCCCTCGTCGGGGTGGGCGGCGATGGCGGCCTCGAGCTCGGCGTAGGCCGCCGCGGGGTTGCCCTCGCTGTAGAGGATCTCGGCGAGGAGGCTGTACCCCACGCCGCGCTCGGCGGAGACCTCGCGGAGGATGGTCTCGGCCTGCCGGAGCCGCCCGATCCGCATGAGGTAGATGGCGGCGCGCGCGCGGTCGATCGCCACGGCATCGTCGGCGATTCGCAGCTCACGCAGGTAGTTGCCGAGCTGCACCACCTTTGCCTGCGCGGAGAGCGGGAGGTCCTCGAAGGACTGGATGTCGGTGACGTTGGCGTTCTGGCGCAGGCGCACGCCCTCGAGGAGCCAGCTCGCGAGCTGCACGGTGCGCAGCGAGTTCATCCACGTGGGCAGGCTCGCGGAGATGGGCACCCACTCGTTGGGCGTGTCCTTGATTCCCATCATGGCGATGATCATGTGGGGGCGCGCGGTGGGCAACGTGAGCCGGAGCAGCTCCAACGTGGAGCCGCTGGTGCCCCCCATCATGCCGTTGTTGAGCACCTTGAAGTGGATGGCCGACTGGCGGGAGTTGAGGATCGTCTCCAACTGCGCCGGGTACGACGTACGCGGGACGAGCATCTTGCCCGCTTCATCCCCCGCAACGGCCGTGGTGGACTCCCCGACACAGAGCACTCGGACCTCGTTGGGGTCGCCGCTGAGCGAGCCCGCGTTCGCCCGCGCCTGCCAGGCGGCGAAGCCGTGGTAGGCCAGCGAGAGCGAGCCCTCCACGAGGAGCAGCGTGACGACGGTGCCGATGAGCAGGGAGAGCGCCCGGCGGCGCAACCGGCGAGGGATGTACCGCAACGGCGGACGAGGCATGCGGCGCCATCATGCCACGCCGCGCTCGTTATGAGGATGGAATGCTGGCCGTCCGGGCACGCGCCCTCCTGCTCGCCCTCGCGGCTGCGCTGCTCGTGGCCAGCGTGGGAACCCTCGTGCGCTCGCCGCCCGGGAGCGCCGCTGCGATCGACTTCCTGCAGCGCGTGGACCACGACGGAAACGGCGTGATCGACGAGGCGGAGTACCGTCGTGTGGGCGATGGCGAGCTGGCGTTCGTGCACGTGGATGCCGATGGCAACGGCGTGCTGGAGCCCTGGGAGGTGGATGTGGTGCTCCGCTCGGTGAGCCCGCTGCGGGCCTCGATGGCCTGGGTCCCGAGGGCGCTGTGAGGGTGCTCCGCCCCTGGCTGCTGCCGGTGCTCCTCGTGCTCAACGGCCTCGTGGGTGTAGCGATCGCCGACCGGGCGGCCACCCTCCGCCGCTCCTGGCAGGCGTGGGACGTGCGCCTCGAAGCGCGCGCGCGTCTCCGCTACGTGCAGTCCCCCGACGAGGCCGAGGGCGAACGGGCCCGCCGGGGCGGGGGAGCCGCGCCGTGATCGCGATCGCCCTCGGCGCGGCGCTCGCGGCCTCCCCCAACCTTGTGCTGGTGTCGATCGACGGGCTGCGCGCCGACCGGGTGGGCGCCTACGGGGCGAGCCCCAGCCCCACCCCAGGGCTCGATCGCCTCGCGGCCGACGGGCTCCTCTGCGAGGTGGCGCTGAGCCAGTCCAACGAGAGCCTGTTCAGCCACGCCTCGCTCCTGAGCGGGCGACACCCCTCCGAGATCGCGCTCCCCGACTACCGAACCTTCGCCGTGCCCGCGTCCGCCCTGCTCCTGCCGGAAATCCTCGAGGTGTACGGCTACCATCGGGCCGCCTTCGTGGCAGGCGGACACGTGAAGGGTGGGTACGGGTTTGCCCAGGGCTTCGAGGAGTACTGGGACGACGCCGACTTCGGCGCGTTCTTCCACACGGTCCCGCAGGCGGAGCGCTGGCTCGCGGAGGCCGCACGCGCCCCCTTCTTCCTCTTCCTCCACGGCTACGACACCCACCGCCCCTACCTCCACTCCGGAATGTACTTCCACGCGTTCGACGCTGACTACACCGGCACGGCAGACGAGGTGCTCGAACACTCGGAGACCGAACGCATCCTCGACGGGGTGTACTACCCGGGCTTTCCGTTCGAGTACTTCTGGCACGCCGGTGCCGGCGAGCGCATCCTCGATCCGGGTGGCTACGCGCGCCTCCGCGAGTGGGCGGCCACGCACGAGGGTCGACCGCTCGATGAACGCGACCGCGCCCACATCCTCGCCCACTACGACTCCGGCGCGTTCAGCGCCGACTTGCAGCTGACCCGCTTCGTGGACAGGCTCCGCGCGAGCGGCGCCTGGGCCAACACGCTCATGGTGATCGTGGCCGACCACGGCGAGGACCTCGGCGAGCACGGGGTGTACAACCATCGCTCCACCCTCGCCGACAGCGCCACCCGGGTGCCGATGGTGGTGGCCGGCGGCGCGCTCCCCGCGGCGCTGCGCGGCACGCGCATCCCCGGCCCGTGTGCGGCGGTGGACGTGGTGCCCACGCTGCTCGCCGCGGCCGGCGCGGTGGCCCCGCCGGGCCTGCCCGGTCACGACCTGCTGGCCGGCGGCCCCGGGCACGAGGTCGTCATCCAGGAGGGCGTACTCCCGATGATCGCGGTTCGGTCGGCCACGCACCGCCTCACGGTGCAGGGGCTGCCGCTGGACTCGCCGATGCTGCCCCTGCTGGTGCGGGTGGCCCCGATCACCGCCGCCACCTTCACGCTCACCGACCTCGTGGCCGACCCGCGCGAAACCACGAACGTGCTCGACAGCCAGCCCGAGGTGGCCCGGGAGCTGCGCGCCCGCCTGCTCGGCTGGCTCGACGCGCGTGAGCCCGCCGGCTCCTCGGGCCGCAGCCTCGATCCCGCCTCGGCCTTCGGCCGGATGCTCAAGGAGCGGGGGTACTGGTAGGCGGAGCCCCCGCGTCGAGGGACTCGCCGAGCGCGCCCAGCGCGCGCGCGTAGGCCTCGATGAGGGCGCCCACCTCGGGGCCGGCGGGGTCGGGGTGCGCGAGCGCCGCCGCGCGGAGCGCCGCGGCGGGCGCGAGGCGGGCGGGATCGGTACCGGCGCGGTCCGCGGCCGCGGCGAGGCGCTCGGCGAGCAGCTGGTCGAGCCGAACCACCGCCTCGACCGGGCCCGACCTCTCCGCCTCGCCCTCGGCGAAGGGCGCGTTCCGCGGCGGGACGTCGAGCTCGGGGAGCTGCTCGGGCGCCTCAGGCCGCGCGCGCAACACCGCCAGCAGCACGAACTGCCCCACCAGCAGCACGGTCGCGCCCGCCGCGAGCCAGGCTTCCAGCCGGCGGGGAGCCACCCCGTTACGCTCCCGTCGGGAGAAGCAGCACGTGACGCCCGCCGGTAGGATTCCCCCGCCCCTCCTGCTCGTGGGCGCCCTGCTCCTCGCCCTCCAGACGGTGTACGCGCTGGTCATCACCTGGCAGCTGGTGGCGGGCCACTTCGGCGGCTGACGCCCCCGCGGGCCTCACGCCTCGCCCTGTTGCGGCACGACCTCGAAGCGCCACTCGCCACCGGCCGCCGCCGCGCGGATGACCGCGCCCAGCCCGGCCACGGGCTCGGCCACCACGAGGAGCACCGGGAACTCGCCGCCCACATCGCGCACCTGGTCGGCCGGCGGACCTTCGCAGCCCACCAGCACGAGGGCGAGCTCCGGGTGCGATTCCTGGAGGTCGTAGGCGGCGTCGTGCAGCTCGGCCGGCCGGGCGAGCGCGGTGCGGTACACCGGGCCGCCCGGACTGGGCGCCAGCACGAGGCTGTCGGGGGCGCGGACGAGCACCGGCCGGGTTGCGGCGACCGCCTGCACCAGCCGCGCCCCGAAGGCCGCCTGGGCCTCGGCGGCCACGACCCAGACGGTCACGCCGTCGGCGAGCGGGGGCGTTCCCTCGCCGAAGAGCCCGACGTCGGCCACACGACGTACGCCGTCGGGGAGCGCCACACGGCGGCGGGGGCGCCGGAACCAGAAGAACCCGATCGCGAGGAGGCTCACGCCCGCCACGCCGGCGGCGATCGTCCACACGTCGTTGGAGGCGGTCTCGGCGGCCGCGGCCTGGTGCCGCGTGCGCCCCCCGGAGCCCTCCCCCTTGCCGCCGGCTTCGCCGGAGGGGCGGAAGCCGCGCGCGGGCGCCGACTCCGACACCACGAGGCGATCGCTGGAGAGGGCGAGGTCGAGCTCACGCGGCGGCCCGGCGGGGAGCGCGAGGTCGGCGAGGCCGGCCTCCCACTCGCCTGCGGAGAGGCGGAGCGTGGCCCTCTCGCCGCGGATCACCGTGGCGCCGCTCCACACGCCGTCCCCCGCCCGTTCGTCGGGGCGCACCCCATCGTCGGCGAGCGGGGCCTCCGCCGCCTCCCCCTCGGGCGTGGAAAAGTGTGCGACCACGGGCGCATCGAACGCGCGACCGTTGGCCTGCACGCGCACCACGAGCCGGCCGGGCTGGCCGAGGGCGGGCGCGGACGCCGGCGCGGACGGCTCGGCCGCCGGCAGCTCGGCGCGCGCGCCGCAAACGAAAACCAGCGCCAGGAAACAGAGCGGAAGACAGTCCATGCGAGCCACCCCCTTGCCGCCTACTGGACCGCCTTCCCGCCCCGAACCACGCGGAAGCCGATGCCGCGCTCGTCGATCTCCATGCCGGTGTGGCTGCGCTCGCTCACCCGCGCGCTGGCTCCCTTGGCGTGGTAGCTCCCGCCGCGCAGGAGGTAGTCCGTGCCGCTGGCCGCCCCCACGGGGTCGGTGGCCTCCACGGCGCCGTAGGCGCCGTAGACGTCGTGCGCCAGCTCCCAGAGGTTGCCGCTCATGTCGAACAGGCCGCAGGCGTTGGCGGCGAGGATGCCGACGGGGTGCACGTCGTCGTCGCTGTTGAGGCCCGTCCAGGCCACATCGGTGGAGGTGGCCGAGCCGGCGTAGGTGAGGTCGGTGTTGCACCGGGCGGCAAACTCCCACTCCGCCTCGGTGGCGAGCCGGTAGCCCTCACACTCGTAGGGGTTGCCCGCCGCCTCGCACCCCGAGCCGCCGCAGGTGTAGCAGGCGGTGAGCCCTTCCGCTTCGGACATGGTGTTGGCGAAGGACACGGCGGCGGTCCAGCGCACGGAATCGACCGGGCAGCTCTCGCCGCACGCGTCGTGGGCGGAGGGGTTCACCCCGGTCACGGCGAGGTACTGCGCCTGGGTGACCTCGGTCTGGGCCATCCAGAAGGAGTGGGTGAGCGTGACCTGGTGGGCGGGCGACTCGTCGTCTTCGCAGGGCGCGGTACCCTCGGTGCAGCCCATCAGGAAGCCGCCGCTCGGCACGCACACGAAGGGGACGCCGGAGGCCGGAGCGGGAACGGCGCCGCACACCGGATCCTCGCTGGTGTCGCCCCCCGAGGTATCGGCGGTATCGGCGGTATCGGCGGTGTCGGCGGTGTCGGTGCCGCCGCCGGTTTCGCCCCCGCCACCGGTCTCACCCCCCCCGTCGGAACAGGCGAAGAGCGTGAGCAGCAGGCAGGGAAGCGGAAGAAGCGTGCGCATGCGGATCTCCGACGGGAGGGAACGTTGCCCCGATAACGCGCCCCGACGGCAGTGCGCTGGGCCCCTGCCCACGCCCACCCGCGAGGCGGGGTCGAGCCGACCCACGAGGTCGAGGAGGCGGTCCCCCGCGCCGTGGGCGGCCTCCTACATCCAGCAGGTGCTGGCGCGGCTCAGACGGCCATCAGACTCCGGGCTGTGCGTGGCCCGGGCCGAGCCATACGTACCGGACGTCCCGAGGAGCTCCGATGAACGCCACTATCGCCGCGATGAACACCGCCCTCCTGCTGCTCGCCGGATGCGCCTCCGACGCGCGTCTGGAGGGCCACTGGCAAGGCGTGTGCGCGGGCTACGCGCCGTGGGCAGCCACGGTCTCGCTGGACCTCACGGAAGTCGGCGAATCCTCCTCCGCCGGCCCAGCGTCCGTCGACCGGGGGTACGGCGCGGAGAGCGGCACTGCGCGCCTCGTGGAGGACGGAGAAAAACTGGCGGGCCTCCTCGTGGAGGGCGACGACGAGCCCTGGCAGATGTGGCAGAGCCTGACGTACGGTTGGAACGGGGCCGGCGATGACACCTGGTACGGCCTGTGCCAACTTTCACCGGATGGAACCTTCGAGGTGTTCGGCGAGTGCGAAAGTGGGTGGGTCATGGGCTTCCCCGTCGCGGATTGTGCAGAGGAGGATGTGGCGTGGTCTGGGGGCGATGAGGACATGCGCTCGTTCATGGACACGCTCGAGAGCGCGACGGACTACGGCACGGAGGTTCGCCTCAGCCGCGATAGCGGCGAACTCTCCGGCACCGTGGCACCGGAGGACACCGGCGCGACAGGCGACACGGGCGACTCCGAAACGACGGAGCCCACGACGGACCCGGACGACCATGTCGAATTCAGCAGCTATGGCAACGCCAGTTGCACCTCGGCGACCGCGCGTGCCAGTGACAGAGGGGGCGCCCTCAGCCTGGCCTGCGGTGAGCCCGGCAGCTACGGCTCGAGCGCCCGGTTCACCCTCAAGGTGCCTGGGGTAGGCACCTTCAACGCCTGTGATTCTGGCGTCTCGCTCAAGATCGACTACGGAGACAAGAGTGAGACCATCGGGTGCGACGCCACCGATACCCTCAGCGTCCGGATCAACGAGCGGATCGTGGATACCGACGCCGGGACGGCCCTGTGGGATGGCCACGTCAAGTGGAAGAACGAGGTCGGGATCACTGGAAAAGGTGATTTCCGGCTGCCGGTGCCGTTGGAATGAGTCGGCGTGCTGCGCCGGATAGCACGCCACCGTGCACGATCACCCTGGCTCGCCCCGAGCCGATTCCCGAGGTCGGCCGCCTGACCACGCCCGGTACGGCCAAGCCGACCCACCTCCATTTCGGCACGACCTCCTTTCGCCAAGAGGTGCCATCGCTCCAGGTTCTCCTCATTCCCCCGCGCACCCGCCCGTCTGGCAGCCGCTCAATCCGGTCGGCGCCCCGCGACATCCCCCGCTCGGCGCTCCCCGACGGCGCCGGGATGCGCGGCGGCAGGCGCCACGCCCCGCGGACGGGCAGACGCGCATCCCCCTCAACAGCCGTTGCCGCTAGCCCAATCGGGTGAACCTGTGGCACGGGAGCCGGGCGAAACGACCGGGACGGGACGCCTTCACCCCGTCACGCCGCAAACGTGAACCGCAGCCAAGGGAGGCCCCCTCTCCGCCGACGCACTCCCGCCGCGATCGCCACCACCCCCAGGGCCCCGACGACGCTCGCCGCCCCCGTCGGGTTGCAGGCCGTGACCACCACCTTGGGCTCGCCGATGGAGTCGCGATAATCCAGGTGGTCGGCGTTGGGATAGGCCGCGAGCCGTGCGTCGACCCACGCCTGTTTGCCCTCCGCCGTTGCGGCGAGCGCGAAGACCGTCACGAGGAGCCCGGCGGAGTGCTCCGGGTCGGGACACGGCATGCTCACGCTGAGCTCGCCGGTCGCGGTGAACCGGTCAGCCGACCACTCCTGATCGGTTCCCCACGTCAGCGAGCTCACGCCGACGCCGACAAGCTCCAGCTCCACCGTCTCGCCGGGGGTACAGGCGTCGGGCGTCACATCGAGGTAGGCGAGGGAGAGTCCCTCCTCGCAGTCGAGCCCTTCCGCGTCCTCTTCCAGCCCGTCGCAGTCCGTGTCCTTGCCGTCGCAGACCTCGGTCGCGACCGGCGACACGCGAGGATTGGAGTCGTTGCAGTCGTCGTCGTTCTCCGAGAAGCCGTCGCCGTCGTCGTCGTAGGCGGAGGTCCCCTCGTCGATGAGCCCGTCACCATCGTTGTCGCGCCCGTCTGCGGTCTCCACCCCCCCCGGGTAGTTTCCGGCATCGCCGTCGTCGATGTCGCCGTCCGCCTCGGTGAAGCCGTCGCCGTCGTCGTCGTAGGCCGTCGTGCCCTCGTCCACGACAAGGTCGCAGTCGTCGTCGACGGCGTCGGCCGTCTCCACGGCCCCGGGGAACGCGGTGGCGTCGGCGTCGTCACAGTCGCCTTCGCTCACGCTCCAGGCGTCGCCGTCGGTGTCCTCGCTCGGTTCGACGTCCACGCGCAGGGGCACCGCCGCCTTGGTCTTGTTGCCACTGACATCCGTCACGGTGACGATGATCGTGTCCGCGCCCGCCGAAAGCGCGCCGGCAGGGAGGAGGAAGGAAGCGCGGCCGCTGTCGTCGGCGGGCGTCCCCGCCACGGAGGCTCCCGTGGCCAGGCTCGCCACGGTCACGTCGAGCGAAGAGGAGGGCTGGAGATCGTCGGCGAGGTCGAGCGACACTTCCAACACGTCGGTGCTGGCGATGCGCTCGGCGAAGGTCGGCGCGGTGATCGACAGGGTGGGGGCTTCGTCGCGCGAGGGCAGCGCCGCGGCGAGCCCCGGGCTCACGCTCGCTCCCTCTGCCGTCGTCGCGGAGATCCAGCATCGCCACGACGTCGGCGTGGCGGCGGTGTACGCGAGGCCGACGGTTGCCCGGTCGCCGACCGCCAGCACCGTCCCCGCGCCGGGCTCCGCGCTGACGGCCACCTCAGGGCACCCGGAAGTGTCGATCGCGTCGAGCGTGAGCGGGACATTCCCCATGTTCACCAAGTCGAAGGAGGCAAGCTCGCTACCCCCGTCCGGCCAGCGCCAAGCGAAGTCTACGGTGGGTGGATCCGCCACCAGGCTCCGCTGCGCGAGGGGCGGCCCGGCCCCGACGCCGTCCAGGCGTACATGCTGGACGAAGTTCCGCGGGTCGGGCGCGGTGGCGCCTCCGGCCTCCGTCGCCTCGTTGCGGACCGTGTTCACCCGCATGCCCGCGAGGTGGGGCCCCAGCGTGGTCGGAGAAAACACGGCCACCGCGGCGATGCTGCAGCCCGGCTCCAGCACGATCGCGTCCACAGCGGAAGTGGACCCGTCGTCGCACACCGCGGCCGGAGCGGGTTCCGTCCCGGTGTCGCGGGGACTCGGGCCCCCACCGGTGTCGGATTTTGCGTCCGCGTTCACCGGCCAGCTGCAGCCTGGCGTCGTCACCTGCCAGTGCACGCAGAACGCGTCGTCGTTATCGCCCACCGCGGTCAACTCCAGCCCCACCGGCGCGTGGCCGGAGTTGGTCACGGTCGTGCCCAGGCTGCTCCACTCGCCGACGTCCACCTCGCCAAAGTCCAGCCCCTTGGCCTCGATCTCCAGTCTGGCCAGCTCGACGGTGAGCACCCCGGTATCGTCGAGATCCACGACGTAGGGGCAGGCGCCAAGCAGCATCAACATCATCGAACCTCCCCAAGCACACGCTCCACCCGGAGCCCGACACCGAAGGAGTACGGCGCGAGCTTGCGCGAGCCGGTAGCGGAATCCAACGTCACGTCGGCGGCGCTGACGTGGGCGCCGAGCCGGGGCACGAGCCACAGCGGCCCGGCCCGCAGCGGATGCTCGTACTCGAACGAAAACACCGGAAACAGCAGTTGGCCCCGCAGTTCCCCGTTTGCCAATATCTCTGCCCGCCCGATCCCGGCGCCCAGCACGAAGCCGACCGCCCCGACCTCGGCCCGCGCCGAATCGCGCCGGATCGTCAGCGCGTTCCAGGAAACCGTCAGCGGGAGCCCGGTCTCCACCGCCAGCCCCATCGAGAAGAAACGCCCGAGCCGGGCGCCGCCGGCAAGCGCAAGGGTGATCCGTGGCTCCCCGTCCAGGAACGCGCCCGCGCCGCCCTGAAGTCCGACCACCCAACCCTCCGGGCGCGGCGAGGGGGTCGGTGGGCGGCTCGCGGCCGTGACCGACGCGGGCTCGCGTTCATCGGGGCCTTGTTCGGCCTCCGGAGGCAAATCCCCGGACTCCGGCGACGCCGCTGACGGCGGCGCCATGACGAAGGAGTCCGCTGCGCTGTCGGCCAGGAGAGACGCGTCGAGGTTCAGCTCCGACGTGGCCGGCGGGGAATCGGCGAGAAGCCTCGCGGCCAGCGCGAGTACGGCGTCCCGGTGCTCGGGGCTCGCCGGCGGGGGGAGGGGAAATCGTGTGGCCGGGTCGCGCCCAAACCGCAGCTCCCAGCGGTCGGCCTCGTGGACCAGCACGAGATCCCCCGCCTCTGCAACCAGCTCCACGCCGTGCTGCGCCGCCGCCGCCCGCCAGGCATCCACCTCCTCGCCCGGCGGAAGTTGCAACGAGCCGGCCTGGGCGGCACGTAGGAGGAAGGCAAGGAACATTCGCCGTAGGATGGCACGCGTCGGGGCGGGTCGCCACGGTTGGCCGGCGGAAATCCGCCCGACCGCGACCTCGGCGCCTCGCCCGGGCGGCACGAACTGCCGCAGACGCAGTGGCCATCGTGTCCCGTCCCAGAGCGGTGGTCACCCGGTTCCAGAAGTGTACCTACGCGGCGGAGGGGCTCCGATGGCAGGCCGTGATGCTGCGGGGAGAGGGTTGCAGCGCCGTGGACATCGCGGACATCTGCAAGAAGAAGGTCGACCGGGTGCGGCGCACCGTGAGGAGGTACAACGCTGCTGGACCGGAGTCCCTCAAGGATCACCGGGAGTCGACCGGTCAGCCCTTGCTGCTCGACAGGGAGGCCCTCGCCGAGCTCGCCGCCGCGCCACCCGGGCCATCGCCAGACGGCGGGTTCTGGACGGGCAAGAAGGTGTCGAGGTCAACCATGTGGACTCGACCGTCTCCGCCGTCATCATGAGCGAGCTGCTCGGTATTTTCGCCGAGGAGGCAGGACGCTGCGCTTGCCGAAGGCCGATCCTCGTGATGCATGGAGCGGGATGGCATACCGCCGCTGACGTCGTGGTCCCCGAAGGCGTCCACCTTTTATTTCTACCCGCCTACTCGCCAGAGTTGCAGCCGTTTGAGCGCGTCTGGCCGGTAATCAACGAGGAGGTGGCGAACCGCACGGTCACGCAGGTGGACGAATGGATGGCGGCGATCGACCGGCGCTGCGAACACCTCGAGAGCCACCGCGACGACGTCCGCGACCGGACCCTTTACCGCTGGTGGCCGCGAGAGAAGGCCGAGCGCCGTTGCGACGCGGGACCATCCTCCGAGCGTAGGAGCGGGGATCTGGCCGGCGCGCCGCGACCGGCCGCGGGGGTCGCGGGGGCAGGAGCGCGCCGGGCGCGATCGGGGGGACATCGCGGGAGCGCGGCGCCCGAGCCGCGCGTGGCGGCGCGTAGCTCGACGTTCGCCCCGCACAACACCGAGCTACGCGTCGTGGCGGCGCGTAGCTCGACCTTCGCCCCGCACAACACCGAGCTACGCGTCGTGGCGGCGCGTAGCTCGACGTTCGCCCCGCACAACACCGAGCTACGCGTCGTGGCGGCACCGTCGGGGGGCCGGCTTCGAGCGCGCGGGAGCGCGCGGCGACGTTCCACTCCACGTGCATCGCGGACCAGGCGTTGGACTCGCCTTGGACCGCGCAGAAGAAGCCGTGGATGGCGTCGAGCCCTCGCCGACCGTCCGCAGGCGCACGGGCTTTCCAGCCCGGTCACACCCCCGGGGTGCGTCCGCCAAGCCGCGTTGCCGGCCCCGACGGCAGCGCGCTGGGCCCCTGCCCACGCCCACCCCGATGCCGGGCACACGCCCAGCGCCCTTCAGGCCCACCACTCCAGGCGGAGGTCGGTGAAACAATCGTCGTGGAGCCGGATGTCGGCCAGCTCGGCGGCCGTGAGCTCGTCGTCGGGGAGGCCGCGCGAGCGCGCATCGGCGATGTTGGCGGCGCGGTCGAAGCGCGCGAGGTGCTCGCAGAAGCGGCGGAAGCCGTAGTCCACGGCGCCGCCGGTGCGGATGACGAACTGCCAGTCGCTGGCCTGCA
>CAISIK010000144.1 GCA_903885375.1 uncultured Pseudomonadota bacterium
CCGTACCGCTGTTGCTGTCGTTGTCGATCCAGACCACGATTCCATCGGCCGACCCAGGGGGAGCCCCAGGGTTGAGCCAGACATCCGCATCAGGCATAACACACTCTCCTTTGAGGTTGACGTTCTCGAACCACCGTATCAGGGGCCTGCGGCCCCGCGCAACACATAGACCCAGCCACCGAGCACATGCTGGCCGCTGTTCAGCACGATGTCAGCGAACCCATCGACATCCACGTCGCCCAGCGCATAGGCCGGACGGACATCATCGACGAACCCGCCGAGTCGGTCCCCGCTTGCTCCGAGGATCGTCGCGTCCGCGTCACGCATGTCGGTGATGGCGGGGCTGATCGGCCCATAGAACAAAAACGCCACGCCGCCGTCGCCGTAGTAGCCGTCTGCGAGGATCGCGTCGTCAAAGGAGTCCCCGTTCACATCTCCGACGAACTGGAACGAGCCGGTGTAGCCCGCATGCTCGGAGCCGTCGAGGGTGACGGAGGCGTCCGCCACCGAGCCATCGACCAGCGGAGGATCGGTGAAAACATAGGCCCGGCCTGGGTACGCGAACCCGGAGCCGTACATCGGTGCGTCGACGAGGAGGTCCGCGCGTCCCGAGGCGTCGTAGTCCCCACGGGCGTCAAGGTACGTCCCGAAGCGGCCCTCTCCGACGATGCGCCCGTCCGCCAGCTGGCCCTCCGCCGGGGCGCTCCGGAGGGTGGCCCCCGAGAACAGGTGAACGACGCCTGCGCGCGCCGCATCCAACGGCGCGCCCACCGCAAGGTCGAGATATCCATCCCCATCCAGGTCTCCCGCACTGGTGGAGCAGCCAAAGTAGCTTCCCGGGTCTCCCCGTAGGCGCACGTCCGTGTCCTGACCCGCCTGGATCTCCCCCGGAGGAATCGGACCCCAGGTCAGATAGACCGCGCCGCTCTCAGCCCCCTGCATGGGTGTGCCGGCGACCAGGTCATCGAAGCCGTCTCCGTCGAGGTCTGCCGCCATCGGGCTGAAGGTCAGACGGTCCGTCACGTCCTCACCCACCAGCGTGGCGTACGCCGATTCGTACGAGGCCCCAACCCCGACCGGACCGGTGAAGACGTCGATGGCTCCGGCAGCGTACGCCGAGGTCGAGTCGTTCTCCACGCCCACGAGGAGGTCGCCGAGCCCATCCCCGTCGAGATCGCCGCCCCCGTGGAGGCCGGTTCCGAAGGACGTCGGCGAGTTCCCGTCGATGAGGGTGTACGCGGTGTCGGTGGCGATGACCACGACTCCAGACGCGGAGCCGACGTCGGAGACGATCACGACCTGGTTGGCGTAGTACCCCGTGATGAGGAGGTCGGGCACCCCGTCCCCCTGGACGTCCCCCGCGCCGACGTTCCACACCGCGTCGAACAACCCCAGCGCTTCGATCTTGGCGATCGCGATGTCGTCCACAGCGAGGGTACCCGAGTACGGGCAGGTCAGCGCGACCCCATCGCAATTCTGGTCAACGGCGTCGTTGCAGACGTCCCTGGCCAAGGGATGGAGATCAGGGTCCACGTCGTCACAGTCAAGCGCGACCGCGACGTGCCCCGAGGGGAGCTCGCAGCCGACGTCGGGCGCGGCCGACGCATCCCCGTAGCCATCCCCATCCGCGTCGGGCCAGGAGGGTGCGGCGTCCGCCGCGTCGTCCTCGTTCGTCAGGCCGTCACAATCGTCGTCCCAAGGTGTCGCGCACAATTCCGACGACCCGGGGTTTGCCGCTGAGTTTCCGTCGTCGCAGTCCCCGGAGGTGGCGGCGTAGCCCGCCGGAGGATCACAGCCGCTCGCGCTCACGGCGCTGTCCCCGAACCCGTCGGCGTCGGCATCCGAATACCAAGTCGGCGCGTCTTTCGCCCCCACATCCACCGATCCGTCGCAGTCGTCGTCCCGGCCGTCGCACGTTTCCACAGCGCCCGGGTGCACGTCCGCGCGCGTGTCATCGCAATCCACGCTCGCGTCGAAGCCGTCACCATCTGAATCCGCCGCCCCCGAGTCTGCCGCCTCGGTGTCCGGCGACGCCGGCTCCGCGTCCCCAAGCGTTCCACCGGCCGGTGCGCAGGCCGGCAGAGCCACCAGCGCCACCCAAGCGTGGCGCATCAATGTGAAATGGCCTGCCAAGCCGCCCCGTCGTAGACGTGAAGGATCAGGGCTCCGCCGATGTCGTAAAGGGCTACGTCGCCGGTGCTCCCCGGGTCGGTGGTGGCGCCCAAGATCAGGAGCTTGACGCCAGCGGCGTGAAAGTCCCCGATCCCGGCGGAGTTGATCTTTGCTACGGACGCGCCGTTGGACAGGAACTCGACGACATCGCCGGCCTGATTGTTGTTCATCTGGACGGTGGCATCGCGCCACAACTCGCCATACAACGTGACCTTTCCATCCTCGTTCACCTCGAACAGCTGGTCGCCAGCACCCCCGCCGTCGTGGGTCACGAGAAACCGGCGGTCGGTGTAAGCATTTCCATTGTCAATTCGCGCGATCAAGCTGCCGTTGGACGATTCGACGTAGTCGGGCATAGACACCTCTACGTGAAGGCTACCACAGCATGCGTGGACCGCCGCCGGGCAGGCGGTGCCGTCCTCACAGATGAACAATTTCGTGATGTAGATTACATTTTTTACGCGCGGCGGGCGCGAGCCTCAGCCCGGCCTCGGAGTCGACGGTTGGAGGCTGGAGCGTTTAAGGGGTGTCCGAATTTCGTGAGGGTGAATCAGGCCGACCTCACGGGCCTCCCCTCGCCACCGCCAGCCCGGCCCGCAGCACGTACTCCCACGCCCCGGCCGTCGTCCGCAGCCCAAGGCGCTCTTTCATCGCCTGCAACCTCCGGTAGAGCGCCGGGTCCACGCGAGCGCACACGTCCATCCGGTGCGGCGCCGCCGCGTCGTAGGTGAGGGGGTTCCCGATGGCCTCGGTGAGCCAGCTCGGCACGGCCTCGTCGCGGCGAGGCGGCGCCATCTCCAGCCGGGCGAGGATCGCCGCGAGGAGTGCCGTCGGCACCTCCTGGGTGTCCCGCACGGGGCCTCGCGGGTTCACCGCCGCCCGCGGCAACGGCGCCACGGTCGGCCGATCCCTTGCCGGCGCCGCGTTCCCGTCGCCCTCGACGGTCGGCACCACCTCCGCTTGCGCCACGGTGCCGACGCTGACGCCCTCCCAGGCCACGGGCCCGGTGCCCCACAGCGTGCCCGCACCCCGGCGCTCCGCGGCATCAGCCTCGGCGCGGGCGCGAGCCGGATCAAGCATCGTCGTCCCAGCCGCGGATGTGGACAGTGGACGCCGCCGCGGCGGCGAGCGGCGGCAGCGTCGTCCCCGGGCGGATGCGCTCCCAGGCCACCCCGGCGAGCGACTCGACGCCGACCAGGAACTCGCGGGTCGGCCCGCGTCGCGCCAGCGTCCACACGGACTGCCCCCGGTTGAGCGCCTCGCGGACCTCGGCCGTCCGCGGGAGCGGGTCGGAGAGGTAGGACAGCGCGCCCGTGTGGTTCGAGGCGTCGTGGATGACGGCGGCGTCCTGCGCCCACTCGCGCTTGGGCACCGCGTCGATCCGGACGAGCACGATGTCGGTGTTCGCCGGCGTCGCCCGGAGCATCCGGATCAGGTTCGCCGAGGCGTCGTCGCCGTCGGTCGGCGCGAGGAGCAGCACCCCCGGGAGACACCCACCCTTTTTCACCGGCGGCGTATCCACCACGATCGCGTCGAACCGGCCGAACCGGCCCGGGCCGCCCCGATAGAGCACATCGACGGCGTGGGCGCCGGCGAGGCCCACCACGGTGACGGTCCCGGAGCCGCGCTGCACCCGCGCGACGTCGGGGTCGGACTCGGAGATACCCAGTCGACGGCGCGCGTCGAGCTGGTCGTCGGTGACCAGG
>CAISIK010000145.1 GCA_903885375.1 uncultured Pseudomonadota bacterium
CTTCCGCCACCCGGACCACCGTCGCAAGCTCCAGCCGCGTGATTCCGGGCCACCACGCCCAGCCCACGAGGCGGTGGATGGCCTCGTGCGCCGTCCACTTCGCCCGCTGGCCGGGGTGGAAGCTCATCACCATGCGGTCCATGCGGAAGTGCCGGAACTTCGTTTCCGGGAGCACGCCCTCGTGCCACCCCTCGACCTCCCCGAGGTCGGGGCGCCCCTCCACGGCGAAGGCGGCCGGCGGCTCCAACCAGCACCGCGCTTCGAAGTGGGCCACCGGGACGCCCGCCTCGAGCGCGAGGGCCCAGGCCCGCGCGCCCACGCGCGTGGCGCTCGCCTCCGCCGCGAGGGCGTGCACGACGCTCAGATTCCTACGGTCAGGTAGAGCCCCGGCTCCACCTCCCAGCCGCCGAGGCTCTCGGCGGCCTTGCTGTCCGCATCGAACCAGACTTCGTAGGCGATCCGGTAGTACAGCCCGAGGGACACGCGGTCGGCCAACCGAGCGCCGAGGGTGAGCTCGCCGCCGAAGTCCACCCCGACCGTCGGGTCGTTGGACTCCACGAGCGCCACGCCCGGGTTCACGAACAGCGCACTCCCGAAGGAGATCGTCTTGCTCCCTTCCGAGCCGAGGCCATAGCGCAGGATCAGGTGCACGCGCTCCGCTTCCCGGCCACCCACCGCCACGTGCTTGTAGAGGCCGCCGAGACGGAAGCCGCCCGCCAACGCGAAGTCCGCCCCCGCCGTGTAGTTGTCCTCCCGCCGCCCAAACGCGAACAGGTAGTCCATGTCGAGGCCACCGTGCAGGCGGAGGTACACCGAGGGTCCGGATCTCGCGGGGCGCGGGCGCGGCGCTGGGGCCGGCTCGGGCTCGGGCGCTGGCGGTGCCGCGGGAGGTGGCGCGGCGGCGGTGCCCCCTTCCACGCCGAAGCCGAACCGGGCGGCGAAGATCGCCTGCTGGCGAATGACCTCGTCCTCCACCTCCGTCCCGCGCGAGCCCAGATCGCCCGTGATCCGCGAGGCCTCCGCCACCTCAGACTCGCTGATCTGCCCGTCGAGGAAGAATCCCGTCAGCGTGACCAGCTCGCCCTGCGCCATGGTGTCCCAGAAGTCCACGAGGCGGACCACGCTGTCCCGGTAGGCCACATCCCCCTGGCAGTCGCCGAGCGTGGCCACCTGCGCGCGCGTGTTCCGGATGACCGCGCCGAGCGTCTTTCGCGCCGACTCGGTGGCGTCGTAGCCGCTGTCCATCGCGGTGACGTACCGGTCGCTCTGCTCGCTGATCCGGCCGGTTAGGGCCACGAGGAAGTCGCTGTACAGGACCGGCGTGCAGGCCGAACCGGTATCGGGGCGCTCCTGCGCGGCGGCGAGGGTGAGGGTGAGAAGGATCATTCGGGAAGCTAACGGGGAGGAGCGGGAGGGGCAGCGGCGGCGGCCGCCCGCGCCTTCGCCCGCGCCGGCGCACCGGGGTCGACGGTGAGCCGAAACTCCAGAGAGCCCACGTAGTCGGGCACCTCGTTCACGATCACCCGCACATCCGCGCCCAGACCGAGCCGTACCACCGAGTCCATCGACAAGATGGGTTCCCACCACGCCCGACCGCCCGCCTCAAACCATGTGGCGGCAGCGAACCCGATGAGCGGCCCGGCGCCCGCCCGCCCGTGCCACCAGTCCACTCCGACCGTCAGCGAAAGCATCCGGGGGAAACACTCAGGTGTGGCGCACAGGAACAGGTGGCTCAATTCAACCCCCGCCCACGGGCGGATTCGAAGGCCGCGTGAAGCCACTTCAGCACCAATGGCCCACCCTTCGTCCCACCTCGCCCCCGAGTCTGCCTCCAGGCAGCTCACCGAGTACAAGGGACCAACCGCAAGGGTGACCTCGGAAGCAGGCTTCACGGGTTCGTCAAGGGTCACCAGCCCTGCTCCACGAGCTCCGTGCTCGTCAGGCAGTTCGTCCAGCCCCAAGGACTGTCGATGCCGATGCACGGCATCCAATCCACGAACCACGCCACCTGGTCGGTGGTGCTCGTCGTCGCGAGGTGTTGCTGCTGTTCGGGGATGTCTTTTCCACAAGCCATGGGTGCTCCTTGATTGGCTTTTGGACAGTATGCGGCGGCGGCGGCGGCGGCGGCGGCGGCGGCGGCGGCGGCGGCGGCGGCGGCAAGATTCGTGCCAAAATAGTTGAACATTTTCGTTATTTCAGTTGATGGGACAGTTTGGATTCACGCACACCTCGCGGCTCCGCGCCCGCCGCCGGCTCCTCCCGGAGCCTCGAAGTCCCATCGGCCACGGGGCCCGGCCACCGGATAGCCGTCCGCGATGTCCCTCTTCCCGCTCGACGCCTACGCCCTCTCCGCCGCGGTCGCGCTGCTGGCGGCCTTTCCGGTGGCGCTCGCCATCGACCGGAGCGTGCCGCGGTGGCTCGTGCGGGCGGCGTGGCTGTCGGCGCCGCTCGCAGCCGCCTCCCTGCTCCTCGAACGCGGGCCCGTCGCTGCGGCGGTGGCCTCCTGTTGGCTCGTGGTGGCCCTCGCCCACCTCGTGCACGCCGCGATCCGCTTCATCAACGCACCGGGCTACACCAGCCCGGCGCCCTGGGCCGAAGCCTCCTCCGCGGTCGGGCCGGTCGTGGGTGCGGTGGCGCTTGTCTCCTCCCGCTACGACGGCACGTTCGCGGGCTTCGGCGAGCCGCTCGCCACGCTCACCGTCACCCACTTCCACTTCACCTTCGGCCTCCTGCCGCTGGCGCTCGCGGCCGCCGTGCGGGCCCAGCGGGTGGCGCGGGCGCCAGTGTGGGGGGTGGTCTTCGCGCCCGTGCTCGTGGGCGCGTTGTTCGCGCTTCGTGCGAGCCCCGCCCAACCCACGGTCTTCGAGGCCGCGGCCGTGCTGCTCCTCGCCGCTTCCGTGCTCGGCGTGGCCCTGTCCCTCCGCGCGCCGCCCCCGTGGGTGCGCGCGGCCTCGTGGCTGCTCGCCGCGTGCACCGCGCTCGCGGCCTGGTTCTCGGCGCACCTGGCGCTGGGGGTTTCCACCCTCGACTACGATCAGATGCTCCGCTGGCACGGCGTGGGGAACGCGCTCGGCACCCTCACGCTCGGCCTGTGGGCGGCGCGGGCGCTGCGCTTCGAGGGCGCGCGCCCGGTGGATGCGAGCCCCGACCTGCACGCACCCACGCGCGACATCCCCCCCGAGCGCGCCCTGTTCCTCGACCATCGCCACTTCGACCTCGGCGAGGACGCGCCGGGGCGCTTCGAGACCATCGCCGACCGGCTCCTCCGCTACCACTTCTATCCCCCCCACGTGATGCGCCACGCCACCACCTTCGAGGGCCGCCACGCCCGCCCGCGCGACCGCATCGGCATGACGCTCCTCGTTGGCCTCTTTCCCGGCTACGCCCCCATCGCGCTGCCCGCCACCACGGAGGTCGTGCGGGCCGAGCTCACCGCCGACTCCGCCGCGCTGGAGTACGTCACCACCCGGAGCCATTACGGCAAGGGAACGTGGTGCGCGAGCGTCACCCGCAAGGACGGTCGCCTGCAGCTCACGATCGACTCGCGGATGATGCCCACGCATCCGCTCGCCGTGGCGGGGCTTCCGCTCTATCGCTGGTACCAGAAGCGGGCGCACCGCCTCGGCGCGGAAAACCTCGGCGGGTGAGCAGGATCGAGGCTGCGGGAGCAGCCGGCGAGCCGGTGTCCCCCGGAGTGTCCGCTTTACTTATTCTGGATTCTCGGCGATCCAATCGTCGTGGTTGCCGAACAACAGGTCCATGCCAAGGCGGGTGGACACCGCCACGAGGTCCTCATCCTGCTCGGGGTTGAACGTCGTCTCGGCCCACAGCACGAGCAGCCGGAGCGTGGAGCCATCCTCCTGCTCCGTCCAGAGCTCGATGGCGAAGGACTGCTCGATTCGGCCCTTGTCGTCGTTGCCGTCGGCGCCCTCCTCCATCCACCCGCGCGAGGCGCGCGCGCCTCGGCCGTCGGACAGCTCGAAGCTCCGCCAGTCCTTGAACAGGACGAAGGGGACGGTCATCGCCGGATTGGATTTTACGATGTCATTTTCCGAGCGGAGCCAGTCGCAGTCGGCGCTGAAACACCCCTCCCCTTCGAGGAAGGTGCGGGTGTAGGACTCGGAGAAGGGCTCGATGCCCACCTGATCGGGCACGAGCGCCACCCGGTCGTGGTCGTGCAGCGGCCACTCCGAGAGACCGGCCAGCGCCACCGGGAGGGCGAGCGCGGGGTCGCGGTCGGGGCGGGGGATGCCCTCCACGTCGGCCTCGGTGAGCCGGGCGGGGGTGAGCGAGCGCTTGCTCACGTCGGCGGTGAGGTCGAGCTCGGCGGCGACCTCCTCCTCGAGCTGCTCGAAGGCGCGGGCGAGCTCGGCGGGGTCCTCGTCGTCGAAGGTGGCGAGCGCGGCCACGGCGGCGTCGCTGAAGGGCTCCGAGGCGGCGGGCGGCGGCTCGCAGGCCACGAGGAGCAGCAGGAACGCCGCCCTAACCACGGTAGGCCCCCCCCGGGACACGCGCATCCACGAGGCGAACGAGGTCGCGGAAGTCGAAGGGTTTGACGAGGCACGGATTGCTGGATTCGAGCATGAAGTGCGCCAGCGGCGGGGTGAGCGAACCGCCGGTGACGAAGACTACCCGGGCGGCGGCCGGAGCGTCGCGCGCGTTCAGCTCCTGCCAGAGCGTGATGCCCGAGTTTTCGCCGAGCACCACATCGAGGATGACCACGTCCCACACCTCGAGGAGCGCGAGCCGACCAGCCTCCGCGGTGGTCTCCACCCGCACGGAGTGGTGCGAGAGGTAGCTGCGCATGCGCTCGGCCACCACGGCGTCGTCTTCCACCACGAGCACGCGGCCGCGGGGGCGCACAGGCGTGCTCGCCCGGTCGGGCGGGGCGCGCACCATCCCCCGGTGCGCCCGCCGCAGCGTGAGCGCGAAGGTGGAGCCCTCGGGTGAGGTGTGCTCGAGGGTGAGCTGCCCCCCCATCCGGGTGGCCAGCTCGCGGCAGATGTACAGGCCGAGGCCCTGACCGTCGGATTGGGAGCGCGTGCTCACGAACGGCTCGAAGATGGTGGCGGCGAGCCCCTCGGCGACGCCGCAGCCCGTGTCGCACACGCGGAGGGTCACGGTGGAGTCGTCGGCCTCGCACCGAATGTCGAGGCGCCGGTCCTCCGCCGGCTGGTCGACCATGGCCTGGAGCGCGTTGTTCACGAGGTTCAGCGCGATCTGGGCCAGCCAGACGGGCACCCCCTCCACCAGCACGCCCGGCGCCATCGAGCGGGACACCCGGGCCAGCGGCATGCCCACCCCACGCGCGAGCGCCACGGCGCTCTCAAAGGCATCGCTCGGGTCGAGCGGCTCGGTGGCCACCGGGGCCGGGCTCGCGAATTCGCGCAGCTGGGCCACCACCTGCCGCAGGCGCACCGCCCCACCGAGGGCCCGGGCGATGCGGTCGGCCGTGTTCCCGACCCCCTCGTGGGCGAGCTCGAGGTTGGCGATCACGTAGGTGAGCGGGTTGTTGATCTCGTGGGCGAGCCCGGCCGCGAGCCCGCCGAGCGCCACGAGGCGTTCGGCGTTGCGGAGCTGCGATTCCACCCGCACGCGGTCGTTCGCATCGCGCGCCAGAACCAGCTCGGCTTGCGACCCGCCGAACGAAATGGGCTCGGGGGCGAACACCTCGAAGCTGCGGAGCCCCGCGTTGGTGTCGAGCAGGACGGTGCGCAATTCGCCGCGGGCCTCGGGGGCCGAGGAGAGCAACGCGGCGTGGCGGTTGGGATCCGCCCCGAAGGTGTCGGTGGCGGTGCGGTTGCTGAACGCGATCCGCCCGCCGGCCACCACCACGAGCGCGCTGGGGAGTGCGTCGAGCGCGGCGCGGAGCTCGGCCTCGGAGGCCACGAGGCGCGCGTGGGCGAGGCGCTCGGCTTCGAGCGCGGTGCGGCGCGCCGTGACGTCATCGACGATGGCCACCGAGAGATCACTCTCGCCCTCGAGGCCGTGCGCGTGCCCCGTCCAGGTGACCTGGATGAACCGGGGCTCGTTCGCGGGCGTGGCGAGCGATGTGGTTTCGCTCCCTACCGGCTCCGGCCTCCCGCACAGCGCACACGTGCCGTTCTGCGGGTGGAGCCCAGGGCGGAGGGCATCCCAGAACGCGGCGGGCGTGCCCCAGGGCTCCGACACCCGCGCCGCGGCCGGATTGGCCTGGTGAACGGTCCCCCCGGGGTCGACGGCGAGAAAGCCCATGCCCGTGGCGTTGGAGACGTGCGCCAGCAAGGCGCTGCGGGCCTCCTGCGCGGCCTGGGTGCGGCGCGCCGTGATGTCGTTCTGGGCCACCGCCATGCGCACCGCCCGACCGTTCTCCCGCTCTGCGAGGCCACGCGCGGACATCACCCGCCAGCGGCCCGTGGCGTCCCGGAGGCGGTACTCGGCCTCGAACGTGCGCGTACCGCCCGAGAGGTGGTTCTTGATCGCGGCATCGAGCGCCGGCAGGTCGGCCGGGTGCACCCGCGCGTACCAGTCGCTGACGGAGGAGGCGGGCGAGCCCGTCAGCTCCTCCCACCCCTTGCTGAACTGGGCGCGGCCGGTGGCCGGCTCCCAATCCCATGCCCCCGCCGATACCGCGCGGGCGATCAACTCGGCGCGGCCCGTGAGGTGCGCATTTGCCCGCAGCGCGGCGAGCGCCGCGGCAAGGGCGGCGAGGCTGGCGAGTCCGAACACCAACCCAAAGGCCCCGGCCTGCGCGCTCTCGTCGACAAGATCGCCGAGCTCGCGGCTCAGCGCCGACGTGCCCGCGAGCACGCCGCCCAGCGCCTCCGCGAGCTCCCTCCCCGCGCCGATCCGGTCACCCGTCTGCAGCGCCGAGCGGGAGCGGGCCAGCGACAGGAGCAGCGCGCCGCCCCCCCGAACGGCCTGCTGCGTGCCGACCTCGGCCTCCAACGCCTCGATCCGGCCAGCGAGGGCGGAGGGGACGCCGTTGGCCGCGAGCTCCCCCTGGATGGCGCCGATCTCCGTGCTCCAGCCCACGCGCTCCGCGACCTCCACACGCAGCCGACCGATGCCCGTGTACATCGCGTAGCAGTGGTTGCCGTAGGCGAGCAGCGCCAGCACCAGAACCCCGAGCAGCCACTCCCGCCGCTCGAGCCGCCACGCACCTCCCGCGTTTGCCATTCCGCCACGTGATCCGGCGCGGGCGCCACGTCAACGAAGTAGAATCCATCGATGCTGATTCTGTTGATCCTCGCCTGCCCGAACGACCAGAAGCTGGGCGTGTACGACGCCGAGCCAACCGCCTCCATCGTCAATCCTATCGATGGCGCCGTGGTCAACGAGGGCGACACCATCACGTTTGTCGCCAACGCGCAGGACCGCGAAACCCCGTTGGACGAGCTGGCGGTGAGCCTGACGGACAGCGTGTTGGGCCTCCTCGGCGAGGGGTTGTCGGTGGAGGAGGGCGGCACCGTGGCCTTCCCGGCGGTGGCCACCGGCGTGGGGCCGCACACCGTCACCCTCACGGTCGTGGACAGCGCCGGGCAAACGGCCTCGGCCTCCGTGGCGTTCACGGTCGCCGACGTGGCGGAAGCCCCCACCATCGCCGTGGTGCACCCGGAGAGCGGCGAGTCCGCGCGCGACGACCAGCCCTTCCTCTTCGTGGCCAGCGTAGCCGATGCCCAGGATGCGCCCGAAACCCTCATCGTGTCGGTGGTGAGCGATGAAGCCGGGCCGCTCTGCGAGGGCGTTCCCGATGCCGTGGGCACCGTGCAGTGCGAAGCCACGCTCGCCGCGTTCACCCACCACCTCACCTTCACCGTGACCGACCCCGGCGGCCTCAGCGGCACCGCCGGCGCCGGCCTCCTCGTGCGCGACCACGAGGACATCGACGACGACCTCGACGGGTGGTCCGAGCTCCAGGGCGACTGCGACGACGCCGACAACCGCGCCCACCCTGGCGCCGCCGAGACCTTCGATGGGGTGGACGAGGACTGCGATGGCCAGGCCGACAACGACACCACCGGGTTCGACGACGATGGCGACGGCTACACCGAGCTCGACGGCGACTGCGACGACGCCGATGCCAGCTCCAACCCCGGCGGCACCGAGGTGGTCGACGGCGCCGACAACGATTGCGACGGCGTGCTCGAGAACGACACCACCGTGTTCGACGACGACGGCGACGGGTGGACGGAGGCCGGCGGCGACTGCGACGACACCCACCTCGAGTCCTACCCCTCGGCCACCGAGCTGGAAGATGGCCTCGACAACGACTGCGACAGCGTGATCGACGAAGGCACCAGCGCCTACGACGACGACCTCGACGGCTACTCCGAGAACGCCGGCGACTGCGACGACACCGCCGACGACGTGTACCCGGGCGCGCCGGAGGACACCGGCAACTACGTGGACGAGGACTGCAACGGCGTGGCCGAGGAGGACTTCGACGCCGACGGCTACCTCTCGCCGTCCACCGGCGGCGATGACTGCGATGATGCCGATGCCAGCACCTTCGCCGGCTCCGCCCCCGAGGACAGCCTCACCGACTGCATGACCGACGCCGACGACGACGAATTCGGTGACAGCAGCGCGCCCGCCGGCGTGACTGCGGGCAGCGACTGCGACGATGGTGACGACACCATCAACCCCGACGCCACCGAAGAGTGCGACGGCACCGACAACGACTGCGATGGCAGCGTGGATGAGGTGAACGCCTCGGGCTGCAGCACCCGCTACTACGACTACGACAGCGACAGTTACGGGTCGAGCGCGGTGGCCGGGCAGTGCACCTGCGCCGCGACCGGGTACTACACCTCCAGCTACAACACCGACTGCTACGACCAGAACGCGAACGCCTACCCCGGGGCCACCGCGTACCGCACCTCCGACCGGGGGGATGGCAGCTACGACTACGACTGCAGCGGCAGCAACGAGAAGAAGTACGACGACGTGGGGGTGTGCACCATCACCTCGCTGTGCGCCGTCACCAAGGGCTGGAAGTCCAGCGTGAAGAGCTGCGGCTCCTCCGGGGACTACATCACGGCCTGCGCCTTCAGCCTCGCGCTGCTCGATTGCAGCGCCACCACCAGCAGCTACACGCAGGCCTGCCGATGAGCCCGGACGAATCCCGCATCGAGGCCGTGGAGTCCCGGGTGGCCTGGCTCGAGAAGACCGTGGGTGAGCTCGACGAGGTGGTGCGTGCGCTGGGCGATGAGCTGCGCAACCTCAACCGGGAGCTTGCCCAGCTCCGCGAACAGCGCTCGGCCGACGGCGAAGAGGGCAGCGGACTGAAATACGAGGTTCCGCCGCATTACTGAGCACGAGCGGGCGTTTCTTGATAAACTGCGGCCGCGCGAGGCCCGCATGATTCTCTCCCTCCTTCTTTTCGCCTGCACCGACTACAACCTCACCGCGCCCGGTCAGGCCTCGTCGGATCCGCCGAACGAGGAAGAAGAGGAGCCCGAACCCGAGCCGGGGCCCGATCCCGACATCGAAGTCTCCCCCTCGGCGGTCGATTTCGGCAACGTCCTGCGCGAATGTGCGGGCCAGCCCGTCACGGTCACCATCACCAACCGGGGCCAGGCCACCCTCCGTGTGCGCGACATCGCGCTGAGCGGCGATGCGGCGAGCAAGTTCGACGAGTCGGGCGACCCGGTGGAGCTTGAGCTCGACCAGTCCTACGAGTTCGAGGTGCAGTTCGAGCCCAGCGCCTACGTCACCTACGAAGTGCAGCTCGACATCAACAGCAACGACCCCGACGAGGGCGAGGTGGCCGTGCCCGTGCAGGGCACCGGCACCTCCGGCGGCATCTACGAGGAGAGCTTCGAGCAGACCTACATCGAAGAGCCGATCGACGTGCTCTGGGTGCTCGACAACTCCGGCTCCATGGATGAGTCGCTCGGCCGGCTCAACGACCAGCTCGACCTCTTCATCGGCGCCTTCCTCACGCTGGGCCTCGACTACCACATCGGCGTGGTCACCACCGACATGGACAACGCCAGCCAGAGCGGCAAGCTCCAGGGCTCGCCCGCTTACATCGACGCGAGCACGGCCGATCCGGTGCTCAAGTTCCAGGCGCGTGCCACCGTGGGCTCGGGCGGCTCGGCCGACGAGCGCGGGCTCGATGCGGCCAAGGCCGCGCTCACCGATCCGCTGCTGTCCGCCGAGAACGCTGGCTTCCTCCGGACCGACTCCACCCTCTCCGTGATCGTCCTGTCCGACGAGAACGACGCCAGCAGCCAGACCGCGAGCAAGTTCACGACCTGGTTCGAGAGCCTGCGCACCGACCCCGACAAGACCACCTTCAACGCCTTCGTGGGCGATCGCGGCCTCGGCTGCACGGGCGGCGACATCTGGGCGGGCGACTTCATCGAGGCCGTCGGCGGCGACAAGTACATCGACGTGGCCGACAACACCGGCGGCTTCTTCGCGAGCATCTGCAGCGATGACTTCAGCGCCCCCGTCGTGAACATGGCGCGGGCCAGCGCCGGCATGAAGTCCACCTTCACGCTCACCGAAACGCCGAGCGACGTGTCGCGCCTCGAGGTTGAGGTGGATGGGCGGGCCTGCCCCGCCGATGCCATCGATGGCTACAGCTACGATGCCACCAGCAACAGCATCACGTTCCACGGCACCTGGTTCCCCGATGCCAACGCGGTGATCGACGTGGCCTACCCGGTGGACGAGGGCTGCAACTAAGCGGGCGGCGAGCCCCCCTCGGGCGGGGGCAGCACCACCGCGCGGAGGTCGGGGTCGTCGGGCCACCGCCGCAACGCGGCCTGCAGACGGCGCTCCGCCTCGGCGTGCAGCCCCTGCGCCGCGAAGCGCTCCACCGTGAGCACGGCTTCCAGCGCCGTGGTCGGCTGCGGCCCGTGGAGCTCGCGCTCGATGCGGCGCACCTCCGCCTCACGGCCCCCGAGCTCCCGCAAGCGCGCCACCGCGAGCGGCACGATGCGGCGCCGGCCCTCGGCGAGCGCGAGGTCGGCCAGCACGACGAGCCCCTCGCGATGGTGGACGAGGCTGGCCAACGCGGCATCCTCCTCGGCCTCCCGGGCGGCGCCGAGCAGGCGGCCGGCGAGCCGGAACCGGCGGCGGGCGGCGTCGGTCTGGGCGTTGCGCCGCATCGACGGGGCGGCGAGGAGGAGCAACAGGACCAACGCCACCGGCCACATCCAATGCGGCACGACGCCCTCGGTCGCTCCGATCAACGCGCTCACCAGTTGCCCGAGGCCACCCATTCGGCGCGCATACCACGCTGAATCGCGGAGAGGCAGGGACGCCGCTTGACGGCACCCCGCGCGGCAAGTATCGGGCCCCCCGTGAGATCCACGCCCCTCATCCTGTTCGCGATGATGACGGTGGTCGTCCTCGGCAACGCCTTCGCGGGTTTCGGATCGGCGTTTCTCGGCCGCTACTACGTGGATGCCTGGGGCACCCAGTGGTTCTACTGGTTCACCGAGCAGGCGGCGGTGGGGAGCGACGAGGTGGCGAAGACCTCGATGTTCTTCTTCCCCTGGGGCAAGGACATCTACGCGCACACCGGTGGGAACGTGCTCGATGCGCTCCTCGCCATCCCCTTTCGCAAGGTGTTCGGCCCGGTGGTCGGGTACAACGTTTTCATCCTGGCGATCCTGGCCAGCAACGCCTGGGCCATGCGGAAGATGCTGGGTGAGCTGAAGCTCTCGCCCGCCGCCTCGTGGGGGTCGGGCATCCTCTTCGCGTTCAACCCCTACCTGCTCACCGAAATCCGCGACGGGCGCCCCACCCAGGCGCTGATGCTCTTCGCGCTGATGTTCTGGACCTATTGGCTCCGCGCCGGCAACCGCTGGCGCAACGCCCTGATCGCGGGCATCTTCCTCGCCCTCACCGGCCTCACCTACTGGTACTACGCGCTCCTGATGGCGCCGCCCGCGGCGCTGGTCTTCCTGCTCGATCGTTCACCCGGCTCCATGCGCACGCGGCTCGTCGCGGGTGGCCTCGCCGCGCTGCTCGTGTCGCCATTCGCGCTCGGCATGGTCACGGCCGCCGAGGTGCCCGGCACGTTCGACATCTCGCTGTGGTCGGCCACCACCTGGTCGCCGAAGACGCTCGAAGGCATGTCGGTCGGCATCCTGGCGTTCGACCCCGTTCGCCGCATGAGCGGCTTCTGGGTGGAGGATCCGAACGGCGACCGCATCTTCACCCCGGAGTGGGTGTCGGTGTGTCGGGTGCAGTTCGTGCTCGGGCTGGTGGGCCTCCTCGTGGCGAACGCGCGCACCCGCGTGGTGGGCCTCGCGCTCGTGGTGCCCTCCCTGCTCATCGCGCTGGGGCCGGAGTACCACGGCGTTCCGAACACCCCCTACCTCCTCGCGGTGAAGGCGAGTCGCGTGCTGCAGCGGCTCTGGTGGCCTGCTCGTGCGGTCATGTTCTTTCACGTGGGGCTCGCAGTGCTCGCCGCCGCCGCGTTCGATCGTTTCGCCCGCTGGCCGCGCACCCGCCTCGTGCTCATCTGCACCGCCGCCGTGGCCTGGCTGGTGGACCTGCGCACCGCCACGCTGAGCCCGATGGGAACGTGGTCGGCCGAAATCCCCAAGGCCTACGCCTGCCTCGCGAAGGACGAAACGCGCGCCCCGGTGCTCGAGCTCCCCTACGCCTACAGCCAGGCGCACCTCTACTACCAGACCCTCCACGGCCATCCGATCTTCGGTGGGATGATCGAGGACAACAAGATCTTCACCCCGCCCGACCAGCAGGCCATGCGCGCCGAAAACACCTTCGTGCGAGGGCTCATCCAGCTCGCCGACGGTGAGGAGCTCTCGGCGCCGATCCTGCCCTCCGACCAGAAGGCGTTCGGCGACCTCGGCTACCGCTGGCTGCTACTCGACAAGCTCCCCTACCGCACCCCGTCCGCCTACCCGGGCCTCCGACCGAAGGGGAAGTTCCTGCAGTTGCAGCTCGCCCTCGAAGAGATGTTCGGCCGCCCGGTGTACGAGGATGACGACGCCGCCATCTGGGCACCGTGGGGCGGCGACTCGCCGTGCGCCGACCCGGACAAAGCCCCCCGCAAACGAAAGCCCCGGTTCCGCCAACGTTCGCGGACAAACGATGCAACGCCGTGACCTCTCGCGACGGGGCGAATGCGCCCACCGGGTTAGAGCGATGTCAGGAGCGTGTCGATGTCCGGAATCTGGATCCTGTGTCTGTCCCTCGCCTGTGACACCGACACGGCCACACCGGCGAAGCCCGCTCCCGCGGCCGATGCCAAGGCAGAAGAAGGCGCGCCCCCGCCCATCGCGCTGAAGAAGGTCCACTTCGGGGATGCGTTCCTCCACGGCGGCTGGTTCGCCAGCTACACGGAGGCGCAGGTCACCGCCATCGGCGAGACCGCCACGGCCGCCTCCGCGAAGGAGGCCGCCGCCGCCACGGAGATCGCCAAGCGGGGGCTCGATGCCACCCAGCTCGTCGCCGACGGCACCACCGCGCCCGAATCGGTGAAGGCCGCCTCGGCGTCGCTCGCCGCGGCCGAACGTGTCGCCGCCGAGCTCTACTTCACCAACCTCCTCGCGCTCCTCGCGGCCATGGGCCCCGATCAGCTCGCCGCGGGTGGTGCCCAGTCGGGTGCCAGCTCCATCGCCACGGCCCTCACCACCGACCCGTGGCTCGCCGAAAACAACCCCTTCGCCCAGATTCCGCCCAAGGTGGCCGATGGCGGCGGCGGGCCCGGCATCGTGTCGGCCAAGCTGGCCGTGGCGCGCAGCTTTCTCGATCTCCAGACCGTCGTGAGCAGCGAAACGGGCACGCTCTCGGCGCTCGACCTCACCGCCCCCGACTGGCAGGCCACCGCCACCGCGTCGGCCAAGCGGGTCTTTGATGCCTTCGAGGCGCACCGCGCCGTGGCGATCCAGACCTACGTGGCCTGGGCCACGGCGCTGCCCGAGGCCGACCGGGTGGGCCTGGTGCTCGCCGATGGCACCAAGGCGGCCCTCGCCCTCCCCAGCGCGCCCGCGGGCGGCGAGGGTGCTCCCGCCGCCGGCGGCATGCAGGCCGGCGGCATGCAGCAGGGCGGCGGCATGCAGCAGGGCGGCGGCATGCAGGGCGAAGGCATGCAGCAGGGTGGCGGGATGCAGCAGGGTGGCGGGATGCAGCAGGGTGGCGGCATGCAGGGTGGCGGCATGCAGGGCGGCGGCATGCAGCAGGGTGGCGGGATGCAGGGTGGCGGGATGCAGGGCGGCGGCATGCAGGGCGGCGGCATGCCCGGCGAAGGAATGCAGGGCGGTGCACCGCCCGAAGGCGCCCCGCCCGCTGGGAAGGGCGGAAAGGGCGGAAAGGGCGGCCCGCCCCCCGGCGGCGCGGGCAACGGCGGCTGAGCGCGGTCGGGGCCGCCCGTGGGGGCGGCTCGCGCAACGGCCGCGGAGCGAGTGGGCCGCCCGTGAGGGCGGCGCCGGTTCAGCTCAGAGGTTGTACATCACATACTGCAGCGTGCGGAGGATGTCCTCGTTGCCGTTTCGCACCACGCGGAACGTGCTGAAGGCCACCTTCCCCTCACCCGCGTTGAAGGTGACGAGCAGCGGCACGCTGGAGAGCGTGTAGTCCGAGAATCCGTCGGAGTAGGGCACGGTGCCGGTGAGGTGCACCGACACGGAGCGGTCTACCGTTTCGATGGGGGGCCAGACCGGAAGGTCGAACTCGACTTCGATGTACTGCTTGGCGAGGTACTCGCTGAGCGAGGCATCGGTGACGGCCGCCTGGAGCTGCTCGTAGTCGCCGAGCTGCGCATCGTCGGGTACATCGTCGGCGCCAACGAAGTCGATCTTGTCGTGCCACCCGATCTCGACGATGTCGTAGCTCCAGTCCGAAGCGTAGATGCTGCCGCCGTTCTCCACGTAGTCGCGGATGTTCTGCATGATGGTGGCGGGCACGGGGTTGTCGCGGTCGGTGCGGTCGTAGATCACGCCGTCCTCCACGATACCGCCGTTGAAGAAGATGAGGTCGTACTTGGCCAGCTCCTCGGGCGAGCTCAGGAACTGCGTGAGCACCTCCTGATCGGTGCCATCGATGGGGTGATGGTTCACGAAACCCATGTCATCGAGCACGCGGCCGAAGTCGTCGTAGTGGCCGTTGACCACCGCCACGTCGAGCTCGAGGGGATCGAAGCAGCTCGGCTCGGCGAGGGTGACGTTCTCACCGTTGCCCACGTGTACGGGCTCGGCCATGAGCTGGCTCGGGCCGTACGTCACGAAGACGGTGTAGTCCTTGTTGCCGGGAAGACCATCGATCGTGAAGTAGCCATCGAGGTCGGTGAAGGCCTTCTCCGTTTGGTAGATGAGGCCGGCATCGTCGGTCACGTTCACGTACGCCAGCGCATCGGCGAGCCAGGTGCGGCCAGTGGGATCGCACACGCGGCCGGTGATCGAGCCCGCGTTCACCACCTCGGTGCGCGGCACGGTGGCCTGCAGCTCGTTGTCGGACTCACAACCGAGGGCGGCCAACAGCAGAACGAACGAGGGCATGGTGTCTCCTGACGCGCGCATCATAGCAGGCGAACGCCTCCACCGGCGACTGTTTCCACCTCACCGCTGCCAGACTCAGGGCTGCGAGGGACCGGGCGCGCAGTCGCCGCACTCCTCGGGCGCGAGGTACCCGAGCGCACAGCGCCCGCAGCGGTCCACGCCTTCGGCCCAGGGGGCCGGCGGGCGGCCCACCGCTTTGCGCCGGCGGTCAGCCACCATTGACTCCATGGCGGCCCGCATGCCGGCCTGGCGCGTGCTCTGTACGGCCGATTGGTCGTGTTCCTCGGTAGGATCGCTGATGAGGTCGTAGAACTCGAGATCGGCGGGGGTCTCTTCCTCGGAGCCCGATGCGAGCAGCGTGGCGACGACCTTGACGCCCCCCCGACGCAGCGCCCGGTGGGTGACACCGGCCACCGTCGATTCCACCAGGGCGTCGCGGCTGGCCGGGTGGATCGTCCAATCGGGCGGGTGCCAGACAGGCGCGGGAACCTCCCCGTCGACGTCGGGCACCTGGAGGAGGGCGAGGTCATCCTCGAAGCTGTCGGTGAACAACTCAACCCCTTGCCACTGCGACGGCGGGCGCGCGCCCGCCACGTCCAGCAGGGTCGGCGCGATGTCGATGCTCCGCACCTGCCACGGCACCCGGGTTCCCGCCCACTCTCCATCTGGCAGCTTCACCACCAGCGGGATGTGCACCGACTCGTCGCGCATCGTGCCCCGGCCATCGAGCCCGGGGAACGACGGCGCCCCACGGTCGGCGGTGAGCACGATCAGGGTCCGATCGTATCGCCCCAGGTCTCGCAGCCCCGCCACGAGGCGGCCCAGCGCTTCATCCACGACGCGAACGTTTGCCACGTGCGCCTGCGCCTCCGTTTCGATCCGGGGCAGGACGACATCCCCTTCGGGGGGAGCGCCCCTCGCCGGGACCGGGAGGGGCTCGACGAGCTGCAAGACCACCATCGCCGGCGTGGGCGCGTGGGCCGCGAGGGCCGCCAGCGCCCGGTCGACGAGCACGCTGCTGGCCGTGTGCACGGGGGCCGCGGCGAGCTCCGGCGCGACGGTGAGGAGCGACTCGCGGAGCAGACCGTAGGCGAAGAGGCTCGCCGTGCTCTCCGCGGCGCCGAGTGGGTAGTTCGGCGAGTAGACGTAGGACTCGAAGCCCTGCCCGAACCCGCGGCTGCCCGACACCGATGGCTGGTTGGGGAAGCCGAGGGTGACGTAGCCGCGGTCGGCCACCGCCTCGGCGAGCGTGAGGGGCTCGCCAGAAAGGAAGTCGCCCGGCCGTTCGCAGCCGTGCGACGACACGGCGAGCGAGGTGTACAGCGAGGCCACCGCGCTCCTGGTGTTCGTGGAGGCAGCGACCGCCTGCTCGAACACCACGCCCTCTCGCGCGAGCGCGTCGGCGTTGGGCGTGGACTCGGGCGGCGCCCCGTAGGCGCCGAGCGCATCGGCCCGCAACGCGTCGACCACCACGAGGACGATGTCCGGACCGCCCGCGGCCGCGCGCGCAGAAGGGGGGAGCTTTTGGACGGGGGTAGGCGCGGGCGAAAGCGCGAACACCCACGCCAGCAGCAAACCCGCCGACCAGGCCGCCGTGGTGCCCCGAACCGTCGCGAGGATGCGCAGCGGGGTCTTCTGCAGGATGTTGCGACCCATCCACCCGGTGATGGCCGCGAGCACGACCAGGGCGGTGCCAAGCTCGGCCGCCACCCGGGTGGGAACACCGCCGCCACCGTAGCTGCCCGCGTCCAGCACGTGCAGGGTGAGCAGACCTGCCAGCGGTGTGCCCACCAGCACGAAGGCGGTGCACCACGCCGACTCGGCCCGCAGCTGCCGGAACGGAAGAAGGGTGAGGCCCACGAGCAGGCCGATGGCGGCCCCTGCGGCACCATAGAGTGTCCATGCCGCGCCGACGGCCTGGTACTCCGCGGGCAGCGAGGAGAGCAGGACGTGGATGGCTTCGGCGGACCCGACCAACGAACCCGCGCACGCCCCCGCCCCTGCTCCAATCGCGATCAAACGCACGCCGTTGGCATAATGCAGCGAGGTTAGACGGGGAAGTGCTGGCAGCCCTGCTCGTCGCTGTTGCAGGAGCCGTAACGCCCTGCGCGGTTCCCGATGGGTGGGCCGCTTGTCCCGTGGCGCGGTCGCTTCACCCCGTGGCGTGGGACTACGGTGCCCACTACCGGCGCTCCCTCGAGGAGGTCATGACCGGCCCCCGGGCCAGCCCGCTCTTTCTCGCCACGGTGAACGAAGCCGACGTGCACTGGCGCCTCCTCGCGGCGAGCGGGCGCGGCCTCGACCTCCCCCCCGCCCGCGCGGAGGGCTGGACCGACCTCGCGCTGGCCGGCTCGGTGCTGGCGGTCGACCGGATGATCGGCGACGTGGTGGACCGCTCGGAGGAGGCGGCCGCCGTGCGCGCCGCGTTCGACACGATGTTCGACCCCTCCGTCGATCTCGTGGTACGCCCCGGTGGTCGCGTCGTCGTTTCGCACCGCACCGGCGGGCCCGTGGGGCGGCGGTACCTGCGCGCCGCCGAGGAGGCCGGCTTCGAGGAGGTCGACACGGACACGGCCAGCGGCCGCAAGAGCGTCGCGGGCTCGGATCGCGGCTCCCCCCCGCCCAGGCTCCACGTGGGGGTGGGCTGGACCGTGCGCGACCTCGACGCGCCCCCCAGCGACCCCCCGCTGTCCTGGGGCGCCGAGGTGTCGCTGCAGAACGTGGGGCTCTCGCTCTGGCGGGCCGACCTCGACCTGATCTCGCTGCACTGGCGCGCCGTGGCCCGCGAGCGCATCGTGCCCGACTTCAGCGTGGGCGCAGGCTTGCAGTCGGCCGACCAGAACCCCGAACCCGACCGGTGGTCGACAGGCGTCTTCTGGACGCCCACCCCGCGCGCCGTGGTGAGCCTGCAGCGCGTGGCCCCGCTCACGGAGGAGTCCTGGCGCATCCAGCTCGAAGGGCGGTGGCTCCTCGGCGGCACGCTCACCGGCCCGCGGGCCCCCTCCCCGCTCCGGCCGAACCGGCTCACCTCCACGACCGCCACCCCGAGCCCCCCGAACTAGGCGCCTGCGCTACTTGAGCGTGCGGAGCGCAGCGGTGGTCTGGTAGCGGAGGTACTTGTCGGTGGTGGTGTCGCGAAGGCCCACGAGCGCATCGAGTGTGGCCTGCTTCGGACCGGCTTCGAGCCCTTCGGAGCCGATGTTGCCGAGCGCCCACACCGCCACGAGCTGTTCACGGTCGGTCGACGAGAAGGTGCCCATGTACGCGATGAGCGCGGGCACGGCCGACTTGTCCTTCAGGCGCCCGAGGGCGTCGGCAGCGGCGCGCCGCATGCGCGGGTCGGTGTCGTTGGTGAGCCGCTCGGTGAGGGCCGGGCCGGCCGTGGTGGCCTCGATCTCGGCGAGGGACTCCACCGCGTTGAGCCGCACGCTCGGGGACGCATCGGCCAGCACGGAGATAAGCGCCGCCTCCACCACGGGATCGGCGTAACTCTGGGCGATCTTCGCACCATCTTCCCGCATGACCGGGTTGCTCGAAGCGATGGCGGTGGCGATGTCCTCGGGGGCCGGCGAGCACGCCAGAGAGAGCAGGATCAGCATCACGCCACCCCCTTCTTGCCGCCCTTGCCGGACTCCTTGTAGTGCCGGGCGTAGTACCCGTAGTAGTGGTTCTGGCCCGAGCGCACATCCACCTTGTTGAGGATCACGCCGGTGGGCTCGATGCCCGCCGTTTCGGCCCGCTGGCGGAGGTCGGAGAGCATGCGGCGCGTGGTCTTGCCGCTCTCCACCACCAGAACCATGCCCTTCGCGGAGCGCGAGAGCGCCACGGCATCGCCCACCACGAGGAGCGGCGGCGCATCCACCAGCACGATGTCGAACTTCCCGGCGAGCTGCTGCAGCACCTGGCGGAGCCGCAGGCTCTCCACGAGCCGGCCCGGGTTGGCGGGCACCGGCCCCGACGTGAGCACCGAGAGGTTCTCGACGGGGGACTCCTGGAGCGCATCCTCCAGCGAACAGGCGTTGGTGAGCACGCTGGAGAGCCCCCGCTCGTTGGAGAGCGTGGGGAACATGCGGTGCTGGGTGGGGCGGCGCAGGTCACAATCGACCACCACCACCCGCTGGCCATCCTGGGCGATGCAGATGGCGAGGTTCGCCATGACCGTGCTCTTGCCTTCGCCCGGCACGCAGGACGTGACGGTGAGGATGTTGATCGCCTGATCCACTCCCGCGAAGGCCACGCCGTTGCGGATGTTCCGGAAGGCCTCGTACAGCGGATCGGTGGCCGGGAACGCATCGATGAGGCCGCGCTTGCCGCGCGTCTTGTACATCGGCACCATGCCGAGCAGCGGCAGGGGCCAGAGCTCC
>CAISIK010000146.1 GCA_903885375.1 uncultured Pseudomonadota bacterium
GACACGCTGCCGGCCCTGCCCCGGCTCGACCTCAACGACGCCCGGGCGATTGCCGACTTCATCGTGCGGCATGCGCTCAAATGGCGCGCCGAATGATTCACCCATCGCTCGCGAAATGAGCACCGCCCGCCCGGCGCCGCCCGCCTCCGTCGTCCACCTCCCCCCTCCGCGAATCCCGGCCCCCTCCGCGCCGCAAAGCCCCTCCGCCGAGCGCTCGCTCCCGCGCGAAGCCGGCGTGCTGTTCGACTTCCCCGAGCGGGGGCGCAGCCGTGCGCCCCCCGTGGCCATGAATGAGCCCCTGCCGTTGGTGCGCCCCGGCCGCGTGATCGCCATGATCCTCGCGGGCGTGGGGGTGCTCGGGGGGCTCTGGGCCGCGGCGGAGCTCTCGCGCCCCCCCTCCGACCCGATCCCCGCAGTGTCACGGCCCTCGCGGGCCTCCGCCGCGGAAGACCCCCTCAAGGAAACGGAGCGGCGATTGCGCGCCATCCCGCTCGGCGATGCGCGGCCGGTGTCGGCGCCCGGGCAGCTCGAGGATGCCATGACCATCGAGCTGCAGAAGCTCGGCGTCCGGGTGGTGCGGGTGCGAGCCCCCGTCACCCGATGGACGGGCCGCAAGGACGACGATCCGGCGGCCGCCGACGTCCACGTGACCTTCCGCTCCGATGGCGATCTCGATGCCGAGCTCGGCGCCATCCAGCTCGTGGTGGGCCGCTACAAGCTCGCCTACACCCTCGACGTGCCCGTGGTGGAGGCCATCCTCGAGGATGACGAGGGCGAGCGGGCTACCCAACTCGATGCGGAGCGCGCCCAGCGGTTCGCGCAGGGCCGGATCGGCCTGAGCGAAGCGGTAAAGCCGGGCGCGTAGCCGGGCCGCTCAGCCCGGGGCGGCCAGCTCATCGAGCAGGCGCTGCCGGAGCGCGGAGAGGCGGAACGGCTTGGCGATCGGTTCGATGCCGTGGACGGCCAGGAACTCGCGCGCCGCCGCCGTGGGCGCGCCGCCCGACATGAAGAGCACGCGCGGCCGCGGCTCCGCGCTGGCCAGCTCGGCATGGATCCGGGGCCCGCCGCCATCCGGCATCACGAGATCGCACAGGACGAGGTCGAAGGGCGGGCCGGCGGCAAGCGCGGCCAGCGCTTCGTTCACCCCGGAGCTCGCCACCACCTCGAACGAGGAGGCAAGCCCCTGCACCAGCACCTCGCGGATGAGCTCCTCGTCGTCGATGAGGAGCAGGCGCGGGAGCCCCGAGGGCGCAACCGGCGTCGAGGGCGCAGCTGCGGGGCGCGGCGGCTCCCGCGGTGTCGGGGCCGGAACCGCCGGCGCGCTGCCGGCGGGCGCGAGCTGGAGCCGGACCACGAACGAGGCACCCGGCCGACCGGGGTTCTCCAGCTCAAGGGTGCCGCCGAGCTCTTCCACGATGCCCCTCGACACCCACAAGCCCAACCCGGTTCCTTCGCTCTCCGACTTCGTGGTGGCGAAGGGCTTGAACAGGCGGTTGGCCACATCCAGCGGCACGCCCGGCCCATCGTCGCGCACACGGATGCCGACGGTGCCGCCTTCCTCGAAGGTGGCCACCTCGAGCGTCCCGCCGCCGCCGCTCTCCACGGCCTGCGCGGCGTTGACCATGAGGTTGAGCAGCACCTGCACGAGGCGGCGCTCCGATGCCATTACCGCCGGCACGCCCCCGCGCACCCGCTGCACCTTCACCCCGGCCCGCATGCGCGCGCTGGCGAGGAGGAGCGCGCGATCGATGGCGCCTTCGGGGTGCACCGGCTCCACCTGGCCGGAGTCCGGACGGGCCAGGGCCGACACGGCCGACACGAGCCCCTCGATGCGCTCGGCGGCATCGAGGATGTCCCCCATGCGGGCAGCCGCAGCCGGAGGAAGGCCCTCCTCCGTGAGCTGCCGGCCGGCGGCCAGCACGTAGGTGAGCGGCCCGCGGATTTCGTGGACGAGGCTGCCCGCGAGCACGCCGGCGGAGGCCAGGCGGTCGGCGTTGCGGAGCTGGCCCTCGAGCTGCCGCCGCTCCGTCACGTCGCGGCCGATGGCCACCCGCGCCGGGCTGCCACACCAGAACGCCGCCACGTCGGACATCTCCACCAGGGCGACCGACCCATCGGGGCGGAGGAACCCCAGCTCGGTCCAGCCCCCGGAATTCGCGCGCAGGCGCTCCACGATGTCCACGTCCTGGGGGCGCGCGGCGGCGCCGAGCGGCGCGCCCACCACCTGGGCTTCGCTGCGGTCGAGCATTCGCAGGGCGGCGGGGTTGGCGAAGGCCACCACCCCGTCCGAGTGCACGAAGATCGACTCTGAAGCCGACTCCAACAGCGCGAGAAAGCCCTCGCTCGCCTCCGCCGATTCGCGCTGGAGCGTGGCGAGCTCCGACACATCCTGCGTGGTGCCGATGATCCCCTGGATGCGACCGTCGGCGCTGAACCAGGGGCGCTTCACCGTGAGGAATTCGAGCCGCACGCCCGTGGCCATCACGCGGGCCGTACGAATCACGGCCGTCTCGCCCGTGCGCATCACGTGCAGATCGTCGGCCCGGATGTCGAGCACAACGTCGGGAGCGAAAACGCCGGTGTCATCCGCGCCGATCAGCTCCGAGGGCCGCCGGAACATCATCGCCGCCGCGCTTTGGTTCACGTAGACGTAGCGACTGTCCCGGTCCTTGAGGTACATCGCCTCGGCACTGTGCTCGACAAGCTGTTCGAACCGGGCGCGCAGCAGTTGGAGCTCGCTCCTCAGGCTCTCCAACTCGGTGCGTTCGTCGGTGGACATTGTCGGTCATCCTACCCCATTCCAAGTTATTCGGCCGCCCATGCGCACCCTGCACACCCACGCCATCGTGTCCACGCTGCTCGCCCTCGCCGCGTGCTCCGACTTCAACCTGGAAGGGCTCGGCGGCGAGGCAGGGAAAGACCCCGTCACCGACTCCGGCTACGACCCCACCGAAGAGGACCTCGGCGCGTGCGACCCGGAGGAATTCCCGGCCGAAGCGGTCACCCTCTCCGACACCTGCGGCCACTCCATCGGCGGCTTCGAGCCCACCGTGGTCTGGGAGGTGGAAGGCAACGCCTGCTCCCAGCCCGCCGTCGGCGACATCGATGGCAACGGCATGCCCGACGTGGTGGTGACGATGGGCTGGCTGTTCGAGGCCCAGGGGGAGCTCGTGGCCTACACCGGCAAGGGCTCCCCCCTGTGGGAAACGAGCGGCGCCAAGATCGCCTACGGCTCGGGGCCCACCCTGGCCGACCTCGATGGGGATGGTCACGCCGAAATCCTCGCCGTCCGCCTGCACACCTACAACCTCGTGGCGAACTCCGAGGTCTCCGTGGTGATGTTCGACGATCAGGGCAACGAGCTGGCCCAGTCGGAGATCTACAAGGACGGTGAGTTCGATCAGGTGACCGGCATCGCCGTGTCGGACATGGACCACGATGGCCACGCGGAGATCGTGGCGGGACGGGTCATCCTCAACGACGACCTCACCGAGCGCGGCGTGGGCCGGTCCGGGCGCGGCTGCGACAACTACTTCGGCGTGGGCCCGCTCTACGGCGAGGGCGCGATGCCCGCCATCGCCGACATGGACCTCGACGGCACCGAGGAGGTGGTGGTCGGCAACGCCTTCTACGATCCCGACGGCCGCGAAACCATGAAGACCCGCGGCGACGATGGCGCCGCGGTCATCGCGAACCTCGATGGCGACGACGAAGGCGAGTTCGTGCGGGCCACGTACAGCAAGCTGGTGGCGCACGACACCGACGGCGCCGAGCTCTGGACCTTCGAGCTCCCCGGCGCCGGCGGCGACACGCCCGGCATCATGTCCAACGCCTCCATCGCCGACATCGATGGCGACGGCCTCCCCGAGGTGGTTGCCGCGCGCGCCAACAACCTGTGGGCGGTCAACGGTGAGGATGGCTCGGTGCTGTGGAAGGCGAAGATCACCGACAGCACGGGCGCCACCGGTGCCTCGATGTTCGACTTCGAAGGCGATGGGGTGCAGGAGGTCGTGTACATCGACGAGGTGGCCCTCTACGGGTTCGACGGCGCCACGGGCACCTTGAAGTTCAAGAGCGACGAGCACAACTCCGACACGCTCTACGACTACCCGACCATCGCCGACGTGGATGCGGATGGCCACGCCGACATCGTCGTCACCCATGATGGCAACTTCGGGAGCGGCCCCGGCTTCTCCGTGTACCGCGACAAGACCAACTCCTGGGCGCCCGCACGAACGGTGTGGAACCAGCACGCCTACAGCATCACGCAGGTCAACGACGACCTCACCATCCCGAAGACGGCCACGCCGAACTTCACGATCTACAACAACTTCCACTCCGCGCAGGCCCTCCCGCCCGGCGAGGCCCTCGGCGCCGAGCTCGAGGCCGAAATCCTCGGGAGCTGCAGCGACGACTGCGATCGGGGCTGGTTCCTCGTCACCGCACGCGCACGCAACACCGGCGTGTCCGTGATGCCGGCGGGCACCTCGCTCGCCATCTACGCCGACGACGGCGGCAACCGCACCCTCCTCGACGTGCAGACCACCACCGCCGACACCGCCTCCGGCATGTCGAGCGAGGCGGTGATCTTCGCCGTTTCGGCCGAGGACATCGGCGATGCGGGCAAGCTCGTCGTGGTGGTCGACGACAACGGCAGCGGCACCGGCGTGGTGAGCGAGTGCGACGAGGTGAACAACGAGGCCATCCTGAAGAAGCCCTTCTGCGAGTAGCCTGATGAGGCGCACGCAGCGTTGGCTGGCCGCCCTGCTCGCCGGTGGCGTGCTCCTCGCCGTGGCGAGCACGCGCCTGGCGCGCGTTCCCGACGATGCGATGAGCCCCACGCTCCTCCCCGGCGATCTCCTCCTCATCCTCCACGTCGCGCCCCGGGAGGGCGACGTCGTGGCCCTGACCGACCCGTTGGACCCCACGCGGTTCACGCTGCGACGGGTGGAGACCATCGGCGGCGCCATCCGCTACGATGGCCGCTCCTTCCGCACCGGCGCCCGCTCCAAGGTGCGCCTCCTCGACATGGGCGAGTACCAGGGCCGCCCCGTGCTGCTCGAAGGCGAGCACGTCACGTTGCGCGCCCTCACGCCCACGCGCGAGGAATTCGCGGAGATCGGCGTGCCCGACGACCGCGCCTACCTGAGCGCCGACAACCGCGATGTCGCGGTGGACAGCCGCTGGTGGGGTCCGGTGCCGCTTGAGGCCATCGGCGGGGTCGTGGTGGCGCGGCTCGGGCCGCCCTCCACGCCCTGGCGCGGCGCCTTCGGCACCCGCGGGGAAGCCGCGGTGGTCCCGCGCTCCTCGAAGCTCAAGCCGCTCTGAGCGGGCGGCTCAGCTCGCCGCGATCTGCAGCTGGGAGAAGCCGAAGCGCACCTTCAGCGTCATCTCCTCCTCGGAGATGTCGAGCGCCACATCCTCAACGCCCATCTTGAGCCGCAGCGGGCCGCCCGCCGGAGAGACCATCTCCTCGAGCTGCGACTTCTTGAGTATCTGCACGGGGTTCACCTTCTCCACCTGGTCCTTGAGGAGGCGCTCCACGCCGCGGCTGAGCATCTGCAGAATGAAGGCCTCGCCGAGGTCCACCTCCACGTCCTCCAGGCGGCCGATGAGCGCGCCGCGGCTCTTGTCGAAGTGGATGTCGCCGAGCGCGGCTTCCGCGCCGATGCGCTTCTCAAGCACGAAGGGGAACTCGATGTTCTCACGCAGGAGGTACACCTTGCCTGTGGCCACGGCCTTCACGTGGGCCTCTACACCGAACTTCTGGGCGCCGTAGTGGAAGTCGCTGCCATCGCGATCCACCTCCACCTGCCAGTCCCCCTCCACCCGCACGAGCTCTTCCACGACGCGCCACACGGTCTCGCGGCGGCCTTCCCACACGCGCACGGCGGCGTCCTTGCCGCGCACCACCACCGCGGGCAGCTGCACCTGGCGGTCCTCGAGGAGGCCACGCACCCGGTCGCGCACACCGATCTGTCGCACGCCCGCGCGGACCTGCTTCACGAGGTCGAAGGTGCCCTTGCCCACCTCGAACGGCAGGCCCGCCCCGAACAACTCGTTCCAGAGCGCCTTCCCGATGGTGAACTTCAGGTGGTAGCCATCGCCGATCTGCTTGCTCATGCCCACTCCGCGCAGGCAGTGTAGCAGGCTCGACCCCTCGCGGCGCGGCGAGCCCCGAAAGCACGCACGGCCGCCCCCCGCATGGAGGACGGCCGCGACGGTGGTGGGCCCCCGGAGGGACCTGCCTCAGACGATTTCGGTGCTGGCGAAGAAGTAGGCCAGCTCGCGCGCGGCGCTGGCCGGCGAGTCGGAGCCGTGCACCGCGTTCTCGCCCACGGAGCTCGCGTAGAGCTTGCGGAGGGTGCCCTCGGCGGCGTTGGCGGGGTTGGTGGCGCCCATGATGGTGCGGTAGCGAGCGATCGCATCCTCACCCTCGAGGCACATCACCACGACGGGGCCGCTGGACATGAAGGTGACCAGCTCGTCGAAGAAGCCGCGGCCCGCGTGCTCCGCGTAGAAGCCCTCGGCCATGCGACGATCGAGGCGGATCTTCTTCATCGCCGCGATGCGGAGGCCTTCGCTTTCGAGGCGGGCCACGATGTTGCCGATGTTGTTGGCCTTGACGGCGTCGGGCTTGATGATCGAGAGGGTGCGTTCCATGGGGACTCCGAATTCGGGCCGGCTTCTATTCCTCCGGCCCGTACTCCGCCACCGGGATTCGCCCGACGATCAGACGCGATGCCCGATCAACTCGGCCAGCTTGGCGCCCATCTCGGCCGGACTACGCACGATGTGGATGCCCGCCGCGGTCATGGCCGCGTACTTCGCCTCCGCCGTGCCCTGGCCGCCGGAGATGATGGCGCCCGCATGGCCCATGCGACGGCCCGGGGGCGCGGTGGCGCCCGCGATGAAGCCCACGATGGGCTTCTTGCAGTTCGCGCCGGCCCAGGCGGCGGCCTCCTCCTCGGCGCTGCCGCCGATCTCGCCGATCATGATGATCGCGTCGGTGTCGGGGTCGGCGTCGAAGAGCTGGAGGGCATCGATGTGGCGGGTGCCGATGATCGGGTCGCCGCCGATGCCAATGGCCGTGCTCTGGCCGAGGCCGAGACGGGTGAGCTGGCCCACGGCCTCGTAGGTGAGCGTGCCCGAGCGGCTCACCACGCCGATGCGGCCCGGCTTGTGGATGTGGCCCGGCATGATGCCGATCTTGCACTGGCCGGGCGTGATGATGCCGGGGCAGTTCGGACCGATCATGCGGACGCCGCGCGCGCGCAGGAAGGGCATGACGGGGAGCATGTCGCGAACGGGGATGCCCTCGGTGATGGGCACCACGAGCGCCACGCCGGCATCGGCCGCTTCCATGATCGCGTCGGCCGCGAAGGGCGGAGGCACGAAGATCATGCTCGCGTTGGCGCCCGTGGCGCGCACGGCCTGCTCCACCGTGTCGAAGATGGGCACGGTGCCTTCGAAGAAGGTGCCGCCCTTGCCCGGCGTGACGCCGGCCACGACGTTGGTGCCGTACGCCTTGCACTGGCTGGCGTGGAAGCTGCCGGCGCTGCCCGTGATGCCCTGCACCAGGAGCCGCGTGTCCTTGTTGACGAGAATGGCCATCCTACACCCCCCGTACGGCGGAAACGATCTTCTCAGCAGCATCGGACATCGAGTCGGCCGCGATCACCCGCAGCCCGCTCTCGCCGATGATCTTCTTGCCCAGCTCCACGTTGGTGCCTTCGAGGCGCACCACGAGGGGCACGCTCAGGCCGGTTTCGCGGACCGCAGCGATGACGCCCTCGGCGATGACATCACACTTCATGATGCCGCCGAAGATGTTCACGAGGATGCCCTTCACGGCCGGATCGGCCGTGATGATCTTGAAGGCCGCGGTGACCTTCGCCTTGTCGGCGCCGCCGCCGACATCGAGGAAGTTGGCCGGCTCCTCGCCGTAGAACTTGATGATGTCCATCGTGGCCATCGCGAGACCGGCGCCGTTGACGAGGCAGCCGATGTTGCCATCGAGCTTCACGTAGGACAGGTCGTACTTCGTGGCCTCGAGCTCCTGCGGGTCGATCTCGCTGGGATCGGCGTAGGTCTGGTACTCGGGGTGACGGTAGAGCGCGTTGTCATCGAAGGTGATCTTCGCATCGAGCGGAAGGACCTGCTCATCGGCCGTCAGGATGAGGGGGTTGATCTCGAGCATCGCGGTGTCGGCCGCGAGCGCCGCCCGGTAGAGGCCCTGGGCGATCTTCACGAAGTTGCCCACCGCCTTGCCGGTGAGGCCCAGCCCGAAGGCGAGCTTGCGGGCCTGCCAGGCGCCGAGGCCGGTGAGCGGATCGCCCCACTCCTTGAGGATGGCTTCGGGGCGGTGCTCCGCGACCTCCTCGATCTCGGTGCCGCCTTCGGCGCTCGCCATCACGACCACCTTGCCGGTGCTACGGTCGAGCAGCACGGCGAGGTAGAACTCGCGGGAAATCTGGCAGCCCTGCTCCACGAACACCTTGTGGACCATGGCGCCTTCGCGGCCCGTCTGCTTGGTGACGAGACGGTTGCCGAGCATCGCGCGAGCGGCATCCGCCACATCATCGAGGCTCTTGACCACACGCACGCCGCCCTTGCCAGGAGCATCCTCGCCGGCCGCCGCGAGATCGAGCGCGGCATCATCCACTTCGCCGATGAAGCGGCCCTTGCCGCGCCCACCCGCGTGAACCTGGGCCTTCACGACCCAGACGGACCCGCCGATGGCGCGCGCGGCGGCCACGGCGCCCTCCGGCGAATCGGCCGCCCCGCCCTGCAGCGTGGGGACGCCGTGTTTCCGGAGGACTTCCTTGCCCTGGTATTCATGAATCTTCATCGCGGCGCACTCCCGGGAGATCGTGGCCGCCGCTTCTAACCCATGCCCGCCCGAGCGGCCCCACGAATGGAGCCCTCAGGCTCCATCGGGGGTCAGTTCCCGCGCTTCTTGTAGCGGCGGTGCGGCTGGTTCACCGGGATGTCGCTGGGGCGGTAGATCGGCACGCCCTTGCCGTTGCGGTGAACGAGGCGCTCGTCCACGATCTGGGCGGCGATGCCGCTGCAGCGCGCGAGGCCGAAGAGCACGGTGTAGTACTCGCCATCGGTGAGGCCGCAGGCCCGCAGCAGCGTGCCGGAAACGGCATCCACGTTGGGGTAGGGGTTCTTCACCTTCGGGTTGGCCTTGAGCACCTTCACGGCCCGCTCGCGCATGGTGACCGCGCGCTGGAAGAGCGGGTCTTTCGGGCAGAGCTCGGCGCCGAGGTTGTACTGCACGCCGGCGCGGGGATCTTCCGCGCGGAGCACGGCGTGCCCGAAGCCGAAGATGCTGCGGCCCGCCGCCATCTCATCGGCCACGAACTTCTCGATCTTGTCGGGATCGTTGGTGCCGGCCTTCTCGAGGAAGGCGAGGCACTCCTGGTTGGCGCGGCCGTGGAGCGGCCCGTAGAGGCCCGCCATCGAGGCGCCGAGGGAGGCGTAGGTGTCGGCCTTGCCGGAGGCCACGGCCTTGCCGACGAAGGTGCTGAGGTTGCCGCCGCCGTGGTCCATGTGGAGCACGTAGAACACCCGCATCAGGCGGGTGAGCTTCGCGGCATCGGCACCGGGCACTCCGAGCATCTGCACGAAGTTCTCCATCAGGCCGAGCTTGGGCTCGGACTTGATCGGCTTGCCCCAGCCCGAACGCGTGCGGTAGATCGCGGCCACGACCTCCGGCATCTGGGCCACGACGTTGAGCGCATCTTCCCGGTAGTCGCCCGTCTTGCAGAGCATGCCGAGGAAGGTGAGGCCGGCGATGAGCCACTCCATCGGGTGACCCTCGACGGGGAGCTTGGTGATGAGCTTGATGACCCGCTTGTCGACCTTGGCGCGCTTGCGCAGCTCACGCTTGAAGCCGCTCAGCTCGGCCTTGTTCGGAATCTTCTTGTAGAAGAGCAGGTAGATGGCCGCTTCCGGGTCGAGATCGGCCAGGTCGGCGATGGGGTAGCCCACGTAGTGCAGGCCCTCGGCCGGATCCACCTCGGAGGTGTAAACCGTGCTCACGGGCATGCCGCGCATGCCGGTATCGAGGAGGTCTTCGGTGATGGTGAAGGGCAGAAGATCGTTGCTCATGGGCACTGCTCCGCAAAAGGACCGCCAAGGTAGCCCGCCGACCTGCGCCGAGCCATCGGGCTGACAGTCCCTTTGCGCGATAGGTGCACCCCCAGGTTCGACCAGCTGGAGGCGCTGGCCGCCCTCGCCCAGACCGGCACCACCGCGCGGGCGGCCATCCGGCTCCGCATCACGCCGAGCGCCGAGAGCAAGCGAATCGCCGCGCTCGAGGAGGCCGTGGGCTGCCCGCTGGTGGCGCGCCGGGGGAGGAACCTCGTGCTCACGCCCGCGGGCGAGAAGCTCCTGGCCGATGTGGAGCCCCACGCGCACGCCATCCGCGAGCGGCGGCCGCCGCTGGCGTGGTGCTGGAGCTCCACGCCCATCGGGGTCCGCTCGTGCTGGAGCGGGTGCGCAGCGGGCGCGCCGACGTGGGGGTGTGCGTGAGCGACGGCGAGGACGACCTCGCCCACACCCCCCTCGTGCTCGAACCGATGGTGCTGCTCGGCGCCTCCGCCGCGGCCGGCGAGGGCGGCGAGCCCCCGGCGGACGCCGCCCCGCTGTGGACCATCGAACCGCGCTCGCTGACCGGCGAGTGGCTGGAGCGTCGCCTCGGGCGCCTCGGCGCCCGGATGATGCCGACCCACCGCATCGAGTCCTTCGGCGCGGCCGTGCAGCTGGCGCGGGCCGGGTTCGGGCGGGCGCGGGTGCCGGTCGGCATCGCGCGGGCGATGGGCGTTCCCCCGGGCGAGTGCCAGCCCGTGCCGGGCCTCGCCCGCCCCATCGCCGCGCTGCACAGCCCCGCTTCCGGCGGCCGACCCGAACTCGTGCGCTCCCTCTCGGCGCTCGCCGCCGCCTGCCCGGCCGCGGCCCTCGGCGCCGCCGGACCTACCCGCCGATCTGGGTCATGATGCCCTCGAACGCGCGGCCGCCGTCGGCCTCGGCGAGGTGTCCAGCCGGCTTGCCGGCCACGATGTTCCGCACCACCGCGGCAAGCTGATCGTCGGAGGCGCCGCCGCGCACGACATCGCGGAGCGAGGGGGTGTCCTCGTGGGCGAGGCAGGTGCGGAGGTGACCATCGGCGAGGAGCCGCAGGCGGTTGCAGGTGGCGCAGAAGTGCTCGGTGATGGGCGCGATGAAGCCCACGACGAGGGGCCCGAGCTGCCAGTGGCGGGCCGGCCCGCCGCCCTGCCGCGCCGACAGGGGCACGGGCTCGCCGAACGTTTCGGCCAGCCGGGCGCGCATCTCGCTGGCGGGCACGTTCTGGTGCCACCGCGCATCGAAGGGCATGTACTCGATGTACCGGAGCTGCACGGCAGGCGCCCGCTCCATGGCCCAGCGGGCCATGGACACCACCTCGTCGTCGTTTTCGCCCCGCATCACGACCATGTTCAGCTTCACGGGCGTGAGCCCCGCCTCGATCGCGGCCTCGATGCCGGCGAGCACCGAGGCGAGCTCGCCCCCGCGGGTGATCCGCGCGAAACGATCGGCGTCGAGCGAGTCCACCGAGATGTTCACCCGCCGGAGCCCGGCCGCCTTCAGCACCGCGGCCTGCCCGGCGAAGCGGTGGGCGTTGGTGGTCATCGACACATCCACGATGCCGGGAACCGCCGCGATGGCCTCGACGAGCGCGGGCAGATCGCGACGCACGGTGGGCTCGCCGCCGGTCAGCCGCACGCTCCGGAGCCCCATCCCCGCCATCACCCGGACCACCCGCGCGATCTCCTCGAAGCCGAGCAGGCTCTCCCGCGGCAGCCAGGTGACCCCCTCCGCCGGCAGGCAGTACACGCACCGGAAGTTGCAGCGATCGGTGACACTTACGCGCAGGTAGTTGTGGACCCGCCCGAAGCGGTCCATCAACGCGGCGATCGGCGGGTCAGGTGGCAAGCACGCGCAAGGAGTTGAGCATGGCATAGCCCGCGCTGACCAGCGATTCGCCCGCGATGGCGCCAGAAGCGAGGGGGATGATCTTGTCCTCGTAGGCCTTGGCATCCCGCATGACCCAGCGCTCGGCGATGAGCGCGCCCACGAAGAACGCGAGCGCGTTCGGGAAGGTGATCACGAAGGCGAGGCCGAGGCCCATGCTCGACGGGATGAAGCTCCGGGCCTTGGGGAAGGTCGTCTCCGCGAGCGGCAGCAGCACGCCGAGGATGGCCCCCACCGCGATCGCATAGCGCGCGGTGAGCGGGATGCTGGTCACGCCATCGGCGAGGGCCTGGGCCACCGCGTACCACATCGCGGTGGGCGGGCTGTTCTGAAGGAGCGGCGTGTCGACCGTGGGGACCATCAGGTACCAGGCCGGGATGACCGCCGCGAGCCCGAAGAACACGCCCGAGAACTGCGCGATGAACTGCTGACGGGGGTTCGCCCCGAGCAGGTAGCCCGACTTGAGGTCGGTCAGCAGGTCGGCGCTCGAGCCCGCCGCACCGGCGGTGACGCCAGCGGACATGAGGTTCACCGTCTTGTCGGCCGGCGAGAGCAGGGCAAAGGCGAACTGGGTGATCTTGCCCATGGCGCCGATGGGGGTGGTGTCGGTTTCGCCGGTGGCCCGGCAGGCCACGAGCGCGAGCACGCCCGAGAGCAGCACGGACACCACGCTCAGCCAGGGCGCGATGCCCATGGAGATGTAGCAGACCCCCGCGAGGAGCGCAGTGGTGGGAATGACTCCGATGAGCATCCAGGACGTGGGAACCTCGATGGCGGCCATGCGGGCCTCCACGTCGGCAGCGCCCGCCGATGCGCCCTTCCCCGCCTTCCCGCCCATGGCGGCGCGGAGGATCTGCCGCCAGTTCATCGCGAACGCGGTCAGGCCCGCCGAGACGAGGAGCGCCGTGCCGAACCACAGGCTCCACTTCCGGATGTTGATCATCGTGTACTCGCCCGTTTCCGCGTTCCGGCGAACCTCGAGGTCGCCGGCGAAGGTCTTGCCGGACATGCCGGCCTCGCCGGGAACGGCATCGAGGCGCCAACCATCGACCACTTCGCCATTCACGACCCACCCGAGGTGGCGCACGGCGAGATCGAGCGAGCGGCGTTCATTTTCGGGCGCCCAGGTGACGGCCGGCGCATCGACCTCGCGGCCGGCCGCGTTGAGGCGCACCGCGTAGTCGGCCGCGGGCACGTCGAGCAGGACGGACCAGTTGCCGTCGTTGGCCTTCTTGTCGCCGTGCTGGCCATCGTCGCGCAGCGTGGTGGTGATGGGGGCGGTCCCCTCCCCCTTGCTCAGGCTCACCACGGGGGCGGGCATCGGCGTGCCCTCCGCGCTCTCGGCGCCGAGGTGGTCCACATGGACGAGCAGCGTACCGGGGCGCGCCCGGTCCTTCATGTCCACCCAGTTTCCCTGCGCATCGTAGGCGGGGTCGGTGAGCTTGCCGTTCGCGTCGGGCGTGGGGGCCGGCAGGGAGATGATGAGGGGAGCGAGGACGAACCAGTTGATGCAGGCGCCCACCATCATGGAGGTGCAGACGCGGAGGCCCGTGATTGCGCCCGCGGCGAGCATGAGCAAGGAAGGCTCATAGGCCACGCCCAGCGCCGAGAAGGGGAGCGTGCTCCGGCGGGAGTTGATCGCGCCTTGGAACTCCAACGAGGCGGGGATGAGCCCGAACGAGAGCCCCATGCCCACCATGCCGCCGGCGATCATCGCATCGATGAGGTCGCGCGCCTTCTTCTGCGCTTCATCGCCCTTCGCGTAGAGCGATCGGAGCGTTTCGGCGGCCGCGATGCCCGACGGGAACGGCAGCTGCTCCTGGTTGATCATCTGGCGCTTCATGGGGATGGCCAGGAAGACGCCGAGGATCGCGACGCAGAAGACCCAAACCGTGAGCGGCAGCCAACCCATGCGACCGGCATCGCCGGTGATGAGCAGGAGCGCGCCCGCCGCAGTGGCGATCGTGCCGCCGGTGCTGTACCCCGCCGCGGAGGCGGTGCTCTGCATGCAGTTGTTTTCGAGGAGCGTCATCTTGGACTTCGACAGCCCGAGACCCACGACCGTGTTCCAGATCGCGTAGCTCAGCACGCAGGCCGTGATCGCCACGCCGAACGCCCACCCGAGCTTCAACGTGGTGTACAGGTTGCTCACCGACATGGCCATGCCGATGAACCCGCCCATCAGCACCGCTCGCAGCGTGAGCTGGGGAACGTTGTCGCCCTGATAGTAGCGCTCGAACCACACCCGGTCCCGGTCTTCGGGCGGAACCTTGCTCAGATCGGGAAGTTCGTCGGACATTCGACTCCGGGGGGGCGCGGGGCCCACCTAACCGACGACCCGGGCCGGCGCGCTAGGGCAACGCCAGCATCGCCGCCCGCACCTCGGCCACATGGCCCTCCACGTGCACGGGGTCGACCACGTGGGCGAGACGCCCCTCCCGGTCGATGACGAACGTGGCTCGCCGCGCGGTTTTCCCGTCGAGAACACCCCACCGGCGGCTCATCTCGCCGCCCACATCCGCGAGGAGGGGGAAGCCGAGCTTGAACTTCTGGGAGAACGCCACGTGGCTAGCGGCCGGGTCGGTGCTCACCCCGAGGACCACGCCGCCAAGCTGGCCGGCCTGATCGCGGAAGTCGCAGGACTCGCGGGTGCAGCCCGGCGTATCGTCGGCCGGGTAGAAGTAGACCACCGCCTTCTGGCCACGGAGCTCCGCGAGGCTCCAAAGCTTGCCGGTTTCATCCTTCACTTCGATGTCCGGCGCCACCTGGCCGACCTCGAGGTGGGTGCGCCCGCCGAGGCCAAGGGCACGCTTGAGACGGGAACGAACGCCGAAAGAAGGGAGCATCCGGACCGTTATCCCGGCGCGGCCTCAGGCCGGCGCGGCCGCCCGCCGGAGCCGATCGTTGATCGCGAGCCCGAGGCCATCCTCTTCGGCCAGCTCGCAGAGGATCACCTCGGCGCCGGCTTCGTCGGCGGCCCGCAGCTCGGCATAGAGCGCCCGCGCGTGCAGCGAGGTGGGGCGCCGCGCGATGACGGCGACCCGGCCGCCCGCCGCGCGCAGGGCCGCCGCGGGCTCGGC
>CAISIK010000147.1 GCA_903885375.1 uncultured Pseudomonadota bacterium
CAGCACCACCACCCCCGCATCCCCCACCGCGATCGTGCCGCCGGTGCCGGTGCCGTAGTACAGGAAGGCGGCGCCGGAGGCCTGGTAGAGGTAGTCGCCCACGAGCCAGTCGCCCCAGCCGTCGGCGTCGAGGTCGCCGAGCAGGGCCACGGAAACGCCGAAGCTGGCGTCGTTGCCCGGGCCCACGAGGGTCACGTCGGCGTCGTCGCTGTCGAGGCCGCCGCGCAGGAGCGCCGCGCCGTCGGTGAAGAGGTACACGCGGTCCTCGTACAGCGCGCTCACCAGCACATCGTCGGTGCCGTCGGCGTCGGTGTCCTCGCCGGCGTCCAACGCGAAGCCGAACGCGGAGCTGGCGCCCACGCCGTCCACGCGGGTGGAGACGAGGTCGAGGTCGAGGTCGCCGAGGTACAGCTCCTCCCTGCCCGGCAGGCAGGCGAGGGAGCCGATGAGGCCGCCGCGGCCGGGCCGGGACACGATGAGATCGTCGAACCCATCGCCGTCGAGGTCGCCGCCGGCGGCCACGGTCCGGGCCACGTAGCTCTCGGCACCCGACACGAAGAAGCGCGCGCTCATGTCGCTCGCGTCGGCCTCGCCGGCCCCGAGCCCGCAGGTCGCCTCGAGCCCATCGCAGTCGGCGTCCTCCCCGTCCTCGCAGACCTCGGGCGCGCCGGGGTGGCGGTCCTCGTCGAGGTCGTCACAGTCGCCGCCCTCGGCGGCGTAGCCCGGGGGAGGGGTGCACACGAGGTAGGTGGTGCCGTCGTCGCCGAAGCCATCACCATCGCGGTCGAGGTACCAGGTGATGGCGGGCGCGTCGTCCACGGCGCCGTTGCAGTCGTCGTCCCCGCCGTTGCACGTCTCCTCGGCGCCGGGGTTCACATCGGGGTCGGTGTCGTCGCAGTCGCCGTCGGCGAGCGAGGCGCCGCCGGGGTCGGGGCAGCTCGCGATGGGCGTGCCGGCGCCGAAGCCGTCGTGGTCGCCATCGGGGTACCACGCGCGGGTGGCCACCTCGCCGGCCTCGTCCACCTCGCCGTCACAATCGTCGTCGGCCTCGTTGCAGCGTTCGGAGGCGCCGGGGAGCACCTCGCTGTCGGTGTCGTCACAGTCGCCGCCGAGGGCCACCATCCCGGCGGGAGGCTCGCAGGTGACCACGGCGGCGCCGCCGCCCAAGCCGTCGCCGTCGGCGTCGGCGAACCAGGCGGCGTCCACCACGTCGGCTGCCTCGTCTACGTCGCCGTCACAATCGTCGTCCTCGCCGTTGCACCGCTCGGGCGCCTCGGGCGAGACCTCGGCGAGGGCGTCGTCGCAATCGCCCTCCACTTCGCTGTACCCGTCGCCATCCTCGTCGGTGAGCTCGGCCAGACGCGCTTCGTAGGTGGCGCGATCGAACAGGCAACCCGTCGTGAGCACAAACAACCACATGCCGGCCTCTCGCCCCCGAAGCTATGCCGACGGTGGCCGTCCCGCCGCGCCAGACAGGCCCCGCGCGGTCCCGCGAACGCGCCGCGCTCTCCACCCCCGCGACCGCTGCGGGACCGGCTATGGTCCTCCGGGTGAAGCCCTCCTCTTCCGCGCCCTCCGCCCTCGCGCTCGTCGCGCTCGTCGCTGTCGCGCCGCTCCTGCTCGGCGCGCGCCCCGCCCGTGAGAAGCCGGCTGCCGCGGCCCCGGCGCCCTTCCACGAGCAGCTCAACGTCGATGCGGTGGGCACCCACCCCGAAGCGATCGTCACCCCCGCCGCGTGGGCCGCCCTCGCCGCCGCCGCGCCCGATCTCGCGGCGCCGGACGGTGGCCTCGACGCCATTGCGTTGTCGGGTCCCGCCCACCCCGCGGCACCGAAAAAGGTCCAGCTCGCCATCCGCAAGCCAGGTCCCGTCACCCTGCTGGTGGCCTGGTCCGGCGAGGCCGGTCGGGGCGCCCCGATTCTCCGCGCCACCATGCCCGCGAGCGGCGTGGCGCTGCGCACCGTCGACCTCCTCGCCGGCGAGCACCTCTTCCCGCTCGGGGCGGGGGGCTCCGGCCCGGGCGGAGCGGCGGTGAGCGCGGGGGATGGCCGCACGCTCTCGGTCGTGGTCCTCGACGACGTGTCCGCGCTCACGCTCGAGGTCCGCAATCCCCAGGTGGACGTGGTGGTGCTCGGCGTGGCCGCCGGCGAGCTGTTGCCCGTGGTGCGGCCCGAGGCCGCGCACCTCGAAGGCTTCCCCTACCCGATCACGCTCGGCACCCCCGGTTCGCCGGTGCCGGTGGGCTGGGCCGTTCCGCCGGATGCGGCGGCGCAGGGTCCGATCACGATCCGCGATGGCCACTTCGCGTTCGGGGATGGCCGGCGCGCCCGCTTCTGGGGCGTGAACCTCGTGAACGCCGCGTGCGCGCCCACCCACGAGCTGGCCGACCGGCTGGCCACCCACCTCGCCACGCACGGCGTGAACCTCGCGCGCCTGCACCACTGCGACACGCTCCGCGCCGGCGTCCTGAACCCGAGCCGGAAGACCGCGGACGAGCCGCTCTTCTCTCCCGATGGCCTGGACCGCTTCGACTACCTGGTGTCGCGCCTGCAGGCCGCAGGCATCTTCGTGAAGCTGGAGGTCGTCACCAACCGCCAGTTCACCGCTGCGGACGGCGTGAGCGCGCCCGACAGCACGCTCACGAACAAGCTCCTGCCGATGTTCGAGCCCACCTGGCGCGCGGCGTACTTCACCTGGGCGCGGGACTGGCTCGACCGCACGAACCCCTACACGGGGCGGCGGTACGCCGAGGACCCCGGCGTGGCCATGGTGGAGCTGGCCAACGAGAACTCACTCGCGATGAACTGGCTCACGGGCGCGGTGGAGCGGCTCCCCGAGGTGCACCGCGCCACGCTCGACGCGCAGTGGAACAGCTTCCTGCGCACGCGCTACGCCGACGACGCCACGCTCGCCGCCGCCTGGACGGGCAGCGTGAACCCGGGGCTCCGCCCCGGCGAGGGCCTCGGCCATGTGCTCCGCGGGCCGAACGGGCAGGGCACCTTCCGCAACTGGCCCGAGGGACGGGTGGCCGACCTCTACGACTTCTACTTCGGCCTCGACCGACGGTTCTTCGAGGACCTCTCCGCCCATCTCCGCAAGCTCGGGTTCACGCAGCCGCTGGTGCCCGGCATCACGTGGGACACGCCGATGATCGCGCAGGTGATGGCGCCCTTCGCGGTGGTGGATGCCCACATCGAGTGGGATGGGCCCAGCGGGCGTGTGCTGCGCAACGAGTCGATCGTGGCCAACCCGCGCAGCCAGAGCCTGCTCGACCGCTTCCACGTGGCCCAGGTGGGCAAGCCGATGATGGTGTCGGAGCTCAACGCGGGCTTCCCCAACGACCACATGGCGGAGGCGCCGCTCCTGTGGGCCTCGCTGGCCGCGCTGCAGGATTGGGACGCGCTCATCTGGTTCGACTACGTGAACGGTCCGATCGAGGAGGAGGCGGGCGCCGTGGCGGGCTTCGCCGACCTGCGCGCGGCGGCCACGAAGTGGGTGCAGATGCCGATGGCGTCGGGCTTGTTTCGCAGCGGCGCCATTCTGCCGGCGAACGGCCTCGTGCCGCAGTGGCGGAGCGCCGAGGCCGTGAAGGCGGAGACGGTCGAGCAGGACCGCCCCGTGTGGACCGGGCTCCGCGACGTGCGGGTGCCCCTCTCGGCCCGCCTGCGTGAGGGCTACGGCGGGGAGCCGCCGCTGCCCGTGCCCGGAAGCCCTGGTCCACAGGTGGGCTGGTGGCCGGGCGCCGCGCGCTACGTGCTGGTGACCGACACGCTGGAGGCCGTGCTCGGGGATCCGGCCCTGCGGTCGCGCGCCGGCACCGGCGAAGGCGCCGGCCCCACGAACGCGCCCCACCTCGACCCGCAGCTGCTCGATCCCGCCGCGGTGAGCCTCCTGTGCACCTCCGGGCCCGTGGCCACCTGCAGCGGGGGCGTGCTCACGGTGGCCGGGCGCATGGAGAACCTCGGGATGGCGCGCATCGGCGGCGGCTCGGTGATCCTGGCGCAGGGCGAAGGCGGCGTGGTGGTGGAGCGGGCGCGCGGCGTGGTGCGGTTCGCGTGGCCGCGCAAGCCGGAGGTGCGCCCGTTGGCGGTGAACGGCGAAGCGGGGGTGGCGGTGCCGGTGCGGGCCGACGGCGCCGGCTGGTGGGCGCTGCCGCTCGAAACCGCGGGCGATACGCTCCGGTGGGTGATCCGTTGATGCTCCTGCTCCTCCTCGCCTGCAATCCGGAACCCGACGACACTGCCGCGCCGGTCGATCCCGTCACCGTCCTCACCGAGCCCGGCGCCTGGACCGTGGGCCACCGCACGGTGTCGCTCACCTACACCGACGCCGAAGGCGAGGACCGCACGCTCCGCACCGCCGTTTGGTACCCGAGCCACGACACGAGCGGCTTCCCCGCCCAGTACCTCCTCGGCTACACGCAGGCGGAGGGCGTATTCGAGGAGGCCAGCCCCGGATTCGAGGCCGGCGCCCCGGTCGTCGTCTACTCCCACGGCCACCAGGGCTATGCCGAAGCGAGCTCGTTCCTGGCCGAACACCTCGCCACGCACGGCTACCTCGTGGTCTCCCCCGACCACGCCGGCGACACCTCCTTCGATGGCGGCGACCGCGCCACCGACAGCTACTTCGACCGCCCGCGCGACCTCGCCGTGGTGCTCGATGCCCTCGAGGCCGGCACCCTCTTGGACCCCGCGCCCGAGCTGGGCGACGTGGCCGTGGCCGGCCACAGCTTCGGCGGCTACACCACCTTCCCCACGGCCGGCGTGCCCTGGGATGTCGATGGCATCAGCGAGGCCTGCGCCGCGGGCGAAACCTCCTCGGTGTGCGACAACTGGAGCGACCTCGGCGAATCCGGCGCCCCCGAGTGGCCCGACCGCTTCCGGGCTGGCGCGCACGACGCGCGCGTCGGCGCCCTCATCGCCATGGCCCCCGGCGATCACTGGCTCCTCGGCTCCGAGAACGTGGGAACCCTCGGCGTCCCCGCGCTGGAGATGACCGGCGAGTTCGACCCCGAGCGCACCGCCGACGGCGCCGAGTACCGGGCCGACCTCGCCCCGCTGGGCGCCCGCTACCTCAACGTGATCGGTGGGGCGCACAACACCTTCGCCGACGTGGCCGGCAGCATGGGTGACGGGCAGACGCTCGATCCCGCCGAGGGCCACCGCCTCGTCCGCGCCTACGCGCTCGCCTTCCTCGAGGACAGCTTCGGTCGGGGTGATTACGCCGATGTGCTCGACGGCCGCGTGGTGATCAGCGAGGCGGCGGAAATCCCCTAGCGGGAAGCCTCGCATTGGTGCGTGGCCGACACGCAGCGCACCACCAGATCGGCCTTGTCGACGATCTTGAGCGCGCCGGGCTCGGAGGTGTACTCCGCGCCATCGGGGAACTTCACGCGGTAGCGGTAGGCGCCCACCGCCATCCAGCCCGGCCCCATCTCCTTGCGGCCCACCTCCACGATGAGCTCGCCGGCGCCGAGGAGGCTCACCTTGGCGCCCGGGGGGTAGAGGGCCTCGTCGAGGCTGTCCACCTGCCACTCCGGGTCGAGGAGCGCGGCAGTCATGCCCACGACGAGCACCACCACCACGCCCACGGCGGCCACGAGCCACACGGGAAAGGAGCGGCGCTCGAGGGATTCGGACATTGGCTCGCGAGCTAACGGACAAAGGAGGATGGGGCGAGGCGCGGCGGCCCGTCACCGGGGTGGGCGCGGGCACCTGCGCCTCGCGGCGGGGGGTCGAAGCCCTCGCCCGCGCGTTAGCTGCCGCCGGTCCGATCCCTCCTCCCGCGCGTACGGAGTCTTCATGCTCTGGTTCATCCTCGCCTGCTCGGGCGCCCCCGACGTCTCCGCGCCCGCGGCCACCCCCGCTCCGGAGGCCGCGCCCGCTTGGGCCAACGTCGCGCCGGCCCGTGTCCTGGAGGCGGTGCACGGCGATGGCCGGAGCTACCTGCAGATCGAGGAGGCGTCGTACACCTTCTGGGTTTCCGTCCCCCGCCTCGACGTGGCCGTGGGCGACTACGTGCGGATGGGCCAGGGCTCCCTGCACGAACGCCTGCACAGCGTGGAGCTGGCACGCGACTTCGAGCGCATCACCGAGATCGCCCACGCCGAGAAGGCGGATGCGGCCGCGGTCAGCGCGGTGCTGGCACCGCCGGAGGGGGGGCTTTCGGTGGCCGACGTCTACGCCCGGAAGGCCGAGCTCTCCGGCAAGCCGGTGGCGGTGCGCGGGCGGGTCGTGAAGGCCAGCAAGGGCATCTTCGGCAAGAACTGGTACCACCTGCGCGATGGCAGCGGCGCCGAGGGCACCAACGACATCACCGTGACCACGCTCGCCGAGGCCGAGCTGGGCGACGTGCTCGTGGCGAGCGGCCCGCTCACCATCGACCGCGACCTCGGCTTCGGGTACTTCTTCGCCGTCATCCTCGAAGACGCGACCGTGTCGGCCGACGGAGCGGCGCCCGCTGCCGCGCCGGCGCCGGAGGCCGCGCC
>CAISIK010000148.1 GCA_903885375.1 uncultured Pseudomonadota bacterium
GCCCTGGTGGGGTTCACCTCGCTCTTCGTGTGGCTGCGCTTCAGCGTGGCCTGGGTCTTTCTCGCCCAGGTGATCGATGGCGCCTTGGTGTTCGGGCTGCTCATGCTGGCCTACCGTGGCATCCGGGGCCCCTCGCAGCACCACGTCACCGGGGCCGACGTGGCCACCCTCCTCCGCGCCTCCACCTCGTTCGGGCTGAGCACGCTGTTCACCGCCGTCTGGCTCAACGCGGATGTGCTCCTCCTGGGCCACTTCCGCGGCGACACCGAGGTGGGCGTGTACCGCGGCGCCGTCATGCTCATCAGCCTCTTCCCCGTGGTGGCGGAAACGCTGAACACGGCGGTGTTTCCGCGCATGGCGAAGCACCTCGGCCAGTCCGAGGCGGCGGGGGCCGAGCTCAACTTCGTGGTGCGGGTACTCCTCGCCGTGAGCGTGCCGGCCGCGGTGGGTGGCCTGCTCACGGCCGAGCCGCTGCTCGTGTTCCTCGGCGGGGAGGAATACCGGCCCAGCGCGCTCCCTTTCCTGATCATGGCGCCGTTGATTCCGCTGCGTTTCCTGAACAACGGCTTCGGCATGACCCTCACCGCGCTCAACCGGCAGGACGACCGTACCCGCGGCGTGTTCGTGGCCGCGCTCGTGAACGTGGCCGTGAACCTCTGGGCCCTGCCTCGTTACGGCGCCGTCGGGGCGGCCGCCGTCACGCTCGGCTGCGAGGTGCTGCTGCTCGCCTGGCTGGCGGTGTGCGTGCGCGGGCCGGTGTCGGGGTTGCGGCTCGGGGGCACGCTCGCGCGTGTCGGCCTCCCGGCGCTGGTGATGGCAGCGGCGCTGCTTCCCTTGTCGGGCGCCCACGTACTCGTGCAGATCGGGATCGGCGCGGGCGTGTTCCTCGTGGTCGGTCGGGCCACGGGCGCCTGGCACCCCACCGACCTCCGCCAGCTCCGGAGGATCTGAGCGTGCGCGTCGTCCAGCTCTTGCCCACCCTCGATGTCGGCGGTGCGGAGCGCATGGCGGCGCGCCTCGTGCTGGAGGAGCGCAAGCTGGGGGCGGAGGCTTCACTGGTGGCGCTCGGCCCCGACACGGGCGGGTTCATCCACCGCGAGCTGCAGGAAGCGGGCGCGAGCGTGGTGTGCCTCGACAAGCGCGCGGGCTTCGACCTCGGCGTGGTGCCCCGACTGCGGCGCCATCTGCGTCGGGTGCGTCCCGACGTGGTTCACACGCACCTGCACGTTCTGAAGTACCTGCTGCCGGCGCTGGTGGGGCTGTCGGGCGTGCGGGTGGTGCACACGCTCCACAACGTGGCGGAGCACGAGGTGGAGGCGCACACGCGGCCGCTCCACGCGCTCGCGTTCCGGATGGGGGTGGTGCCCGTGGCGATCGGGCGGGCGGTCGCGGAGAGCGTTCGCCGCGTGTACGGCCGCTCTCCGCGCTTCATCGTGCCCAACGGGATCGACCTTGGACCATGGACGCGGCCTGCGGCCGCGGGCGCGCGGGCGGCGCTCGGCGTGCCCGACACGGTGCCGCTCTTCGTTACGGCCGGCCGCCTGAACACCCAGAAGAACCACGCGCTCCTGCTCGAAGCCTTCGCGGCCCCCGAGCTGGCGGCCACCGGCGCCCAGCTGCTCATTGCCGGCACCGGCGATCTCGCCGACGCCCTCACGCAGCGCGCGCTTCTGCCCGATCTCCAGGGGCGTGTGCACCTCCTCGGCGTTCGGAACGACCTGCCCGCGCTCCTCGCGGAGGCCGACGCCTTCGTGCTCTCCTCCAGCTGGGAGGGCAATCCGCTGGTGGTGATGGAGGCCATGGCCGCGGGCCGGGCGGTCGTGGCCACGGCGGTGGGCTGCGTGCCCGAGCTGGTCAACTCGGCCACGGGGCTCCTCGTGCGATCGGGCGATGCCCGCGCGCTCGCCTCCGCGCTCGACACCCTCGCCCGGGACCGCAAGCACGCCGCCGACATGGGGGCCGCCGGTCGAACCTACGCGCTCGCCCATTTCGGCGCGGCCCGCATGGCCGAGGCCTACCTCGGCATCTACGACGGGGCCCGCGGGTTACCGAGCCTCCGTCGGTCTGGAGTCTTCGAACGATGATCGGTCCCCTCCTGCAGCGCACGTTCCTGTTGCTGGCCTGCACCGTCGGGGTGGCCTGGGCAGGTTCGCCGGTGGAGCCCACCGCCCCGCCGGCCGACGCGGGTCCCGTGGCCGACCTCGCCGCGCCTCCGGACCCGGCCCGCGAGGCCGAGCCGTCCGGCGAGCCACCCGCGCCGGCCCTGCTCGTGCCGCCGCCGGTGCTCCCCGCCGCCTACCTGATCGGCGCGGAGGATGTGCTGCAGGTCGCCGTGTACGGCGAGCCCTCGCTCAGCGGACAGATGCCGGTCGATGCCACCGGCGCCATCGACGTTCCCCTCATCGGCCGGGTGGCCGTGACCGGCCGCAACGCGGTGGCCGTGGGCGTGGAGATCAGCGAGCGCTTGCGCGCGGGCTACATCACCAACCCCAACGTGACCGTGAGCGTGGCGAGCTACCGCAGCCAGCCGGTGCAGGTCCTGGGCGCCGTGGCCAAGCCCGGCGTGTACTTCCTGCGCGGCCCCACCACGCTCATGCAGCTCTTGAGTGAAGCGGGCGGCGTGGCCACGGCTGGGGTGAACGAGGTGCGCGTGTCGCGCGGCGACAAGTCCGACACCGTGGCGGTCATCGCCTACGAGCAGCTCCTTCGTGGCGGCGCGGCGGACCGCCCGCTCTCCGGCGGCGACATCGTCTTCGTGCCGCAGAGCCTCGTCTCCGTGATGGGGCAGGTGGGCAAGCCGGGCGAGGTGTCCTTCCGCGATGGCCTCACGGTGAGCCAGTGCGTGGCGGCCGCGGGCGGCGCGCTGCCCACGGCGGCGCTCGGCAACCTCTACATCCTCCGCGGCGACAAGCGCCTCCGCGTGAACCTGCGCCGCATCCTCGCCGGCACCGCCGACGACCTCGTGCTCCAGGCGGGCGATCGCCTCTACGTTCCCGAGAGCGCGTTCTGACATGAAGCTGCTCGTGACCGGTGGCGCCGGCTACATCGGGAGCACCGTGGTGCTCGACCTTCTGGCGGCCGGCCACCGGGTCGTGGTGATCGACGACCTCAGCACCGGCTACCGCGAGGCGGTGCGCCGGGTGGAGCAGCTCGCTGGCCAGGATGTGCCCTTCGTGCACGCCGACATCGCCGATGCGGCCGCGGTGCGGCGGGCGCTCAACGGCGTGGATGCGGTGCTGCACTTCGCGGCCTTCAAGGTGGTGGGCGAGTCGATGGCCCACCCCGAGCGCTACCTCGCCAACAACGTGGGGGCCCTCGGCACCCTGTTCGGCGAGATGGCGCGGGCCGGGGTGCGCCGCCTCGTGTACTCCTCGAGCGCCGCCGTGTACGGCACCCAGCGCGAGATGCCCATCGCAGAAACGGCGCCGCTCCTGCCCGAGAGCCCCTACGGGCTGAGCAAGGTGCACGGCGAGCAGTGGATCGACTGGATGGTGCGCTGCCACGGATGGTCGGCCGTTTCCCTGCGCTACTTCAACCCGGTGGGGGCCCACGCCTCGGGGCGCATCGGGCAGCCCGTCGAGGGGGCGCAGGCGCTTCTCCCGCGGGCGCTCCTCGCGCTCGTGCGCGACGATGCCCCGCTCACCGTGTTCGGCACCGACTGGTCCACGGCCGATGGCACCGCGCTCCGCGACTACATCCACATCGCCGATCTCGCCGCCGCGCACCGACACGCCCTCGATGCGCTCGCGCCCGGCCAGCACGCCATCTTCAACGTGGGCACCGGCCGCCCGCACAGCGTGGCCGAGGTGCTCGCGGCCTGCCGTCGCGTGACCGGCCGCGAGGTGCCCCACGTGCTCGGTCCCCGTCGGCCGGGCGACATGGCCTGCGCCACGGCCGATCCCTCCCGCTTCCGCGCGGCTACCGGTTTTACGGCCGACCGCACGCTCGATGACATGGTGGCCACGGCCTGGCGATGGACGGAGGAGAACCCTGGTGGCTACGGCGGCTGAGGTCCGGCGGCCGGTCTTCGCCCTCGCGCTCTGCGGGGCCTGTGCGTCGTCGCTGCCCGGAGCGCCCCCGGCGCCGGTGGCTGCGCCCGTGGAGATTCCGGCCGACCTGGCCCCGGCCTCGTCCCCCGTCCCCTTCGGCTTCTGGGGCCTCAACACCTTCCTCACGCCGGCGGGCCTCGCCGATGTGCGCGCCCGCACCGGCTTGGCCGTGGTGCAGCTCGCCACCTCCGGCGCCGGCTACACCCTCGGCGAGCTGCTCCCGTTGATGCGGGCCTCCGGCGTGAAGATCACGCTCCGCCTCACCGGCGACCACGAGTTCTACACCACGCCGCGCGGCGACTTCGACCTCGCGGCGTGGAAGGCGGCGCTCGACCGCTGGAACCCCGACGACCTGCGCCCCTTCGTGGAGGATGGCACCCTCGTGGGGCACATGCTGCTCGACGACATCGTGAACTTCGAGGGTCACGACCCCACCGCCGCCGAGATCGACGAGATGGCGCGCTACTCCCGCGAGCGCCTGCCGGGCCTCATGGTGTACGTGCGCGAGGAGGCGCAGCGGATGCCGGTGCCGGCGAGCGGGCGCTACCAGTACGTGGATGCCGCGGTGAACCAGTACACCACGCGGCGGGGCGAGGTGCAGGCCTACACCGACGACAACCTGCGTGCCTCGCATGCACTGGGCCTGGGCGTGATCAACGGGCTGAACATCGCCGATGGCGGCGATGGGTCCAGCGGCAAGCCCGGGTGGGGCAAGGGCTTCTGGGCGATGTCGCCCGCCGAGATCCGGCGCTACGGGCAGGTGCTGGCCAGCGTGGAAGGGCTCGGCCTGTTCCTGTGCTGGGAGTACGACGGCGCCGAGCGCTGGAGCGATGGCACCGTGGGCGCCGACTACTTCCGCCAGCCGGAGGTGGAGGCGGCCCTGCGGGACCTCGGGCGCCTGGTGGCGAGCCGCGAGGTCACTCCGTTGCGCAATCCGGCGCGTTGAGGTTGAAGGAGCGCCGCCGACGTGCCGTGGCGCGCGGGTCGGGTGCGTTATCGGGCGGGGGCGCCCGCCAGGGACCATGACGCCGATCCGCTGCACTCCTCGCTGGTTGCGGGCCCAGTTGGAGCCCCGCCGTTGACCCGCCTCCGCCGCGCCTTCTTCGGCGCCGTGGTGCTCGTGGCCGCCCTCGGGGGGGTGGAAGGCGGGCTCCACGCGGCAATCGGCAACCCGCCTCCGAGCACGCACATCCAGCGGGTGGGCCAGTGCGAGATCGATGCCTCCGGCCTCGTGTGCAGCTTCGACAAGCGGCTGTCGGTGCCCGTGGGTCCGCGCGGGCAGCGCCCGCGGGTGGTCTTCCTCGGCGGCTCCACCGTTCGGCGGGATCACGTCCCGGGCAGCCGCGACGACTTCCCCACCTGGGTGGCGGACAGCGCTCCGGAGCTCGAGGTGATCAACCTGGGCGTGGCCGGGTACTCCACAGCCGGCGTCTGGCGGCTGACCACCCAGCTCGCGCCGCTCAAGCCCGACCTCGTGGTGATCATGACGGGGCACAACGACTACAACGCCTCGGTGTTCGACGGGTCCATCCGCGCGATCACCCTCCGTTCGTTGCCGTTCGAGGTGATGCTCTCGCGCTCGTGGATCCACCACTGGGCCTCGCCGCTCCGCCAGCTTCGCGACATGCGCGCCCGCGCCTCCACCCTCGCGATCGAGGATGACTTCGCCATCCGCACGCTCTCCAGGGTGGATGAACGCTTCCGAACCGAGCTGGGGCAGGCGCTCGACGCAAGCCCCGCGCCGGTGGTCCTCACCACGCTGCTCCGCAACTGGGACTGCCCCCCCAGCGGGGTGCATACGCCGCGTGACTCGGCGTGCGCGCGTCACCTCGCGAGCGTGCAGGACGACCTCGCCCGCGGCGGCTGGCGCGGCGTGGCGGCCGGCACCCACGAACAGTGTCCGGGGAGCTCGCTCGATGCCTTCCTGAGGAGCCACGACGCCGCCGACCCCGCCGCGCGCGCGGAGGCGTGGGCCGAGTCGCTCCAACTCGATGCCGCGCCGCTGCGGGCGCCGCTGTCGGCAGACGCCATCCTCCGCGAGGAGGCCGGCAAGCGCGGCGTTCGGGTGGTGGACCTCGCGGCGCTGGAGGGGGGCTACCAGCCGCTCGCCTGGTTTACCGATGCGATCCACACCACCGAAACGGGCGCGCGCGTGGCCGCCGCCGAGGTGCTGCCCGCCATCCGCGATGCCCTGCGCTGAGGCGGCCGGCCGCACCTCGCCGCGCGCGTCGGTGGTGGGCGAGGGGGTGTCCGCGTTAGCCGCGCCACGTGCCCCCGACCCTCCCCCCTCCCAGCGGCTGGTTTGCGCTGGCGCTCACGGCGGAGCTGGCGGAGGGCGCGCTGCTGAGCCGTCGCCTCGCCGGGAAGGAGCTGGTGCTGTTCCGCGGCCCGGAGGGCCAGCCGGTGGCGCTCGATGCGCACTGCCCACACCTCGGCGCCCACATGGGGCAGGGCGGCACCGTGCGCGACCACACGGTAGTGTGCCCCTTCCACGGCTTCCGCTTCGACAGTACGGGCGCCTGCGTGGCCACCGGCTACGGCACCCGTCCCCCACCCTCCGCGCGCGTGTCCTGCCACCCCACGGCCGAGTCCGGGGGCTGGGTGTTCGTGTGGTTCCATCCGGAGGGGGCGGCCCCCGCCTGGCATCCGCCGCCGGTGAGCCTCGAGGGCTACACTCCGCCGCGGTGCACGGTGGCCACCCTGCGCACGCACCCCCAGGAAACCACCGAGAACAGCGTGGACCTCGGTCATTTCCCCGTGGTGCACGGCTACGGCGCCGTCACGCTGCACCACTTCGAGGTGGCGGGGCCGTACCTGCACACGCGCTACGGTTTTGTTCGCCCGGACGGCTTTCCCGGGCTCGGCCGGAACCTCCAGGTGGAGATTTCCGTCCACGTCTGGGGCCTCGGCTACTCCTACGTGGATGTGCACCTTCCGGGGCTCGATCTGCACACGCGCCAGTACGTGCTCCCCACCCTCGTGGATGCCGACACCACCGAGCTCCGCCTCGGCATGGTGCTCCGCCGGGGTGCCGCGGTGGACTGGCGGCTCCGGTTCGTGCCCCGCTGGATGTTCGACGGCGTCGTGTCCTCGATGGCCCAGAACGCCTACGTGGGCGACGTGATGCAGGACCGCCGCGTGTGGGAGAACAAGAGGCACGTGGAGCGGCCCCTGCTCGCGGAAGGGGATGGTCCGGTCGGGCGGTACCGGGCCTGGTGTCGACAATTCTACTCGGCGGTGCAGGCATGAGCCAAAAACCCGGCTGGGCGAGGCGCATGGCCGCCTGGCCGCGCTTTCTTCTGGGGCGCGGCAACGATGCGGGGCAGCTCTACGATCTGCGCGGCGCCGGTGCCATCGAGGGGGCCGGCGATACGCCGCTCGTGAACATGGGCTACTGGGCGGAGGTGAGCCCCCGGGGGGCCGATGCCCTCCAGAAGGCCTGCTACGCGCTGTTCGACCTCGTGGCGGACGGGGCGGGCCTCGATGCGGCCGAGGCCCACGTGCTCGATGCGGGCTGCGGTTTTGGCACCAACGCCTGCCACATCGTGGAGCGGTTCGGCTCGGCGTGGGTGACCGGCGTGAACGTGTCGGCCGTGCAGCTGGCGATCGCCCGCGATCGGGCCGCGCTGGCCGGTGTGGATGGGAAGGTCAATTTTCTCCTCGCCAGCGTCACCGACCTGCCGGTCGCCACGGGTTCGATGGATGCGGTGGTGTCGGTGGAGGCGGCCTTCCACTTCGACACCCGCGAGCAATTCTTCGCGGAGGCCTTCCGCGTGCTGAAGCCGGGCGGTCGCCTCTCGATGGTCGATCTGGTGGTGCCTCCGGCCCACCGGTGGTGGCACGCGCCCGCACTCGACCTCGTGTGCCGCTCGCAGGCCGTTCCCCGGGCCAACATCTACGACCTCGCGGGTTGGATGCAGCGGCTCCGCGCGGCGGGCTTCGAGGTCATGGAGGAGGAGTCCATCGTGGACCGCGTCTTTCCCGCGTTCCGTCGGTGGATGCTCACCCGGCCGCCCCACGTGCATCTCCGCTACGACCTGATGTACATCGTCGCGTCCCTGCCCTACCTCGTGTACCCCTTCGACTACGTGCGGGTGGTGGCCCGCAAGCCGGGCTGAACGGGCGCGGCGCGGGCGGCCCGTTCTCGCGGTATGGTGGGGGACCTTGCTCCTCCTGCTGGCCATCGCTCCGGCCCACGCGCTCGATTGCGCTGCCGGCGACTCGCTCTCGGCCATGCTCGAAGCGCTCGAAGGCGACACCTCGGGAACGGTGCTCACGGTCACCGACGGTTGTGATGCCACGGGCATCGGCGTGGTGCGGGATGCCGCGCTGACCCTGCAGTGCGCCTCGCCGGGGTGTGCGCTCGGGCCGTTGCTGGTCAGTGGGAGCGACCTCACCATCAAGGATGCCACCTTGTCGGCGGCAACGACCTTTCCCCCGGGGGACAAACACAAGTCCATCGCCGCCTCACTCGGGGAGGTGTCTGGCCTTTACGTGGAGGACAGCAGTCTGTCGCTCGAGCGCGTGGACTTCGCGGGCAACGAAGATTCGCAGGTCGGCCTGCTCGCGGTGGACTCACAGGTGAGCGTCACCGAGGGAAGCTTCCGGGACTACAGTGAGAAGGGCATCCTGCTCCTCCCCCACCTCCTGGACGTGGCGTTGCGGGTGGATGGTACCCAGTTCTCGAATCTGGCCGTGGCGGGCATCGTCACCGGTCCGCCGAGCGGGCGGGGCGCCCGGGTGTCACTCCTGTCGGTGGACGGAGCCATCTTCACCGAACAGAAGGCTTCCCTTTCCGACATCTACGGCTTCGCGGACAGCTTCGAACACACGGACACCCAGCATCTCGGGTCGGTGTCGTATGAAGCGGGGGTGGTGGATGTCACCGCCAACTCCGTGGTGATCACCAACCCCGTCTTCGAGGACACCTTCGCCGGCGGCGGGTCGTCCAGCTTCACGCTGAGTGTCGTCGACTCCGTGTCGATCACCGGGGGGCGCTTCCTCCCGGCCGAACGTTCGTCGTACAACCTCCTGGTCTACGGTACCGCCGCCATGCAGGTGGAGGGCGGCTGGTGGGAGTTCGAGGGGGGCGTGGTGGTGCAGGCCAGCACGCTCGCCTGGAGCGGGTCCCGCATGACCCTTCGCGACGGAAAGGCGGGAACGGCTGCGCTCGTCACCTACGGCGGCACCGCGGAGTGGTCCGACAACGTGATCTGTGGCGCGGAGTCCCTCGTCAACACCGTCAACGGCGTTTTCCAGTTCTACAACACCGACGTCACGATGCGCCGGAACGTGCTCCAGGCCATCTCCGTGCCGGCCGGACCGCTCATGGTCTCGTCCTACCTCGGTGAGCTGGGGTATGCGGAGGGGCCGCTCACCCTCACCGACAACACCCTCGTCCGCGTGGAGGCCACCTCGTTGTTCATGGGTGAGCTGCCCGAGCTCGAGTTCGTGAACAACCTCGTGAGCGGCGGCGCGATGAGTTTGGAGCCGCAAGCGCTGGACGCGCTCACCGCCGGCAACAACCTCTGGTACAACGACGACGCCACGCCCACACTTCCGGACGGCTGGCCCGACACCGACCTCGTGGGGGTGGAGCCGATCTTCGTGAGCGGGTACACCCCCATCTGCGCGCCCGAGCCGGTGGATGGGGAGGAGTGGATGCCGGGGCCCTGGCCCGACCCGGCGAGCCCCGTGGTGAACGCCGGCTGGCCCGCATGGCGCGACGAGGATGAAACCGTCTCGGACATCGGCGCGTACAACCACTTCTTCGACGAGGAGCCGCCCGACACCGGCGGCGAAGACACGGGGAACCCGCGCCACTGCAGCGAGGTGGACGACCCCACCACCCCCCGCGACGAGAACTGCGATGGGATGGCCGCCACCGTCGGCTTCGGCGGTGGATGCTGGCGCGGCAGCGCGGGCCTCCTCGCGCCGATCGCGGCGGCGGTGGGCCTCCGGCGCCGTCGGTCCCGTTCGCCGCGCCCGTAACGGCGCCGACTACGGCGTTGCCGGTCCGCCCCATGCCGTGACGCAGAGGCCATCGTGGCGCCCGACCTCGCTCCATCCGGCGCCAAGGAGCAGGCCGCGCGCGCAGTCGTCCACCCGGGCGAGGGGCCGAGCCGATGGCGCCTCGGCCCACGCACGGCACGCGGCGGGGGGCACCATCTCGCCGAGCAGGAGGGGTCCGCGGGCGCGAAGCGCGGCGCGAGCGAGAGGCCCACCTTCGCATCCATGGAGCAGTCGAGGAGCGTGCCGCCGGCGGGCAGCGCCACCTCGACGAGCCGGGCCACCGCGGCCCGGCGGTCGGCGTTGTGGGCATCGATGCGCCCGGCGCGCAAGGGCACCCGCGCGCCCTGCACCACAGCCGCGCACGCGGCGATGACCGCGAGGGCGGAGCCCACCCGCCCGAGCCGAGCGAGCAGCAGTCCGGCGGCCGCGGGCGCGAGGCACGCGAAGGGCACCGCGTAGACGAGCAGGTACCGCTGCGGCAGCTCGGGGAGCAGGCCGGCGGCGAGGAGTCCGGCGAGGAGCGGCCCGCCGAGGGCGAGCGCGCACGTGGCCCGGCCGCGCCAGCCCGCGGCGGCGAGCGCGGACATGAGCGCCAACCCCAGGGCCCCCACGGCCCCACCGGGCAGCGTGGCGCCCAGCACGCCGGCGTTGGACCGGAAGGAGGCGCGGACGCACCCTTCGCCGAGCTCGGTCGCCTGGGGAAGGCGGTCGCGCGGGGTGCCGGCGCACGCCGCCTTCACCGCGGCCGGGAGGGGCTGCCAGACCTCGTCGAGCGCGAGCTGCCGCTGCTCGAGCACGAGCGAGTCGGCCGCCGGCATCGGAATCACGGCGAGGCGAGCCTGCAGGGCCGGCGACAGGGCGGCGCCGGCCGCAAAGAGCACGACGGCCAGCCCGGCCCGGCCCGGCCTGCGCGAGCCCACCGCCGTGAGTGCCGCCGCGACAGCCACCGCGCTGGCGCCGCGGACGTCGACGGCGAGGGCGAGCCCTCCCGCGAGGCCGCCGGCGAGGGCGAGGCCCCGGTGGCGCCGTTCTGGGCGCTCTCGAGGAGCAGGCGGGCCGCGGCGAGCGGGCCGCACGAGCCGAGCAGCACGTCGAAGCGGGCAAGGGC
>CAISIK010000149.1 GCA_903885375.1 uncultured Pseudomonadota bacterium
GACTCCGACGCGAAGACCTACCCGGGCATCGCCACGAGCGACTCCACCACCGCCTGCATGACCGACGCCGACGGCGACAAGTACGGCAGCACCACCGCGCCGGCGGGCGGCACCGCCGGCACCGACTGCGACGACTCCAAGTCTGGCGTGAAGCCCGGCGCCACGGAGACCTGCGGCACCGCCTACGACGACGACTGCGATGGCTCCGCCAACGACGTCGGCGCCACCGCCTGCACCACCTACTACTACGACGGCGACAACGACAGCTACGGCAAGAGCAGCCTCTCGCAGTGTACCTGCACCACCTCGGGCAGCTACGACGTCACCAACAGCACCGACTGCGACGATGCGGACGCCGACACCTTCCCTGGCGCCGCGCCGAGCGACAGCGCCACCTCCTGCATGAACGACGATGATGCCGACGACTACGGCGATTCGACCGTGACCGGCAGCGTCGTGGCGGGCACCGACTGCGACGACAGCAAGTCGGCCGTCAAACCCACCGCCACGGAGACCTGCGCCACCACCTACGACGACGACTGCGATGGCGGCGCCAACGACGTCGGCGCCACCGGCTGCACCACGTACTACTACGACGCCGACAGCGATGGTTACGGCCTCTTCGGCACGAGCCAGTGCACCTGCAACGCCTCGGGCTCCTACAAGGTGACCGGCACCACGGCCGCCACGACCGACTGCGACGACAGCAAGTCGGGCGTGTACCCGGGCCACGCCGAGCTCTGCAGCACCACCTACGACGATGACTGCGATGGCAGCACCAACGACGTGGGCTCCACCGGCTGCACCACCTACTACTACGACGGCGATGCCGATGGTTACGGCATCACCACGTCCTACCAGTGCACCTGCACCACCTCGGGCCTCTACACCACCACGGCGGTCACGTCCGCCAACGACGACTGCGACGACACCGACGCGGCCGTGAGCCCTGGCGATGCCGAGTCCTGCGCCACCGCCTACGACGATGACTGCGATGGCACCGCCAACGAGGCCAGCGCCACCGGCTGCACCACGTACTACTACGACGGCGACAACGACAGCTACGGGCTCTCCACCTCCTCGCAGTGCACCTGCTCCGCGTCGGGCAGCTACGACGTCACCAACAGCACCGACTGCGACGACGGCGATGCCGACACCTTCCCCGGCGCCGCCCCCAGCGACAGCGCCACCGCCTGCGAAAACGACGACGACGGCGACAACTACGGCGACAGCACCGTGAGCGGAACCGTCGTGGCGGGCACCGACTGCGACGACAGCAAGTCCGCCGTGAAGCCGGGCGCCACGGAGACCTGTGGCACCGCCTACGACGACGACTGCGATGGAAGCGCCAACGACGTGGGCGCCACCAGCTGCACCACGTACTACTACGATGGCGACAACGACGGCTACGGGCTCTCCACCTCCTCGCAGTGCACCTGCTCCGCGTCGGGCAGCTACGACGTGACGAACAGCACCGACTGCGATGACAGCCGGTCGGGTGTGAACCCCGCCGCCACCGAGACCTGCTCGACCGCCTACGACGACGACTGCGATGGCAGCGCGAACGACACCGGCGCCACTGGCTGCACCACCTATTACTACGACGGTGATGCCGACGGTTACGGGCTCTCCACCTCCTCGCAGTGCACCTGCTCGGCTTCGGGCAGCTACTCGGTGACGGACAACACCGACTGCAACGACGGCAGCTCCTCGATCCACCCCGGCGTGTCCGACACCTTCGCCACCAACGATGGCGTGGACAACGACTGCGACGGCTACATCGACGAGGCCGGCATCGTGTACGGCGACGTCGTCATCACCGAGTTCTACGGCGGAAACGCGCTGGCGACCTACGACTGGTTCGAGCTCTACAACAACGGCGGCGACACCATCTCGCTCTCGGGTTGGACGGCCTCGTTGTGCCACGAGGCCTCCTCCACGGTCACGGCGCCGTACACCGAGGCGGGGTGCGATTCCGAGGTGGTGATCACCTTCCCCTCGAGCGCCACGATCGCGGCGGGGGCCTACTACGTCGTCTGCGGGAGCAACGCGGGCACCATCTGGACCACGCCCGCCGACTGCGACCTGCTCCTGACCGACTACGACTCCCCGGCGTACACCACCAGCAACGACCTGGAGAACCCCGTCGGCGGCATCAACGTCGAGCTGGCCGGAACCACGATCGACTCGGTCTACTGGTGGCTCGAATCCGGCAACGACGACTGGCCGGCCTACTCCACGCCCACGGTGTCGTACGCGAGCGTGCAGCTCGATCTCGACACGCTCAACGCCGTCAGCCCCGATCCGGCCGATGCCAACGACGACTACAGCACCAGCACCTCCGCGCCCTTCGCGGAGGACACCTGGTGCCTGTCCGACGACGCCGGCGTCACCAACGACTGGGCGGCGTCCTACACCATGTACGGAACGCCCGGTACGGCGAACGTGGTCTGCCCCTGAGGGTGACTGACAGCGGTTGGTGCTTTATGGATCGGCGATGCGTTTCCCGATCCTGTTCCTCCTCGCTGGTTGTGGATCTTCGTGGTTGGCGGAAGACCTCGATGGTGACGGGTGGAGCGTGGCCGAGGGCGACTGCTTCGACGCGGCCGATGGCGAGAACGGCGGCATCGCCGCGGCCGACATCCACCCCGGCGGCAGCAACGAGGTCTGGTACGACGGGGTCGACCAGAACTGCGATGGGGTGGACGACTTCGACAAGGATGGGGATGGTCACCCCTCTGCCGAATTCGGCGGCACCGACTGCTGGGACGATCCCGACGCCATCCCGGCCGACTTCGTCGCCCTGACGGGCTTCTACCAGCCGCTGGCCCGGGAGGTGGCGCCCGGCGCCACGGAGGTCTGGTACGACGGGGTGGATGCCAACTGCGACGCCGCGAGCGACTTCGACCAGGACGGCGATGGCGCCGACTCGCTCTACCAGGACCGCCGCGATGGCACCTACGGCGAAGACTGCTACGACGCCGCGACCGACCCTTTCGAAAACCCGGCTGCCGCCGAGCCCGCCAACGTGGGCCCCGACGCGGTGGAGACCTGGTACGACGGCACCGACCAGGACTGCGACGGCGCCGACGACTTCGACCAGGACGGCGACACCTTCACGGTGGACGAGGACTGCGACGACCTCGATGCCGCCGTGTTCCCGAACGACTCCGCGGAGACCTGGTACGACGGCATCGACAGCAACTGCGATGGCGCGAGCGACTTCGATCAGGACGCGGATGGGTACGACGCCTCGGCCTACGGCGGCGATGACTGCAACGACGACCCCGCGTCGCCCTCGACCGGCCGCGATGGCGCCAGCCTTGACGCCGAGCGGGTGCACCCCGATGCCCGCGACACCGCGTACGACGCCATCGACGCCGACTGCCTCGGCGACAGCGACTTCGATGCCGACGGCGACGGCGAGAACACCGACGCCATCGCCGACGAGGCGGGCGGCTACGGCCCCGACTGCGACGATGACGACGGCACCGTGTACAGCGGCGCGGTGGAGACCTGGTACGACGGCGTGGATCAGGACTGCAACGGCCTGAGCGACTTCGACCAGGACGGCGACGGCTTCGACTCCTCCAGCTACGGCTACGGCACCTCCGACGACTGCGACGACGCGAGCCTCGCCGTGCATCCGAGCACCGTGGCCAACCCGGTCGACGAGGACTGCGGCACGGCGGCGGACGACGACTGCTCCGGCACGGACAACGACGAGGGCGCGATCGACTGCACCGACTGGTACGCCGACGCCGACCACGATGGGTACGGCAAGCAGTCCGACAGCGCCTGCTTCTGCGCGGCGAGCGGCAACTACTCGGTCACCGGGGTCACCACCGCCACCGCCGACTGCAACGACAGCAGCGCCACGGTGAACCCGGGTGTGCTCGTGGAGGACTGCGACACCACCGCCGACGACGACTGCGATGGCTCCACGAACGAGCTCAACGGGGATGGTTGCGAGGCCTACTACACGGATGGCGACGGCGACGGGTACGGCAGCGGCGCCTCCCAGTGCTGGTGCGCGGCCTCAGGCAGCTACACGGCCGCCCTCGGGACCGACTGCGACGACGCCGAGTCCGGCGTGCACCCCGGCGCTACCGAGACCTGCGACGGGGTGGACGAGGACTGCGACACCACCATCGACGAAGGCACCACCCACTACTACACCGATGGCGACGGCGATGGCTTCGGCGAGGACAGCAGCGAGACCTGCACCTCCGGCGGCGGCCGCGTGAGCACCGGCGGCGACTGCGACGATGTGGACGCGCAGGCCTACCCCGGCGCGCCCGAGCTTTGCGATGGGCAGCAGAACGACTGCGATGCGGCGAGCTGGTCGACGAGCGATGAGGACGGCACCGTGTCGTACACCACCACCGGCGGCGTCTGGTCCGACGTGACGGCGACGTGGGCGGCGGGCACCTCCGCGGCGGTGGCCACCATCCCGGCCGCGAGCACCGGCACCTACACGGTGTGTCCGGGCACCTGGTACGTGTCCGTGGTGGCGGCCTCGGGCGACGATGTCGACGTGGTGGGCCTCTACGGCGCCGCCACGACCATCCTCGATCGTGCGGGCACCTCCGGCACGATCCTTTCGGCGCAGGACTCGATCCTCGTGGCGGAAGGGCTCACCCTCACCGGCGGCACGGGCTCCTCCGGCACCACGCGCTACGGCGGCGCGGTGCTCTCCTTCGCCACCACCTCCACCGCGGTGGCTTCGGTGAGCCTCACGGACTGCGAGGTGTACGACAACACCGCCACCTACGGCGGCGGCGCGGCCGTGTACGGGTGGGGCGAGCTCCTCCTCGTGGACACCGAGGTGCACGACAACACGGCCAGCACCAGCGGCGGCGGCGTCTTCGTGCAGAAGGGCGAAGCGAGCTGCGATGGCGGCGGCGTGACCGACAACACCTCCACGAGCGAGGGCGGCGGGCTCTACGTCAGCACCACCAGCGGCAGCTTCAGCGCCACCAGCTGCGACTTCACCGGCAACAGCCCCGACGACGCCGCCGGCGGCGCCGGCGGGTTCACCACCGAGCCCGACAGCAGCTACGGGGTGGGCGCCACGTTCGCGTGTTCGGGCAACACGGGCTGCACCCCGTAGGGGCGGTTCCCCGCTACACTGCGGGCGTGCTCCTCCTCCCCCTTGTCACGCTCGCGCTGGCCGACCCGACCTTTTCCGTGGAGCGCGGCGTCTTCACCCAGCCCTTCGTGCTGGAGATCACGCCGGAGGTGGCGGGCGCCACGGTGCTGGTGAGCACGGACGGGTCGGTTCCGTCGGTGGCGCAGGCGGGGGCGATCGACGTCACGCGGACCACCCTCGTTCGGGCCGTCGAGATCGACGCGGACGGCCTCGGCGGCCCGGTGATCACGCACACCTACCTGTTTCCGTCGGACATCGTGCTGCAGCCGGCGATGGACGCCGGGGTCACCCAGAGCGCGGCCTACGGCGAGGAGGTGCTGCGCACGTTGAGCACGATGCCATCGGTGTCGTTGGTGTCGGGAGGCCCGCTCACCACGGCGAAGTCGGCGGTGTCGGCGGAGTGGATCGACCCCGAGGGGGATGACCTGCAGGTGTCGTGCGCGGCGGCCCGCACGGGCACCACGAGCCTCGGCTACCCCAAGAACAGCCTGCGGCTCTACTTCAACGGCGACTACGGGCCCGACGAGGTGGACTTCGACTTCTGGCCGCTCGATGGCGAAGGGCCCGCGCCCTCCCGCACGCAGGAGGCACTGAGCCTGCGGTCGGGCCACGACTCGGTGTTCTACCTGGGGGCCCAGGGGCAGTACACCCGCAATGACTGGATGGACGCCACCCAGCTCGCCATGGGCCACACGGCCCCGCATGGGGGCTTCGCACACGTCTACGAAAACGGGAGCTACATCGGGATCTACCATGTGCGCGAACGCTTCGGCGACGCGTTCATGGCGGCCTACCTCGGGGGTTCCGAGGGGGAATACGAGGCGGTGAACGAGGGCACGGTCAAGAGCGGATCGGGCGAGGCTTGGGCGCAGATCATGGCGAACCGGAGCGACCTGGCCGCGCTCGAGCCCTGGCTGCGGATCGACCACTACCTCGACTACATGCTGCTCAACTACTACGCCGGCAACACCTGGGACTGGACCGCTTACCACAACTGGGCTGGCGCCGGTCCTTCCGCCCGCGACGCCGGCGGGTATCGCTTCTACAGCTCCGACAGCGACATCTGCATCTACTACGACTACACGGTCAACGCCCTGTACCTGCCCGGTCCCGCCGACATCTTCCCGGCGCTGTTGGCGTCGGGGGATCCGGAGTTCCGGGTGGCGCTGGCCGATGCCATTCACCGCAACCTCGAAGGCGAGGGCCCGCTCACTGCCGAGCGCGCCGGCGCCCGCTACGAGGGCATCGCCGACAGCATCGAGGAGGCCGTCACCGCGGAGTCCGCGCGATGGGGGTACGGCTGGTGGGATCGGGATGGCGAGTGGGACACCGAGCGAGCCCGTCTGCTCGACACCTACTTCCCCTACCGCACGCGCGAGCTCCTCTTCCAGATGCAGTCCGCGGGCTGGTACCCGCTGGCCGCCCCGGTGCTCTCCATCCCCTCCGGCCCGCTCACGGTGGGCGACGAGGTGAGCGTGGAGCTGCCCGGCGATGCCGAGGCGGAGCTCTGGTACACGGTCGACGGCACCGACCCTCGCGCGCGCGGCGGCGAACCCTCGGCGTCCGCGAGGCTCGCCGAGGATGGCGTGGTGGTCGTGGAGGTGGCGCACGGCACGGTCATCCGGGCGCGGCAGCGCGCCGGCGAGCTGTGGGGACCGGTCGAGATCGGCGAGTACACCGTGGTGGAGGAGAGCCCGCTGGTGCTCAACGAGTGGAACGCGGTGGGCGAAGACGAGGTGCTCGACGTGCGGGACTTCGAGGGCAGCGGGAGCGATGCCGCCCTCGGCGTGCTCGTCGGCAACGGCGGCCCGTGGATGGAGCTCGTGGTGACGCAGCCGCTCGACCTTCGGGGCTGGCGCCTCACCCTCGCCGACCTGCGCGGGCCCGCCGGGGAGGTCACCTTCACCGACGATGCGCGGCTCGCCGCGCTGCCCGCGGGAACGCTCCTGACGGTGTCGCTGTCGATGCCGGAGGATGCGCGGCTCGACAGCGCCGCGGGGGATTGGCGCCTCCAGCTCACGGCCGCGCCGGAGGGGGAGTTGACGCGGTCGAGCGGGTTCCGGGTGAGCGCGCAGGAGTGGCAGCTCACCGCGTGGGACGCCGCCGGGAACCGTCGCCTCGGCCCCGTGGGCGAAGGCGTCTCCCCCCGCCGGGGCATCAGCGCCCGGGAGGTGGGCGCGCTGCTCGCCAACCCTGGCGCCGCCACGCGCAACGGCAGCGGCGACTACGGGGCCTCCACGCGCTCCACCTACGCGGCGCCCAACGCATGGGAGGGGGGCGAGCAGGACCTGTCGGGCCTGCGCGGGCTGGGCGGCACCGTGCGCGAGGAGCCCGAACCGGTTGCGACGAAGCCCGAACCCGAGGAGGCGTCGGGGTGCTCCTCGGCGGGTGGCTCCGCCGCGTGGACGTGGGCGCTCGCCGCGCTCCTGCTCGCCGCCTGCCGCGGGGGCGCCACGCCCACGGACACCGCGGCGGCCTCTCCCTGCTACACCGACGTCGATGGCGATGGCCACGGCGATGCCGCGCTGCCCGTCGACTGTTCGGTGGGCGTCACGGTGGACGACGACTGCGACGACACCGACCCCACCCGCTCGCCCTCCGCCCCCGAGCAATGCAACAGCGTGGACGACGACTGCAACGGCGCCGTGGACGACGCCCCCGTCGACCCGCTCCCCTTCTACGCGGATGCCGACGGTGACGGCTGGGGCGACCCTGGCACCGAGGTCCATGCCTGCGCGGTGGGCGCCGGCGCCAGCGCCAGCCCGGGCGACTGCGACGATGCCGATGCCGCCGTGCACCCCGGCGCCGAGGAGGGCTGCGACGGCGTGGACATGGACTGCGATGGTTCGGGCTACTCGGGCCTGGGCTCGGCCTCGGCGTGTGCGGCGGGGAGCTGCACCGAAATCCTCGAGCTCGTGCCCACCGCGCCGGATGGGCCGTACTGGCTCACGCTCGGCACCGGCTCCGTCGCGCCCGTGTGGTGCGACATGAGCACCGGCGGGTGGATGCTCGGCTTCAACCGGAACACGGCGAGCACCGGGAGCCAGGGCGACTTCGGGAGCGGCGAAGAGGGCGTGGAGGCCGTGGCCACCTCGCCCGAGCTGGCCAGCGGCAGCGGCACGCCGGCCCTCGGCTGGCTGGACCTCAACGCGCAGGCTTGGAGCGAGCTCCGCCTCAGCGCCGCCGCGTCGGGCGCCCGCACCTACACCTCGCGGAACATCCCCCGCACGGAGCTGCGCGTGGCCTTCGGCGAGCCGGGCTACCTCCTGTACGGCGGGGAGAGCGGCTACTACTGGTGCGGCGGGCCCGCGTCCTACACCGATGGCGGGGTGGGTGCCGTGAACAACCCGGTCGGCGCCACCGCCGACTGCAAGGGGCACGGCTCGCTGGGCTCGGGCTGGGACTTCTCGGAGCTGGACCAGGGCAACACCGGCCTCACTCTCTGCGGGGGCGATGGCAGCTACTTCCTCGCCGCGGGGTGGGGCGGTCCGTGGGTGGGCTACGGCGCGGCGGGCGGCGCCGAGGCGATCTGGGTCCGCTGAGCGCGGGGCCGGTTGCACGGAGTTCGCACAACGAGCCCGATGGTCGCACAAACGGCCGAGAGTTGGGCAGCCGGGAGACGGGAGCAGGGCCACCGAGCGGGCTTGCGTCGGGCGCCTGCGATGCCAACTACCGGCTGAATACGAGCATGATCGCTCGGTCCCGGTGGCGTGGTCCCTCTGCCGCCCAACGTTGGCACGGCGATTGCTTTCCTTGAGTGCGAGCCGCCGAATCCCCGGCGCACCCCCTCAAGGAGCCTCCCATGACCAGCCGCATCCTGACCGTCCTCGCCGCCGCCGCCTTCGCTCCCTCGGCCCTCGCCGCCGCCCCCGTCAACCCCGTCGCGCCGATCATCCTGTCGGTGATGGAGCCCGGCCTGCGCCCCGACACCGAGGTGTTCCCGCCCGCCGACACCGACGGCATGGTGGTGGCCGCGCGCCTCGCCGCCGGCCAGACCGACTTCGACGTACGCACCATCAGCTACGACCTGGTCGGCGCGAGCGAGGAGTGCGATGCGGGCCTGCCCCACATCCTCCGGGTGTAGGAGTACGTGGTGCCGGAAGCGATGGACGGCGGGCTCCGCCGGGTCACCATCGGGCTGCAGCGCACCATCCGCCTCGCGCCGGGCGAGAACCTCTACGTGGCGGTGCACCTGGTGCGGGATGGGGAGGTGAGCATGTGCATCGCCGCCGCCTCGGAGCGCCCGGAGGGCAACACCCGCCAGTACGCGACCTCGTCGTTCGCCGCGCCCGCCCAGTGGACCACCTTCGACGCCCTCGACGCCGACATGAGCATGGCCATCCGTGCCGCCGGGTACATCGCCCGCTGAGCGACGGAGCGGGGAAAGGGGGGGAGGGCCGACGCGGACTTCCCCCCATCGCGCGTTAAGCGGGACTGCAAAGGCCTCCTTGAACCCACCGTCGATGCTCTTCGCCGACCGGCTCGTGGCCTCCAACCCGGCGCTTGCGGAATTCTGCGAAGGCTTCCTCGTGCGTGTTTCCGGCGGCGCGCGTGCGCCGGTGGAGGTGCCGCGCCTGCCCGGCGCGAGCGGCATGGTCTTCGTGCGCTGGCTCTACCGGCAATGGCTCGCCGGGGGGCGTCGCTGGGGGCCGCTGGTGCAACTCGACCCTGCGCGGTGCCCGCCGGATGCCGCGGTGCTCGCCGATGCAGCGGAGCAGGCGCGCGGGGGCTGGCTGTTTCTCGCCGAGGGCTGGGAGCAGCTGCCGCTTCCGGCGCTCGCCGACGTGCAGCTCCTCCGGCAGGGCAGCGCCGAGCTGGCGTTGCCCGAGGCGGTGGGCCCGCGCATCCGCTGGCTCGACCGCTTCCACCTCGTCACGGCCGACCCGGCGCTCGAAGGGGTCCGCCGCACGCTGCTGGCGCACTGTCGGGCGGGCTCGGCCGTCCACCTGTCGGGCCCCGTCGGCTCCGGTCGCCACGCGCTCGTCCGCTGGGCGCACGCCGCGCTCGATGAGCGCCGGCTGGTGGAGATCCGCCCCGGCGAAGGGCGCCGACCGGCCGCGGGCGACTGGCTCCTCGTGGATGGTTCCGGTCCGCTCGACGAGGCCCAGTCCGCCTGGCTGCGCGACCGCCTCACCCCCGCCGAGCGCGCGCCGGCCCCGCCGCCGGTGGCGAGTCGGAGCCGTCGCCCCGATCACGCGGCGCTCGCCCCCATCGTGGGCGAGTCCCCGCCGCTGGTGGCGGTGCTCGAAGCCGTCGAACGGGTGGCGCCCACCAACCTCGCCGTGCTCGTGCTCGGCGAGTCCGGCGCGGGCAAGGAGTCCCTCGCGCGCGCCCTCCACGAGCTCAGCGGGCGGCGCGGCCCCTACGTGATCGCCGACCTCGCCGCGGTGAACGAGAACCTCGTCGAGAGCGAGCTCTTCGGGCATGTGCGGGGCGCGTTCTCGGGCGCCGATCGCGATCGGGTGGGCGCCTTCCGCTCCGCCGAGCACGGCACGCTGTTCCTCGACGAGCTCGGCAACATCCCGCTGCGGGTGCAGGCCAAGCTCCTCCGCGCCCTCCAGGAGCGGGTGGTGCAGCCCGTTGGCGACGACCGCAGCTACAAGCTCGACGTACGCATCGTGGCGGCCACCAACGCCGACCTCGAGGAGATGGTTCAGCGCGGCACCTTCCGCGAGGACCTGCTCCGGCGGGTGGAGGCGGTCACCTTGCGGCTGCCGCCGTTGCGGGCGCGCGGCGCGGATGTGCTCGTGCTGGCCCGCGCTTTCCTCGCCCGCGAGCGCGGCGCCCGCGCGCCCCGGCTCGCGCCTGCCACCGAGCGCATCCTGCTGGAACACCCCTGGCCGGGCAACATCCGTGAGCTCTCGAACGTGATGGCGCACGCTGCGGCCTTCGCGGACGAGGTGGTGGAGCCGGAGCACCTCGGCACGCTGGCGCCCACCTCTGCGCGGCCGGCGCCCACGCTGGTCGTCGCCGAGTCGGCCGAGCCCGATCGTCGTCTGCCCGACCGGCTGCGGGCCGTGAGGGTTCAGCTTCCGGGGCTCGGGGCGCGCGGCGTTCGGTCGGTGAAGGCCGCCATCCTCGGCAGCCTCGAAGGGCGGCCGATCCGCACCGATGCGCTCGACGCGCTCGCCGCGCGGGCCTGGCCCGGCGAGTACCACGAGCTGGTGGCCGAGCTGGAGGCCGTGTGCGCCAACGTGGTGGGCCCCGTCGACCTCGACGGGCTGCGGCGGGCCCTACCCTACCTCGCGGCGCCCGCTGCGGGCGTGGCGCCGGCCGCCGAGGCGGCGCCGGAGGCTGCTCGCCCGGGAGCTTCCGGCGCGCCGCGGCTCCGCGAAGCCGAGATCGATGCCCTCGTGGCCCTCGTACTCTCGTTTCGGGGGGGGAGCTTCGCCGCCCACCTCGCGCACGAGCTCGACCGCGCCGCGCCCCCGCTCGATCGGGTGGCGACCTATGTGATGGGGCCGCGCCCCACGCAGTACTGCGTGCGGGTGTTCGAGCTGCCGGCCAACGAGCCGCTCCGCGCGAAGCTGCGCGCCTCGGTGCTGGCGCTCCCCGACGCCGCCGAGCGGCTGGCGCGGCTCCCGAGCGGCCTGCAGGCGATCGTGGCGCCTGATCCCTCCGACGGCTGAACGTTCCCGTCGCGCGGGGGTACCACCCGCGCACAGGTGCGGAAGTTGTGCTTGTTGGGTGCATGTGCAGCCCACCGCGGCCGAGCGCCCGGCTGCGGTCGGCAGGTGCGTGGTGTTGGGTAAATATTGGATGA
>CAISIK010000150.1 GCA_903885375.1 uncultured Pseudomonadota bacterium
ATCGAGACCACCGCTGGCGTCCAGCTCCCCGCGCCCGAGTGCGTCGGCGCCGACGTGCAGGGCGGGGCCTTCACGCCCGCGCCCCTCGACGACGGCGAGATCAGCAGCATGTCCTACGAGGTGGGGGTGTGCGGACTACCCGGCGGCCTGCCTTCGCTGGTGGGGGCGAGCGTGGCGGCGGCGATGGCGTTGGGGCGCCGCCGGGTCCGGTAGGGGGCCGGAGGGCCTGGTAGGAAGCCGCGCCGCGACCCACCTCGGGGGAAACGATTGCCGGCGCGCGGCTCGGCGCCGTCGGGGCGATCACCTCGACACCAGCGCGAGGAGCGTGGCCACCACGCCCAGCCCGAAGGCGATCGCCAGCGCGCGCCAGTCCCGCCCGGGCTCGGGGGCCGCGCCGCCGAGCTGCGGGAACTCCACGAGGAACACCCGGCCGGCTTCGGTGTCGACGAGCAGCACGCCGTCCACGTCGTAGCTGGCGGCGTACTCGAGGAGCTGGCGGCGCGTGGCGCGGTCGGCGGGGTTGGTGGCGCGGGGGCCCGACTTGGCCTCGGCCACGTACACGCGGTCCCCGCGGCGCACGAGGTAGTCGGCGCGCACGTCACCTTCGAGGGGCTCGCCATCGCACAGGAGGCGCCAGCGGCCCGGCACCTGCGCGTCGATCACGGTGTAGCCCTCGCGCGCGAGGAGCTTCTCCGCGGAGGCTTCGAGGCCGCGCGCCCGGCGCATCTTCCCCTGCAGGCGGCGGCCGGCCCACCACCGGCGGAGGCGGAGCGTGGCCCACCCGACGAGGATCACGGCGGCGAGGAGCACCAGCCCCAGGAGCGGGGAGGGGAGCCTCATGCGGCCGCCTGCCCGGGCGGGCGGGGGATAGGGGGCCCACCATGCCCGTTGCGCTCACGGGGGCCACGGGCTTCCTCGGCTCCCACCTCGCCGCCCACCTGCTCGCCGCCGGCACGGCCGTGCGCGCGGTGGTCCGGAACCCCGAACGCGGCGCCTGGCTCGCCGAGGCCGGGGCGCAGCTCGCCGCCGCCGACCTCGACCACCCCGCGGCGCTCGAAGCCGCCTTCCGGGGTGCACGCGCCGTGGTGGCCAACGCCGCGCTCGGCTCGAACCTCGGCACCCTCGAGGACTTCGTGCGCACCAACGTCGGGGGCGTCGAGAACACCCTTCGGGCGGCGGCGAGCGCCGGCGTGCAGCGGGTGGTGCTCATCTCCTCGGTGGCCGTGTACCGCACGCGCATCCGCACCTTCCAGAATGAAAGCGGCGAGCGGTACGGGCATGTGAAGCGCCCCTTCGTGTGGAGCGATCTCACCACGGACTGGCGCTACGCGATGACCAAGTGCATCGGGGAGGACCGCGCGCTGGCGCTGGCCGCCGAGCTGGGCCTCAAGCTCACGGTGCTGCGGCCGGGGCCGATCTACGGATCGCGCGACAGCCGGTGGACGGCGCGGCTCCTCGGCTACCACCGCCGTCGACTCCTGCTGGCGCCCACCGTGGGGGTGCCGATGGTGCACGCGGGCGATGTGGCGGGGGCCGTGGCGGGGGCGCTCGGGACCGACGCATCCGTCGGCCGCGCCTACAACCTCGCGGGGCCGCCGCGCACGCTCCCGGTGCTCCTCGCCGCGTTGAAGCGGCTCAGCGGCCGGGGCCCGCTCGTGGTGCCGGTGCCGGTGCCCCTGTGGGTGGGGTACGACACCACGGCCGCCGCGCGGGACCTTGGCTTCCGGTCCCGCCCGCTCGACGAGGGGCTGCAGGAGGTGCTGCTCGGCCAGGCGGCTCAGCGGGAGGCGAAGTAGCGCACCACGCCGGGGTGGGCGTTGACCGCATCGGCGAGGGCGATGAGCTTCGGCCACGCGTCGAGCCGCGAGGCGGGGATGTGGTCGTAGGCCCCCGAGCGGAAGGCGCGGAGGATGACCGCGAGCTTGACGTCGGCCACGCTCGGCGCTTCGCCTTCGAGGAAGGGGCCGCGGATGCGCGCGGAGAGGGTGTTGCCCCAGGTGTTGAGCCAGCCGGCGGAGAACTCCTCCCGGGCGGACTTCTTCTCCTCGTCGGTCATGTCGGGGCGGCCGGGCATCTTCACGCGGAGGTCCTCCACGCTGTTCATGACGGCTTCGTGTTCGGCGGCCACCCAGGGGTCGGCGGGCAGGAGGCCGTGCTGGCGGCCGAGGTAGCCGAGGATGGCGTTGGTCTGCGCGAGCTTCTGGCCATCGACTTCGAGGATGGGGAGCGCGCCGTAGGGGGTGTTGGGCTTCAGCTCGAGCCACTGGGCGCGGGAGAGGCGGACATCCTTGAAGGGGACGCCCGCAACGGCGAGCGCGAGGCGGCATTCGAGGCCGCGGCTGCCATCGAAGTCGAAGTAGGTGAGGGTCGTGGACATGGGTGCTCGAGGTGGGAATTGGCCCGCGTGGGCTATCCCGCCTTGCGTTAGGCCGGCGGCATGAAGATCGACCCGATCCCGCTCCTGACGCGCACCGTCGACCACATCCGCACGCACCCCGAGGGCCACATCCAGGTGGCCCTCGCGCAGTTCGGGCTGATGGTGGGCGTCACCTTCGGGGCGATCTGCGCGGGGGTCGGTGGCTCCCTGCTCTTCGGAATCGCGGGCGCCCTCCTCTCCGGCGGGGACGACGGCGGCGGGCTGGGCGGGCTCCTCGTGCTGCTTTTCTACCCCATGATGGGCATGGTGGTGCTGCTGGTCATGCCGCCCCTGATGATGCTCTACTTCGGCTACCAGAGCGCCACGCTCGACGAGATCGACGGGAAGGAGCCCGTGTCGATCCGGCGGGTCTTCGGGCTCGTGATGGGTTCGCTGGGTGCGTTCGTGGCGCTCGCGGGCGTGGGCTGCGGCATGAGCCTCCTTGGCCTGATGCTCTGCTACGTGGGCATCTTCCTCACGTCGCTGCCCTTCAAGTTCGCGCACCTCATCCGCCATGACCGTCAGGTGGGCCTCGGCGAGGCGCTCGGCCTGGCCTGGCGCGGCTTCATGGCCGACCCCGGCTCGCACGCCGTCATCATGGTGGTGGAGTTCGTGTTCGCCATGGTGCTTTCCTACATTCCCCTGATCGGGCCGATGGTCCTCTGGCCCGTCCTGTCCGTCTTCGACTCGCTGGCCTACCGGGAGCTCTACCCGCGGGAGGGGGCGGTCATTGGGGGTTGAGTGGGGGTAGCAGGGGGAGGAGCGCGCGGTATTCAGGGGGCGTCCAAACCCCTCTCGCCGCGGAGTCCCCCATGTTCTTCTCGTCCACCCTGCTCGCGCTCGTGCTTTCTTCGCCGGAGGCGGAGGCGAAGAGCGACACCAAGCGGGCACGTCACATCGGACTCCTGCCGTTTGTCACGGACACCGTGAAGCGCGTCGCGGTGATCGTCCCCGCCGGCGAGGCCACCGCCCTCACCGCCGAGGTCACCTCCGACTCGGGCACCGAGAGCGTCGCCCTCACGGAGTCGAACGCCTGGCTCCACGGCAGCGCCAGCCTGAAGGCACTCCCGGTGAGCACCGCGAAGCTCTCGCTCGCGGTGTACGACGAGTCCAGCGCCTCGCTCCTCACCTTCTCCGGCACGCTCGGCACCGACGGCACCGTCTCGCTTGCGGCCGACGCCGGCAAGGGCCCCGACATCGAGGTGCTCGCCGCCGAGGTGTTCCCCAACTCGGCCGGCGGCTACGACCTCGCCTTCGACTTCATCGGCGCCGACGCGCACGACGTGGCCCAGGCCGCCCTCCGCATCGACGACAAGAGCGGTAGCACCAAGGCCGAGGTGGACTTCGATGAGATCGGCGCGGTGTGGGAAGGCGACCTGCGGCTCGACCCCGAGGGGGAGATCGAAGTGAACGCCACCAGCCAAGACGCCGACGGAAAGAAGCTCGAGAAGTCCACGGCGCGCTTCGGCCACATCCTCCACATGCAACAGGACAGCTTCTCCGCCGGGCACGCGATGCTGTCCATCGGCGATGCGGGGAGCGCCAGCCTGATCTCGGACGAGCTCCACAACGGCGGGACCGTGGGTTTCCTCGTGGTGTCCGACGGGTGGACGAGCACGACCGCCCCCGCCTCGGCGCAGGTGGAGCTCGATGGCGGCGAAACGCTCTCGATTCCGGCCAACAGCTACCAGCGGGCGGGAATGACCACGGTGGACATCCGCGCCAGCAGCGTGGTTTCCCTGAACGTGGCCATCCCCGGCGGCACCCTCACGCTCGATGGCACCAGCACGCTCACCCTCGCGGACCTGTCCTCGCCGGTATGCGCCAACGGCACCTGTGTGTCCCTCTCCGAAAATGCCAAGGGGACGCTCGACGTGTCCGTGACCGGCTACGCCACCACGGCCGGCAAGGTGGCCGAGGGCGCCGCCTTCTCGCTCGTGGCGTACGACAAGTCGGGCGCGAAGGTCGGCTCCACCAGCACCAAGGTGGCCTACGACGCCGCCGTGGCGGCCGTGTTCGCCCAGGAGGTGGGGTTCGCCGCCGATCCCGTGGGCATCGACCTTTCGGGCGAGGTGAGCCTCCTCGGCGACAACGACAAGAAGGGCAACCAGAAGGCCATCGCGAACGGCGATTTCCACGGCTCCTTCGTGCGCACCGAGGGGGGGAGCCTCGCCCTCGGCGGGGTGGACAAGAACGACGCGGCCCCCAAGGGCGACATCCTCATCGGCGGCGAGCCCATCGACTTCGAGCTCACCGACACCAACAAGGACGGCGTGATCGAGGCCCCGCCGGTGGTGTTCCTGCGGGTGGACAGCAACGGGAAGGGTACGCGGGCCGCGGCCACCGCCAGCAACGGCAAACCGGGCCTGTTGTAGCGCGGGGAGTCGGCGGGGTCTGCTCGCGGCGTTCCCGGCCGCTTCGGGCAACGGATCGAAGGGGCGACGCGCCGGGACCCACCCCTGGGGTCGCCGAGGTTGCTGCGCGTCGCGGCGCGCCGGGTGTGAAACCCCCGCGCCCGGTCGGCATCCTGCCCCCCGTGCTCGCCCTCCCCCTCCTCGCGCTGCTCGATGAGCTCCAGAGCGGCCTGCCCGTGCTCGGGTCGGGCGATCTCGGCCGCGAGGTGGGCACCGGCGTGGGCTTGTTCGCCGTGCTGCTGGCCGTACCCACCGCGCTCTCGCTGCTCGTGGAGCCGGTGGTGCTCGCGTGGAGCGACCGTGCCGACCGGCAGCGCATCCTCGTGGGCGCGCTCCTCGCCATGGGCGTCATGGGGGCGGCCGGCGCCGTGAGCACCTCGCCGGTGGCCCTGACGGTGTGCATCGGTCTGTGGGGCACGGCCTGCGGGGTTGCGTGCGGGGTGGCCCAGGGGGCGCTCGTTTCCGACGCGGAGAGCGAGGCGGTGGGCATGGCCGGGTGGGTGCGGGGCGCCGTGATCGGCGACCTCGCGGCGCCGGTGGCGGTCCAGGCCTGTGGAGGGGACTGGCGGTGGGCGTGGCTGGCCTCCGCGGCGCTGCCGGTGGCGCTGGCCGTGTGGGTGTCCCGGTTGAGCCTTCCGCCGCTCGTGGCCGATGGGGAAGCCGACCCGCCATTTCGCGTGGCCCTGGCGCGCGGACTGCGCGACCCTGTCCTGCTGGGGTGGCTGGTGGCCGTATCGAGCTGCACGCTCCTCGACGAGCCGCTCCTCGTGCTCGTGGTGCTCCGCACCGGCGGGTCCGGCGCGCTCGCCACGGCCCAGGTGCTCGCGCTCCTCGCCGGGGCGGCCGGGGGCGCCTTCCTCACCGAGCCCCTGCTCCGGCGGGTGCCGGCGCGGACGCTACTGGTGGCCAGCAGCGTGGCCGCTGCGGTGGCGCTCGCGGCGTGGATCGCGGTCGGTTCGGGGCTCCTGGCCGTTCCGCTGCTCGCGATGCTGGGGGCCAGCTCCGCGCCGCTCTACACCCTCGCGCAGGCGGCGGCCTATGCGCGCCTGCCCGGCCGTCCCGGGCTCGTGAACGCGCTGCTCGGGCCGCTGCACTGGGTGGACGTGGTGGCGCCGCTCGCGCTGGGGGCGCTGCTCTCGCAGTGGGGCATGAACGCGGCGCTGGCCGCGCTCGCGGTGCAGCCGCTGGTTTGTGTGCTCGTGGCCCGCGCGGCGGGCGCGGCGGAGCCTGAAGCGACCTGAGCCGCGCCCCGCGCCGTTGGTGTCGTCGGGAGCGCGCCTCCGACCCCGCCCTGGAGTCCCGCGTTCACGAGCCCGCCGCGCGTCCCCCGTCGTCTCCATGGTCTGCCGTCCGCCTCCGGCACGTGAACGCGCGGCTGGGGACGCTCCCCACGCGCCGCCGCTCAGCTCCGCCCCAGTCCGGCGCCGATCACCCCCTCGATCTCCTCCTCGTCCGCCTCCGAAAGCAGCGACAAGTCGTGCCGCGGCCGGTGCACGGCGAGGAAGGGGAGCGTGGTGGCCGGCATCCGCGCGAGGATGTCGGGCGAGTCGTCGAAGAAGTCCTCGACGCCGAGCGAAGCGCACAGCCGGCCCTTCCAGCCCCAGTAGTCCCCGCGCTGGTCCAGGTCGAAGCAGTGGAGCTCGTCGTACACCACGCCGAACGCCGCGAGGTCGGCCGCCGCCTGGCCTGCGTCGACCCGCATGGTGATGATGACCACCCGGTGTCCCGCACCACGGAGGGCCTGGCTCACGACCGCGAAGAACGCGGGGTGGGCCGTGATGGTGTCGTCGATGTCGAAGCCGATGACCAGGGGTGCCTCCGCGGACGGCGCCTGTTCGTGACGATAGCACCGCACGGGAAGCGTACACCAACGGCTACCGCTTCCGTCGCCTCGGCGCCTCCGTCATCGTGTGGGGGTCAACCCCCGTCTACCTGCACCGGCGAACTCGCCGTGAACCCCGACGGCACCGTGCGACGCGCGCCGAACGGTGGGTGCCCGGTGGCGCTCCGGCACGACGCCGCCGTGGGGGCCCCCGCCGTCCCCAGCGCCGCGATGGCCCCTGGCGGCCCTCGCGATCAGGAACCTGGAACCGGCCATCGCCCTCACGCCCCCGTTCAGGGATTGCTGGTGGCCACCTTGAGCGCGCCGTTGGTGACGTCGTAGTAGCTGACCACGACGGTGTCGTCGGGGCCAATGGCGATGGAGGGGGACACGCCCACGTCGCCGGTTTCATCCACGGTGACCACGGTCCAGCCGGCGGCGTCGAGGGTGGCCACCTTGAGGTCGCCGTTGCTCGCGTCCTGGTAGGCGATCCAGGGGTTGTCGGCGCTGTCGAAGGCGAGCTGGGCGTAGGCGCCCACGCTGCCGGTGCGGTCGACGGTGGTGGCCGACCAGGTCTGCGTGGCGGCGTCGCGGCAGCCGTACAGGAGGTCGGCGCTGGTGCCGTCCTGCCAGGCGAGGCAGGCCGTGTCGTCGCTCTGGAGGGCGAGGGAGGTGTACCAGGCGTCGGAGGCGACCGTTTCGTTCACGGTGCTCTCGTTGAAGTCGGAGTATTGGCCTTCGGAGCCGAGCGCGTTGTCATCGAACCAGGCCACGTGGTCGTAGTCCTCGCTGTCGATCGCGAGGGTGGTGAAATACCCGGTGGCGTAGGTCCAGGCCCAGTAGATGTCGATGTCGGTGTAGATGGCCACGCCGAAGCTCGTGTAGTCGGCGAGCACGGGCACGAGGTAGGTGGCGTCGAAGTAGGCGAACGAGGGCAGGTTGGTGCTGTCCACGTCGATGCTCACGTAGTTGCCGGTGTTCACCGAGCCGCTCACCGAGTAGCCATCCACGTAGTAGCCGGTGTCCCAGGTGCCGCCGGCGTCCATCCAGCCGAACCAGAGGTCGGTGTACGAGCCGGAGCGCCAGGTGTAGGCGAGCTGAAGCTGGTCGGCGTGATCCACCACGAGGTCGAGCGACTCGCCCACCTCGGTGTCGCTCACGATCTCGGTGGCCTTGCTCCAGCCCGAGCCGCTGTCGGAGGTGTAGCGCAGCGTGCCGGTGCGCCCGTCGCGGAACACGAGGTGCACCTCGCCGGTGGAGTCGATGCCCACGGCGGAAGGGTCGCCCACATCGCCGCCGACATCGATGGTCTCGAGCTCGAAACGTTCGTCGACTTCGCCGTCGCAGTCGTTGTCCGCGCCATCGCCCACCGCTTCGGAGCCGTCGGGGCTGGCCGCGGCGTCGGTGTCGTCGCAGTCGTCGGCCTTGCCGAAGCCGTCGCCGTCGAGATCGTCGTCGGCGGTGGTCTCGTCGCAGTCGTCATCCACCCCGTTGTAGGCCACTTCGGCCTCCTCGGGGCCGACGGCGGCGCTGGCGTCGTTGCAGTCGCCCTGGTTCTCGGTGGCGCCGTCATGGTCGTCGTCCACGTCGTCGGGATCGGGAGGCGTGCCGGTGTCGGTACCCGTGTCGGTGCCCGTGTCGGTGTCCGTGTCCGTGTCCGTGTCGGTGTCGGTGTCCGAGTCGGTGTCGCTGTCCGCGTCCGTGTCGGCGTCGTTCTCGCCGGCGAGGGAGGCCGAGTCGGTGGGGGTGCCGCCTTCGCCGTCGGGATCCTTGTCGGTGCCCCAGAAATCATCGGAGCAGGCAACGAGCGAGAGGCAGAGGATCGAAAGGCGCATGGGGGATCCCGGTGGCGGGCGGCGGCTAATGCAGACCGCCCCTTTTCGCCACGCCGACGGGCGCCTTGTCGCACTCCGCGGGTTAGCTCGCGCGTCCGGAGTCGCCCCATGCTGTTGCTCGCCCTCCTCACCGCCGCCCACGCCGAAACCGCCTGGATCGCCTGGGTGGATGTCGAGCTCGTGCGCTGGCCCGAGGCCGCCCAGCTCAAGGCCACCTACGCCGCCACCCCCGACAACGATGCGCCGGCCAGCTGGCCCGGCACCGCCGCCGTGAGCGGCAAGGTGGGCGAGGGCGATGAGGTGGAGGTGCTCGTGCGCGATGGCGCGCTGGTCCGCGTTCGCAAGGGCACCGACATGGGCTGGGTTCCGGGCGCGGCCCTCTCCGCCACCGAAGTGGAAAAGCCGGGCGGCCCCGCCTTCGACCTCTCGGGCGGCCTGCCCCCCGGCCTGAGCTTCCCCGGCGCCCCTCCCGCCGCGCCCCAGTAGGCCCGGTGGGCCTCTTCGCCCGCGATGTCCAGGTTTGCGTGGTGTCCTCCGGGTCGAGCGGCAACTGCACCTACATCGGTGATGGCCACGCCGGCGTTCTCATCGACTGCGGCCTCGCCACCAAGCAGGTGATGACCCGGCTCGCCGAGGTGGGGCTGGGCGATGCGCCGATCGATGCGGTGCTCGTCACCCACGAACACAGCGATCACGTCGGGGCGGCCGGGGTCCTCTCCCGCGCGCTTGCCAAGCGGGGCAAGCCCGTGCCCTTCCTCATGACCGCCGGCACCGCCGGTGCGCTCCAACCCCGCTGCGTGCCCGATGGCATCGAGCTCGTGGAGGCGGGCGACACCGTGGAGGTCCGCCACCTCCGCGCCGAGTGTTTCCCCGTTCCCCACGACACCCGCGACCCGGTGGGGTGGCGCGTCCACATCGGCAACGTCACCATCGGCGTGGTCACCGACCTCGGCCGGCCCACCCGGCTCGTGGTCGACAAGCTCTCCGGCTGCGACCTCGCCGTGCTCGAGTTCAACCACGACGAAGACCTCCTCCTCGAAGGGCCCTACCCCTACTGGCTCAAGCAGCGGATCAAGAGCAACCACGGCCACCTGAGCAACCGGCAGGCCGCCGAGCTCCTCACCGACGCGCTCAGCCCGCGCCTCCGCACGCTCATCCTCGGGCACCTCTCCGAGGAGAACAACCGGCCCGAGCACGCGCTGGCCGCGGCCGGGGCCGTGCTTCGGGCCGCCGGGGCGCACGAACACGTCGCCGTGCACGTGGCGGAGCAGCATCGCGCCCGCGGACCCTTCCAGGTTCGCACCGACCACTGGTAATGCCCGTGGGCGGGAGGCCGCGCACCGAATAGCTTGGCGCCCCACGCTGGAGCTTCCATGCCGCGCCGCACCCCCTTCCACGAGTACCACCGCGATGCGGGGGCTCGGCTCATCGACTTCGGCGGCTGGGAGATGCCCGTCCAGTACCAGGGCATCCTCGCCGAGCACGCCGCCACCCGCGAGGCCGTTGGCTGCTTCGACGTGTCGCACATGGGCGAGGTCCGCTTCCGCGGCCCGCAGGCCATGGCCGCCGTGAACCACCTCGTCACCAACGACGTGAGCAAGCTCGCGCTCGATCAGGCCATGTACACCGCCATGTGCAACGAGCGCGGCGGCATCGTGGATGACCTCATCGTGTACAAGCTGGGCGAGGAGGACCTCCTCATCTGCGTGAACGCGGCCAACCGCGAGAAGGACTACGCCTGGATGCTGGCGCACAACCCCTTCGGCGCCGAGATCACCAACGAGTCGGAGCAGTGGGCGCAGCTCGCCATCCAGGGTCGGCACGCCATCGCCCTCGGCGAGGCCCTGCTCGGCCGCCCCTTGGCCGAAGTGAAGAACTACTGGTTCACCCGCGGGGCGTTCGCCGGCGTGGAAGGCTGCATCGTGGCCCGCACCGGGTACACGGGCGAGGATGGCTTCGAGGTGTTCCTGCCGGCCGGCGCGGCCGACATCATCTGGACGGCGCTGCATACGGAGGGCGCCCGCTTCGGGCTCACCGACATCGGCCTCGGCGCGCGCGACACCCTCCGCCTCGAGATGAAGTACTGCCTCTACGGCAACGACATCACCGACGACACCACCCCGCTCGAAGCCGGCCTCGCCTGGGTCACCAAGCTCGAGAAGGGCGAGTTCATCGGCCGCGACCCGCTGGTGGCCCAGAAGGCTGCGGGCGTGCCCCGTCGCCTCGTGGGCCTCGAAGTGCAGGACCGCATCGCGCGCCAGCACTCCGCCGTGCTCCACGAGGGCCAGGTGGTGGGCGAGGTCACGAGCGGCACCCGCTCGCCGTCCTTGCAGAAGAACATCGCCATCGCCTACGTTCCCGCCGCGCTCTCCAAGGTCGGCACCCGCCTCGAGGTCGACATTCGTGGCAAGTCCGCGAGCGCCGAAGTCGTGAAGACCCCCTTCTACACCCGCAACTACTGATTCGGAGCAACCATGGGCTACCCCAACGATCGTAAGTACAGCACCGACCACGAATGGGTTCTCGTGGATGGCAACGTGGCCACCGTGGGCATCTCCCACCACGCGCAGGATGCGCTGGGCGAGATCGTGCACGTGGAGCTCCCCGCCGTGGGCAAGGTCTTCAAGAAGGGCGACAGCGCGGCCGAGGTCGAGTCGGTCAAGGCCGTCTCCGACGTGTACGCGCCCGTGAGCGGCACCGTGGCCGCCGTCAACTCCGGGCTCGAGGGCAACGAGGGCACCGTGAACAGCGATCCGCACGAGGCCGGCTGGCTCTTCAAGCTCACGCTGTCCAACCCCGCCGAGGTCGATGCGCTCCTCGATTCGGCGGCCTACGGCGATCACGCCGGCAACGACTTCTGATCCGCGGTTCGGCGAGGGGAGGGGGTGGGGGCGAATCGCGTTCGCCCTGCTCCCTTGGTTCGGCGCGCGCCGCGGCGATTCGCGGCGCCCGGGCGATTCCGGCCGCTCCGGAAGTGGCGGCTACCGCCGAAAACGGGCATGGTAGCGCCGCCGGTGGGGCTTTCTAGATGTGGTGGTGGTCGCTCCTGGGCTGCGTGCCCGCGTCGTGGATTCCGAGCGAGCGGGCGGAGCCGCCCACGGCGCAGCCCACCGAGGTGGTGTCGAGCTCGCTGGAGGAGATGGAGGCCGGCGTGCACGCGCGGAAGGCCTGGGTCGATTCGATGCATCGGCGGGCGCCGGAGGTCGATTGGAAGGGCATCGAGCGGGAGAATGGGCGTGAGCGCGTGGCGCGTCGCAGTGCGCTGAGCGCCGCCCCGCCGCCCGGCGGCGCGCCGGACGACGCCGACCGGTGGACGGAGCGCGGCTCCGAGAACCAGGCCGGCCGCACCCACGTGGCGCGCGAGAGCGCCGATGGCACCGTGCTCTACGTGGGCGCCGCGGCGGGTGGGTTGTGGCGTCGTGATGCGGCGGGTGCGTGGTCGCCGCTCGGGGATGGGCTCTTCGGGGGCGTGCACTGGCTGGAGGTGGTACCAAACCCGGAGGGCGGGCCCGATGTGCTCCTCACCGGCACCGATGGCGGCTACTTCTTCCGCAGCGTGGACGATGGCGCTTCCTGGCAGGAGGGCGCGGGGCTCCCCGCAGCGTGGAGCCAACGCCGGCTCGCCGTGTCGAGCGATGGCGCCAGCACCCTCTACAGCGTGCGCCGGGATGGGAACGGCTACGGCGCCTGGCGCTCCGACGATCTCGGCGCGAGCTGGCAGCAGGTGGCCGACCTCGGCAACGACGAGGGCGACCTCTGGGTGCCACGCACCGGAGGATCGGGCGTGTGGCTGGCCGCCGGGCGGGGGCTTCGGTACAGCGAGGACCGCGGCGAAACGTGGACCGAGCTCGGCGGGTGGCCCGAGGCCCGAACCGTGGAGCTCGCCGCCTCCGAGGCCTGGGCGGGCGCCGGCGGCCTCCCCCGCTTCTACCTGGTGTCCGAGGGGCGCACCCTCCTCCGCTCGGACGATGGGGGCGCCTCCTTCGTGGAGGTGGGCCGGGTGGGTGACTTCTGGGGGTCGCTCGTCGCAAGCACCGTCAACCCCGACGTGGTGGTGTACGGCGGCGTGGAGGTGCACAAGAGCGCCGACGCCGGCGCGAACTTCAGCCTCCAGAACGGGTGGGCCGAGTACTACGACGACCCCGCCAACCGCCTGCACGCCGATGTCATGGGCATCGACGTGATCCCCGACGGCGCCGGCGGGGAGCGGTGGTACCTCAACACCGATGGCGGCACCTTCCTCTCCGCCGATGGGCTCGGCTCGGTGCAGAACCAGTCGCTCCGCGGCCTGCGCATCTCGCAGTACTACGGTACGCTCACCTCCTCGGTGGATGCCGCGCACATCGCCGCGGGCGCCCAGGACCAGGGCTACCAGGTGTCCACCGGGCAGCCCGCCACGGGCCACCTCTACGACTTCGACCAGGTGCTCAGCGGCGACTACGCCCACCTCACGTCGGGGAGCGGCACCCACGAGCTCGTGTACTCGGTCTATCCCGGGTTCATGCTGGTGCAGGTGGGCGAGGCGGAGCCTGAGCTCACCTACGTGGATTTCCCGAGTGATGCCAAAGCCTACGCCTGGCTGCCCGTGCTCCTCGCAGATCCGGACGACCCTGAGTCCGTGTGGTTTGGCGGGGATCACCTCTGGCGCTACTCACGCACCCGGAAGTGGCAGTGGGAGCCGACGCTCGCGAGCGAGACCGACTTCGGCGCGGCCCAGGGCGAGTACATCAGCGCCCTCGCGCTCTCGCCGGCTTCGCCCACCCGCATGTACGCCGTCACGAGCGCCGGGCGGTTCTTCCGCTCCGACGACCGCGGCGCCACGTGGACCGCCGGCGCCAACGGCCTTCCCGCGGGCCAGTACTTCTACGGCAACGCGCTGGTGGCCTCCGCCGGCGATGCCGACACCGTGTACGTGGGCGGCAGCGGCTACTCCAACGACCCCCTCTGGGTGAGCCACGACGGCGGCGACAGCTTCTCCTCGATGTCGCAGGGCCTGCCCCCCACGCTCGTCTACTCGCTCGTCGAGGAGCCGCGGTCGGGCGCGCTGTTCGCGGGCACCGAAACGAGCGCGTGGCGCCACATGCCGGGGGGCGAGGGCTGGGAGGACATCACGGGGGTGGAGGCGCCGCTCGTGGTGTACTGGTCGGCCGAGCTGGTGCCGGCCACGGGCGCGGTGCGCTTCGGCACCTACGGCCGCGGCGTGTGGGACTACGTGTACGATGCCGACCTCGACGGCTGCGTGGACGACCTCGATGCCGATGACGACGGCGCCCCCTGCGCCGAGGACTGCAACGACGCCGACGCCACCATCCTCCCCGGCGTGGCCGACCCCTGCGGCGATGGCCTCGACCAGGACTGCGATGGCGCCGACCCCGTCTGCCCCGACGAAGAAGGGGAGGAGCCCGGCGACGAGCCCGACGAGACCCCCGGCAAGCCGGCGAAGCCCGACTGCGGGTGCGGGTCGGAGGGCGCACCCGCGCTCGCGCTCATCGTGGCGGGGGCGGCCGCCGCGCGGCGGCGC
>CAISIK010000151.1 GCA_903885375.1 uncultured Pseudomonadota bacterium
CGGCGCGGCAGGCGGCGGAGGCCGCCGCCGGCGAAGCCGCCGCCCGCGAAGCCGCCGAAGCCGCCGCCCGAGAGGCCGCCGAAGCCGCCTCGGAACCGCCCCCAACCCCCGGACCGCCGCCCGAACCGCCCCCCCGTCGCGAGCCCGCCCCGCCAGCGGAGTTCGACGACGACGAAGGCGCCGACGCCACCCCCCGCTGGGAAGGCCTCGGCGGCGTACGCGGCGACGAGTCGCGCATGCACGAGAAGGGCCCCGGCAAGTGGACCCTGCAAGGGCGCTCCCGCGAGGAGCTCGCCAGCCAGCTTCCCCCCGGCGAGTCCCGCCCGATGGACCTCGCGACCCCCGCGCCCGCCGCGTCGTCCATGCCCACGTGGGCCTGGGCCGTCGTGGGGCTGGGCAGCTTCGTCGCGCTGGCCTGGTGGGCAACCGGCTGACGTCGCACATTGCATCGGCCTCGCTGCGCGGCCCGGTGGGCTTGATCGCCGGCTGGCGCTCGCGATCGACTCGCGCGGGCCGCTCCGTTTGGCGTTCCCGCAAGGGGGCGAGCGCCCGTCCGGCCCCTCCCGCCACCCCTCCTTCGGGGCGTGCCGAAGGGGTCCCCCCGGTCAGGTCGTGGCCCGGGCTTGACGCCGTCCCCGGTCGGGTTTAGACTGGTCGTAGACCGGTTGATCCCATGCGCTACAGGACCTACGACCCTCCGCCCCTGTTCGTCCGCGACCCGAGCACCGTCGGCGCCTACGACGCGAAAACGCGCCTGCCCGAGCTCCTCGCCGAGGTGGAGGGCGGCGCGAGCTTCGTCATCACCCGGCATGGCAAGCCCATCGCGCGGCTGCTCCCCATCCAGCCGCCGTCCGCAGGCGAAGGTGCGGTGGAGGCCCTGCTCGCCGCGCGCGCCGGCCGCCGACTCGGCGAGCCCACCCGCGCCCTCATCGAGGAAGGCCGGCGGTGACCGCTTTCGTGCTCGATGCGTCGGTGGCCCTCTCCTGGTGTTTCGAAGACGAGGCAGACGCTGCGGGGGATGCCGTGCTGCGCAAGCTCGCCACCGGATCGGCCGCCGTGCCCGCGGTCTGGCCGCTCGAGGTCACGAACGTCCTGCTCGGCGCGGAACGTCGGGGCCGCATCACCCCCGCCGAGTCCGCACGATTTCTCGCGCTCCTCGAATCGCTGCCCATAGAAGTGGATGCACACACCGCCGCCCGCGCGCCGCGCGAAGTGCTCACCCTCGCGAGGGCACATGGCCTCACCAGCTACGACGCTGCCTACCTCGAGCTCGCCGCTCGCACGGGCTCGGCGATCGCCACGCGCGACGGCGCCCTCGCGGCCGCTGCCGCGAAGCTCGGGTTGCGCTTGCTGATGGGGTAAGCGCCGTCCCGGTCCTCGCCGGCTTCATCGCGCTGGCCTGGTGGGCCACCAGCTGACTCCTCCCCGGCGGCGCGCAGCGCGGGGCGACGCCCGCGCCCCCCGGTAACGGGCCCGCCGCGCTGCCCCGACGCCCTACCCTTCCGAGATCGGCAGGCGCACCCACACCACCGTGCGTCCCGGCCCGCTCTCCATGCCCGCCGAGCCGCCGTGCGCCTCTGCCACCGCGCGCACCAGCGGGAGACCGAGGCCGCTCCCCTCGCGGGCGGCGGAGGTGGTGAAGAACCGGTCGAAGACCCGCGGGAGGTTGGCGGGGGAGACGCCAGGGCCGTCATCGAGCACCGAGACGACCGCGTCTTCACCCTCCACGCGGACCGTCAGCACCACCCGCGCGCCCCCGTGCTGCCGCGCGTTTTCGAGCAGGTTCTGCACGGCGGCTTCGAGCTGGGCGGCGTTCCCGAGGCAGCGCGCCGGCACCACCCGCACCTCCACGCCGGGCGTTCGGGCCGCCACCCGCGACACGAGCTCGTCGAGCGACAGCACGTCGCGGGGGCCCTCGGCTTCCGCGCGGGCGAGGGCGAGGAGCGCCTGCACCATCCGGACGAGTCGATCGAGGTCGGTGCGCGCGTTGTCGAGGAAGCGGACGCGCTGCTCGGGGGGCAGGTCGGGGTCCTCCAGCAGGTCGACCGTGCCGCGCAGGGTGGTGAGCGGCGTCTTGAACTCGTGGGCGACGTTGGCCGCGAACTCCTCGTTGTAGCGCATGCGCGCGCGCAAGCGGCCGAGCATGTCCGCGAAAGCGCCGGCCACGAGGCGCACCTCCGCGATGCGCGTGCGGCGGATGTCGGCGAGGGTGGGCGCCTGCATGGCGCCGTGCTCCACCGAGTCGGCCACCCGCGCGAGCGCCCGCACCGACCGCGAGATGCGGAAGCCGAACCAGGCCGCCCCCGCGAGCGCGACCCCGAGCCCCAGCACCCCGCCGAGCCCGAGCTCGCCGCCGAGGTCGCCCAGCAGCTCCACCCCGTTGCGGTTGGCGTGGATGGCCACCAGCGCGCCCACCACGCGACCGTCGGCTTCGAGCGGAATGGCCGCGAAGGACCAGCGACGTTTCGAGCGCGCCGGCGGGCCGCCCGTGGCCGGGTACTCCCCGTTGCGGGTGTGGCGCCCGACCTCGCCCGCGATCGCCGCTTCGACCTCCGGACGATCGCCGAGGTCCACGCCCGCTCGGGGGCCGTTCGTGGCCTGCACCACGCCCTCCCGATCCACGAGGCGCACCCCGATGCCCGTCCGCTCGAAGAGCGTCCGAAGCCGCGGCGAGAGCTCCGACCACCGCGCCGGGTCGGCGAGCACCGCGGGCGCCTCCGCGCGGAGCACGGCGTGCACCAGCTCGGCCTCGCGCAGGAGCTCCTTCTCGCGCTGGCGCCCTTGATCGGCGGCCAGGGCCCCGGTGCCGATGAGCCAGAGGAGCGGCAGCGCGAGCATGCCGGCGTGGCTCAGCAGGAGGAGCCACGCGAGCGGGAAGGCGCGGCGGAGGCGACCGACCGGGCTCGCGTTCGGCGGCGAGGAGGCGGCGTCGGGCCGTTCACTCATGCAGCGACGTAACCAGCCGCTCCCCCGCGAACGGCGTGCCGGTCGGTCCGATCCCCGGAAGCCGCGCCGAGACCCACCTCGGGGGCTCCGCGGTCCGCTGCGCGGCTCGGCGCCCCGCGAGCGCGGTATACTCGTGCCATGGCCACCGCCGTCGCGCTCCGCCAAACGGTATCCGAGTACCTCGAGATGTCCGAGGCGTCGGAAGCCCGACTCGAGTTCGTGAACGGCGAGGTGGTCGCGATGGCGGGGGCCTCGCCGGTACATGAGGCGTTGGTGATGAACCTTGGCGCCCTCCTCAGTGGCAAGCTCCGCGGCCGCCCCTGCCGGCCCTTCGGCTCCAACCTGCGGGTCAAGATCGCCGAAACCGGGATGTACTGCTATCCAGACCTCAGCGTGGTATGCGGCAAGTTGGAGCTTGAACCTACACGGCCCGAGTCATTGTGCAACCCGACCGTCGTCTTCGAGGTGCTCTCCCGCTCCACCGAAGGGTACGACCGCGGCGCCAAGGCTGCGCACTACCGGCAGCTCGCCGGGTTGAACGCCTACGTGTTCGTCTCCACCGACGCCAAACGTATCGAGGTGTACGCCCGCGCCGACGCCGGCTGGACACTCACCGAAGCGCGCGAAACGGGCGAACTGCGCATCGACGCCCTGGACATCGTGCTGCAGCTGGACGACGTGTACGCCGGCTTCGACGAGCTGACGGCGACGGTGGCCGCATCCCCCGCATCCTGAAGCCCGCTCACCCGCCCCGCCATCGCCATCCCACGGCCGTGACCGTCTCCACGCGGTCCACGCCCACCGCGCGCAGCTTGGCCCGCACGCCGCGCACGTGGCTGTCCACGGTGCGGTCCGACACGAAGTGGGGCCCCTCGTAGGCGGCACCCACGAGCCGCGCGCGGCTGAGCACCGCTTCGCCATGGCCCAGGAGCGCGTGCAGCATGCGCAGCTCGGTGGGGGTGAGGCTCAGCTCCACGCCGGCCACCGTGGCGCGGAAGCGATGGAGGTCTACCCGCACCCCATCGCGCTCCACCACCGCGCTGCCTTCCGCGCTTGGCCGGCTGCGCCGGAGCACGGCCCGCACCCGCGACACCAGCTCGTTCGGCGCGAAGGGCTTGGGCAGGTAGTCATCCCCCCCGAGGTCGAGGCCCAGCACGCGGTCGAGCTCCTCGCCGCGGGTGGAGAGGAACACGATGGGGACGGTGCAGCCGCGGGCCCGCAGGGCGCGGCAGGCGGAGAGTCCGTCGAGCTCGGGCATCAGCACGTCGAGCACGAGCAGATCGGGCGCGCGGGCCTCCACCGCGGCGAGGGCGGCCCGACCGTCGCCGGCCTCCCGCACCGTGAAGCCCGCCCGCACCAGCGTGTAGCGGAGCACCTCGCGGAGCCGGGGGTCGTCGTCGACCACGAGGATTTCGGCGGCGCTGCCCTCGGCCATGCGGGCTCCTATCGTTCCGTCATGGCGCGCACCCGGAGGTGGAGATCGGCGAGGCGCTCGTGGAGGTCCGTGCGTTCGCCGCCGAGGGTGGCGAGGGAGAGGTCGAGGCGGAGCCGGGTGAGCTCGCCGGCGAGCGCGTCGAGGTCCGTGGCGGCGGACGCCCGCGCGACGAGGATGCGCGCGCGGTCCTCGCCTCGCAGGCCCTCCCCCTCCGCGAGGAGGCGGTCGAGGCCAAGGAGGCGCCGCTCGGCGCCGAGAACGGCGGCGCGGAGCGCATCGAGGGGCAGGGGCTCCCCCAGCTCGAGGAGCGTGGCCACCAGCCGCGCGAGCGCGAGGGAGGCCGGGCCGCCGATGCCCGCGGGCTCCACCCGATCGAGCAGGAGCGGCAGGAGGAGGGGCCAGCACGGCACCGCCGCGATCGTGGCCGCGCGCGGGTGCCCCTGCGCGTGCACCCGCAAGGCCACCGCGCCCCCCACGAGGAGCCACACGACCGCCAGCGCCAGCGTGGTGGGCGAGGGCATCAGTACACCCGCGCCCGACCGTCGAGGCGGTCGCCCAGCTCGGTGAAGATGTCGCTGCGCGGGGGCTCGAACAGCTCGGGGGTGAGCTCGGGCTTGAGGATGAAGGGCCGCAGCATCCACCCGCCCTGCGCGGTGAGCGCCCCCCAGATGGCCACCGTGCCGAGGAAGATGCCGAAGCGGGTGGTCCAGGCGGCCTGCGAGAGGCGGGGGGCGAGGAGCTGGAAGGAGCCGAGGCCCAGCATCCCGGCCACGGAGAGCGTCCCGGCCGCCGTGAGCGCCGTGAAGGGGTAGTCGTCCGCCGCAGTGGCGAAGGTCCAGGTGACGGGCGCGAACGCGAGCGCGAACAACGCCACCCGTGCCACCGCCACGAGGCCGACGAGCGCCGCGCGCGAAGGGCGGGTGGGCGCGCCCAGCGCATCGCAGAGCGCCGCCAGCGCGGGCACGCCGAAGAGCGGCGGGAGCAGGAAGACCAGCGGCATCTTCAACGCCGAGAAGCAGGCCTGCACGAGCCCGTGGTGCTGCCCGAACGAGAAGCCGAGCGCGGCGGCGCTCAGGGTGATGAGCCCCAGCAGCCGTGGCGCCTGCTCGGCGAGGTCGGCGCCATCGTGGGCTTCCACGAGGCTGCGGGGGTCGCGGACGAGCGCGAGCAGGAGGTCGGCGGCCCTCATCGCACGAGGTCCTTGCCGGCGAGGAACAGGCTCAGCCCCACCGCCGCGACCAGCACCACCCAGCCGAAGGCGAGGACGCTCACGCCCTCCGCCCCGCGCGGCCGGGCCTGCAGCTCGGCGGCCACCGTGGCCCGCAACACCATCCAGCAGCCGAGACCGCCGAGCGCTTGGAAGCAGAGCAGGTGCACGATGGTGGTGACGCGCCCGGCCGCCACGAAGACGAGGGAGACCGGCACCAGGGCGAGCGCCATGCGCCCGTGGCGGACCACCGCCCAGGCGATGGCGCGGAGGAGCGCCTCGGGGCGGGCGTGCATGCCGAGGAGCGGATGCAGGACGAGCAGCGCGGGCGTGGCGAAGAGCAGCCCGCCCACCTGCGCGCCGAGCGTCCCGAACACGGCGGGGAGCGGCAGCTCGCCCCCCGTGCGGATTGCCCGCCCCACGGCGAAGCAGGCGCCGAGCACGAGGTGGCCGCTCAGGGCGCCGGCGAGGGCGAGCCAGCCCGGCGCGGCCTCGTCCACGCGGGCGAGGTCGAAGCTGCGGCGCGGGGCGAGCGGCGCGAGGGACACCGCGGCGGACACGGCGGCGGGTTCGTCGAGGGCGATCGGGGAGGTGAGCACAGCGGACACGGGACGCTCCGGGAGGTCCCCGAACGTTAGCGCCGGGCCCACCCGCGGCGGGTGCAGGCTCTCCCGGGAGCCCGTGCAGTTCCGGTGCAGGCCGGCGCGGCCGCCGTGTCGGGCACCCGCCGTTGAGCGGGGGTGCGAGCGACCCCGTCCGGCGCGCCTGCGGGCAACGCGCCAAGGGCCCAAGTCAACGCGCCACGCGCACCTCATCCCCAACCGGGAGCGCCGCGTCCGCCCCTCCGTGCGCCCCAACCGGCGGGCTGACCGCCTCGTTCGCGGTGGGGCGCGCGCCGTTGGGCACGCCGGCGTTCCCACGGTCACGCACAAAGAACGCGCGCGTTACTATCCGGCACGACGGGGAACGTTGTCGTTCCTTCCGTCCACGGAGCCGCCATGTCTCGCACCACCGGCCGATACGAAATCACCATCGCTGGCGGCGAATCCGTACGCGCGTTCATGCCGGACCCGCTCCCGCCCAAGGACCCGCCGCTCGACCTCGCCCGCCTCGATGCCCGCCTCCGCGCCGCCGAGCAAGGAGTGGCCCGGCTCGAGGTCGCGGGCGCAATGGTGCCGTCGCTCGACTGGTTCATCTACGCCTTCGTCCGCAAGGAGGCAGTGATCTCCTCGCAGATCGAGGGCACCCAGGCCACGCTCGTGGACCTGCTCAACTACGAGGCCGCGGAGACGGGTGACGGCGCCGCGGGCCCGACGGCCGACGTCGAGGAGGTCTGCAACTACGTCGACGCGCTCGCTTTCGCTCGGGCGCAGCTGGCGAACCCCGCCTCCCCTCCGCTCTCCATGCGCCTGCTCAACGGCACGCACGAGCGGCTGATGCGCGGGGTTCGGGGAGCCACGAAGCTGCCGGGCGAGGTGCGGCGCAGCCAGAACTGGATCGGGGGCTCACGCCCTGGGAATGCGTCGTTCGTACCGCCGCCGCCGCTCCTGCTTCCCGAAGGGCTCTCCGCGTTGGAGCACTACATCCACGCCGAGGACCCGCTCCCGCCGTTGGTGCGCGCGGGCCTGCTCCACGTTCAGTTCGAGACGCTGCACCCCTACCTTGACGGCAACGGGCGCATCGGGCGGCTCCTCGTCAGCCTGCTCCTCGAGCACTGGCAGGTGCTGACCCGGCCGCTCCTCTACCTCTCGCTGTTCTTCAAGCGCCATCGTGCCGAATACTACCGGCGGCTCGCCCTGGTGCGCATCGAAGGCGATTGGGAGGGCTGGCTCGATTTCTTCCTTGATGGCGTCGCGACGATCGCCGATGAAGCCGTGGCCACGGCGCGGGACCTGTTCGTGCTCGTCGCCACCGATCGCGAGCGGCTGCTCGCCCGCCCGGACGCGGCGCTGGCGGCCGTGCGCCTGTTCGAGCTGCTCCCCACCAACCCCATCGTGACCTCGTCGTCCGTGATGCGTGTCCTCGGCACCTCCCGGCCAACGGCGAACCGGGCGATCGAAACGCTCGTCGACACGAGCGTTCTGGTGGAGACCACCGGGAGGCGCCGGGACCGGGCGTTCGCGTACGAGGCGTACCTTCGGCGGCTGCGGGAAGGTACGGAGATGGAAGGCGCGTAGTTGCTCTCGTCATTGCGCCGGGGGCGGGTCGCCGCGCAGGGCGTGGATGCCCGGTGCCCGGTCGCCCCTCCGATCGCGCCGCAAACCGCACCGGCGAGCGCCCCACCCCGCGGCCGGTCGCGGCGGTTTGCCCAGACCGACCCCGTCGCGCCGTGACCGCCCCCGTCCCCGCGGGGCAAGATCCGCCCGTGTCCAGGCTCCTCCCCCGCACGGAACCGCTCCGGTGCAGGCCGGCCCGGCCGCTACTCGCTTTCGGCGCCGCCCCACGTGCCCACGACGTCGCGGGACATCGACACGGTGTCGCCGTCGGTGGCCTCGCAGCTGAGGCCGATCTCGCCGCTCGGGCCCGTCGACTCGGCAAAGCCGAGGGTGAAGGAGAGCGCGGTGTCGTCGCAGCCCTCGATGGCGTCGGCCGCCGGGGCGTAGTCGCCCTCGAGGGCATCGAGCTCCACCTCCACGGAGCCGGCGGCGGCGTCTACCGCGCCCGCCAGGAGCGTCACGTCCCACTGCTCGGCGAACTCGCCGCCCGCGGTGTTGAACTCCACGATGACGCCCGCCTCGAGGCCGTCCTCGCACACGGCCGCGATCGCCGGCTCCATGCCGCCGCTCGACGGCGCCGGTTCGAGGTCCACCCAGGTGAAGATGCCGGTGGGGTCGACCACGATCTCCAGGTCAGGCTGGGCCGACTGCCCCGTGAGCGTGAGCGGCACCACGTCGGAGCCCTCCAGCCAGGCGACCAGCTCGGCGGGCGTGAAGCCGAGCGGCGTGGCTTCGTCGCGGTCCACGTGGCTTTCGGTGCGGTCGCACGAGGCGCCGGCGAGGTCTTCCTTGGGGTCTTCCATGCAGGCGATCAGGAACAGGATCATGGCGTTCACTCCGGTGGTGAGGAGGGGAGCAAGCGGCGTGCCAACGGGGGCGTCGGGTCCGGTCGTCCACTGCCCCCGCCCGACGGGTACCGACGGCATGGACGTCGTCGAGTTTGCCGCTATGCTGGGCGCCGAGGCGCTCCCGTGCGATCATTTCCGGCATTCCTTCTGCTCTCCGCAGGCCTCCTCCTCGGCTGCGCCGGCCTCGCTGGTGAAGACACCGCCGAGAGCGAACCCGCCGACACCGGAACGGACAACGAGGTTCCCGACTGGCAGCAGACCTCCTCCTGCGAGGACTACCTCGCGTGCCTCGAGGCGGTGAGCCCCGCGGAGGCCGCCGATGCCGAGGACACCTACGTCGAAGACGGGAGCTGCTGGGGGGAGGACGACGCGGCCGCATCGGCCTGCGACCAGGCCTGCGAGGACCTGTATGGCGCGCTCGCGGAGGACCACACCGACGTGCCAGCCTGCGGCGGTCAGGCGACCGACACCGGGACCGACACGGGCAACGACACCGGAACCGACACGGGCAACGACACGGGAACCGACACCGGCGGCGACACCGGGAGCGACACCGGGAGCTCCGGATCCTGCCCGCTGGACAGTGGAACCTGGTCGTTCACCCAGAACTTCACCAGCGACGGTTGTGGCGTTGGCAGCGGCCTCTCCACGGAGGTTTCGGTCGACTGTGACGCGGGGGAAATGTCGCTGACCGTGCTCCTCATGGAGAGCCTTCCGATTACCCTCGCTTGCGACACCAGCGGCCGGGACTTCGAGTGCATCGGCACGGACTCTTCGCTCGGCGTACCGCTGGCGTTCGAGTACGTGGGCAGCGCGAACGGCTCCGGTACGACGGCCAGCGGGACGGTCGCGATTGCGCTGGACACTGTCTGCGTGTCGAGCGGCACGTTCTCCGCCTCGCTCTGACAGCGGCGGGGGCGCCCGCGCGGCTCAGGAGGCCGGCACGTCCTTCAGCTTGACGGAGAGCACCTGCGTGTCGTCCGGGCCCCAGGCCCAGACCACCGGCCACAAGCAGAGGATGGCGCCGATGACCGGACCCACCTTCACGTTGTTGGGGACCGCCACCACCTTGGCCTGCGCGTAGTCGGTGCCGGCCCAGACCCAGAACTGGTCCCAGGACCAGTAGGCGGTGGTGTACTGCAGATCGCCCTTGCCGTGCGCGATGTAGGAGGAGGGAGCCTCTTTGCTGGAAGGCGTGTAGTTCCGCGTGATGTAGATGTCGGCCGCGGGGTGGTCGGTCTCGACGCGGATCGTGGCCATGCAGCCGAGGAGGAGGGCGATGAGCATGCGCTGCTCTATCCGCGGCCCCGCGATACGTCCGGCGAATGTGGCTCCTGGTCGTGCTCCCCGCGCTCGCGTTGCCGCCTTGCGTCGAGGCCGCGCCCCGCAATGAAGAAGGGCCGCGCGGCACCCTGGGCCACACCGCGGAGCTCTGGCTCAGCTTCTGGCAGGCCACCGTTTCGCGGGCCGACGGCTCCACCTGCACGCTGTCGCCCAGCTGCTCGGCCTACGCGCGGGAGGCCGTCCGGGAAACCGGGCCGGTGATCGGCGTGCTCGAAACCGCCGCCCGGCTCACCCGCCCGCACATCCCCACCGGCCGGGAGTTGTGCATGGGCGCCGACGGCCGCGTGCGCGCGCTCGACCCGCTCCACCTCCACCGCCCGTGATCCTCCTCCTCCCGCTCGCCCTGGCCGAGGAGCCCGCGCCGGCCATCGCCCCACCCGTCGCCGCGCCGGCGCCCGCCGTGGCTGCGCCCTCCCCAGCTCCGCCCGACCTCGCCTTCGCCGACCTCCTCTTCGCGGACGGGGACTTCGAGGCCGCGCGGCTCGAGTACCGCCGCGCCTTGCACGCGGGCGGCCCGGAGGCGCCCCGCGCCGCGTTGCGGGCGGGGGAGTGCGCCTGGGGTGCCGGGCGGTTCCCGGAGGCGGAGGCCTGGTTCGCAGCGCTGCGCACCCCGGAGGGTGAGCTCGGACGGGCGATGTCGGTGGCGAAGCAGGGCCGCTTCGACGAAGCCGCCACCGCGCTGGAACGTGCCGATGGCCCCCCCGAGCTGCGCGCTTTCGCCCTCTGGTCGGCCGGGTGGGCCCGCCTCGACGCCCGGCAGGAGGGCTACGCCCGCGCCGACTTCGCCCAGCTGGGCGGCACCGCCTTCGCCGCCGACGCGGAGGCCGTGCTTGCCGGCCTCGACCGCGCGCCCCCCGCCCGTCGGCGTTCCCCCGCCGGCGCCGCCGTGCTCAGCGCCATCCTCCCCGGCGCCGGTCAGGCCTGGGCAGGCGACTGGCAGGACGCGGCGGCGGCGCTCGTGGTCAACGGCCTCTTCGCGGCCGGCACGGTTGAGCTGGCCCGGACCGAGCAGGTACCGGGCGCGGTGGTCCTCGGCCTGGTGGGGGCCACCTTCTGGGGCGGAAACGTGATGGCGGCGACCGACTCGGCGCGCCGCTTCGACACCCGCGCGTGGGCTGCACACGTGGCCCCGGTGGCCCACCTGCGCTGCACGCCGGTGCTCACGCCCACCCCCGGTTGCGCGCCCCGCTGAACGCCGGTACGGAGCACGCGGTGCCCGAAGGGCAGCCGCCCGCTGTGCCGCACGGGTGCCAGCGGGCGTTGGGCAAACCGCCGCGACCCACCTCGGGGGCCCGGCCGCAGCCGCGGTTTGCGGCGCCTATGCTAAATTGCCAGCGGCCAGAGGAGGACCACGTCCCAGGGGTCCTCCGACCCCTGCGGGGTTCCGCTGACGAGGAGCGCGGCGGTGCCGAAGCCGTCCACATCGGGCACGGTTTCGAAGGACGAGAGTTGGCTGAATATCTCGGGGCCAAATCGGAGGTCGCAATCGTCGAGCGCCAGATCGCCCGACGCTCCGGGCGCGATGGCGCAAAACGACGTTTCGGAGGGCCCCTCCTGCCGCAGGTTGCTCACCAACAGGGTGCTGCCGTTCCCCCCCAGGAGGTCACCCCCGTCGCGCGCCCCGGACTGCCACCACGCCGGGATGCGGAGCCGCACCTCGTCGGGCCGCGTCAGGGGCTCCCCGAAAACGAGCCACTCCGTCTTGTAGTCCTCGGTGTCCACGAGGCGCTTGACGGCGAGGTCGAGGTGGCCATCCCCATCGAGGTCGGCGAGGTGGACGGCGCCGGTGAGCGTGTCTTCGAGCCTCAAGAGCGGCGCATCGAGATCGAAGTCTCCGCCGGGCGCGCCCTCGATGGCGAGCAGGCTGCGCGGCGAGTCCACCTCCCGGTCCAGCTGCGCGACGAGCACCAGCTCGTCCCGGCCGTCTCCGTCGAGGTCTCCCGCCGTGGGACGCGCGGTGAAGAACAGATCGGCGTCTTCGCCCGAGGGCAGCGGAACCCGGGCGTCGGGCGCGTCGCAGCGGCGCTCGGCGGTGAACGGCCCCCACCAGGCGGCTCCCCAGGCGCTGGCCTCGTAGACCCAGCCGGAAAACATCGCGAGGTCCGCCTGACCGTCTCCGTTCCAGTCCCCGGCAACGAGCGACGAACCCTCGCACGCGGGGTCGTCCCGGATGAGGACGGGCAGCTCCTGGACCGTGGACGGCGGGTCGGCGCCCCATGGCAGCAGGAAGACCTCGGCCCGGTCCACCTCGCAGTAGCCGTCGCAAATTGTCGGGGCGAAGGCCACGTCGGCGTGCTGATCGCCGTCGAGGTCCACGCCCGCCACCGTGGGGTTTCCACCAAACTCGGAGTGGAGGTGGTTCTCCTCGTCCGTCCAGGTCGCGTCCGCGAGGGTGGACAGGACTCCGCTCTCCGGCGGCGGCCCCAGGACGAGGTAGTGCACGGGCGCGGGGGCGGCCCCGCTTGCGCCCGGCGTGGCCTGCACGATCAGGTCCTCGCAGCCATCGGCGTTGAAGTCGCCGATCGCGTGGAGCTGTCTACCCAGACTGTCATATCCCGTGCTGCTGTAGACGCGCGCTTGCGAGGCGCTGAGCGTCCCGCCTTCGGTGGCCGCCGGCTCCATGCGGTCGAGGCTGCAGGGGGCGGCGGCTTCGCCAGTGTCCTCGGGTGGGGTCCCGTGAGTGGGGTCCGCCGAGGTGGCGCAGGCCGGGGCCGAGAGGAGCAGAAGGGCCAAGAGCCTGCTCCGCCCCGACCGGACTGCGCGGGAGCGCACGTGGCCAACCCGGGATACCGGCATGTTTGTCCCCCTTGGCTTTGAGCATAACCCAAAGGGACGTTGACGATGGCTCGCCTCAACTGGCTGCCACGGCCGGGCAGGGATCGGGGCGAGGGCCGTCCGCCCCACCTCGGGGTGGGCGTGGGTTTCCGGCCCTCGCGGCGCGATCGGGGCGGAGGTCTCGCGGCTCCAGGTCCGCCTCGACCAGATCGCCAACCGCCGTCGGCCGCCCCGGCGGCGAGCACGGCTTCCATTCACTCATCCATTCATTCCAGCGTGGCCGCCTCCAACCAGATCGTGCGAGGCGGCGCCGGGCGGCTCACTCGTTACGCAGCGCGCAGGCCGATCCCGGGGCTCCCGAGCCCGCTCTCCCTCTACGAGCTCGACGCGCGCGGCTCCACCCGCCTCGCGCGGCTGCACGCCGTGTACCCTTCCGGGTTTTTCGTCGAAAGCGAGAGCCCGCTCGCCGGCTTCCAAGCCGACCTGCCCTGGTTCCTCCACGACCTGCGCCCCCGGGGGGTTTCTCGGGCGCCGCATCCCCGAGGACTACCCGACGCTCGGCCTCTCGCGCGACGTGCGGCTCTGGCGTTCGGATCACGTCCTGGTCTGGCTCAACCACGAGGGCGTGGAACGGTCTCCCTCGAGGCCCTCGACGCGGAGTTCTACGACATGCTCCCCATGGCCTTCCACCCCCAGGACGGGGAGCTCGTGGAGCGCGCCCTGCCCGTCCCCGAGCTCACCACCGAGGACGGCGCGAGCTGGCGGGCCGCCTTCGCCGACGCCCAGGAGTATTGGCGGCGGATCGTGGCCGACCCGGCCTACACCCCCGACATGCATCGAATCGCCGGGGGAGCCTCGGCTTCCCACGATTCGATGCCGGACATCGTGGGGCGGCTGCCGGACTGACGGCGGCGCGCCGCCTCCCAAGCCCCCTCAGGCGCGCTCGCCGCCGACGATCCGCGCGATGACGAGGTCCCCCGCCACGTTCACGGTGGTGCGGCACATGTCGAGCACCCGGTCGACGCCGACGAGCACGGCCACCGCCTCGGGCGGTACGCCGAACGCACCCACGACCGCGGCGATGACCGGGATGGACGCCGCGGGCACCCCCGCCGTGCCGATGCCCGCCAGCACGGACACGCCCACGACCACGGCCTGCTGGCCCAGGCTGAGGTCCACCCCGTAGAGCTGGCAGATGAACAGGATCGCCACGCCCTCGTAGAGCGCAGTGCCGTTCTGGTTGGCGCTCGCGCCCACCGTGAGCACGAACCGCGCCGTCTCGGGCTGCAGGCGCAGCCCCTCGTCCGCCACGCGCAGGGTGGTGGGCAGCGTGGCGGCGCTCGACGCAGTGGCGAAGGCCACGGCGAGCGCGGGGCGCACCGCGCGGAAGAACGCCACGGGGTCGGTGCGCGCGAGCAGGCGCAGCGCGATCGGGTAGACGACGAAGGTCTGGATCCCGAGCGCGAGCGCGGCCACGAGCGCGAAGTTCGCCACCGGCACGAGCGCGGTGAGGCCGCCTTTCGCGACGGCCATGTACGCCGTCGCGCCCACCCCCACCGGCGCGAGCGTCATGACCATCTGCACGCCCTGGGCGCACACATCGAACACGCCGCGGACGACCTCGGCGAGCCGGTGCGCGGCGGCCGTGTCCGTCCGCCGCAGGGCGAGGCCGGCCACCACCGCGAAGACGAGGATCGGCACCATGTTGCCGTCGGCCGCCGCCTTGAAGGGGTTCGACGGGAACAGATCGATGATCGCCTGCACCGCGTCGGTGGTGGCGGGGGTGACGGCTCCACCCGCCGGCAAGGTCGCACGGTCGACGCCGACGCCCGGCTTCACGAGCTCCACGAGCGCCACCCCGATGCCCACGGCAATGGAGGTCAGGACGAGCGTGAGCGCGAGGATCCGGCCGCCGGTGCCCACCAGCGCGCCCGGTTGCAGCTCCGCCACGGCGAGCACCAGCGCCGAAACCGCCAGCGGCAGCACCAGCGACAGGAGCAGCCGCAGGAAGATGGTGCCGAGCGGCTCGGCGAGCCAGCGCCACTCGATGGCCGCGGGGCCGAGGAGCGCCGCGAGGACGGCGCCGACGAGCAGGCCGAGGAGGATGCGAAGGGAGAGGCGTTCCACGCGCGCAGTCTTACACGGCGGGGCGGTCCCCGAAGAGGGCGACCGCGGAAGCACCCCCCCCCCGCCGCAACGCGCCCCTGCCCGCTTCGCCCCAAAGTTGCCGGGACTCGCGCGTTGCCCCGAACTATCCTGCGTGCTCGGCGCGGATGCGCGCCAGCTCCTCGGCCACCGTGCGGGTGGTGTAGGCCAGCTCCTCCTCGGTGTGGAGCGCGCTGAGGAAGAAGCGCAGGCGCGAGGCGTTGTCCGCCACCGCCGGGTACAGGATGGGCTGCACGTTGATGCCGCGCTTCATGAGCGCATCGCTCAAGAGGAGCGCGTGGAAGCTGTTGCCCACCACCACGGGCACCACGGCGCTCTCGCCGGCCGCGGGACCGGTGTCGAGGCCGTGCTCCTTGCAGAGCGTGTAGAAGCGGTGCGAGTTGGCCTGGAGGCGCTCCACGTGCTGCGGCTCGCGCTCCATGAGCTCCAGCGCGGCGATGGAGGCCATCGTGTTCGCGGGCGAGAGTCCCGCCGAGTACACAAAGCCGGGCGCGGTGTATTTCAGGAGTTGGACGAGCGTGTGGCTGCCCGCGATGTAGCCGCCGCAGGAGGACAGCGACTTGGACAGCGTGCCCATCCAGATGTCGACCTCGCGGCCATCGATGCCGAAGTGCTCGGCCACGCCGTAGCCGCGCTTGCCCACGACGCCGAAGCTGTGCGCTTCGTCCACCATCAGGAAGCTCTTGAAGCGCTTCTTGAGGTGGATGGCGGTGGGCAGATCACAGATGTCGCCATCCATCGAGTACACGCCCTCGAGGATGATCAGGCATTTCTCGAAGCGTCCGCGGTGGGCCTCGAGGTTCTTCTCGAGCGCGGCCATGTCGCCGTGCGGGAAGGGGCGGCGCGTGCTGCCGGCGAGCTTCATGCCCTGCAGCGCGCTGTCGTGGATCAGCTCGTCGTGGAGGATGAGGTCCTTGGGGCCGAACAAATGCCCGATGACGTTCACGTTCGTCATGTGGCCAGCGGTGAAGAGGATGGAGTCATCCACCCCGATGGCCTTGGCGATGCGCTGTTCGAGCTCGTGGTGGATGGGACGGTCGCCGGAGGCCACCCGCGAGGCGGACACGCTGGTGCCGTACTGCTCCACCGCCTGGCACACCCGCTGCGTCACGTAGGGGTGTCCCGAGAAGCCGAGGTAGTTGTAGCCGGAGAAGTGGATCATCTCCTCGCCACGGATGACCACCTTGTCCCGCGCAACGCCCTCGAGCACCTTGAAGTAGGGGTTGCCGATGCCGAGCATCAGCGCGGCGTCGAGCCGCTGCTTCAGGTCGGTCCAGGCGGGGAAGTGGTTGAAGTCGGTGTGCTCCACCGCCACCTGCACGCCCTCGCTCCGCATCTCCGCTTCGACATCCTCGCCAACCGCCACCACGCGGCCGTTGGGTTCGGCCAGCACCACCGTGCCGCGGAACCGGTCGCCCACCTGCTCGGCGAACCAGAGGGTGGCCACCAGCTCGGGGGCGGTGGTGGACACCTGCGTCCACCGGCCGACCCGCACCGGGAAGCCGGCGCGGCCCAGCTTGTTGATCGACCAGTAGGCCGCGAGCTGCAGCGCGCTGTCGATGGCGAGCGGGGAGAGCGCCCAGGGGGCCTCGCCCCAGTCCTGGCCGAGACCGCGGTGCACCACGCCGGACACCCCCTTGTCGCCGAGGGAGAGCACCCGCACGATGCCGCGCAGCGCCGGACCGTGGAAGGTGGCGCGGTAGAAGGCGTCGAGCGGCATGGGCAGCGGGGCCGTGCCGAAGTCGGGCAGGTGCAGCGTGGGCAGCACCTCGTCGGTGAGCACGGCGCGCCACGCGAGCTTGCTGCCGCTGTGCACCGTGAAGCGGTCGCCATCGAGGCGCAGGCGCACCACGGTCGGCTTCTCCACCACCACGCCGTCGTAGAGCGTGAGGTCCTCCACCGTGCGGCCGGAGAGGGCGCAGGCCCACTCGAGGATCATCGCCATCGGCACCGTGGGGCGGCCGAAGAGGGCGTGGTCGCGGAGCCAGTTCTGGTCGGGGGTGAGCGTACGCACCACCTCCAGCGCGCGACGCACCCGCGGCAGGTCGAGCCCGTAGACCACCTCGCCCGGCGCGCCGAGGCCGGCGAGGAGCGCGCGCCCGCCCTGCTCGGTGTCGGTGAACCACACGCCGTCTTCCCGCATGGCCCGCTTCACGGGCGCCGGGATGGTGGCCACCATCTCGCTGTCGGCCCAGGGGCCCCACACCTGCGTGCCGGCGCCGAGCTCGCGGCCGAGCGCGGCCATGGCCTCGTTGGCGGCGGCGTACTCGGTCTGCCAGGCGTTGCCGAAGCGGGCGGCGTAGCTGCCGATGGTGGTGATCCAGGCGCCCGGGAAGAGGCGTCGGAGCGCGCGGAGCGCCTGCACCTTCACGGCCCAGGCCCGGCTGCCATCCGCGGTGCCCATCGCGCCGTCGGCGAGCACGCCGGCGGCGTGCACCACACCATCCACGGCGAGGCCCGCGAGCTCGGCGAGATCACCCGTGAGGTCGGCGCGCACGAAGCGGGCGTTGGGGCCCAGCTCGGCGAGGATGTCGGCGTTGTCGCGGCTGCCCGACACGATCACGTTCGCGCCGGCGGCCACGAGGCGGCGGGCGATCACCCCGCCGAGCCAGCCGGTGCCGCCCGTCACGAGCACGGTCTTTCCGTGCAGATCGGGGGCCTGCACCGTGGTGGGCTCCAAGCCCACCACGAAGCGCTGCCCGCCCTGGTAGACCACCTCCACGTCGCGCTCGGCGGCGCCGGCTTCGGCCTCCGCCTCGGCGCGAGTGCCCTGCACCACGCACACCTTGAACTCGGCCCACTCGCGCGCCAGCGCCTTCACAAATCCGGTGACCCCGCCGCGATCCGCGTCGGACCCGAGCACCTCGGAGATCACGATGAGATCGCCCTTCGGGAGCGCGCGCAGCTCCGCGAGCGAGGGGTGCTCGAGCACGCGCACCGCTCCGGCGTAACGATGGCGCGAGAGCGGCGCCGGCACCAGCACCGGACGCCACGCCTGCACCGCGCGGTCGGGCGCGGTGAGCGGCACGTTCTCGCCGCCGCCGCCCTCCACCTGCCGCACGAGGTCGGAGAGCGAGGGCGAGGAGGCGAAGAGCGCGCGCGGGATGCCGGCGAAGCCCGGGAAGGCCTCCGACAGGCGCGTGCTCAGCTCGTTGGCCATGAGCGAGTCGAAGCCGAGGTCGTCGAGCAGCTTCTGCTCGGCGCGCAGGGACTCGTAGGGGAAGGCGCTCACCTTGCTCACGATGCGGAGCACGCGCGCCTGCACATCCTCCTCGGTGGAGGCGGGGGCCGCGGTCGGGGCAGCTTCGGCCGCCGTCGGCGCCGACTCCCCCTTGCCGGCCGTGATGTTCCCGCCGCGCTGGGCCTCCTGCACCACCGGCCAGTACACCTGGGTGGCGAGCGGCGTGGGCGGCACCATCGCGATGCCGAGGCCGAAGCCGGTGAGGTCGACGCGGTGACCGTTGGCCGCGCAGAGCGCGAGCACCCGGAGGAGCCCGATGCCGCCATCCCCATCCTCGGCGGCCACGGAGACGATGCTCTCGCCTTCATCGAGCACGCCGCGCGCGAACGCGCAGAGCGTGGCGCCCGGGGCGAGCTGGATGTAGATGCGGGCGCCGGCCGCGCGGCACTGTTCGAGGCCGCGGATGTACTCCACGGGCGCTACGGCGTGCGTGCGGTAGATGGCGCGCACCGCCTCGGCGGTGGTGGGCACCTCGGCCGCGATGCAGCTCGCCATCGTGAGCGTGGGCGCGCCGAAGATGGTCTCGGTGAGACCCGCCTCCACGTCGGCCTGCACGGACTCGAGCACGGGCGAGTGGAAGGCGTGCGAAACGGGGATGCGCCGCGCCTTGTGGCCGGCATCCACGATCCGCTGCACGCAGCGCTCCACGGCCTCGGTGGGCCCGGAGATCACGTTCTGGCGGGGGTGGTTGCGGTTGGCGACGATCACCTGCGCTTCGAGGTGCGGGGTGATGTCCTCCACGCTGCACATGCACGCGGCCATCGCGCCGTGATCGCCCGTGAGCGCCGACATGGCCTTGCCCCGCCGGGCCACAAAACGGATGGCCTCCGCCGGGTCGACCGCGCCGGCCAGGGAGCTGGCGGTGAACTCGCCGAGCGAGTGCCCGAGCACGACGCTCGGTTTCACGCCGAAGCGCGCGAGCACCGCGGCCACGGCGCTGCCGATGGCGAACATCGCCGGCTGGGCGATCTGTGTGTCGGTGAGCGCGGCCTCGTCGGCATCCGCGGCGTAGATGTACTCGCGGAGCGGGCGGGCGGTGATGTCGAGCACCGCCGCCTCCATGGCGGCGAGCGTGCTGGCAAACTCGGGCAGCGTGAGCCACTCGCGGAGGAGGCCCACCTTCTGCATGCCCTGGCCGGGGCAGAGGAAGGCCACGGGCACGGGCTGGGCGGCGTTGCCGATCACCACGTCGCGGCCGAGCGCGCCGGTGGTGGTGGGGTCGGCCGCGAGGGCCTCGGCCACGCGCTGCATGTGCTTGCGGAGGTCGGCCACCGAGGTGGCCACCACGGCGGCGCGCACGGCGCGGCGCTTGCGGCCCACGTTCAGCGTGTGGGCCACCGCGGAGAGCGGCTCGTGGTCGGTGAGGGACTGGGCGAGCTCGTTGGCGTAGGCGCCGAGGAGCGCGCCATCATCGGCGGAGATGACGACGAGCTGGGCGCTGCCGACGTGCGGCGACTCGGGCACCGCCGCGCGGAAGAGCCGCTGGGTGGGGGCGTTGTCGGCCTCCTGGAGCACCACGTGCGCGTTGGTGCCGCCGAAGCCGAACGACGAAACGGTGGCCACGCGCGGGCCCGCCGACTCCCAGGGCATCGCGGCCGTGGGCACCGCGAAGAACTCGGGGGCGGAGGCGATGTCGGCGTGCGGCGACTCCCAGTTGGCGAGCGGCGGGATGGTCTTGTGGTGCACCGCGAGCGCGGCCTTCATCAGGCCGGCGATGCCGGCGGCCGACATGGTGTGCCCCACGTTGGCCTTGGCCGAGCCGATCCACACCGGGCCCTGGCGGCCGGTCAGCTGCGCGCGGAGCGCGCCCAGCTCGGTACGATCACCCACCGTGGTGCCGGTGCCGTGCGTTTCGACGTAGCCCACATCGCGAGGGCCGATGCCGGCGTCCTCCCAGGCGGTGGCGATGACCGCCTCCTGCCCATCGCCGCGCGGCGACATGGGGCCATCCCCCTTGCCGTCGTTGTTGCAGGCCGAGCCGCGCAGGATGGCGTAGATGCGGTCGCCATCACGCTGGGCATCCTCGAGGCGCTTGAGCATGACCATGCCCACGCCCTCGCCCTGCACAAAGCCGTCGGCCCGCGCATCGAACGGGCGGCAGATGCCGCCGGCGCTGATGGCGCCGATGCGCGAGAAGCCGATGAGGTGTTCGGGGGTGAGGTTGAGGTACACGCCGCCGGCGAGGGCGCCATCGATGGAGCCGGCGCGGAGGTGGCTCACCGCATCGTGCACGGCCACGAGCGCGCTCGCGCAGGCGGCATCCATCGTGTAGGCCGGGCCGCCCAGATCGAGCTCCTGCGCCACCACGGCGGCGCTCATGCTGCCGAGCACGCCGGGGCCGGTGAAGGCGCGGCTGGGCACGAGCCGGTTGATCATGCGACCGAGGGCGGTGGCCTCCTCCTCACTCGCGGCGGCGCCGAACTGGCCGGCGGCCATCATCTGCGCGGTGGACCGCGTGCTGAGGAGCGTGCGGAACTCCATCACGGAGAGCCCCACGAAGGTGCCGATGCGGCGGCGTTCGATCGGGCGACCGCCCTCCACGCCGTCGATGCTGGCGGCGTAGCCGGCATCCTCCAGCGCGTGCCAGGCGGCTTCGAGCGACAGGCGCTGCTGGGGGTCCATGACCTCCACCCGGCGGGGGGGGATGCCGAACTCCATGGCAGCGAACGAGCGCACATCGTCGAGGAAGGCGCCGTTGGGGCTGTAGTACCGGTCTACCGACCGGAGCGATGTGCTGAAGAACGCCGAGTGGTCCCATCGGTCGGCGGGCGGCGGCGCGAATTTGTGCCGGCCCTCGAGGATGAGCTTCCAGTACCGGTTCACGTTCTCCGCGCCGGGGAAGCGGCAGGCCATCCCCACGATCGCGATTTCGCCCCCGCGCGCCACTCGAATCACCCGTTCCGGGACTTGTCGACCAGCGAGATGAGGTCGCCGAAGGTCTGGATGCGGATCATCACCTCATCGGAGAACTGGGTGTCGAGCTTCTCCTCGAGGTACCCGACCATCTCCATGGTGGCCACGGAGTCCATGCCGAGCTCGCGGATCTCCATCTCGGGGGCCACCGCCGCCAGCTTCGAGGACTTCGAAGGGTCGACCGCCACGATGGCGGCTTTGATGAGTTCCAGGCTGTTCATTTCGTTCCTCAGGTGTCGTTGGGACGGGAAAAGAGCTTGCCGGCGGTGTGCGCGGCGCGCCCCCATAGCGAGCGAGCCATATGGCGCGCCACCGTGAGCTTCGGACCGGAGCTGCCGAGCGTGCGATCTCCCTGCGTGCCGAGCTCGCCGGAGAGGTACTGTTCGCGGGTCTTCCGGCGCTGCAACTTGCCGCTGCTCGTCTTGGGGAGCTGCCCCGCGCCGAGGAGCACGACCTCGTGCACCTTCAGCGAGAGCTGTTCGGAGATGGCGGCGGCCACGAGCGCGGCGGTGCCCTCGGGGGGATTGGGCCGGGTTTCGCAGACCACCACGAGCACTTCGCTCTCCTCGCCGGGCACCGAGAAGGCCACCACGTTGCCCTTCCGCACGCCATCCACGTCGGACACTGCCCACTCGATGGTGGTGGGATGGTGGTTGCGGCCGTTGAGGATGATGAGGTCCTTGCAGCGGCCCGTGATGTAAACGTCGCCCTCGTGGATGAAGCCGAGATCGCCGGTGCGGAGCCAGCCATCGGCCCGGAAGCACTCTTCCGTGGCCTCGGGGTTGCGCCAGTAGCCGCGGGTCACCGAGGGGCCGCGGAAGAGCAGCTCGCCTTCCACATCCTCGCCGAGCAGGTTGCCATCGGCATCGCACACGCCCACGCCGTGGCCCGAGAAGGTCTTGCCGCAGCACACGAAGCCGAGCACGACCTCGTCGTCCTTCGGCGGCACCACGCGGCCCTCGGCGCGGAAGATCTCGCCGTCGAGCGTGTGCACCTTGAGCGGCGCGTTGCGCTCGTGGAAGGTCATCGCGAGGGTGGCCTCGGCCATGCCGTAGGCGGGCATGATGCTCCCCACCTTCAAGCCGGCCCTGCCCATCGTGGTCTCGAAGCGGGCCATGGTGTCGGCGTGGATGGGCTCCGCACCGCAGCCGAGCACGCGCACGTTCGAGAGGTCCCACTGGGCGAGGTCGTCGTCGGTGGCCTTCCGGGCGGCGAGGGCGTAGGCGAAGTTCGGGCCGAAGGAGTGGTTGGCCTTCTGCTCGCTCATCACCTTCATCCAGATGTTCGGCCGCTTCACGAACAAGAGGGTGGGGATGAAGCAGGCCTGCGCCCCGACGAACATCGGGGTGACCACAAAGCCGATGAGGCCCATGTCGTGGTACAGCGGCAGCCAGCAGACACACTTGTCGGTCCACGGCACCAGCGCCATGCCCTCGGTGGCCACCACCCAGGCGTTCGCCGCGAGGTTGCCGTGGGTCACCATGACGCCCTTCGGCGCCGAGGTGCTGCCCGAGGTGTACTGGAGGAAGCAGAGGTCGTCGGCTGCCACCACGGGGAGCGCGCCGGTGGCGGGCGCTTTCTGGTCGAGCTTTTCGACGGTCAGCAGGTCCTTCAGCGTCTTCGCCTTGGGCACCACCTGCCAGAGCACCGACTGAAGCTGGGCATCGGTGAGGAGCAGGCTGGCTTCGGAGTTCTGGAGGATGCCGAGCGCGCCATCGGCCCAGGCATCGAGCTTGCCGAAGGAGAGCGGCGGGTACATCGGCACCGGCACGAGCCCCGCGTAGAGGCACGCGAAGAAGCTGACCACGAAGTCCATCGGCTGGGCGAGCACCATGCCCACGCGCTCGCCGCGCTTCAGCCCGAGGCCCATGAGTCGGCGCGCGCGCGCCTCGACCGTGCGGTTCAGCGTGGCGAACGACGTGAAGGTGGGCTTCCCGGCGTTGTCGTAGAAGGTGTGGCCGTACTCCTCCACCGTGGCGAGGCGCTTGAGCGCAGCCACCACGGTTTCGGGGCAGGTGGAAACGTCGGGTAGGGACATGTTCACCTCGGCAGAGAAGGGCGCGCCCCTACCACGCCGCGCGATCTCGTCCAAGTGTGCGTCACGGCTATTTTTTCCGCCTCTCCAGTCAGAATTGAAGAGGATACGGGCGAAGATGCCCACCGACTTCCCCGGCCTGCTCGTGCGGGTGCCGAGCTCACACATCGACATGTTCGGCCACTGCAACCACGCCCGATACCTCGAGTACATGGAGTGGGCCCGCTTCGCCTGGGCCGCGCACAGCGGCACCCCCATTCCGATCATGGTCCAGAACGGACGCGGTCCTGCCATTCTCCGCGCGGATGTGCGCTACCGCCGCGAGTGTGTGTACGACGACGAGCTGCTCGTCACCGTCGAGCCGATCTCCGCGCGCCGCGGCATCGGGCGCCTCCGCCAGGTGCTCACCCGAACCTCCGACGGCGAGGTGGTGTGCGATGGCGAACTCACCTTCGTGATGCTCGACCTCGTGGCCCGCAAGGCCACCACCCTCCCGCCCGAGTTCCTCGCCCAGCTGGGGGAGTCGTCAACGCCAGAGGGCGAAGAATAGGGGTTCACGCGCACCTCGGGGGCTGCCGGCCCGCCGCCGGCTCCCGCCGGCTCGGAGGGCGGCGCTCCGTTAGGGCGCGAAGGCGGCGCGCAGCCAGTCTGCGAAGCGGGCAACTCGATGTCCGTCCACCTCAAAAGCGCCCTCGACAACAGCACTTCCGGGCGGAACGCCGGGGCGCTTCTGCCAGGAAAGCCACGTCCGAAGGGTGGCCTTCGCCGCGCGGCTCGGCTCAAAGCGCGCCGCTGGCTCCGTGTGGCTCGCGCGGTTCGCCAACAGCATCCCCACCTGCGACGCGGCGTGGGCGAGGAGCGAATCGTCAGCGGGAACGAGGCCCGAGAGCGCAAACTCCTCCATCGCACCCTCTCGCTCGTTGTCGGGGAATATCCACACCGACACCCGACGGCCGTCTGGGCACACGTGCGCCAGTCCTTCGGGCGGCAACCGCTCGGGCAACACCACCCGGCAGGCGGCCATCGCTCGCTGCACGCGCCAATAGGTCTTCTGGGCGCCACCCTCCGGGGGGCCGTCGGCATCGAGCACGAGCACCAGCTGGTCCCACTCCTGCTTGAACGCGGCGGTCAGCTTCGCCTCGTCGTTTCCCTCGAGCGACTTCACCCCAGAACCCCTGGCGTCGGGACGGCCTGGGATGGACAGCCTCGCGGCGAGATGCATGACGAGGTGGAGGTCATCCCCGGCCTCAAACAGGCACAGGCGCACCATCAGCGAACCTCCAGCCCCTGAGCGGCTATCATCGCGAAGCTGGTCGCGTCATCAAACGTGATCGCGCGCCGCTCCTCCCCACGGTGCTCGAGGCGGATCACCGCCACCTCGCCCGCGTGTCGATCCACGGCGGCCAGGGCCAGGCTCCGAACGGCGTCTTCGCTGTGAGTGGTGGCCACGATCTGCGCGCCCACCCGCTGTGCCTCGTCGATCAACAGGGCCCACATTGGCTCCAGCGCCCGAAAGTGGAGCCCGGTGTCGATCTCGTCCACCAGCAAGAGCCCACCCCTCGCGCCGTGCAGGGCCAGAAGCAGGCCGAAGGTCCGTTGCACGCCGTCGCCGAGCGCCGCCATCGGCACGGCGCCGTCGCGGCCGGCCAGCTTCACCGCCACCCAGAAGCCGTTGCGATTCTCGTTCTGACGGAAGCTGACTTTCTCGATCGCCGGCATGAGGATCCGCAGCGCCCGGACCACCTCCGACTCCGCCGCCGTGAACTCCACCTCCCCCCACAGCTCATAGAGCCGATCGACGCCCAACCCCTGAAGCGGCACCACCCGGCGGTTGACCACCGCCGGCGGCCGGGCGCCGCCCGACCAGCCCCCGCCCCCATTCAGGTTCCACACCCGCTGGGTTTCCATCAGCAGGTGGGTGCCTGCAAAGGCGCGGGAAAAGTACGCATGACTGAATGTCCCCGGTTCCCGGGGCGCTTCGGTCGTCGACTCACCGTCATCCCGACTGAGGCCCAGCGACATCTCCCGGTCGGCATCACCCGCCGACAGGCGGGCCGAACCGAAGTACTGCTTCCCGGTGACGTCGGTGAGAAAGGCCTGCGCGGCCAGCCACGGATCCCGCCCGGGCCGAAGCTGTCCGCGCTCAGCCATCACCTCGATCAGCGACTCCCACGCACCCGCATCCGCGTACAGCCGGAGCGCGTCAAGCAGCGTTGTCTTCCCGGTGCCGTTCCGGCCAGTCACCAGGTTCACTCGACGCAGCTGGGCGATCTCCAAGTGAGCGAAGCACGCGTAGCCACGAATGGAGAAAGTGGGAACCACCGCGGAAGCGTATCCCCGGCTGCGCTTTCACGGCACCCGCTCGTCGCCCCCTGCGATACAGTCGACCTGTATGCTCGATCTGCGCCCCCGCATCCTCGCCGTCGGCACGGCCAACCCGCCGGACCGGTACAGCCAGGCCGACCTGCTGGCCAGGTTCAAGGTTGATGATCCGAAGATCGTCTCCCTGTTTTCGAGCTCGCACATCCTCAGCCGGCACCTCTACCTGCCGCCGGGCCGGCCCGAAGGGGGTCCCGAGCCCGAGTCGCAGGCCGACCTCCTGCGGAAGCACCGTCGCGGGGCCCTCGAGGTGGCGCCCAAGGCCGTGGCCGCCTGCCTCGACCAGGTGGGGCTCAGGCCGGCCGACATCGACTACCTTTGCTGCATCACCTCGACCGGCTGGCTCACCCCCGGGCTCACCGCCATCCTGATGAAGGAGCTCGGCTTCCGGGAAGACTGCTCCCGGGTGGACATCGTGGGCATGGGCTGCAACGCCGGCCTGAACGGGCTGAACCCCGTGGCCTCCTGGGCCATGGCCAACCCCGGCAAGAACGCGCTCATGGTGTGCATCGAGATCTGCTCGGCCGCCTACGTGTTCGATGGCTCCATGCGCACCGCCATCGTGAACTCGCTGTTCGGCGATGGTGTGGCGGCGGTGCTGGTGCGGGCCTCGGAGCGCGACGAGCGCAGCTTCGCGCCGAAGATCCTCGGCTTCGACAGCCACATCATCACCGAGGCCATCGATGCCATGCGCTTCGACTGGGATGAAGCCGAGGGCAAGTACAGCTTCTTCCTCGACCGCGACATTCCCTACGTGGTGGGCGCCAACGCCGAGAAGCCGATCGGGCGCCTGCTCGCGCGCTTCGGCCTGCGGCGGCGCCACATCTCCCACTGGATCGTGCACTCCGGCGGCAAGAAGGTGGTCGATGCCATCAAGTACAACGTGGGCCTCACGGACCACGATGTGCGCCACACCCACTCGGTCCTCCGCGACTACGGCAACCTGAGCTCCGGCTCCTTCCTCTTCTCCCTCTCTCGCCTGCTCGCCGAGGGCCGCGTTCGCCGCGGTGACTACGGCGTGCTCATGACCATGGGGCCCGGCTCGACCATCGAGACCGCGCTCGTTCGCTGGTAGGAAACATGTACGAAACCCTGAAGTTCGACGAGCAGGGCGACATCGCCACCATCCGCCTCGGGCGGCCCCGCATCAACGTGAAGCAGATTCGCGAGCTGGAGCGCGTGTGCGACCACCTCGAGGATGTCTCCACCGCCAAGGTGGTGGTCCTCCGCGGTCACTCCCTCGGCATCGACTTCCTCGACTTCGACCCGAAGGCAGGGATGGACATCCACGGCTTCAACAAGTGGGAGAAGCTGGTCAGCCGCTTCGAGAACCTCGACAAGGTCACCGTGGCGCTCGTGGATGGGCCGGCGGTGGGCGGGGGCTTCCAGCTCACGCTGGTGTGCGACCAGCGCATCTGCGTGCCCGGCGCCAGCTTCCAGCTCAACGAGGTGCCGCTCGGCTTTCTGCCCGGCATGGCCACCTTCCGGCTCGCCAAGTACGTGGGCCTCGGCCACGCCAAGCGCATCGTGATGACCGGCGCCGTGATCGGCGCGGACGAGGCCCGGCGTCTGGGTCTCGTGGACATGGTCACCGACGACCTCGATGCCGCGCTCGCCGCCACCATCGCGAGCTTCGGCCCGATGCACACGGTGGCCTTCTCGCTGGCCCGCCGGCTCCTCAACGAGAGCTACGGCACGCAGATCGAGGATGCCCTCGGCAACTTCCTCGCCGCCCAGCACCGGGCCATCAGCCAGACCGCCTTCCTCGACACCCTGCGCGCCGAGCAGAAGAAGTCGTGAACGACCTGCGCCCCTTTCCGGTGGACCCCGAGGTCCTCCGGGCCATCCGCCCCATGCAGTTCCGCGATGCCACGCGCGTGGCCGAGCTCCACCAGGCCGCAATGGGCAACAGCCTGTGGGGCCAGCTCGGTCTCCCCTTCCTCCAGCAGCTCTACCAGGCCCTGGTCGACAGCCCCTGGTTCATCGGTTTTGTGTACGTCGAGGACGGCGACGTCAAGGGCTTCATCGGCGGCTCGCTCGACACCTCCGCCATGTACCGCGACATCGCCCGTCGCCGGTTCATGTTCCTCGGGCCCACCGCGGCGCTCGGCGCGCTCCGCCGCCCGCAGGTGATCGGCAAGCTGCTCGAAACCCGGCGCTACTTCGGCGTGTCGGGGGCCGACGAGGTGCCGGGCGAGAGCCTCTTCTGCTCCTTCGAGCCCCACCTCCGCGGCAAGCGCGTGTCGGGCCACATCAACAAGGTGCTGTTCGACGAGCTGTACGGCCGCGGGCACGAGGCGGTGAAGATCACCACCGAGGTCGACAACGAGGGCGCCAACCGGCAGCTCCAGAGCTGGGGGTTCGAGGACCACCATCGCTTCCGTTTCTACGGCAAGGACATGGTCACCTACGTCCTGCGGTTCGCGGGCCATCCCCGCGTGGAGCGCGCTCACCGGCATCCCGCGGTCTAAGCCGCTTGTCGGCCGGGGGCGTACCCGTTAGCGCCGCCGCCCCCCGCGTGAACCGATGCTCACCTACTCCCTGATCAGCCTGCTCGCCTGCTTCACCCCCGTCCAACACGGTGATCCGAAGGGCGAGGACACGGCCGACACCGGCTCGGGCGACACCGCCGCCGACACCGATACCGACTCGGACACCGACACCGACTCGGACACCGGCACCGGCACCGGCACCGACACCGGCACCGGCACCGACACCGACACCGGCACCGACACCGACACCGGCTCGGGCAACGGCAACGCCGAGTTCGCCGTGGGCGACGTGCTCGTGAACGAGTTCATGGCCAACTCCCACCCCGTGGCCGATGAAACGGGCGAGTGGATCGAGCTCGTCAACCTCACCGACCACGATCTCGACCTCATCGGCCTCACCCTCGGCGACCTCGACCCCACCCTCCCCCAGGCGGTCACGATCGAAACGCACGTGCTCCTCCCGGCCGGCGGCTTCGTGGTGCTGGGCAACAACGACGCGCTGGCCGCGAACGGCGGCGTGGAGGTGGCGTGGGTCTGGGCCGCCGCCGACTTCCAGCTGGGCAACGACGGCGACGAGATCGTGCTCACCAAGGGCGCCGACACCTACGACAGCGTGGCCTACGACGAAACGGACTGGGGCATGGTGAAGGGCGTGAGCGTACAGCGCGATGCGCGCCGGCAGGATGTGGGCAGCAGCAGCGATGCCTCCGCGTGGTGCGCCGGCACCACCACCTTCGGCACCGACGCCCAGCTCGGCACGCCCAACGCCCTGAACGACTCGTGCGTGCGCTGACATGACCCCCTTCAAGATCCGTGAGCGCCTCAAGGCCGCGTTCGGTTTTGTGACCGACCCCATCGCGAACGACCCGATCGCCTGGCAACCGCCGGCGCGCCCGGCCCCGCCGCCCGCCGCTCCCGCTCCGAAGCCCGCGCCCGTCGCGAAGCCCGCGGCCGTCGCCCCGGTCGAGCCGCCGCCCGCCCCGATCGCCAAGGTCAAGGCGCCCAAGCCGGTCGCCGAGGCGCCCAAGGCCGTCGTCAAGGTCGATGAAGAGACGGCCCGTCAGGAGGCCCGCGCCAAGGCCAAGGTCTTCATGGAGGAGACCAAGAAGATGGCCGAGGAGATCGCCGGCGGCGACCAGAACAAGCTCCAGCGGGCGGTCATGTCGGGCATGATGAAGCCCGAGAACCAGGCCTTGATGAAGGAGATGCGCGAACTGGGGAACGCGATGCGCAACGCGACCCCGGAG
>CAISIK010000152.1 GCA_903885375.1 uncultured Pseudomonadota bacterium
ATCGCCTGATCCTCTGCGGAACCCTGCCCGGCAACCGAAGTGAAGTGAACCTGAAGGGGTGGTGGAGCGCCGTCTCCGAGGCCTTTGCCGAAAGGATGGGCGACGGGGTCCGGCGGATCGAGCGCGACGACTTCAGCTTCCGGCGGTTCGGCCCAGACCCGGAGATCCTGGGACCGGCCGGCGCCGGGGCACCGCCCCGCCGGCCGCCGCCGCCCCCGGAGGGCGGGGCCGGCGGACCGGGCAGCTCGGGCGCGCGAAGCTCCACGAGCACGGGCATCGGGGGCAGCACGGCCTCGGGGAGCGCGGCAGGCGGCACCCAGGTGAGCGCGAGGCCCAGCAGGCTCCCGAGGAGGAGGGCGCTGAGCAGGAGCGAGCCCGCGCGACGGGCGCGGTCCTCGCGGCGAGGAGCGGCGACGGTATCGAACATGGGGCACCGGGGAACCCGCTCACGGTACCCGGCACTTGCGCGGGCACGTCATCGCGGCGTCCCCGGGGTTTCGGCGCCATGTCAACGGCGCGGCGCCCCTCGCCCCTCCCCCTACAGGCCGCACGCGAGGAAGACCTCGAGGCCATCGAGGTCCTCGGGGCGTACCCCTCCCCCGACGGGCATCGTCTGCGCCTCGATGACGAGCGCCTCGATGAGGTCGCGCTGGTCGCGCACCTCGTCGAGCGTGTCGAACCGCGCCGCTACCGGCGCGCCGAAGCGGTTGGGCGAAGAAGCGGCGTGGCAGGCGTTGCAGTAGGTCACGAAGAAGCCCTCGCCCCAATTCTCCCAGGAGTAGGTGTCCGCAGCGTTGCACGTAGCGCCGCTGTCGCCGCCTTCGGGCGCGCAGGCCGCGAGCGCGAGGAGCACGACCACCCCGACCAGCCCGGCGCGGCTCAGGCGAGCACCGCGGTGAGCGGCGTGGGGGCGTCGATGAACTCGCCCGGATCGACGTCGGCGAGCGCGAGCAGCGTGGCCCCGAGGACCTCGGTGGTCACGGTGATGCCCGAGTCGGTGGGCTCGCCGGTGGACGGGTCGACGGTCTCGCCGGAGACGCCGTCCGTCCACCCGCCAACCGTGACGCCGCCGCGGATGCCGGCCCCGAGGAGGAGCGCCGACGTCCACGGCCAGTGCTCCTTGCCGTTGTTCTTGTTGAGGCGGGGATCACGCCCCATTTCGGAGAGCAGGACGACGGTGGTGTCGTCGAGCAGCGACCCGGCGCTGCCGGTGCGCGCGGACAGGTCGGTGAGGATGTCGTCCAACCCCTCGAACAGGCCCTCGAAGTTGGGCCCCTGCTTGTAGTTCTCGGTGTGGGTGTCCCACGCCTGGCCGTTCGGTCCTTCGTAGGCGATCATCGCGCAGCGGGCGAGGCCCTGCTCGAAGAGCTCGGCGATGACGGCGCCCTGCTCGGCGAGGCTGTCCTCGCCGGTGAGCGTGAGCTTGTCGGCTTCGAGCAGCATCGATTCCAGCCGCTCGCCCGCGAGAGCCTGCGCGGACGCCTGGCGCGCGGCCCAACCGGCGCCCGCCGCGGACGCCGCCTCCGCGGCGCGGGACGCGACGTACGCCCGCTGGAGCGCCTGCACCTCGGCGCTCGGCACCGTGACGGGCATGTCCGACTGCCCGAGCGCGACCCCCTGCAGGAGCGACGCGAGCTGGCCCCGCTCCCCCATCCGCACCACGGCGTCGGCGTGGTCGAGCGCGAACATCGGCCCCGAGAGGTGCACGAGCGGCATCGGCAGGGAAGCGCCCGCCGCCGAGGCGATGAGCACATCCCACCCATCCCGCTCCGCCTGCCGCGAGCCCGTCATCACGATGCGCCGGCACACCTCGTGCGCCACGCTCGGCACCGAGATGCCCTGCACGAGCGCGGCGCGGGAGCCCCACCGCTCGAAACAACGCCGGACGGACGGGCGCCCCCCGCTGTCCACCAGCGAGAAGCCCCCGATCGTGGCCGCCACGCTGTCGTCGGGCGGCATGTCCACCCCGGACACTCCCCAGAGCGGCGCGAAGACGTAGGTGGGGTCCCAACCCCCGGGGCAGAAGACGAACAGGAATTTGCGGGTGCTCCCCTCCGACGCAGCGAAGAGCCGGCGCGGGAGCGCGAGGCCGGCGGCGGAGAGCCCGAGGAGGGCACGGCGGGAGAGGCGCATGGAGGCTCAGTAGGTGAGGAAGTCGGGGTCCTGGAGGAGCACGGCGACGAGGCTCGACCACGCGGATTCGGCCCCTTCGGCGTCGAACACTGCTTGCCAGAGCGCGCGCTCGGCCTGGAGATCGTCATCGCCGGGCGGGGCGCCGAGGATGCGGGCGTGGAGGGCGGAGAGGGCGGCGTCGGTGCCCTCGCCGGGTACGAGGAGGTCGCCGGCGGGGAGGAGCCGCCGCTCGCCCTCGGCGGCGGCGAGATCGTGCGCCACCACGGTGCTCGCGGCCGCCTGCGCGACCCGCATGACGACGGCCGCGGAGGACACGGTCTGCACCGGCGCGGGACGCAGGACGTACTCGCCATCCACCCCGCCGCCGAGCACGCTGTAGCCGACGAGCGCGTTGTCGAGCTGATCGTAGCGCTCCCACGTCCAGCGGAAGCCGGTGAGGTCCTCCACGGTGGAGGCGAGCTGATCGACAGAGAGGAGGCGGCGCGTGCGGACGCGATCGGCGGTGGCCTCGGTTGCGGCTTCGGTGAGGCCGCCGGCGCGGTACTCCTCGGAGGACACCACCGCGCGTACGAGCCCGGTGTACCGCAGGTCGGCCGCCAGGAAGCTCTCCTGCAGCCCGTCCACGAGCGCGCGCTCCTCCGTCTCCACGTCCCGCCGCAAGAACGCCTGCGCCGCGCCCTGCACCGCGCAGCGCACGAAGCGGTCGTCCTCCGAAATCCGCCACCCCAGCTCCACCGGACCATCGAGCGGCAGCCCGAACCAGGCGGGCTCCACCGAGAGGTACTCCGCGCCGAGCTGCTCGCGCTCGGGGTGGTAGGTGCTCACCTCGGTGTCGTCCTTGTTGTCGTACCACCAGAAGCCGAAGAGGCTGGCGGCGATGGGGTCGAGCGCGCTGTGGCAGCTCACGCAGGTGTCCTCGGTGAGCACGGCGAGCTCGGTGCTGTCCTCGTCGGTGAGGTCGATGTCGCCGAACACCACGGGGCGGTCGAGCATGTCCTGGCAGAGCAGGAGGCGGGAGAGCGCCGCGGCCCGGGAGCGGTTGCGGTTGCCCACGGTGGTGTCGTAGCGCCACCAGAAACCGCTGGTCATCACGATCCCGCCGGGCGGGCGGCCATCGGTGTAGCGGGAGCGCACCCACCCCGCGGCGTCGGTGGGCTCGCCTTCGATGGGCGTGACGTGGAAGACCTGCACGAGCGTGTCGTTGGCCACGGTGTAGTCGGCGGTGACGGATTCCGTCCAGGGGCGGTCGTGCGTGGCCACCCATGCGAGCAGGCGCAGGGGTTCGTCGCCGACGGCGCGGGTGAAGGCCTACTCGTCGTCGAGGTCGTAGTCGGTGCCCGGGACGCCGAACTCATCGAGGCGGGTGAGGAGCTGCTCGTTGAAGAGGAAGACGAGGCGCTGCTCGAAGCGGGGGTCGGCGAGGAACGCGGCCATCTCGGCCTCGAGCGCATCGGGGTCCTCCCCCACGCGGGCCACCTCCTCGGGTGTGGGCAGCACTCCACGCAGGTCGAGGCTCAGCCGCCGCAGCAGGCGGGGCACGGGCAGCTCCACCAGCTCGACCGGCGCGAGGGGCTCGGGCTCCGCCGCCGGACAGCCGGCCAGCAGCAGCGTGAGCCATGCCGTCCGGGGCGCCCTCACCGCATGTCCCAGAGGTCGTCGACCGCGTGCTTCGCGGCCCCCACGAGGATGTCCCCCACACACACCTCCCCTTCCGCGGCGCCCGCCCACTCGGCTTGCCCGCAGCCGGAGCAGTCGTCGGTCAGGGTGATCGTGTGCCAGTACCAGGTGGGGTCGCGCACCAGCAGCTCGCCCACCGGCAGGCCGCCGCAGACCGCCGGATCGAACGTGAGGTCACGAACGTACACCTCGAGCGTGCCGTCGATGCCCCCCTGCAGGAGGAGGGCATCGCCAGCGGCCGTGCGGGTGCCCTTCATCTCCATGGCGGCGCTCTGGTCGAGCCCCACCCACGAATCGGCCGCCGGGTAGGACCAACGCCCCCCGAGCTTGTAGAAATACTCGCCCGAGCCGTCGGGGGTGTGCACGATGTGCGCGCGCGTTTCGCCGCCGCGGATGTAGGGGAGCCCGTCGGGGTCGACCAGCGTGAACGACGCGAGGAAGCGGAGCTCCACCGGAAGGTTGCCCTGCGGGTCGGGCGTGGTGGCCTTGGTGTAGATCCAGCCGCCTTCGTAGGTGGTGCCGTCCTGCAGGCTCCCCTCGCCGTCGTACTCGGCCACGATCGACTCCGCCTCGATCCGCGCGCCGGTGCCGCCCGGCGCGCCCTCGGCCGCCACGCGGGCGATGAAGGCTTCGAAGTCGAGGGCCGTGGGCACGGGCGTGGGGAAACCCTGCGCGAGGACGGCCGAGATCTCCGCCTCCACCTGTGCGGGCCCCCAGTCGGGCGCAGGGGGGTCCCAGGCGTCCACGCCGCTCCAGGCCGCATCGGCGGCGGGCGCGCTATCGGCGACAGACGGCGCGGAGCAGGCCGCGAGGGCGAGCAACATGCCAGCTGCCGCGGAACGCGACCGCTTCGGACGGGACGGGGGACGGATCCGGGCGGTCGACAACCCCCGCAGTATACCTGCCGGCCGCGGGGGAGCACGAGGGCGCTGCCCAAAACGGCGACACCCCCCGGGACGCTGGAAGAACCAACGCCTTCGGGGGGTGTGCCTTGCGGGGTTCAGGCCGGCGCGAGGCCGGGCCTGGACCGGCGCGGACTACCAGCGACCGCCGCCGCCGCCGTCACGGCCACCGCCGTAACCGCCGCCGCCGCCGCCACCACCG